>JAHEGN010000010.1 GCA_024645085.1 Rhodobiaceae bacterium
AGAAAGACATTGTCATGAGCCAGACAGCACCGCTATTACGCGTCGAAAACCTGCACGTCGGCTTCACCAATGACGGCCAGCGCAGCGACGCGGTCAAACATATTAGCTTCGATATTGAGCGCGGCGAAACCGTCGGCTTGGTCGGCGAAAGCGGCTCTGGCAAGTCAGTCTCTGCCCTTTCGATTTTGAAACTCCTGCCCTATCCGGCGGCGTTTCATAATGCGGGACGGATTATTTTTGACGGTGAAGACTTAACCGCCGCCTCGCAAAACCGCCTGCAAGAAATTCGCGGTAATGATATTGCGATGATTTTCCAAGAACCCATGTCATCTTTGAACCCGCTGCATAATATTGAAAAACAAATTTGTGAAATTATTCAATTGCACCGTGGCGGCACCCGGGCACAGGCCCGCCTTGAGACCATTGAGTTGCTCAAACGGGTTGGTATTGATAATGCCGAGCAGCGCCTCACCGCCCTACCGCATGAATTATCCGGCGGTCAACGCCAACGGGTAATGATTGCCATGGCGCTGGCCAATCGGCCGAAGTTATTGATTGCCGATGAGCCGACCACTGCTCTTGATGTGACCATTCAAAAACAGATTCTGGATTTACTGCTCGACCTGCAGGCCGAAACCGGCATGGCGATTTTGCTAATTACCCATGATTTGGGGCTGGTGCGCAAAATGGCCAAGCGACTTTGCGTCATGCAATCGGGCGAAATCGTTGAAGCTGGTGCGCAGGCTGACGTTTTCGCCGCGCCGCAACACCCTTACACACAACGTTTGCTGGAAGCCGAGCCGACCGGCCTGTTAGAGACCCCGCCAATGGGCGAAAATTTGGTGACGGCCGACCATATGAAAGTCTGGTTTCCAATGCAGCGCGGCCTGTTGCGGCGGGTATATGACCATGTGAAAGCAGTTGATGATATTTCTTTCACCATTCCCCAAGGGCACACTCTTGGCGTCGTCGGCGAGAGTGGCTCTGGCAAAACCACATTAGGCCGCGCCATATTGGGGCTGCAAAAAGCCACTGGTACAGCGCTGATCAATGGCACGCAAGTTTTCAACACCAGCAAGGCAGAGCGACGCGCCCTCAGGCGACAAATGCAAATCGTCTTTCAAGACCCGTATGGCGCTCTCAGCCCGCGCCTATCGGTTAGCGAGATTATTGCCGAGGGCCTGCGCCTGCACGAGCCCCAATTGAGTGCTGCCGAGCGGTTGCAAAGGGTCAGGGATATTTTGCGGGAAGTGGAGCTCAATCCCGACACAGCCAATCGCTATCCGCATGAATTTTCTGGCGGCCAACGCCAGCGCATTGCCATTGCCCGGGCGCTGATTTTGCAACCACGGTTTATTGTTCTCGATGAGCCCACCAGCGCCCTTGACCGCTCGGTTCAGGCGCAAATTATTGATATGTTGCGGCGCCTGCAGGTTGAAAAGGGCCTGACCTATTTATTCATCAGCCATGATTTGAGAGTGGTGCGGGCATTGGCTCATCAGGTGATGGTGATGCAATATGGCAAATGCGTCGAATATGGGCCGACGGCTGAGATTTTCGACGCGCCGCAAAACCCCTATACGCGTCAGTTAATCGAAGCGGCGCTGGATACCGGCGGCACCAATAATTAAGAAAGACGCTTAATGGCGCGCACCGGCCCAGCAATTTTTTCAATGCGGGCACAGGCGGTGGCAAAATCTTCCTCAAACACTGTCATGGTTGTGGCATTGGCGTGCAATAGGCTTGTGTGATTGCTCATCAGGCCGACATGGCCTTTCCAAAACACCAAATCACCGGCTTCCGCCGTATCGACCAAACGCCCCAAAACTTGTTCTTGCATATCGCTATCACGTGGGCAGGCCAAACCACATTGCATTAGGGCGATTTGCACCAAGCCCGAGCAATCCAGACCGGTGCTTTCACGCCCGCCCCAAAAATACGGCAGGCCAATAAACTGCCGCGCCACGGCGATATAATCTTTCTGCCAATCGCCAATCGCGGCGACATGCGTATCAAAAATATAAGCGCCATTGCTAAGCTCGTAAAACGGCGGTTTATGGGCGACAACCGTCAGCCGCGCACCGCAAGAAATCGCCATCAGCGGGCGTGATTTAATATCCGCATCAGTATAAATAAAACTGCGCAGGGCGGTCAGATAATGTGTCGATTTCTGGCTTGTGCCGAGGTCTTCGCTGAGCACATAGCCGACATAATCATCGCTTTGCGACTGCCCCCAAGACCACACGCCTTGTGTGTCATAGACCCGAAACAATTCGCCAAACAACAGCTGACTATCTTGCATGGCGCCATGAGCGGCGGCGCGGCGCAACGCACTAACCGGTGCCATCACTTGATAATCCTTGCCCTTAACATAGCGCGGCGCATCAATTTCGCCGCGCAAATGCTCGGCCGCCAAATCATCGCGCCACGGATTTAGCCGCGGGTCAGGCTTGCTCATATTCATCGGGGCTTTAGCCAAATTTTTCTTCCACATAAGTATAAATGCTGCGCAAAGCCTGCGCCTCGCCGCCCACCGGACGCCCGACGCGCGGCTTTACATTCCACGCATAAACATCGCAATGCATCCATGAGGTCGTCGGCTCAACGAATTTCGACAAAAACAAAGCGGCGGTAATCGAGCCAGCCATTGGCGAATTTGAAATATGATTCACATCGGCAATTTGACTGTCCAGCCAGCCTTGATAGCCAGCCCAAAGCGGCAGCCGCCACATGGGGTCATGAATTTCATGCGAGCGCTGCTGCACCGCCATCGCCAGCGCATCATCATGGGTATAAAACGGCACCACTTCCGGCCCCATGGCGACACGGGCAGCGCCAGTCAAGGTTGCAAAATCGATCATGAGATCGGGGTTTTCGCCATCGGCCTCGGCCAGCATATCGGCCAAAATCAACCGCCCTTCAGCGTCTGTGTTACCAATCTCAACACTCAGCCCTTTGCGGCTTGGCAGCACATCGCCGGGCCGGAACGCGTCTGGGCCAATGGCATTTTCAACCGCCCCGACCAGCAGGCGCAATTGAATATCAAGTCCGGCCGACATCAGCGCATCAGCAAGAGCAATGGCAATCGCCGCCCCGCCCATGTCTTTTTTCATCAGCTCCATATAATTGCCCGGCTTCAAATTCAACCCACCAGTATCAAAACACACGCCCTTGCCGACCAATGTCACGCGCGGCGCATCGGCCCGTCCCCAGCGCACATCAAGCAAGCGCGGCGCCTGCATGGCAGCGCGACCAACCGCGTGAATCAAAGGATAATTTTGCGCCAATAGCTCATCGCCAACAATCGCCGAGAAGCTCGCCTTGTGAGTTTTCGCCAAATCCTCAACCACTTGATGCAGCGCCTCGGGGCCCATATCAGCGGCTGGAATATTGATTAAATCGCGGGTCATATAAATTGCCCGATTGAGCCGCTCAAGGCGCGCCAAATCGGTGTCTTTCGACACCACTAATTGCGGCCATTCAATGGCTTTCGGGGATGATTTATAGGTCGTGAAACGATAGCACCCAAGGGCCCACGCCAGAGCGGCATTGTCCGCCACCGCCGCCGGCGCCCCATCGGCTAGGCGATAAGCACCGGGTGGTAATTTTGCTGGTAGTGCGGCCAAAGCCATAGCGTCGGCTTGCGTGCCAAGGCCCAATAATACGCCGCTAAGACCACCAGCGCTATCGGGCAGCAGTAAAACTTCGCCAGCACTGGCAGCAAAATTGGTTGTTTCAGCCCACGCCAAACTGGCGCCGCTCTCGGCGTCTTTCCAGGCGGCAAAATCGCGCGGCGTCATGCAGCGTATCAGACAAGCCGGCTTGCCCTTATCAACCAGATAAATTGCTTGTGGCTCGCGATGAGAAAAAACCATGAAACGCCCCTAAAATTGGAGATGGTGATTTATCGCGAGATTTGTCCGTGATCAATAACCAACTCAGTACCAGATACATAAGATGACGCATCAGAAGCCAAAAACACAACCCCTTGGGCAATCTCGGCCGGTTGACCCGCACGGCCCCCGGGCACACTCACTGCGCTGAAGGTGTTGACGTCAATTTTATTGGCGCCTTCAGCCATTAAATCAGGGTTTTGCGCCGCAATAGAAGCGATTTCCTTGCCCCAAATCTCAGTGTCAATCAACCCCGGATGCACGGAATTAACCCGAATATTAAAACCAGCATCAGCGCATTCCATGGCGCAGGCTTTGCTGAACAAGCGCACCGCACCCTTGCTGGCGCAATAGCCAGATAGGCCAGCAGCGCCAACCATGCCAGCAATTGATGAAATATTAATAATCGAACTTGGGCCGGTTTCTGCCATCAGCGGAATGCCATGTTTGGTGCCCAGAAACACGCCATCAATATTGACCGCATTTTGACGGCGAAAATCCTCAAGGCTCATTTCCGTCACCATGGCACCGACGGCAATACCAGCATTATTGACCAGAATATTCAGCCCACCTTCATGGGCCCGAATATCGTCATATACTGACTGCCAGGCGCTTTCGCTGACCACATCATGGGCCAAGGCACGCGCCTGCCCGCCATTAGCGACAATTTTTTCGGCCGCCTCTGACACACGGGCCGCGTCAATATCTGTCATAATCACGCGGGCCCCTGCTTCAGCAAGAGCGGTTGCGCACGCTAAACCAATGCCTGTTGCCGCACCGGTAACTAAGGCAATTTTGCCCGTACAATCATTGAGCATTTTTTAGCCTTTAATTTTGACCATCATTTTCGTGTAACCCTTCACAAATGAAGAGTGCGAGAATGTTGGCTTACCAATTACTTCGATTTTATCAAAACGCTTGAGCATTTCCTGCCACAGGATTTGCAATTGCAATTCGGCAAGACGGTTGCCAAAGCAACGGTGAATGCCAAACCCAAATGAAATGTGATTGCGGGCATTCGGGCGATCAACGATGAGTTCGTTTGGTCGCTCAAATTTGCGCTCATCGCGGTTGCCCGATACATACCACATGGCCACTTTGTCGCCCTTTTTAATGGTCTGACCATGCATTTCATAATCTTCCAAAGCGGTGCGGCGCATATAGGCCAGCGGTGTTTGCCAGCGAATAATTTCGGCCACGCCATTCGGCACCAGATCAACATTTTGCTTCATTTTATCCCATTCAGATGGGAATAAATTAGTCGCATAAATACTGGCTGACATGGAGTTACGCGTGGTGTCATTGCCACCGACAATCAACAGAATCAAATTGCCGAGATACTCCAGCGGGTCCATATTGCGGGTTTCTTCGCCATGCGCCAGCATTGAAATCAAATCAAAGCTTGGCTCAGCATTGACCCGCTCATTCCACAAACCGGTGAAATATTCGAGACATTCATAAAGCTCGGCACGACGCTGTTCTTCGCTTTCAACGAGACCGGTTTCAGGGCCCGCCGTGGCAACATCTGACCAACGTGTCAGCTTGCGGCGATCTTCAAATGGGAAATCAAACAAAGTCGCCAACATCATAGTCGTCAGCTCAATTGAAACTTTATCGACCCAGTCAAATTCTTCATTGATTGGCAGGCTATCGAGCACGTGAATGGTGCGCTCGCGAATGAGCGTCGACATTTGCGCCAGACTTTGCGGCGACACAGCCGGAGCAACGGTTTTGCGCTGCACATCGTGTTTCGGCTGGTCCATGGCGATAAACATCGGCAGGGTGAAATCATCATCGGGATCTGGCAAAACAATCGTTGGCTCGGACGAAAACGCCTTATGATTGGTATCAATCGCCATAATATCGTCATAGCGGGTGACCGACCAATAAGACCCAACGCCGCGCGACCCTTCGAGACGGAACGGTGATTCCCAAGGGGTTTTGCAGAAATGCAGCGGCGCTTCATTGCGCATGCGTTCGAAAATCGGCCAATAATCTTGATTGTCCCAAAGATTTGGGTTGGATACATCCAACTCCTCTAAAGGTGTCGAGTAAGCATAATCCTCTGCTTCAGATGTCGACATTTTAATTGCTTCACTCATTTTTTCCTCCTCAGAGACGAAATATTCGGTTTCAGACTTCACGCCAAACATTAGATTTGTCACGCCGCAAGCCACACCAGCTAGGCTGCTGGCACATTATTAAATGACGCCAGCGTCATAAAAAATTTAACCACGCAAATTATACTGCCGCAAGTGCTTTTCATGAAAATACACATGTTTTCGCACAAGCCCACTTGCCGGAAGTGCTCAGCTCTTTTAGGGTGTTTTCACACAGGGGTCCGGGCGACCGGTGAGACCATACCCTTTGTACCTGTTTACGGATTATGCCGCCGCAGGGAGTGTATTGCAAAATCCTGCGCCACTTTCTGCCACTGACCCGCGATTTTCATGTCGCATGTTGAGGAAGGACTCACAAATGTCTCAGGCCAAGGATTTTTCAGCGCAAAGCGCCCAAGTCGATGCCGCTTCTATTGCCCCATTGCCGAATAGCGAAAAAATATATGTGACCGGCGCGCGCGACGATATTCGCGTGCCAATGCGCAAAATCACCCTCGACGAAACGCCAACCGATATGGGCGGTGAGGTCAATCCGCCAATTTTTGTTTATGACACATCTGGCCCCTATACCGACCCCAAGGCAACGATAGACATTCGTAAAGGGCTGGCACCAGTGAGAGCGGGCTGGATTGAAGAGCGCCAAGACACTGAATTACTCGACGGGCCGACCAGCGCCTTTGGCCAAGCGCGACTGGAAGACGATAAATTAGCGGCGCTGCGGTTTGATTTATCGCGCCAGCCACGGCGTGCCAAAAGCGGCAAAAATGTTACCCAAATGCACTATGCCCGACAGGGCATTGTGACGCCGGAAATGGAATTTATCGCTGTGCGCGAAAATCAAAACCGCGCCGCCTATTTGCAGAGCCTGCGTGAAACCGGCACCCGTGGCGAACGCATGGCAAAAATGATGATGACGCAACATCCGGGCCAGTCATTTGGCGCCAATATGCAGGAAGAAATCACCGGTGAATTTATTCGCCAAGAAGTGGCACGCGGGCGGGCGATTATTCCAGCCAATATTAATCACCCTGAAAGCGAGCCTATGATTATTGGCCGCAATTTCCTCGTCAAAATTAATGGCAATATTGGCAATTCAGCGGTTAGCTCATCGATTGGCGAAGAAGTCGACAAAATGACTTGGGCCATTCGCTGGGGCTCTGACACGATTATGGATTTGTCGACCGGCAAACATATTCATGAGACACGCGAATGGATTTTACGCAATGCGCCCGTGCCAATTGGCACAGTGCCGATTTATCAGGCGCTGGAAAAAGTCGATGGCAAGGCCGAGGAGCTAACTTGGGATATGTTCCGCGACACGCTGATTGAACAGGCCGAGCAAGGGGTTGATTATTTCACCATTCACGCTGGTGTATTGCTGAAATATGTGCCGCTAACGGCAGAGCGCATGACCGGCATAGTCTCTCGCGGCGGCTCCATTATGGCCAAATGGTGCTTGGCCCATCACCAAGAAAGTTTTTTGTACACGCATTTCGAAGAAATTTGCGAGATTATGAAAGCCTATGATGTGTCCTTCTCTTTGGGCGATGGTCTGCGCCCGGGGTCAATTTGGGACGCCAATGACGCGGCGCAATTGGGCGAGTTGGAAACCCTTGGCGAGTTGACGCAAATTGCTTGGCAACATGATGTGCAAGTGATGATTGAAGGCCCCGGCCATGTGCCCATGCAGCTGATCAAAGAAAATATGGACAAGCAGCTCGACTGGTGTGACGAAGCGCCATTTTATACGCTTGGCCCGCTGACCACCGATATTGCGCCCGGCTATGACCACATCACCTCAGCCATTGGGGCGGCGCAAATTGGTTGGTATGGCACCGCTTTGCTTTGCTATGTGACGCCAAAAGAACACCTTGGCTTGCCCAATAAGCAGGATGTGAAAGACGGGATTATCACCTATAAATTGGCGGCCCATGCGGCGGATTTGGCGAAGGGCCATATTGGCGCGCAAATTCGCGACAATGCTTTATCAAAAGCGCGTTTCGAATTTCGCTGGGAAGATCAGTTTAATCTGTCGCTCGACCCCGACACAGCGCGCGCCTATCATGATGAAACATTGCCAAAACAATCCATGAAAGTGGCGCATTTCTGCTCCATGTGTGGGCCGCATTTCTGTTCCATGAAAATCACCCAAGATGTCCGCGAATATGCGGCCAAGCTCAACATGTCACCCGAGCAAGCGCTGGAAGCCGGCATGGAGCAAAAATCGACCGAGTTTAGAATTGGTGGCGCTGAGGTTTATAAAAAAATCTAGGCCTATTTCCAGCCGCGTGGGTTTTCGCTCATTTCGGCATTGCGGGCGTCCAAGACGGCCTTCAAACGCGCCGCGATTTCGGGCCGCCGATTGGTCACATCATAAGCCTCTTGCGGGTCGTCTTTGAGATCGAAAAGAAACGGCCCCAAGCGCGGCCAAATCGGAATGGATATTGGGTCAGTGGCATAGACGATTGGTTTGGCATCACGATATTTGTGCCGCCTATCGCGCACCGCCATTAACGTGCCAGCACCGTAAAAATACAGTGCCTCATGCGGGCTGTCGCCGCCGCGCAAAGTGGCGCTCAGCGAACGGCCATCAAGCAGCCGATCATTAGGGGCTGGCAGGCCGAGCTCTTGCAAGAGCGTTGGCAATAAATCTGTGCCCATGGCCATGGCTTGCGACACGCGCGGCGCTAATTGGGCCGGCCAATGGGCGATAAACGGCACATGCATGCCGCCATCAAATGTCTCGCCCTTGCGGCCACGTGATCCAGCCTCGCCACTGGCCCGGCCCTCCCACCATGGGCCATTATCGCTGGTGACAATAATCAGTGTATTGTCGAGACGCCCACGTTTTTTCAAAGACGCAACCACGCGCCCGACTGTGTCATCAAGCCCCTGCACCACATCGCCATAAAGGCCAGCGTCTGAACGCCCGTGCTCATGGGCGGCGGCATAAAGCGGCACATGCGGAAAATTATGCGCAAAATATAAAAACATCGGCTTGTCGCGCGGCGCCGCAGCGATAAATTCCTCCGCCTTATCGCCATAAATTTGATTGAGCTGGGTCTGGTCGACCGGTGCCGCCACCGCCAGTGTTTCGCCGGCCCCATGGCGCCCCTCATGCAGGTTGAACGGTGTCATATCATTGGAATGATAAGTGCCAAAGAAATGATCGAAACCAAACTCCGTCGGAATTGACTGATCATGGTCGCCCATATGCCATTTGCCAACCATGGCTGTGTGATAGCCAGTGGCGCGCAAAACATCGGCAATAATAATTTCCTCGCGCGGCAGGCGCACCGGATTATTAAACAGACGATTAAGGCGATCCACCGCATGACCGGTTGGAAACGGCACCGCCGTCAGCCCATTGCGCGGCGCCAATCGGCCGGTCAACATAGAGGCCCGCGACGGTGAACAGACCGGCGACGGCGCGTAATAATTTTCCAACACCACACCATTGCGCGCCAAGGCATCAATATGCGGGGTTTTGATCATATTATTACCAGTGTAGCCGAGGTCGCCATAGCCAAGGTCGTCGAATAAAATCACCACCACATCGGGGCGCGCCATATTTTGCGACGCTTGTTCAGCAAGGGCTGAGAGATAGGCCTGTTTCGATTGCATATGGGCAGCATCATCGAGCTGCTCATATGTCGCCACTTTAATGACCACATAACCAATGAAGAAAACCACCAAAAACGCTGGTAAAGAAAGTATCAGGGCGAGCCGCCGCCCCCAGCGTTTAATGGCTTGTTTCATCATTATTTCCCCAAATTGACTTCCAAATGTGAAATCGCATGAACAAAATTATTCGGCGCATGGCGCTGATTGCCGGTCCAATGCACATTTGGGAAACGATCCAGAATACGCGCATAGGCGGTTTGCAATTGCATAATGGCAATGCGCTGGCCAAGGCACACATGCGGGCCAGTGCCAAAGGCCAAATGGTCGCCGACATTGCTGCGATGCATGTCCATTTGGTCGGGATTTTCAAACACCTCAGGGTCGCGATTGGCGGCGCCATACCACATTAAAACTTTTTCGCCGGGCAAAATTGTTTGCCCAGAAAATTCGCTTTCAACCTTGGCCGTGCGGCGCATATACATCACCGGCGACACCAGGCGCAGCGCTTCCGGCACCAATTTCGGCATGAGATTTGGCTGGTCGATGAGCATTTGTTTTTGCTCAGGGAATTGCGTCAGCAACCGCATAGTGCCCGACAAGGAATTACGCGTCGTATCATTGCCAGCAAAAATAATCAGCAGCCAAGATCCGTCGAGATAAGACTGGTCCATTGGCTCGCCATCGACTTGCGTGGTGGCAATCACGGTCAATAAATCGTCGCGCGGATTTTTGCGCCGGTCAGCGAGGATTTTTTGGCCAAATTTGAACATTTGACGAATATTCCAAAGGAATTTGGCGACGAATAACGGCGAAATATTGGCGTCAGGGTCGGTGGTGATATATTGCGCCAATTCCAAATAATGCATCCATTTAACAATTTTTGGACGGTCTTTTTCGTCAATGCCGAGCATTTCGCACAATGTGTAAAGCGGCAACCATTCAGAGAAATTGGTGACCATATCAACCTTACCATCATTTTTGGCGGCCAGAGCCTCCATATTATCAAGCAAGCGATCAACCTCGCCCTCAACGCGTTTTTGCAATTGCCCAACATAATCTGGCGTGAAGAAAGAGCGATGCGACATGCGCAGCGGAATATGAAACGGCTGGTCCATATTAATCATACTGTCCAGCGCCGCCGCCCGCAGGCGTTTTGGGCCCGATGATTTCTCGCTATAGCCCATCAAAATACCGCCCTCTTGCGATGAAAAAGATTTGGCGTCGAGGTCGCACTTCTTCACATCTTCATAGCGCGTCAGTGACCAAAACCCTGCCACATCTGTGGTCTCAGGCGGTTGCCACCAGGATACGGGAGCGGCAGCGCGCAATTTATGAAAATACTCATGCGGCTGACCGACCGCTTCAAAACCCTTAATGTCCATTAGGTCGAAACCCTCTGGCACTTGATATTTGATATGCGGTGGGCGGTATGAATTATCTTCTGCGGTAATGGTCTGCGATAAAGGGTCCACGAATTCTCTCCTCAAATGTGCGCTCAGCATATCGCCTAAGAAGCCTCAAACTCAAGCGAATTCAAAACACGCCTTCGGCCTCTTTGTCACAGTCTGGGCGGTGATTTAATCAGTCATAAACCACGGTAATTTTGCCAAAATGCGCCCCTGATTGCTGATAAGCAAACGCCTCGGCAAGGTTTTCTAGACTGAAAGATTTATCAATCACCGGCTGCAAACCGCTGGCATCAATGGCGGCAATCATATCCATTTGTTGCTGGCCACTGCCAACGGCAATGCCGGTGAGGCGCAAATGTTTGCCAAAGACGATCGGCAAAACAATCTCCGTGCTAAAGCCGCCCAATACGCCAATCAAAGAAATATTGCCGCCCATTTTGGCCGCTGCAATGGACTGTTTCATGGTCGCATCGCCGCCCGCATCGAGCACATGGTCAACCCCACCGCCCGAATGTTTGGCAATGGTCGCGCCCCAGTTTTCATCGGTTTTATAATTGACCACATGGTCGGCGCCCAAAGCTTTTAACTTTTCGAGTTTTTCGTCGCTTGACGAGGTCGCATAAACATAAGCGCCGGCCGCTTTGGCGATTTGAAGACCGAAAATTGACATGCCGCCTGTGCCCTCGACCAATACAGTGTCGCCAGCCTTGAGCCCGCCTTCACTGACCAAGCCGCGCCACGCCGTCAAAGCCGCGCAAGGCAAAGTGGCGGCTTGTTCAAAACTATAACCAGCCGGCATTTTAGTGAGGGCCGTAGCGGCCACACATTGACGCTGGGTGGCCGTGCCAAAAATCGTATCACCAGTGACGGCGGCGGTATTTTGCGGCGTCGGACTGCCGTTTAACCAATTGGGGAAAAACAGAGACATAACTTTGTCGCCCTTTTGCCATTGGCTGACGCCTTCGCCGACGGCGATGATTTCACCGGCCCCGTCGGACATCGGAATCTGGTCTTCGACAACCGGTATCGCGCCGAGGGCGACCAATAAATCGTGATAGTTGAGCGAACTGGCTTTCCAATTGACGCATACTTCACCAAATCCTGGCGTGCAGTCATCGGCGTCGACAAGAGTTAGATTTTGCAATCCGCCGGGTTTTTTAAGAATGATTTTTTTCACGATGACTCCTATCGTCAATGAGCATTTGTTTCACAAAAGCGTGGGTTTCGCCAGTGGTCACACCAAGCAAAGCCAACGCCATATCATTGCGCCGAATGCGCCTCAATTGTTGGTCATTGATGGCGCCAATCGCCCATTCGGCGACGACGCCGCGCGCCCGAGCATAAATCCGACCAGCAATGTAGTGCGAGTCAATCCAATCGACTAAATCGCCCTGTTGTTTAATTTCATCAATTGCTTCACCAATGGCTTTTTGCGCGGCACTTAACGAATTGCTGGCGACGCGTCCGGCCCGCGTGAGATAAATCGATAATTCACCATTTTCCAAAATCATATCGACATTTTTGCCATCAATAAAAAGAATCCGCGACAGACCGTGGCTATCAGGCGGGTAGATGATATTGTCATAATGTTGCAGAAATACTTCTTCGCCAGCCGCCTTCAACAGACCATCCTTATTGCCGAATTGATTGTAAAGCGTCGGCACAGAAACCCCGCAAAATGCCGCTAAATCGCGAATATTCAGAGCTTTAATGCCATTTTGGCGAATTAACTCTCTGGTCTTGGCTAAAATTTTCTTGCGACGCTGGTCTTGCCGCTCAGGCGAAATGGGCATATTTGAACTTTCCTGATAATGTTCCAATTATGCGCCCAAACACGCAGTGCGTCAACTTTTCAACTACAACGTGCATATAATTGGAACACGTTTAATTTTATAGACAAACCACAAGCAGCTGGTTAGGTTGAGGTAAGTTTTGAACCGAATCAAATTTTGGCTTTGGCCTTAGAGCTTCGGTTCCAAGTTTCATGTGGCGTCTCGATAGCTCTCCCTATCTTTTTCGAGGCCATATGAGCCGGTCGGTCTGTCCCCAGACCGGCCGGCATTTTTTTAGCGCAATCCTTTTTTTACGATTATAGTACAGCCTCAAGCGGCCGCTCACTGATCAGTGCAGCGCCAGCAGATAGGGGAGAAATATCATGAAAGCCTTAAGTGTGAGTGAGTTGGCCGAAAATTTCGCCGGTTGTGAGATTGTTGACATCGACCGCCCAAGCCCCAAAGCCGGGCAAATTTTGGTGCACATTCGCGCTGCCGCTATTGGCTTTCCCGATTTATTAATGACCCAAGGGCTTTATCAGCACAAACCTGATTTGCCGTTTATCCCGGGCACTGAAATTGCCGGCGATATTGTTGCGCTCGGCGACGGGGTTGAGGGTTTTGCCATTGGGCAGGCCGTGGTCGCCAGCAAATTAGGCGGCGGCTTGGCCGAATATGGGGTGTTCGACGCCGCCACCAGTCGGCTGAAACCGGATAATTTAAGCTATGCGCAAGCTGCCGCAACCACCAGCGCCTATTTGACGGCCTATGTGTCATTGGTACGCCGTGGCTATTTGCAAAAAGATGAATGGCTTTTGGTGCATGGTGCTGCTGGCGGGGTTGGGCTGGCGGCAGTTGATTTGGCGCATCATTTGGGAGCGAAAGTCATTGCGGTTGCCTCATCGGATGAAAAATTGGCCAAAATCAAGGCCCATGTGCCAGTTGAAGCCGTGCTCAATTCGCAAAATGGGTTCCGCGAGCAAGTTAAAGAAATCACCGGCGGCAAAGGTGCCGACGTGATTTATGATCCGGTCGGTGGTGATGTGTTCGACGAAAGTGTCAGATGTATAGCTTGGGGCGGACGCCTGCTGGTTGTTGGCTTTGCTTCGGGGCGAATTCCCAATATTTCCGCCAATATGCCGCTGATTAAAGGGTTTAGCGTGGTCGGCGTGCGGGCGGGCGAATATGGCCGCCGCGACCCGCAAGCGGGGGGCGAAAACATGGCCGCTGTCTGGGATTTAGCGGCACAAGGCAAGATTACCCCCTATGTTGATTGTGAATTACCTTTAAGCCAATGGCGTGATGCTTTCGGGCGAATGGAAAACCGTCAATTGGTCGGCCGCGTGATTGTTGACCCGAGCCGTTTTTAATTAGTTTTTTTACTCACATAATGAGCGTTGAATAATGCTTGACTTGCGCAGGCGGCTTTGTATATTCGCCGCTTGTCAGGGCTGGGTTTCAGCCCTTTTGAGATTATACCGACGTGTAGCAAAAACACGGCGATTTGGATAAAGGCAACAGAACGATGTATGCAGTAATTCGCACCGGCGGCAAACAATACCGCGTCAGCAAAGATGATGTCATTGCTGTAGAACGCCTTGAAGGCAACGCAGGTGATAAAGTCACGTTCGACGATATTCTGATCATCGGCGAAACAGGTAAAGAGCCAACAATTGGCGCACCAACAGTAACCGGTGCCAGCGTTAAGGCCGAAGTTTTGGGTCAAGACCGGGCCGATAAAATCACCGTCGTGAAATTTAAGCGCCGGAAAAATTATCACCGCACCAAAGGTCATCAACAACATCAGACTGTTGTGAAGATCACCGATATTTCAGCCAAAGCGGCAGCCAAAAAAGCGGCACCGAAGAAAGCTGAAGCAGATGAAAGCGCCGACGCAGGCGCAAGCGAGGAGTAGAATAAATGGCTCATAAAAAAGCTGGCGGTTCATCCCGCAACGGTCGCGATAGCGCAGGTCGTCGTCTCGGCGTTAAAAAATTTGGTGGCGAGCACGTCATCCCAGGCAATATCATTATTCGCCAACGTGGTACCAAATGGCACCCGGGCGAGCATGTTGGCATTGGTAAAGACCACACAATCTTTGCTGTTGTCGAAGGCAATGTAAGTTTCGCTCAAACCCGTGGTGGCCGGACAACTGTATCCGTCACACCACTGGCTGAAGCAGCAGAATAACGGGCCGGCGGCCCGTAACGGGTGGCCAGCTGAAGTTCAGGGAGATGGGCCACCATCTCCCTTTTTTCATGCCTAGAAGGCAGTCGTGAAGTTTTAATTTGATCAACACGAGCAAACACGTAAATTAGGGGGCGCGCCGACGTTGCCTGTAAACGGCCACAATGGTCAACAGGCTCAGCAACGGCCAAAGAGGTAAGACGATGAAATTTCTCGATCAGGCGAAAGTCTATATTCGCTCTGGCGATGGCGGGGCTGGGTGCATTAGCTTCCGGCGCGAGAAATATGTTGAATTTGGCGGCCCCGATGGCGGCGACGGTGGCCGTGGCGGCGATATTATTGCCGAATGTGTCGATGGGCTCAACACGCTGATTGATTATCGCTATCAGCAGCATTTCAAAGCCAGCACTGGTGTCCACGGCATGGGCAGCAACCGCACTGGCGCCGATGGCCAAGACCGTATTTTGCGGGTGCCGGTCGGCACGCAGATTTTTGCCGAAGACAATGAGACGCTGATTGCCGATTTAACAAAAATTGGCCAAATTGAAATTCTCGCCAAGGGCGGCAATGGCGGCTTTGGCAATACACATTTCAAAGGCCCGGTTAACCGCGCCCCGCGCCATGCCAACCCCGGCCTTGAAGGGCGCGAGGCTTGGATATGGCTGCGCCTGAAATTGATTGCCGATATTGGTTTGATTGGCCTGCCAAATGCTGGCAAGTCCACCTTATTGGCCAATGTCAGCCGCGCTCGGCCGAAAATTGCCGATTATCCTTTCACCACATTGCACCCCAATTTGGGCGTCGTTGGCGCACGTGGGCGTGAATTTGTCATGGCTGATATTCCCGGTCTGATTGCCGGTGCCAGTGAAGGCGCTGGTTTGGGCCATCGCTTTCTCGGCCATGTTGAGCGCTGTGCCGTTTTGCTGCATTTGGTTGATGCCACGCAAGAAGATTTGGTCGACGCTTACCAGACCATTCGCAATGAATTGGCGGCTTATGATGACGGCCTGTCACAAAAGCAAGAGATTGTCGCCCTGACCAAATGCGATGCGCTGACCGACGACATTTTGGCTGAAAAACTGGCGTCGCTGCAAGCCGTGTGCGACACGCCTGTGCGACAAATTTCAGCCGTTACCGGCCTCAATATGCAAGAGCTCAATGACACACTTTTGGGCATTATCGACAATAAGGGCAAACCCGCCTCGGACGGTCAGCCAACAACAGATGGCGCTGCCGATGACGACGCGCCTTGGCATCCATTAGCTCAGGGGTCGTGATGCGTGCCGAAGTTTCCAATGCTAAAATTCTGGTCGTCAAAGTCGGCTCCTCGCTGCTCATTGATGGCAATCAGCTAAACCGTAAATGGTTGGCGGCGCTGGCCGCTGATTTGGCGCAAGCGCGGGCCAATGGGCAGCAAATTATTGTTGTGTCCTCGGGTGCCGTGGCGCTTGGCTGTGCCGCGCTCGGCCTATCGCGCGATACGCTGACGCTTGAACAAAGCCAAGCCGCCGCCGCTACTGGTCAGATTGATTTGGCGCATGGCTGGAAAGAAGTTTTGCAGCCGCTCGGCCTATCAGCGGCGCAAATTTTATTGACCCTTGAGGACACAGAGCAAAGACGCCGTTATTTAAACGGGCGTCGGACATTGCAAAGCCTGCTCGATTTAGGGGCCATTCCCATTATTAATGAGAATGACACAGTGGCCACGCAAGAATTGCGTTATGGCGACAATGACCGTCTGGCGGCGCGCGTTGCCGGCATGATTTCAGCCGATTGTTTGATTTTATTTTCTGACGTCGACGGTCTTTACACCGCCGCTCCCGGCAAAGACGCCTCGGCTGAATTAATCACCGAAATCGACGTGATTGATGAGGCGGTGATGGCCATGGCCGGTGGTTCCAATAGTGATTATGGCTCTGGCGGCATGATTACCAAGCTCGAAGCCGCCCGCATTGCCATGCAAAGCGGCTGTCATATGGTGTTGGCCGATGGCCGCATGCAACATCCTTTGGTGGCGCTATCGCAAGGCGCTGCTTCAACGCTTTTTAAAGCCCATGAAAACCCACGTTCGGCGCGACAAAATTGGATTGGTGGCAATCTCAAGCCGCGCGGCAGCTTGCACATTGACGCCGGTGCCAGCGCTGCTTTGCAGGCTGGTAAGTCGCTGCTACCAATCGGCGTGACGGCGATTGATGGCGAGTTTGAACGCGGCGATTGCGTCGCCATTATCGGCCCCGATGGCTTTGATATGGCGCGCGGCCTCACCGCCTATGCCAGCGCTTCGGCGGCTCGCATTATCGGCCGGCAAAGTTCAGAAATCGTCTCGCTCTTGGGCTATAATGGACGTTCTGAAATGATTCATCGCGATGATTTAGTGATGAGCCAGACGACAAGCAATGGAAAGTAATCAGTATGTCAGATAAAAAAACCGATAAACAGGCAGATTTACAAACCCTGATGCTCGACATCGGCGCCAAGGCGCGCGCCGCCGCACGACAATTGGCGATTAGCCAGACCTCAGTCAAAAATCAAGCGCTGCAAAACGCCGCCAATGAATTGCGCGCCGCCGCCAGCGATATTCTCAAAGCCAATGCCGAAGATATGAAATTGGCACAGGCCGAAGGGGTCAATCAAGCCCGCCTCGACCGTATTATGCTCGATGAAAATCGCCTTGAGGGCATTGCCAAAGCGATTGAAGCGATTATTGACCTGCCCGATCCAGTCGGCCAATCTCTGGCCCGCTGGCAGGTGCCAAGCGGCCTAGATATCGACCGCGTGCGCGTGCCTTTGGGAGTTATTGGGGTGATTTATGAAAGTCGCCCGAATGTGACCGCTGATGCTGCTGCCCTATGTCTGAAAGCCGGTAATGCGGTGATTTTGCGCGGCAGTTCAGAAATCCAAAACTCCGCTCGGCTGATTCATCAATGCTTCGCCCGCGCTTTGAGTGCCGCCGGATTAGATGCCCATACGGTGCAAATCGTACCGACCCCTGATCGCGCCGCCGTCAGCATGATGCTGGCCGGCTTGAATGAACAAATTGATGTCATTGTGCCGCGTGGCGGCAAAGGTCTTGTCGGTTTAGTGCAAGAACAGGCTCGGGTGCCAGTATTTGCCCATTTGGAAGGCGTGTGTCACGTGTATGTGCACCCAGACGCCGATTTAGCAATGGCCCGCGACATTGTGCTGAATGCGAAATTGCGCCGCACCGGCATTTGCGGCGCGGCCGAAACGCTTTTGGTCGATGCCGCTTGTGGCGATGATTATTTGCCAGCGCTGATTGACGCATTAATCGACGGTGGCTGTGAGGTGCGCGGCGATGCCGCCGCCCAAGCCGCCCATCACGGCGTCACCCCAGCCACGAAAGATGATTATTATTGCGAATATCTCGACGCCATCATCGCCGTCCGCGTGGTCGCTGACCTTGATGCCGCCATCGCCCATATTGGCCAATATGGCTCCAACCATACAGACGCGATCGTCACCGCCAATGCCGCCGCCGCTGAACGTTTCTTAAATGAAGTCGACAGCGCCATTGTCATGCATAATGCCTCAACCCAATTTGCCGACGGCGGTGAATTTGGCATGGGCGCCGAAATCGGCATTGCCACTGGGCGTTTTCATGCCCGTGGGCCGGTCGGTTTGGAACAATTGACGAGTTTCAAATATGCCGTGCGTGGCTCAGGACAGACGCGCCCCAAATAGGGTGCGAATTAAGATGACCCACTCACACGCATCCGCCATGCCCTATTTTGCCCCCGGCACTTATATTGGCTTATTTGGCGGAAGTTTTGACCCGCCGCATGCTGGCCATCGGCTGGTTTCGCTATCGGTGATGCGGGCGCTGGGTTTAGATTATATTTGCTGGCTGGTCAGCCCGCAGAATCCGCTGAAAAATCATGCCCCCGATAATATGACCAAGCGCCTCGCCGCCTGCCAAAGCATGGCCGCCCATCCGCGCCTTATGGTCTCAGATGTTGAAGCCCGCCTTGGCACGCAATATGCCGTCGACACGGTGCGCCAATTGAAAGCCCGCCATCCGCAAGTGCATTTTATTTGGCTCATGGGCAGTGATAATTTCGCCAGCCTGCAGCACTGGAAACAATGGCAGCAGTTCATGCAGGAAGTGCCGGTCGCCATTTATCCGCGCCCCGACAGCGCGCTCAAAGTGAACAATAGTCAAGCCGGACAGGTTTTCGCCCAACAGCGAGTGGCGGCCAATCAGGCGATTGATTTTAAACATTTTAAGGCGCCTGCTTGGATTATGCTCGACGGCGTGCGTTCGCATTTATCCTCATCCGCCCTGCGCCAGAACGACGCCAACAAACAACATTGAAACCCACCCATGAAATGGGGTAAACAAAGGTTACGGTTATGCCGACAGCTTTTGTCAGTAGACTTAAGAAGGAATACGCTCTGAGCGAAAATACGCCAATGGCAACAATTGAAGGCCCCGATCAGATTGACGGCGAGCTTCATAAAATGATTCTGGTCAGCCTAGACGACGATCTAGCGCAGGAAATTGTCACCATCTCTCTGGCTGGTAAATCAGCTATCGCCGACCATATGGTTATTGCCACTGGCCGCTCGAAACGTCATGTCGGGGCGCTGGCCGACCATTTGCAACGCAAATTGAAAGAATTTGGTCTCAAATCTGTGCGCACAGAAGGCATGAGCAGTTGCGACTGGGTGCTGGTCGATGCCGGCGACGTAGTGGTGCATTTATTCCGCGAAGAAGTGCGCAGTTTCTATGACCTTGAAAAAATGTGGGCCGCTGAAGCCATTGCCATGACCTATGCGCCCAATCAAAAAAAACCGGGTGCGCTCGGCTCGAACGCCTAATCCATGCGCCTTGACCTGCTCGCTGTCGGCCTCATGCGTGGCACGCCAGAGGAGCTTTTGGTGTCGACGCATATAGATCGAGCGCAAAAATCTGGTCGACAAATCGGTCTCGATGGGCCGTATTTACACGAAATCAAAGAGCGCAAAGGGGCGACAGGCAGCGCCAAACAGCGCGAGGAATCGGCCCTTTTGATGACTGCTCTTGATCAACGTCCGGGGCTGGTGATCATGCTCGACGAAACCGGCAAGCAAATGACCAGCCGTGGCTTTGCACGTCAAATCAGCGATTGGCAGGACAAGGGCATGGCGCAGGCCAGTTTTGTTATTGGCGGCGCCGACGGGCTAACCGACGCCTTGCGGGCCCGCGCTGATGTCACAGTTTCTCTGGGGCAAATGACATGGCCGCATATGCTGGCCCGAGCTTTATTATGCGAACAAATTTGGCGCGCCATTTCCATTTTGACCAATCACCCTTATCATCGCGATTGAGGGCACTGAAACGCATGAGTAGGTTTTTTTATATTTTAATCGCTTTTTCTGTTGTCGTGGCCATGCCGCCAGCGACAGCTCAAAATGCGGAACAAGTTGAAAAGCTTGAGGCGTTGAATGACGAAATTCGTCAACGCCAACAACGTGCGCAAACACTAAAACAACAGGCCGAGGCGCTAGAGCAGCAAAAACGTTCTTTGCAAAAACGGGTTATTAATCTGGCACGTGACTTACAAAATATCGACGCTGAACGCGACCGATTGGAAACCCGACTTATTGAATTGGCGGTCAGCGAAAGTTCATTAGACGCTAATTTGCAGCAAGACCGCGCGCAATTGTCGGAAATGCTGGCCGGACTGCAAACCATGCATATTGAGAGCCCTCCGGCTTTCGCTGTTCACCCGGATGACGCTTTATCGGCCGTGCAGGGGGCTATTGTTTTAGCCAGTGTTGTACCCTCCATGCAAAGTCGGGCCAATAAATTACGTGATCAACTGACCGAATTGAGCCTCATTCGCCAGCGCATGGACGCCCAGTCGCAGGCGCTGATTGTCGCTGAAAATGACGCCGCTACAGCCCGCCAAGAGCTCAGCACAGCACTAGCGGCCAAATCTGAGGCAGAGAAAGTCGCCCGCCGCGAAGCTGAAAAAGAAGCCCGCGCCATTGCTGTTTTAGTAAGACAATCGCGCAATTTGAAGGATTTAGCCAATAAGCTGCAAACACGGGCGCAGCAAAGGCGCGACTTGCCATCAGCCATACCGCCGACCAATAGTCAATTTGGCAAAGCCCGAGGCTTAGTACCAATGCCCGTATCAGGGCGTATTATTGCCGGCTATGGCACTCAGACAGTCACCGGTGGGCCGCAGCAAAAGGGTATATTTATTGATGGCCGACCTGGTGCGCAAATCACTGCCCCGTATGATGCACGGGTTTTATATAGTGGGCCGTTCCGGCAATATGGCAGCATTGTTATTTTGGCGGTCGAGAACCGCTATCAAATGATTTTAGCCGGTATGGACAATACCACTGCCTATGTTGGGCAAGAACTTCTAGCTGGCGAGCCAATTGGTGTTTTGCCAGAAGAAAAAACCTCGCTGGGGGGTGTGTCTTCGGGGCGCGGTCAGCTATATATGGAACTCAGATTAGATGGTCAGCCGATTGACCCGACCCCTTGGTTGAAAACAAGTTAGAAGCGGAACTTAAAATGCGTTTGCGAAATATAAACCCATCATTTTTTATGCTGTTCAGCGGCCTGATTTTCTCATGCCTTTTTCTGGCCCCTAGCGGTGCCCATGCGCAGCAAAATAATGATGAGCTTTATCAACAACTGCAGCTTTTTGGCGATGTGCTGGAACAAGTGCGGGGCAATTATGTCGAAACTCCAGATGACAAAGAGTTGATTGAAGCGGCACTCGCCGGCATGTTGAGTTCGCTGGATCCGCACTCAGCCTATTTGCCACCAAAAGGCTTTGAAGATATGCAAGTGCAAACGCGCGGCGCCTTTGGCGGTCTAGGCATTGAAGTGACCATGGATAAAGGCTTGGTCAAAGTCATCGCGCCGATTGACGACACACCAGCTCAACGCGCCGGCATGCGGCCCAATGATTTAATCTCGCATCTTGATGGCGAACCAATTTTGGGTCTGACCCTGTCTGACGCGGTTGATTTAATGCGCGGTGAAAAAGGCACAGATATTACCATTACCGTCTTGCGCGAAGGCGAGGATGAACCGCTGGAAATCACCATCACCCGCGACATTATTAAAATTCGCGCGGTCCGCTCGCGGGTTGAAGGGGCCGATAAAAATGTTGCCTATATTCGCCTCACCACTTTTAACCAACAGACAACATCAAATCTGAAATTGGCCCTTAACCAATTGCCAGCCGAAATTGGTCAAAAAAAATTGGCCGGTTTTATTATTGATTTACGCAATAATCCTGGCGGGCTTTTGAACCAAGCGATTAGCGTGTCGGATATGCTGCTTGATCAGGGCGAGATTGTGTCGACCCGTGGACGCAGCCCAGAAGACAGCTCGCGTTATAATGCCAAACGCGGTGATATGGCACGCGGCTACCCAATTGTTGTGATGATTAATGGCGGCTCAGCCTCGGCCTCTGAAATTGTTGCTGGGGCGCTGCAAGACAATCATCGGGCGATTATTATGGGCACTCAGAGTTTTGGTAAAGGCTCGGTGCAAACCATTATGCCGCTGCCTAACAATGGCGCTTTGCGGATGACCACGGCGCGCTATTTCACCCCATCAGGAAGATCGATTCAGGCGCTTGGCATTTCGCCGGATATTGTGTCGGAACAAATTATTCCTGAGGATATGAAAAAACGCGAGGCGCGCACTGAAGCGTCATTGCGTGGCCGTTTGGACGGCGAAAATATTGATGGCGAAAGCAATAGTAAAGACACTAAAGAGCCAGAGAAAAAGCCCTCAATCGCCTTTATTCCGCCAGAACCCGCCGATGATGCGCAATTGCAGCATGCGATTAAGCTATTGATTTATCTGCAAAAATCGGCCAGTTCTGAGTTTAAGCCAGCCTCATGAACGCTCTCGCCCCACCCCATTATGGCCCAGACCATCCGGCCCAGAAACTGGCGTGGCGCGCCTGCGTCGGCATTGTTTTGCTGAACCCGCAGGGTCTGGTGTTCACCGGTCGGCGGGTGGTCGATAAATTGCCAGTCGATGCGCCGCTATGGCAATTGCCGCAAGGCGGTATGGACAAGGGTGAAACCCCTGAGCAAGCGGCTTTTCGCGAGCTCGAAGAAGAAACCGGTGTCACCGAGGCAGAGATTATTTACGAACTGCCCGAATGGCTGAGCTATGATTTGCCCGAGGCCTTGATTGGCAGCGCCCTAAAAGGAAAATATCGCGGTCAGAAGCAAAAATGGTTTGCCATGCGCATGATCGGCGGCGATGACGCCATTCGCCTTGATGCGCATGAGCAGGTTGAATTTGATGACTGGGCGTGGCGGCCTTTAGACGCCTGTGTCGATTTGGTGGTCGATTTCAAAAAGCCGCTCTATGCCAATTTGGCCGAGCGTTTAGCTTTTTTATGCCGCGACGCCTCAAGCTCACATCAGCGGTAAAGGCTCATGAGTTCGTCGCTGCCAATTATCGACTTCACGAATTTTGCCACGGCTTCAGCGGCACAGCGCCAAGCAATTGGTCAAGAAATCGGTGCCGCCGCCCGGCAAGTTGGATTTTTTTATCTCACTGGCCATGCCATTGACCCAGCCCTGACCGAAGCGGCCTTTGCCGCTTCCGCTGCCTTCTTTGCTTTGCCACCAGCCGATAAGGCACGCATTGCCATTGAAAAATCGGCCTGTCATCGCGGTTGGTTTCATATCGGCGGTGAAGTGCTCGACGCCGAACGCCAGCCACAGGGTGATTATAAAGAAGGCGTCAAAATTGGTCGCGACCTTGGCCCCGAACATCCAAGGGTAAAGGCCAATGTGCCGCTACATGGGCCCAATCAGTGGCCAGAATTAGCCGGTTGGCAGGCCACCATGCAAGCTTATTATGATGCTTGCGAGGCGGTCAGTCGGCAATTAATGCAAGGCTTTGCTCTATCTTTGGGGCTCGAGGCCGATTATTTCGCGCCCCATCTGAGCTTGCCCATGGCGACATTGGGGCCGCTTTATTACCCACCGCTCAGTGGTGCAGATGCAGGATTAAGCGCCGGTGCCCATACTGATTTCGGCTGCCTAACCCTGCTGGCGCAACGTCACATTGCCGGTTTGGAAATCCTCAATAAACAAGGTGTTTGGCAGAGCATTCCCGTGCTCGACGGGGCCTTAGTGGTCAATATTGGCGATATGCTGGCGCGTTGGAGCAATGATCTTTATGCCTCGACGCAACATCGGGTCATCAATAAAAGCCAAGAGGCGCGCTATTCACTGGCGTTTTTCTTCGACCCCGACCCAGATGCCGATCTCTCGCCACTGCCCGGTTGCCTTGCGCCCGGCAGCCAAGCCAATTATCCTCCGGCCACATGCCTGTCGCATTTATTGCATAAGATTGAAGAAAGTTTCGCCTATCGGCAGAAGAGAGAATGATGAGTAAATTCGTTTTAACCCTATCGTGTCCTGATGCTTTGGGCATTGTCGCCGCCGTTTCGCAAGCCTTGGCCAATGCGCAAATGAATATTGAAGAAAGCCACCAATATGGCGACCCCGATAGCGGACAGTTTTTTATGCGCGTCGGAATTGGCGCACAAAGCACTGATAGTAAACAGGTTTTTGAGTCCGCTTTTGAGACTGTCGCGAGCAAATTTAACATGCAATGGCATTTATATGACGCCGGCGTAAAACCGCGCACGTTGATATTAGTATCCAAATTCGATCATTGCATGGTTGATTTGATCTACCGTTGCCAGCGCGGCAGCCTGCATATGGATATTGCCGCCGTCGCCTCCAACCATGAGATTGGCCGCGATTGGAGCGAGAATGCCGGCATTGCCTATCACTATTGGCCGGGTGGCAAAGAGGCAAAAGCCGAGAATGAAGCCAAGTTAAAAGCGTTGATTGAGGCAGAAAATATTGAGCTGATTATTCTGGCCCGCTATATGCAGATTCTCTCGCCCGACCTGACCGCGGCTTATAGTGGGCAGATTATTAATATTCACCATAGCTTTCTGCCGAGTTTCAAAGGCGCTGAGCCCTATAGCCGGGCCCATGCGCGGGGCGTGAAAATGATTGGCGCCACCGCCCATTTCGTGACCGCTGATCTCGACGAAGGGCCAATTATCAGCCAAGGCATTGAAGCCATCCGCCATGATATGAACGTCGAGGAAGTGATTGACGTCGGCCGCGATGTCGAGCGGCGTACATTAGCCACATCCGTGCGCCTATATACCGAGCGCCGAGTGCTGCTGAATGGCTTAAAAACAGTAGTGTTTGATTAGGCTAGGCGTCTTCAGAGGTGCCGCGTTCGGCCGCTTGCGCCTCAGTCAAAATTGTCTCAGCCAGAACCGTGACCCCCTCAGGGGTGACGTCTACGAATCCACCGTCAAGGTGATATTGGCTTACAACGCCGTCATTCTCGACCACTAAGACGCCAGGACGGATGATTGACATCACCGGACTGTGATTTGGCAAAACCCCGAAATCACCCTCGAGACCGGGAACGCTGACGCTGTCGACTTGCGCAGACAGCACCAGGCTTTCCGGTGAAACGAGATCAAATTGTAGCTTATTGGCCATTGATGAGAACTTTCCTAGGCAGCTTCAGCGGCCATGGCTTCCGCCTTGGCAATCGCATCTTCAATTGTGCCGACCATGTAGAAAGCCGCTTCTGGCAAATGGTCATACTCGCCTGAACACAAGCCTTTAAAGCCTTTAATCGTGTCCGCCAAATCAACCAGAATACCTGGTGAACCGGTGAAGATTTCAGCAACATGGAAGGGCTGTGACAGGAATTTTTCGATTTTACGCGCGCGGTTCACGGTCATTTTGTCGTCTTCAGACAATTCGTCCATGCCCAAAATGGCGATAATGTCTTGCAATGATTTATAACGCTGCAAGATTTCCTGAACTTGACGGGCCACTTGATAGTGCTCGTCACCAACCACGCGTGGCTCCAGAATACGGCTTGTTGAGTCGAGTGGATCCACGGCTGGATAAATACCTTTTTCCGAAATCGCACGTGACAAAACAGTGGTCGCATCCAAGTGAGCAAATGATGCCGCAGGGGCTGGGTCAGTCAAGTCATCGGCTGGCACGTAAATCGCCTGCACTGAGGTAATCGAGCCTTTATTGGTTGTGGTAATCCGCTCTTGTAGCGAGCCCATGTCTGTCGCCAACGTTGGCTGATAACCCACAGCTGACGGAATACGACCCAAAAGGGCGGACACTTCCGAACCAGCCTGCGTAAAGCGGAAAATATTATCAACGAAGAACAACACGTCTTGGCCTTCATCACGGAAGTTTTCAGCCACGGTCAAACCCGTCAAGGCAACCCGCGCACGCGCGCCTGGGGGCTCATTCATTTGGCCATAAACCAGAGCACATTTTGAGCCCTCGCCGCCTTTTTCAATATTCACGCCGCTTTCAATCATTTCCCAGTAAAGGTCGTTACCTTCACGGGTCCGCTCGCCAACGCCAGCAAAGACAGAATAACCACCATGCGCTTTCGCCACATTGTTAATCAATTCCATGATCAAAACGGTTTTGCCCACGCCGGCACCGCCGAACAGGCCAATTTTACCACCCTTGGCGTATGGTGCCAGCAGGTCAACAACCTTAATACCCGTGACCAGCAGCTCAGATTCTGTTGATTGGTCAACAAATGCAGGCGCCTCTTGGTGAATGGCGCGTTTGACTGCGGTGACAACCGGCCCGGCTTCGTCAACTGGCTCGCCAATCACGTTAATGATGCGGCCCAAAGTCTCCTTGCCGACGGGAACCATAATTGGTGAGCCCGAGTCGGTCACCGCCTGACCACGTACCAGACCTTCGGTCGAGTCCATGGCGATAGTGCGGACAGTGCGCTCACCCAAATGCTGGGCCACTTCAAGCACCAGACGATTGCCGTCATTGTCTGTTTCCAAAGCGTTCAGAATTTCAGGCAAATCGCCTTCAAATTGCACGTCAACCACGGCCCCAATGACCTGTGAGATTTTACCCATTGCTGTTTTCTGGTCTGCCATAATGTTATCCTCAGCTCGCTTTCAATCCGTCTTAAAGTGCTTCCGCACCGGAAATAATTTCAATCAATTCTTTGGTAATTTGTGCCTGACGTGACCGGTTATAGGTAATCGACAGAGCATCAATCATTTCGCCCGCATTGCGGGTTGCATTATCCATAGCACTCATCCGTGCGCCTTGCTCGCTGGCTGCATTTTCCAGCAGGGCGCGCAAAATCTGAATGGCGATATTACGCGGCAACAGCGCGTCTAAAATTTCCGCCTCTTCAGGCTCATAATCATAGGCAGCGCCGGCCAAATCTGGGCCTTCAACCGCTTCAATATGGGCTGGAATAATTTGCAAGGCCGTTGGCACTTGCGTCAGCACATTTTGAAAGCGTGAGTAATATAATTTGCAAATGTCAAAGCCGCCATTTTCAAAGTCACCCAGCACTTGCGTGGCCACTTCTTGCGCTTGCTCATAACCAATTTTTTTCATGCCTTGATACGAAATCATCGGCAACAGCTCTTTGGTGAAATTACGCTTCAACACATCATAGCCTTTGCGACCAACGCAAAGAATTTTAACGTCTTTGCCTTCCGCCATCAGGCGATAGGCGTCGGCCCGAGCCAGACGTGCAATCGACGAGTTAAAACCGCCACACAGGCCGCGCTCGGCGGTTGCGACAATCAATAAATGCGACTGTTCGCTGCCAGTGCCTGCCAAAAGCTTAGGCGCCCCCTGCGGGTCGGTAATACCGGCCGCCAGATTGCCCAAAACCGCGCCCATACGATCAGCATAGGGGCGAGCGGCTTCAGCTGCTTCTTGGGCACGACGCAACTTTGAAGCTGCCACCATTTGCATGGCGCGCGTAATCTTCTGCGTTGCCTGCACGCTGGCGATACGATTGCGAAGTTCTTTCAATGACGCCATTGATGGCCCCCTTCAGTGTCTCACCAGAGCCTATTCAAAGCTCGCTGCGTAACCATCAATCGCTTTTTTCAAAGCGGCTTCAGTTGTCTCTGACAATGCTTTTTCAGCGCGAATGGCGTCCAGAATGGCGCTTTCTTTACTGTGCATTAATTCCAACAGACCGGCCTCGAAACGGCCAACTGCTGAGGTCTCAATTTTGTCGAGATAGCCGTTCACACCAGCGTAAATCACCACCACTTGCTCTTCCACTTTCAGCGGCGAGAACTGGCCCTGTTTCAGCAATTCTGTCAGGCGCTCACCGCGCTTCAGCAATTGCTGCGTCGATGCGTCAAGGTCGGAACCAAATTGCGCAAAAGCGGCCATTTCACGATATTGCGCCAATTCGCCTTTAATTTTACCGGCAACTTGTTTCATCGCTTTAATCTGAGCGGCTGAACCCACACGTGACACCGACAAACCAACGTTCACCGCTGGACGAATGCCTTGATAGAACAAATCTGTTTCCAAGAAAATCTGACCATCGGTAATTGAAATCACATTGGTCGGAATATAGGCCGACACGTCATTGGCTTGTGTTTCAATAATCGGCAGAGCGGTCATTGAACCGGCGCCAAACTCATCATTCAATTTGGCTGCGCGCTCCAGCAAACGTGAGTGCAAGAAGAACACATCACCCGGATAGGCTTCACGGCCTGGCGGGCGACGCAACAACAATGACATTTGACGATATGACACGGCTTGTTTTGACAAATCATCATAAGTAATCAGCGCGTGCATGCCATTATCGCGGAAATATTCGCCCATGGTGCAGCCTGTGAACGGCGCCAAGAATTGCAGCGGTGCCGCTTCAGAGGCGGTCGCGGCGACAACGATGGAATATTTCATCGCATCATTTTCTTCCAGCGTTTTCACAATTTGCGCAACGGTTGAGCGTTTTTGACCAATAGCAACATAAACGCAATAGAGTTTGGCGCTTTCGTCGTCGCCATCATTAATGGCTTTTTGGTTCAAAATCGTATCAATAGCGATAGCGGTTTTGCCTGTTTGGCGGTCGCCAATGATCAATTCGCGTTGACCGCGACCGATTGGAATCAGCGCATCAACCGCTTTCAAACCGGTTTGCATTGGCTCGTGAACTGATTTACGCGGGATAATGCCCGGCGCTTTCACATCCACTTTCATGCGCACGTCTGTGTTAATCGGGCCTTTGCCATCCAATGGATTGCCGAGCGGGTCAACCACGCGACCGAGCAATTCTTTGCCGACCGGTACCGACACAATATCGCCGGTCCGTTTGACGGTGTCGCCTTCGCGAATTTCGCGGTCAGAACCGAAAACCACCACGCCGACATTGTCTTCTTCGAGGTTCAACGCCATACCGCGCACACCACCGGGGAATTCAACCATTTCACCAGCCTGAACATTGTCCAGACCATAAATCCGGGCGATACCATCGCCTACAGAAAGAACCTGACCAATTTCTGATACTTCAGATTTTTGATCAAATCCCTTAATTTGTTCTTTCAAAATGGAAGAAACTTCGGAAGCTTTAATGTCCATCAGCGTGCCTCATTCATTACCCGTTTAGGGCGGTTTTCAACGTATTTAATTTAGTCCGTAGCGAGCCATCAATCATCTGGCTGCCAATTTCAACAATCAACCCACCCAGAAGCGCGCTGTCTTGCTTGGCATCAACCACAATGGTTTTGCCAAAAACATCTTTTAACTGTCGTTTCAGATCTTCAATTTGGCCATCAGCCAAAGCATGCGCTGAGGTGATATAGGCCACCATTTCATCGCGTGAACCCGCCACCAGTGTCGCATATTGGCGCGCCATATCGGGCAGTGCCGAGGTGCGGCGTTTGGAAATCACTAAAGACACGAAATTGCGCAATAATTGGCTACCACCGGCTTTTTTCAATACCGCATCAAGTGCTGCGGTTTGCTCATCGGCTGAGATAATCGGGCTGCGGATTAATTTTTGTAAATCGGCATTCTCACTCAGCAGTACTAGCAAGGTCGCGACATCATCGTGCAATTGCTGTTGGCCGTCGGCAGGCAGCTCCTGCATCAGCTCAAACAAAGCTACGGCGTAACGTTCGGCTAGGCCACCAATCATGCTTTCTTTTGAAGACAAATGACTATCCTGTTTGCTAGGCGAGATGGCTAAGCCCACCTCGACGAAAAACTCACAATATGGCAGAAAAGAGGGCTATTCCACCAATATGGCTGATGCAATATCACGTCACAGGGGCGCTTGCAACACCCCAATTCCAACTCATTCACAAGCAAGGCCGAAAACCCGCTTTATCGTCACTTACAGAAAACTATAAGGGTCAATATCCACCGACAAACGCAAGCTCCCACGCAGCTTCACCGGGGCCAGCCATTGGTCGATGAAACCCTGCATAGAAGCCGTTTTTGGGCCTTTTAACAGGAACCGGAAGCGGAAACGATCGCGGATTCGGGCGATTGGGGCGGGCGCTGGGCCGAGCACCACAATCTCCGGATGCGGGGGAATTTGTCGCGCCAAAGCACGCACAAAATTAAGCGCTTCTTGCTGATCGCGGGCTGAAATAATCAGCGCCGCCAGCCGACCAAAAGGCGGCATGGCAGCAATTTGGCGGGCCATGGTCTCGCGCTCGAAAAAAGCGTCGCGATCGCCAGCCGCCAAAGCCTGCAAAACCGGATGATCGGGCATATGGGTTTGCAACATGGCGTGGCCCCGAACGGCGGCGCGACCGGCCCGCCCAGCGACCTGCGATAATAATTGATAGGTCCGTTCGGCGGCCCGCAAATCGCCATTGCCCAGGCCCAAATCAGCATCAACCACGCCAACAAAGCTGAGTTTTGGGAAATGATGCCCTTTGGCGACAATTTGGGTGCCGATAATAATGTCCGCCGCGCCTTCCGCAATTTGCTGAATGGTCTCGCGCATGGCGGCCGTGCCACCGGCCATATCAGACGACAAAATAGCTGTGCGGGCGTGCGGAAAACGATGAATAACTTCCTCGGTGATGCGCTCAACGCCGGGCCCGCAGGCGGCTAGTTTATCGGCTTCACCGCAGGCGTCGCAAATTTGCGGCACCGGCCTTTGATTGCCGCAATGGTGGCATTGCAATTGCTGCCGGAAGCGGTGCTCAACCATCCACGCATCACACGCGTCGCAAGCATAGCGATGGCCGCAGGCGCGACACAGAGTCAGTGGCGCATAACCGCGCCGATTGAGAAACAGCAAAGCCTGCTCGCCACGTTCAACCGCCTGCTCAACGGCAGTGACCATTTCTGGCACCAACCATTGGCCTCGCGGTGGTGGCGAGGCGCGCATATCGACCAATTGCATATCTGGCAAAGCGGCACCGCCATGACGCGACGGCAAACGGTGGTGCACATAGCGTTTTTGCTGCGCATTCACATAGCTCTCAAGCGACGGCGTCGCCGAGGCGAGAATCACCGGACAATTGACAAATTGACCGCGCACAACGGCCATATCGCGGGCATTGTAAATCACCCCATCTTCTTGCTTAAAGCCGCCATCATGTTCTTCATCGACAATAATCACGCCAAGGTCGCGCCACGGCAAAAACAACGCTGAACGGGCGCCGACCAAAACCGATATGCGGTCTTCGGCAACCTCGCGCCATGTACGACGACGCTCGGCTGGCCCCAGTCCAGAATGCCACATGGCTGGCTGACAGCCAAATCGGGCCTCAAATCGGTCGAGGAATTGCGCCGTTAATGAAATTTCTGGCAATAAAATGAGCGCTTGGCGACCGCTTTCAAGCGCCGCAGCAATGGCCTCGAAATAGACTTCTGTTTTACCGGCGCCGGTTACCCCGTCGAGCAAATGCACGCTGAAAGATTGCGCCGTCACCGCCGCCGTCAGGGCTTCAGCGACCGGTTTTTGCAGCGCCGATAAGTCGGTTTTGCCAGCATTTGCCGCAGGTTGGTCAAATGCCACATGGCCCGGCAAATCATAAGCCAATAAATGCCCAGCTTCGGCCAATGTCTTAACCACCGAGGCGCTCACGCCGGCTTGGCGGGCTAAATCGGCACTGGTTAAACCCTGCGCGCCTAATTCGGCGAGAACATCAAACACTCGTTGGCGCGCCGCTGTCATGCGCTCTGGCGGCGGGCCGGCGCGATAGGCGGTCATTGGCTTGGCTGGTTCCAGCGCTGCCGGCACCCGCATCACCTGCCGCAGCACCAGCCCCGGTGGCGACATCACATAGCTGGCCACCCAGTCGATAAATTTGCGCAAATGGGCGGCCAGCGGTGGCACGTCCAATCGATTTTGCACGGATTTTAATTTTGCCTGAGGTGTGTCGCCAAGCGCTGGGCCCCAGACCACCCCATTGACCCGCCGTGGCCCCAAGGGCACGCGCACGAAATCTCCCGGCTGAAGGCGCATATCAGACGGTACCGCATAATCATAAGGCCCCGGCAAACCGAGGGGAATCAGCACAGCGACAACTTGCATGACGCCACTGTCTTATATGGCTTGAAGAAAGGCAAGCAGTGGTGCAAGTTTAACCAAAGTCTTTGATGATTTACTTGCCATAATGAGGGAAATGCCATGAAATTTTTTATCGATAGCGCCGACACTGCCGCGATTGCCGATCTTGCCGCCACTGGCATGGTCGATGGGGTCACCACCAACCCGTCTCTGGTCGCCAAATCAGGCCGCGACTTCAAGGAATTAATCAGCGAAATTTGCACGCTGACCAAAGGCCCCGTATCGGCCGAGGTGACGGCGCTCGATGCCAAAGCCATGCTGTCTGAAGCCGATCAGCTTTTGGCCATCGCCGATAATGTTTGCATCAAAGTACCGCTGACATGGGATGGGCTGAAAGCCACGCGGGCGCTGGCTGATAATGGCCATAAGGTCAATGTCACCTTGTGTTTCTCGGCCAATCAAGCGCTGCTGGCAGCCAAAGCAGGAGCCGCATATATTTCTCCATTTGTCGGACGGTTGGATGATATTTCCGCCGATGGCATGGGGCTGATTGGCGATATTCGGCAGATTTATGATAATTACCCCGATCTTGAGACAGAAATTCTCGTCGCCTCTGTGCGCTCGCCCGAGCATATTCGGCAATCGGCTTTAATTGGCGCTGATGTTGCCACTTTACCGCCGGAAGTCTTGCGCAGCCTTATCGCTCACCCGCTGACCGATAAAGGGCTTGAGGCATTTCTCGCCGACTGGCAAAAAACCGGCCAGTCCATCACCTGATGCCACCGCCCAACATGGCTGGTGACTTGCAGCGTCAGCATGATGCGTGGGTTGCGCGCATGACCTATGAAAGCCGTTTGAGCCCGCATAGTGTGGCCAGCTATCAACGCGACCTGCGGCAGTTTTTGAGCTTTCTGAATGGCTATGTCGAACGGCCGCCGCAATTATCCGACTTCGCTGATTTGCAACTGGCGACCTTGCGGGCCTTTCTGGCGTCGCGGCGGATCGAAGGCGCCGAAAGCCGTTCGCTGTTGCGCACCATGTCGGGCTTGCGCAACTTCGCGCAATTCCTCGAGCAGCAGAAAATTGCCGTCAGTCAAGCGTTTTACCTGGTCAATATGCCAAAGCAGAAACGCAGTTTGCCGCGCCCTATCGATAGTCAAAGCGTGCTGCAGCTTATTCAATTGGCGCTTGAAACCCCAAAACAAAATTGGGTCGGCCAGCGCGATGCGGCTTTGCTGACCCTGCTTTACGGCTGTGGTTTGCGCATTTCTGAGGCTTTGGCATTGAACGTCGGTGATGTGCCGGACGCTGCCGAAGTCGGCCTGCGGGTACTCGGCAAGGGCAATAAAATGCGCGATGTGCCGCTTTTGCCGCTAGTTCACCAAGCGTTGCACGGGGCGATACAAGCGGCGCCATTTACCGCAGCGGCCAATGATCCAGTATTTCGCGGCGCGCGCGGCGGACGTTTCAGTGCGCGACTGGCGCAACAAATGCTGGCCCAACATCGCCGCACGCTGAACCTGCCTGATAGTGTGACCCCGCACGCTTTGCGGCATAGTTTTGCGACGCATTTATTATCAGCTGGCGGCGATTTGCGCACCATTCAAGAGTTGCTCGGCCATGCGCAATTAAGCTCGACGCAAATTTATACAGAAGTCGATAGCGCCAGCTTGATTGCGATTTATCAAAAAGCCCATCAGCGCAAATAGCTACATATGAAGGGCGCGGCCCTCAATCGCCAAAGCCGCCTCTTTCACCGCTTCGGGCAAAGTTGGATGCGCGTGGCAGGTGCGGGCGATATCTTCTGAGCTAGCAGAAAATTCCATGGCCATTGCCGCTTCAGCAATCAAATTGCCCGCCTGAGCGCCCAAAATATGCACCCCAAGCACGCGATCCGTTTTGGCATCAGCAAGAATTTTAACAAACCCTTCAGTCGTGCCATTGACCTTGGCGCGACCATTGGCGGTAAACGGAAATTTACCGACCACATAATCGACGCCATCTTCTTTCAGCTGCTCTTCTGAACGCCCCACCCATGCCACTTCCGGTGCCGTATAAATCACCCCCGGAATGACATGATAATTCACATGCGACGGCTTGCCGGCCAAATGTTCGGCCACGGCAACGCCTTCTTCTTCCGCCTTGTGAGCCAGCATCGGCCCGGCGATGACATCACCAATGGCAAACACACCATCAATATTGGTTTTGAAATGCGCGTCAGTTTCAATACGCCCCTGCGGATCGCGGGTGACGCCAATCGCTTCCAAACCAAGCCCATCAGTATGCGGGCGGCGGCCAATGGCAATCAATACGCGATCTGCCGTCAGCGTTTCTTCCGCGCCATCGCCAGAGGCCGGTGCCAAGGTCACTTTGGCCGAGGCTTTGAGAGCTTTGGCGGCGGTGACCTTCTTGCCCAGCATGAATTTAATGCCTTGTTTTTTCAGCACACGCTGGAAGTTTTTCGCCAAATCAGCGTCGACCCCCGGGGTGATGCGATCGAGGAATTCTACCACAGTGACCTCAGCCCCCAGACGGCGCCAGACAGAACCCAGTTCAAGACCAATAATACCAGCCCCGACAATCACCAAATGTTTGGGAATCGACGGCAAGCTCAACGCGCCAGTCGATGAGACAATCCGGTCTTCGTCAATTTCAATGCCCGGCAGCGGGGTAACCTCAGAACCTGTCGCAATGACAATATTCTTCGCCGTCAGGCTGCGTTGGCCACCATCGAGCAGGTCAATATGCAATGCGCCCGGTGCCGTCAGCCTTGCCGCGCCATGAATTTCTTCAACTTTGTTTTTCTTCAATAAAAATGTGACGCCCTGCGTATTGCCATCAATACCGGCCTGCTTAAACGACATCATTTTTTCCAGATCAACCTTCACCGCGCCAACCGAAATTCCCATATCGCCAGCGTGCTGAGTTTCTTGCAAAACTTCAGAGGCATGCAAAAGCGCTTTTGACGGAATACAGCCGACATTCAGACACGTGCCACCGGGGGCGCCGCGCTTATCAATAATCGCTACTTTCATGCCCAATTGGGCCGCCCGAATGGCGCATACATAACCGCCAGGGCCAGCACCAATCACCACAAGGTCGAATTGGTTAGTGTTTTCTTCGCTCATTAAAGCCTCACTTAAATGTCTAGGAGTAAACGCTCAGGGGTTTCAAGGCACTCTTTTACGCGCACTAAAAAGGTCACAGCTTCTTTGCCATCAACAATACGGTGGTCATAGGACAGGGCCAAATACATCATCGGCCGCACCACAACTTCGCCATTAACGGCCATGGGGCGTTGCTGAATTTTATGCATGCCCAAAATGCCTGACTGCGGCATGTTCAAAATTGGTGTGCTCATCAGCGAGCCATAAACCCCACCATTGGAAATGGTGAACGTGCCACCTTGCAAATCATTGATTGCCAATTGCCCATCGCGCGCCTTGCGCCCGTAATTACCAATCGCTTGTTCAATCTCGGCCAGCCCCATGTCCTGTACATTGCGCACAACCGGCACCACAAGGCCTTTTTCCGTGCCCACTGCAACGCCCATATTGACGTATTTTTTATAAATGATTTCGTCGCCAGAGATTTCTGCATTGACCGCCGGAATCTCGCGCAGCGCTGTCACACAGGCACGAACGAAAAAGCCCATAAAGCCGAGGCGCACGCCATATTTCTTTTCGAACAGGTCTTTATATTCACTGCGCAAGGCCATGAGCGCGCTCATATCCACTTCATTAAATGTGGTGAGCTGGGCGGCTGTGTTTTGCGATTCTTTCAGACGCGACGCAATGGTTTTGCGCAAGCGGGTCATTTTCACCCGCTCCTCTAAGCCGGTCGCAGCCACCGCTGAACTGGCGGCTGGCGCAGCGGCAGAGGCGCTAACCGCCTTCGCAGAAGATGGCGTCGCCGTGCCCGATTGCGCCGCTTGCATGGCGTCTTCTTTGGTAATGCGGCCATCCTTGCCGGTGCCGGCAATCATCTCAGGCGCCAGACCGTGTTCTTCAACCACGCGACGTGCTGCTGGTGACAAATCTTGTGTCGCGGCCGATAGGCCCGCCGACGCCTCTGGGGCCACAACAGGGGCCACAACTGGGGCTGCAACTGGTGCCGGCTCAGGCGCTGAAGCAGCTTCTGGCGCTGGTGCCGGTTCTGGCGTCGCTTCAACAGCAGGCGCCACAGCCCCTTGACCTTCGCCAATTGATGCCAAGAGCGCGCCAACCTCGACGGTTTCGCCTTCCTTGGCAATAATTTCAGACAGAACACCGGCAACATGCGCCGGTACTTCAATCGTCACCTTATCTGTTTCCAATTCGCAAAGCGGCTCGTCGACGCTGACAGCATCGCCGGGTTTTTTATACCATTGCGCAATGGTCGCCTCGGTGATTGACTCGCCCAACGCTGGCACACGAATTTCATTCGACATGGTGGTCTCCCTTAAGGTTTAGCAATTGGATCACTCAAAGCAGCCGCTAAAAAAGCATCGCGTTCTTGTAAATGGCGGCTCATCAGCCCGCTGGCTGTTGAGGCACCGGCACGACGACCCGTATAGGTCGGTCGCTTGTGTTTGGCATCCAAAGACACCAACACATTTTCAATTTCAGGTTCAATATAACTCCACGCCCCCATATTGCGCGGCTCTTCTTGGCACCAGACCATTTCGGCATGGGCATAAGGTTCCAGCTCAGCCAAGAGCGGACCGACCGGGAATGGGTAAAGCTGTTCAACGCGCATAATATAGACATCATCAATGCCCGCCTTCTCACGCGCTTCCAGCAGATCAAAATAGACTTTGCCCGAACACATGACCACGCGGCGAATGTCCTTGGCTGGACGCAAACCGCCTTCAAGACGCGCATCCATATTGTCCCATAAAACGCGATGGAAACTGCTGCCGGGCTCAAAATCCACCAAATCAGAGACGCATTTTTTATGCCGCAATAATGATTTCGGTGTCATCAGCACCAATGGTTTGCGGAAATTGCGTTTCAACTGGCGGCGTAAAATATGGAAATAATTGGCCGGTGTTGTGCAATTGGCCACTTGCATATTTTCCTCAGCGCATAATTGCAAATAACGCTCAAGCCGGGCTGAGCTATGTTCCGGCCCCTGGCCTTCATAGCCATGCGGCAATAACATCACCAGACCCGACATGCGCAACCATTTGATTTCACCCGAGGCAATAAATTGGTCAACAATCACCTGCGCGCCATTGGCGAAGTCACCAAATTGCGCCTCCCACAGCACCAAAGCATTGGGCTCAGCCAGACTATAGCCATATTCAAAGCCCAAAACCGCGGCCTCTGACAACATCGTATTGACCACTTCAAACAGCGCTTGGTCTTCGCGAATATATTTCAATGGTTTGTAACGGCGCTCAGTTTGCTGATCAATCCAAGCCGAATGGCGCTGCGAAAAGGTGCCGCGCTCACTATCTTGCCCCGACAAACGCACTGGATAACCCTCCAGCACCAATGAGCCAAAGGCCAAGGCTTCGCCGGTAGCCCAGTCAAAACCTGTGCCGGTTTCAAACATCTCCTGCTTGGCTTTAAGCTGGCGCACCAAGGCTTTATGCAAGTTGAAATTCTCCGGCACGCGCACAAGGCCCTGGCCGATTTCCAACAGCATATCGCGTTCGACACCGGTTTCGCCGCGGACAAAGTCATCAGCCGCATTTTTCTTTTCAAGACCCGTCCATTTGCCGTCGAGCCAATCAGCCTTATTGGGCTTGAAATTATTGGCCGCCTCAAAAGCCACGTCGAGCACCGCGCGATAATCGCTAATGGCGCGCTCCGTCTCGGTTTCGGTCATCACCCCTTCGGTCACCAGACGGCGGGCATATTTTTTCACCACGGTCTCATGGGTCTTAATTTTCGCATACATGGTCGGCTGGGTGAAGGCTGGCTCATCGCCCTCATTATGGCCGTGACGGCGATAGCAGAACATGTCAATGACCACAGGCTTTAGGAATTTTTGGCGGAATTCCGTCGCCACTTTGGCGGCAAAAACCACCGCCTCTGGGTCATCGCCATTGACGTGGAAAATCGGCGCCTCAACCATTTTTGCCACATCTGATGGATATGGCGACGAGCGCGAAAAGCGTGGATTTGTGGTGAAGCCAATCTGATTGTTCACGATAAAGTGAATCGAGCCACCAGCCTTATGGCCGATCAGCCCCGACAGGCCAAAACACTCCGCCACAATGCCCTGTCCGGCAAAGGCCGCATCGCCGTGTAATAAAAGCGGAATCACTTTGCCGCGGTCAGACATTGCCCGTGGGTTGGGCTTGAATTGATCTTGCTTGGCCCGCGCCTTGCCCAACACCACCGGATCGACCGCCTCCAAATGCGACGGATTGGCGGTCAGCGATAAATGCACTTGATTGCCGTCAAACTCGCGGTCAGAAGAAGCACCAAGGTGATATTTCACATCGCCCGACCCTTCAATGTCGTCAGGGTTGGATGAACCGCCCTTGAATTCATGGAACAGGGCCGAAAATGGCTTGCCCATAACATTGGTCAAAACGTTCAAACGGCCACGGTGCGGCATGCCGAGAACAATTTCCTCAACCCCCAAATTACCGCCGCGCTTGATGATTTGTTCCAACGCCGGAATCATCGCTTCACCGCCATCAAGGCCAAAGCGCTTGGTGCCGGTATATTTGACATCAATAAATTTCTCGAGGCCTTCCGACTCCACCAATTTCTGGAAAATCGCCCGCTTGCCTTCATCGGTAAAAGCGATTTCTTTATCCGGCCCCTCAATGCGCTCTTGCAGCCAGGCTTTTTCTTCCGGATCGGAAATATGCATGAACTCAAGGGCCACTGTGCCGCAATAAGTGCGCCGCAAAATTGCCAGCATTTCATTAATTGTCGCCGTCTCAAGCCCCAGCACATTATCAATGAAAATCGGCCGGTCGAAATCAGCCGCTGTAAAACCGTAGGATATTGGGTCTAACTCAGGGTGGCTGGCCGGTGGCTCAAGCCGCAGCGGGTCAAGGTCGGCCGCCAAATGACCGCGAAAACGATAGGCGCGGATCATCATAATGGCGCGCACAGAATCGAGTGTTGCGGCGCGAATACTGGCGGTGTCATTGACCCCCATATGGGTTTCGATTTTTTGCGCTAATTTGGCCTGGTCAATGGTGTCATCAAACCAATTGCCATCAAGCGCTGAGGTCATTTCGCCATTAACGGTTGGTGGCCAGTCATGCCGCTGCCAGCTCGGCAATTGCGGTGCCGCGCCACTGCCGCCATCGGCTGCTTCCATTTGACGAAAATAGGCCACCCAACTCGCGTCCAGACTTGGGTCTCCGGCCTTAAATCGACCATAGACTTGTTCCAAATAAATAGCGTTAGAGCCGTCGAGCAGACCATCAATCTGGTCTGGCGTTAAATCCTTCTGGGGACTGTCTTCTGCCAATTTTAATTCCGATAGAAAAGTGTGACCATAAGGTCAGTTTACCCGAATTCCCGCGCATTGCCATAGACTAGTGGCAATTTTGCGACCTATTTATTCAAAACGTCGACCAAAGTTTTACCAAGTGATGCCGGCGATGGTGACACATGGATGCCAGCTGAACGCATGGCTTCCATTTTGTCTTCCGCCCCGCCTTTGCCACCGGCAATAATCGCGCCAGCATGACCCATACGACGACCCGGAGGGGCCGTCACACCGGCAATAAAGCCGACCATAGGTTTTTTCACTTTTGAGGCCTTCAAAAACTCGGCTGCTTCTTCTTCTGCCGAACCGCCAATCTCACCAATCATGATGATGCTTTCGGTTTCGTCATCTGCAAGGAACATGTCCAAGCAGTCGATAAAATTGGTGCCATTGACTGGGTCGCCGCCAATACCAATACAGGTCGACTGGCCAAGCCCTTCGGCGGTTGTTTGCGCCACAGCTTCATAGGTCAATGTGCCTGAACGCGACACAATACCAACCGAACCGCGACGGTGAATATGACCCGGCATAATGCCAATTTTACATTCATCCGGCGTAATCACGCCCGGGCAGTTCGGCCCAACCAGACGTGTGTTCGAGCCTTGCAAGGCGCGTTTCACGCGGATCATATCAGTGACCGGAATACCTTCCGTAATGCACACAGCCAATTCAATACCGGCTGCAATGGCTTCCAAAATCGCGTCAGCGGCAAATGGTGGCGGCACATAAATAGCCGATGCCGTGGCGCCGGTTTTGGCAACCGCGTCCTCGACCGTGTCAAACACAGGCAAATCCAAATGCCTATCGCCACCCCGGCCCGGTGTCACACCGCCAACCATTTTCGTGCCATAGGCAATCGCTTGCTCTGAGTGGAATGTGCCTTGCGAGCCAGTGAAGCCCTGACAAATAACTTTCGTATCTTTATTGACCAACACAGACATTATGCAGCCTCCTTCACGGCAGCGACAATTTTTTCGGCTGCGTCATTCAAATCATCGGCTGGAATAATCGTAAGACCCGATTCCGCCAGAATTTTCTTACCTAATTCAACATTAGTACCGGCCAAACGCACCACTAGTGGCACTGCCAATTGGGTTTCGCGCGCCGCCGCGACCACGCCTTCGGCAATAACGTCACAGCGCATAATACCGCCAAAAATATTCACCAAAATGCCTTCAACTGAATCATCCGACATGATGATTTTAAAGGCTTCGGTCACTTTTTCTTTCGTTGCACCGCCGCCAACATCAAGGAAGTTTGCAGGCTCAGCGCCGTATAATTTAATAATATCCATAGTCGCCATAGCCAAGCCCGCGCCATTAACCATGCAGCCAATTTGGCCGTCGAGCTTGATATAGCTGAGGTCAAATTCAGAGGCTTTCACTTCGGCTGGATCTTCTTCCGCCAAATCGCGCAATTCCATAATTTCTTTATGGCGATAAAGCGCATTGCTATCAAAATTGACTTTGGCATCGAGGCAAATCAAATCACCAGCGCCCGTCACCACAAGCGGATTGATTTCCAGAAGCGACATGTCTTTCTCGACAAAGCAATTGTAAAGATTGCTAATCAGCTTGGTCGCTTGCTTGACCTGCTCGCCTTCAAGGCCCAAGGCATAAGCTATTTGGCGACCATGATGACCTGAGATTCCGCCAGCAGGGTCGACGCTCACGGTGAGGATTTTTTCCGGCGTATTTTCCGCCACTTCTTCAATATCCATACCGCCTTCGGTCGAGGCGATGAAAGAGACACGCGAAGTCGCGCGGTCAACCAATGCAGAGAGATAAAGTTCACGGGCAATATCTGAGCCATCTTCGACATAAATACGTCCCACTTCGCGGCCTTCCGGGCCAGTCTGATGGGTAATCAATGTCATGCCAAGCATGCGTTCGGCTTCGCTGCGCACCTCATCAAGAGATTTGACAACCTTCACGCCGCCGCCTTTACCGCGACCGCCTGCGTGAATTTGCGCTTTCACGACCCAAACCGGCCCACCCAATTTTTCTGCTACTTTGACAGCCTCATCAGCTGTAAAAGCGACACCACCTTGAGGTACGGGCACGCCATACTCTTTTAAGACCTGCTTGGCCTGATATTCGTGAATATTCATGTGATTCTATCCGCTCTGTTAAATAGTGAGCGAACGCTACATTAAGGATGCGCCTATCTCAACACTAATTTCGGCTGATTGAGGATAATTTGGCGTTTTTCGTCGTTTTCGCCATCATCCAAAGCCGGTAGCTCAATATGCGTGCCATCCGTGGCCATGACCACACCGTCTGGGCGCACATCGTCAACGCCGCGCATGAAAATTCTCTCGACCAGCTGGTTTTGTGGCACTGGCGCATAATGCGAGAACACCAGCATGCCAGCATTGGCCTCATTGGCGGCAGCGGCGGCATCAACTGGCGAAGTGTGATAATCCAGCGTGTCCATAATCAACTGGCCGAGTTTTTCTTGCCCAGCTTTTTGTAATGTTTCTGACGTCAAGCGCACCAAATAGGGCTGCAGAACTTCATGCACAATGATATCGGCATTTTGCGCGGCGGCAATCAAATTGCCGTCCTTGGTTGTATCGCCGCTGATCACCACAGAGCGGCCGCGATAATCAAATCGATAGCCATAGGAAGGCTCAATCGGCGGGTGATTGACGCGAAACGCCGACACCGTCACATCGCCGTCTTGATAGACTGTGATCATACCTTTTTCTGGCGCGCGAAACCCATGCGCCTTCAGGCCCGAGGTCTTGCTTGGCATAATCTCTTCGCCGTGATGGCCGGTGCGATACCCGTAATCAAGCCCATAGGCCATATTAAACCCATCGACCACTTGGTCGACACCGGGGCCACCATAGACATGCATTTTACTGTCGCGCCCGCGCGCCCAGCTGGCCAAATGTAATTCGCCGAGCGAGGAAATATGGTCGGAATGGAAATGCGTTAAAAACACCGCATCGAGACGTCCGACCGGCAGGCCGAGACCGGTCAACACATCGGTTGACCGCGCACCTGAGTCGACAATGAAAAACTTGTCACCAGCTAGAATAGCGGTGCAGCTTTGCGCCCGCCCACGCCCCATTGGCGAGGCTGTGCCACAAAACACGACGTCGATTTTATCGCCGCCATAATTGTCACTATTTTGCGACAACACACGCGCTAAGGCGCGTTCTACCAACCAATCCTGCGCTGTTTGATTATTCATAATAATCGCCCGCCCGGCGATTACCACGGCAACAACCACGACGACAGCAATGATTATTCGTTTTCCAATTTTCGACATGATTGCCTCCATTTTGTTATTTGGTATTCTGACACCCCTAGTGTCAATTGAAAAAAGGCAAAAAAAAGGCCGTCTCCGGCCTTTTTCCTTATCTTCTGAACTTATTTCAGTTTTTTATTAATGCTCTTACAAGCCGTAAGCAGGCCGTCCACGGCAGCCACTGACTTTTTGAACATGGCGCGTTCTTTGGCGTCGAGCTTAATTTCTACAACTCGCTCCACACCTTTTTCACCAATCACCACTGGCACGCCAACATAAATATTCTTCTGACCATATTCGCCATTCAAATGCGCCGCACATGGCAGAACGCGTTTTTGGTCTTTCAAATAGGCTTCGGCCATTTCAATGGCTGAGGCAGCAGGTGCGTAAAACGCTGAGCCGGTTTTCAACAGGCCAACAATTTCAGCGCCGCCATCGCGTGTGCGTTGCACAATCTCGTCAATTTTCTTTTGCGTTGTCCATTTCATTTTAATCAGATCTGGCAATGGAATACCGGCCACTGTTGAATAGCGCACAGATGGCACCATAGTGTCGCCGTGGCCGCCCAAAACAAAAGCAGTAACGTCTTTAATGGAAACTTTGAATTCTTCGGCCAAGAAAGCGCGGAAACGGCCAGCATCCAAAACGCCGGCCATGCCGACAACTTTGTTTTTTGGAAGGCCAGAGAATTTTTGTAGCGCCCAAACCATGGCGTCGAGCGGATTGGTGATGCAAATGACAAAGGCGTTAGGGGCATATTTTTTAATGCCCTCGCCGACTTGCTGCATGACATTGAGGTTAATCTCAATCAAATCATCGCGGCTCATGCCAGGTTTGCGCGGCACACCGGCGGTCACAATCACAACATCGGCGCCTTTGATGCCAGCATATGATTTTGTGCCAGACAGATTGGCGTCAAAATGACTCGGCGCAGCACTCTGCTCCAAATCCAATGCCTTGCCCTTAGCAATGCCATCATTAATGTCAAAGACGACAACGTCGCCCAGTTCCTTCAAACCAATCAGATGAGCGAGTGTGCCACCAATTTGTCCGCCGCCAATTAAGGCAATTTTTTTACGAGCCATGAGCTTCCCCTATGAAGTAAATATGATGGCTGTGACCTAGCGCGTTTAGACGAAAAGTGCAAGTCAGAGCGCGTCATCGGCGACCGCGCTGGCATGCGCCAAAGCCAAATATTCTTGGCTCTGCATTTCCATCAAACGCGAAACCGTTCGCTCAAATTCAAAAGCCCCGTCACCGGCTGGATATAAATCTTGCGGCGCCCCATCAGCGGTCACCAAAAGTTTCACCTTGGCCTCATAAAGCGCATCAATCAGCGTCACAAAACGCACGGCTTCATTGCGCTTATCTTTTTGCAGACGCGGAATATTATCTATCAACACTGTGTGAAAATGCCCGGCCAAAGCCAAATAATCAGCCGCGCCACGTGCCGCCACGCACAACTCATCGAAACTCAACCGCGCCACACCACCAGCCGCTTGCGCAATTGCCAGTGTTCGGCCCGCCAAATCTAATTGCATGGGGGCGGCTTGCACGCCCTCGGTCAAAGCCGCAAAGCGCTCATCAAGGGCGCGACGCGCAGATGGCCCACAGGGCGAAAACCACACAGGCTTGGCCTGCAACCGCGCCAAGCGATAATCCGCCGCCGCCTGCAATTCCAAAACATCGAGGCGGGCTTTCAGCAAATCAATAAAGGGCTCAAACCGATGCCGGTTCAAACCGCCCTTATATAAATCATCCGGCGGACGGTTCGACGTCGCCACCATGACAATCCCACGGTCGAGCAAGAGCGAGAATAAACGCCCTAAAATCGACGCATCGGCAATGTCTTTGACTTGAAACTCGTCAAAACATAAAAGCTGCGCCTCGCTGGCAATTTGTTTGGCAATATGCGGCATTGGATCGCCGATTTTTTCATTGGCCTGACGAAAGGCATGAATGCGCTGATGGGTTTCTTGCATAAAGGCATGAAAATGTACGCGGCGCTTGGCGGCGATTGGCGCTATGTCAAAAAACAAATCCATCAACATGGATTTGCCGCGCCCGACAGCGCCATAAATATAAATCCCCGACGGCCGATGGCTGACTGGCTTGGCGCGCGGCAAAAGCCGACGCAAAAGCGGCCTTGGTTTTTGTTGCTTCAAGGCTTGGCACAAATCATCCAATTGCACCGCCGCATGTGCTTGTGCCGCATCGGCCTTAATATGGCCGTCGTTCACCAAAGTCTGATAACGGTCTACGACCGAAGTCGCAGCATTGGAAGATGAAGCATCCATAGACTGCAATTATAACCCTAAGGCCAGCTTGGCAAGAATATTGCGCTGCACTTCACTGGAGCCGCCATAAATCGTCGCCGCCCGATTGTTCAAATAATCCGGCATAAACTTCATGGTCGCTTCTGGCCCAGCTGGTTTTTGATTATTGCCCATCTCGCGCAAATGCTGTTGCCACGGGGCGGCATAAATGCCCAAAGCTTCAATCGCCAATTCATCAATCGCCTGCTGCACCTCAGTGCCCATGACTTTCAATTGCGATGAAGCAGCACCGGGCGACTGACCGGCAGCCAGCGCCGCTTGCACGCGAAACTCCGTCATTTCAATGGCCTGCACGCGCACACTAATTTCACCAAAGCGCCGCTGCATGGCCTCTGATTGGTCGGGGTCAATATCGTCAATTAATTGTTTTAATTGCGTTAATCGGGTTCCCAAACGAGCCGCATAAGCGGCGCTGCGTTCAAAAGTCAGCAGGGTTTTGGCCACCGTCCAGCCGTCATTTTCTTCGCCAACAATTTGCTCAACTGGCACCCGCACATTGTCAAAGAACACTTGATTGACCTCATGGTCACCCGCCAGTGTGATAATCGGCGCCACGCTAATGCCGGGCGTGTCCATCTCAATCAGTAAAAAGCTAATGCCCTGCTGTGGCTTGCCGGTTTTTTGTGTCCGCACAAGACAGAAAATATGCGTCGCATGTTGCGCATAGCTGGTCCAAATTTTTGACCCATTAATCACATAGTCATCGCCATCGCGCACAGCTTGGCATTGCAGGCTGGCCAAATCTGAACCCGAGCCCGGCTCCGAATAGCCCTGACACCAAATATCCTCGCCCGACAAAAGCCGTGGTAAATATTTTTCTTGTTGTTGCTTGGTGCCGCAAACCGTCAATGTTGGGCCAATCATCCCCAAGCCCATTGGATAAAGACGCGGGGCATTGGCGCGGGCGCATTCATTAATCCAAATATAACGCTGCATATCGCTCCACCCCGTGCCGCCAAACGCCACCGGCCAATTGGGAGCGACCCAGCCCTTATCGTGCAATATTTTGTGCCAGCGCATGGTCTGTTCATGGTCGCCGCATATGCCGCTGGCCAGTTCACCGGCGCGGCGCAAATCTGCGTCTAAATGATCGTCAAGAAACTGCCGCACATCGCTGCGGAATATGTCGTCTTCAGCGGTTAAATTAATTTGCATGTGAAATCTCCCGCTCAGACTTTACGGGCATCTTTTGGCGCGGTCAAACGTCCTTATCGGCCGTTTTCAGCAACCAGCTCATGACCCAGAGAGCCAGCAAAGCGCCTAGAATTTGCGCGCCCCAAAAGCCCGGCATATCGACCGGCCGAATACCGGCAAAACTATCGCTATAGCCGCGCGCCAAGGTCACCGCCGGATTGGCAAAACTGGTCGAGGAGGTGAACCAATAGCCAGCCGAAATATACAGGCCGACCAACATTGGCACGGCCTCGGCGCGAAACTTCACACCGGCCAAAATCGTTGCCACTAGACCAAAGGTCGCCACCGCCTCGCCAATCCACTGACCGGTGCCGCTACGCATATTCAGCGACGCCGTCAACAGCGGCAAATCAAACATCGCATGGGCCAATATTGTGCCGCACAGGCCGCCGGCGCTTTGTACCAGAATGAATCCAATCAGATAATTCAGCGTGATATCCTTGCGCAGAAAAAATACCAAGCTCACCGCCGGATTAAAATGCGCCCCCGATATCGGCCCCAATATGGTGATTAAAACATAGAGTATGGCACCGGTCGCTAATGTGTTGCCAAGCAGAGCAACGGCATTATTTCCATCGGCCATATTGACCGCCATAATGCCAGAGCCAATCACCACACAGACCAGTAAAAGCGTGCCGAGAAATTCGGCGAACAGACAACGTGCCATAGGCTCACTCCTCAGGGGTATCTTGCACCGCCAAAAAGTCATCAAGGCGGGTTTTAATCATAGCAAAAACCGCTTCAAAATGTTGCTTTTGCTCGGCTTCGCTGCCAATAAATTTGGCCGGATCAGGGAATGGCCAATGATAGGTCGTCGGGTGACCGGGCCAAATCGGGCAAGCCTCGCCAGCTGCATTATCGCAAACCGTTATAATGACATCCATAGTCGGGGCTTGTGGCGTGGCAAATTCATCCCATGATTTAGAGCGCACATAAGACGCGTCAATATCATGCGCCGCCAAGGTCGCCACCGCTTGCTGATGCACGGCACCCGTGGGCGAGCTGCCAGCGCTAAAGCCGCGCCAGTTTTGCGACGCCGCATTGAGATAGGCCTCAGCTAGAACCGAACGACAGCTATTGCCAGTGCAAAGAAACAGAATATTTTTCATCTGACCCTAATAAAAGCCCCGCATGACAGTTTTGTGACATGTCATGCGGGGCATAATAGCTTGAAACGACAGTCGGCGCTTAAACCTCGCGGGCGACCATAAGTTTTTTGATTTCCGAAATCGCTTTCGCCGGTGACAGGCCTTTCGGGCAAGCTTTGGCGCAATTCATAATTGTGTGGCAGCGATACACTCGGAACGGGTCTTCCAAATCATCGAGCCGGTCACCGGTCGCCTCGTCGCGGCTATCTGCCAACCAACGATAGGCTTGCAGCAGAACCGCTGGGCCGAGATATTTGTCTGAATTCCACCAATAGCTTGGGCACGATGTCGAGCAGCAAGCGCACAAAATGCACTCATACAGACCGTCTAATTTTTCGCGGTCTTCGCGCGATTGTTTCCACTCAGCTTGCGGCTTTGGCGTATCGGTTTTCAACCATGGTTCAATCGACTCATATTGCGCATATAAAGTCGTCAAATCTGGTACCAAATCTTTAATCACCGGCATATGCGGCAGCGGATAAATCGTAATATCGCCCTTCACCTCATCCATGCCTTTGGTGCACGCCAATGTGTTTTGGCCGTCAATATTCATCGCGCATGAGCCACAAATTCCCTCGCGGCACGAACGCCGGAAAGTCAGTGTCGAGTCGATTTCATTTTTAACCTTCAACAGCGCATCAAGCACCATTGGCCCGCAATCATCTTCATCAATCGTGTAAGTATCAATGCGCGGATTTTCCGCATCATCAGGATTCCAACGATAGATTTTCAGCGTACGCGCTTTGGCAATCTCGCCTTTCGGGGCGTGAGAAATGCCTTTGTTAATTTTCGAATTGGCAGGAAGTGCAATTTCAACCATGGGACGCCCTCTTAATAGACCCGAGCTTTTGGCTCGATATAAGTTACTTCATTGGTCAGCGTGTAATTATGCACGCCACGATAATCGATTTTGGACTTACCCTTGGAGTCGACATAAGCCAGCGTATGTTTCATCCATTCTTCATCGTCACGCTCTGGGAAATCTTCACGCGCATGTCCGCCACGGCTTTCTTTGCGCGCATTGGCGCCTTCCACAGTGGCCACAGCTTGCAGCGCCAGATTGTCAAATTCCAAGGTTTCAATGAGATCTGAATTCCAAATCAGCGAGCGGTCAGTAATGCCAATATCATCCATTGCTGTCATGACTTTTTGCATCCGGTCGCAGCCCTCTTGCAGCACTTCACCGGTACGGAACACGGCGCAGTTTTCCTGCATGGTTTTTTGCATTTCCAAACGCAGCTCAGCGGTTGGCGTGCTGCCGCTGGCATTGCGGAAATGGTCAAGACGGCTGACCGCATTATCACCAGCATTGGCTGGCAGTGGTGCATGGCGTTCGCCCGGTTTGACAATTTCAGACGCCCGCATAGCCGAGGCACGACCGAAGACGACAAGGTCAATCAATGAGTTTGACCCCAACCGATTGGCGCCGTGAACCGACACACAAGCCGCTTCACCAATCGCCATCAGGCCCGGCACTGTTCGTTCTGCGTCACTGGCCGACGGGTTCAAAACTTCACCGTGATAATTGGTCGGAATGCCGCCCATATTATAATGCACGGTTGGCAATACTGGAATTGGCTCCTTAGTCACATCGACGCCAGCAAAAATTTTGGCGCTTTCAGAAATACCTGGCAGGCGTTCGGCCAAAATATCTGGGTCAAGGTGATCAAGATGCAGATAAATGTGATCTTTATTGGCACCAACACCGCGCCCTTCGCGAATTTCAATGGTCATCGAACGTGACACCACATCGCGTGAAGCCAAATCCTTGGCCGATGGGGCGTAACGCTCCATAAAGCGCTCACCCTCGGAATTAATCAAAATACCTCCCTCGCCGCGCGAGCCTTCGGTAATCAAACAACCGGCGCCGTAAATGCCTGTTGGGTGAAACTGAACAAATTCCATATCCTGCAACGGCAAGCCCGCGCGTGCCACCATGGCTGAACCATCGCCAGTGCACGTATGCGCTGAGGTGGCTGAGAAATAAGCGCGACCATAGCCACCGGTTGCAATAATCACTTGTTTGGCTTGGAAGCGGTGCAAAGTGCCGGTCGACATATCCATCGCCGTCACACCAACACAACGGTCTTCATCCATAATCAAATCAAGCGCAAAATATTCGATGAAAAATTCGGTCTCATAGCGCAATGATTGACCATAAAGCGTGTGCAAAATGGCGTGGCCTGTGCGGTCAGCCGCCGCGCAAGTACGTTGCGCAATGCCTTCACCAAAATTGGTCGTCATGCCGCCGAAGGGGCGCTGGTAAATTTTACCTTCTTCGGTACGCGAAAACGGCACACCAAAATGGTCAAGCTCATACACCGCCTCAGCCGCATTGCGGCACAAATATTCAATCGCGTCTTGGTCGCCGAGCCAATCAGAGCCTTTAACCGTATCATACATATGCCAGCGCCAATCATCGGCGCCCATATTACCCAGCGCGGCCGAAATACCGCCTTGAGCGGCGACTGTATGCGAGCGGGTTGGGAAAACTTTTGAAATACAGGCTGTCTTCAGCCCGCGTTCGGCGCAACCAAGCGCTGCCCGCAGGCCAGAGCCGCCGGCACCAACGACGACGACATCAAATTGGTGGTCATTAAATTCATAACTACTCATATCAGGCTCCTAATTTACTGAGCTGTAACCAGTTTCAGCACGGCCACACAACAGGCCACGCCAATGGTCAGGGCGAAAAAATTATTGGCTATCAAAGCCAAAAGTTTAGAGGCTTCCCCATGAATGTAGTCTTCGATGACAACTTGTAAACCTAAGCGCATGTGATAAATCGCTGAAACAATCAGCAATAGCATCACAACGCCGACCAACGGGTTGCCAAGAAACGCTGTCATGGTTGCATAATCAGCGCCCGCATGGACCACAAGCGCACCAACCAAAAACAAGGTTAACGGAATATTTGCCAATGCAGTTACCCGCTGCATCCAAAAATGATGTGTGCCCTTTTTAGCTGAGCCAAGCCCGCGCGCGCGCGATAGGGGGGTCCGCATATCACTCATTAGAAAGCTCCCAAATAAGAATAGGCCAGAACCCAAACGACAATTGTCAAAACAGGCGGCACAAAAGCTGTTACCCGGGCAATAATCTCGACATGGCGCAGGTCAAAGCCGCGGCCAGTGTCCCAAATGAAATGCCGCAAACCACCAAACATATGGTGGAACAGCGCCCAGCTATATCCGAATAAAACCAAACGCCCATACCAAGCCGTTGAGATAGATTGCACGACCGCATAGGCTTCTTCGCCCGAGGCGGCGGCCAAAAGCCAGCCCGCCAGCAAGGCGGTGCCAGCGTAAAGCGCCACGCCTGTAGCGCGGTGCAAAATCGACAACACCATGGTCAGTGTCCATCGATAAATTTGAATATGCGGCGATAACGGCCGCGGATGTTTTTGCGTTTCTACCTGGTCGGACATAAGCTCTCCTGATAAGCCGGATGACATCGCCTAACATAGCCTCAAGCGGCCAATTTAGCCAATGTAATTAGAAACTTTCATCGCGACAGGCTGCCGCACACTCAACTCGTAGTTTAGCTCTCTCGGCGCGGCATCCAAACCCAGCAATCAAGCTCCAAAATCACCGACGGATCGCGCGTGCCATCGGCCAAATAGCCCGGCTGAGCGGTTGAGTCGGTGTTTTTGCTAACCCATTGGCGCAGCCGCAGCGCGCCAATATCTGGTCGCGCGTCAAAACTCGCCTTATCGATAATTTCGCTCCAGCCATAAATCGTATCGCCAGCAAAAGCCGGGGCCGCATGGGTGCCGCCATTGAGCGCCGCCACACCAATGGCATTCGGCAGGCCATTAAAACTCATGGCGCGGGCATGGGAAATAATATGCCCGCCATAAATCAGGCGTTTGCCAAATTTTGTCTGGCTTTGCGCATGGGCGTCAAAATGTACTTGCGCGGTATTTTGATACAGCCGCGTCGCCATCATATGCTCGGCCTCTTCCAATGTCGTGCCGCCGCCATGTTGCAGGCGGTCGCCAATGGCATAATTGTCGAACAATCGGTCGCTGCCGCTGGCCTGACAATCCCAATCAGAAAAATCAGCCGCTGGCAAAAGCAAATCCTGCGCCGCAACATTGTCAGCCAATTGTGGCATCACCGGCGTCGGCGCGGCCCGCTCGAGGTCATTTTTGCGCACCATCACCCAGCGCACATAATGCAAAACAATTTCATCGCGCTGGTTGAAGCCGGTAGTGCGCACCATCACAATGCCGCTTTTGCCATTGCTGTTTTCGCGCAAGCCAATGACCTGCGAGCGCGCGCTCAGCGTGTCGCCCGCATAGGCGGGTTGATGAAACTGCCCCTCAGCATAGCCAAGATTGGCAATCGCATGGCGCGAAATATCAGGCACGCTTTTGCCAAAAATAATATGGAACACCAGCCAATCATCCAAGGGCCGGTCATGATAGCCGCAGGCCACCGCATGCGGCCGACTGCTGGTCAATAAATGGCGGCCGCCGTAAAGCGCTTGATAAAGCCCCGCATCGCCATCGGTTAAACTGCGCGGCGTGGCGTGAATAATTTCCTCGCCCAGAGTGAAATCTTCGAAAAACCGCCCGTCGCTCATTATCTGCCCTCGCGGCGTGCGGCAATCGCCTCGGCAATGGCCAGCCTGCGCGCGGCACTATCTCGGTGCAGCAATTCGGTCATTTTCCCATTTACTTTCAACACGCCGACACCGGCGTTTTCGGGTGCCGCAAAGGCCGCCACAATATCGCGAGCTTGGGCAATTTCTTCGGCTGACGGGGCAAACACATCATTGCAGGCGGCCAATTGGCTTGGGTGAATCAGGGTTTTCCCGTCAAACCCCATATCCGCCCCTTGCTGGCATTCATCGCGCAAGCCGGCCTCGTCAGCAATGTCATTGAACACCCCATCCAGCGCCACCAAGCCATATTGGCGCGCCGCCATTAACGCCATTGCCAAAGCGGTCATCAATGGTGCGCGACCGGGAACTAAATTGGCCTGCATGTCTTTGGCCAAATCATTCGTGCCCATCACAAAACAGCGTAACTTGCTATCGCCGGCGCAGGCCGCCAGTGCTTGAATATTAAAAATCGCCGCCGGTGTTTCGACCATAATCCATAAGTCAACGCCATCAGGTAGCGCTTGGCTTAGCGTGTAAACTTCCTCACAGCTAGAAATTTTAGGCGCCAATATAGCGTCGGGCCGGGCCGCTGGGTCGAGCTGTTGCAGGGCCGCCAAATCATCGCCGCCCCAGGGGGTGCTGAGTGCGTTGATTCGCACCACCAGCTCGCGCTGGCCGTAACCACCTTGCATCAGTGCCGCACAAATTTGCCCACGGGCCTCCGCCTTGGCATCGGGCGCCACCGCGTCTTCAAGATCGAGCAATAGGCAATCGGCGTCGAGATTGCGGGCTTTTTCCAGCGCCCGTGCATTGGCGCCAGGCATATATAGCGCGCTACGCCGAGGTCGCATGGCAAGAAAACCACTATGCTGCTGATTGTTTTGCTCGTTCATTGCCGAACTCCAGTGTAAACTCTGCTTCAACTTAAAGGTTTTCATGTAGAGGGCAAGATGGTTCGCAAAGCCAGCGTATTAGTAATTTCCAGCCAAGTTGTGAGCGGTCAAGTCGGTCTAAAGGCCATGATGCCCGGGTTTCGGCTTTTAGGTTTTGAAACCGTCACCCTGCAAACCACTTTGCTGGCGGCGCATCCGGCGGCATTTCCCGAAATGGGACAGCCGGTCGGGCGCATTGTGCCCGCCGATGAAATTTTACAAATCTTTGATTGGCTGCTGCGCGCCGGTGCGTTAGATCGTGTCGAAGCCATTGTGAGCGGTTATTTGCCATCTCCTGAACATGTTGCAGCTATCGGCAAAATCGTTACCACGCTAAAAGCCAAAAATCCTGAAGTGATTTATTGCTGCGACCCCATCTGTGGCGACAATGATCATCTTTATCTGCCTGACACAGTGGCGCAGGGCTTGGCCACCACCCTGCTGCCCTTGGCCGATATAGCCACGCCCAATCTTTTTGAATTGCAATATTTGACCGGTGGCACAGCGCTGGCATCAACCGAAGATGTGGTGCATGCGGCCCGCCGTTTGAACGTGCCACATGTTGTTGTCACCTCGGCGCCAGCGCCCGAGGGGCGCATTGCAACACTGCTGGTTAACCAAGAAACAGCGCGCTGCGAAACCGCCAAAGCGCCGCGCGCACCGCATGGTATGGGAGATTTATTTTCCGCTCTTTATCTGGCTTTGCGTCTGTCGGGTGAGGCCAAGGCGTTAGGCATTGCCACGGGCACATTATCAGCCATAGCCAATGCCAATATGGAAACCCAAACCCTGCCGCATGGGCCCTTGGCGCTCGCCGCACCAGCTTTGCAAGAGACCTTAATGGTGGCGCAAAAAACTAGCTAATGCGGCTTTTGGTAAGGTGCTTTTCTATCAGCAGCTCAGCGATTTGAACGGCGTTCAAAGCCGCGCCCTTGCGCAGATTATCTGACACCACCCACATATTCAGGCCGTTTTCGACACTGGAGTCTTCGCGTAGGCGCGAAACAAAGGTTTCATATTCGCCGACACATTCAATCGGCGTGATATAGCCGCCATCCTCGCGCCGATCGACCACCAATAGGCCCGGTGCATCCTCTAGAGCCTTGCGCGCTTTGGCAACCGATAGGGGGGCGGAAAATTCAATATTCACCGCTTCCGAATGACCAACAAAAACCGGTACCCGCACACATGTCACCGTCACCGCAATATTTGGGTCGAGCATTTTATGGGTCTCATCCACCATTTTCTGCTCTTCGGTTGTGTCACCATCCTTATTGAAGTCGCCAATATGCGGAATCACATTAAAGGCGATTTGCTTGGTGAAGTTTTCGCGCTTCAGCTCGTCATTGACGAAGACGGCGCGGGTCTGGGTGAATAATTCATCCATCGCCTCATTGCCGGCGCCTGAAACTGACTGATAAGTCGACACAACAAGACGACGAATCGGGCTGATATCATGCAGTGGTTTCAAAGCGACAACCAATTGCGCGGTTGAGCAATTTGGGTTGGCAATAATATTGCGTTGGCTATAGCCAGCAATGTCGTCTGGATTGACCTCAGGCACAATCAATGGCACGTCTTTTTCCATGCGGTAAAGCGATGAATTATCAATCACCACACAGCCAGCTTCGGCCGCTTTTGGGGCGTAGGTTTTGGTCGGTCCCGACCCGCATGCAAAAAGCGCAATATCGGCTTTCGCAAAATCGTAAAATTCCAGCGCCTGAATTTTCAGCGTTTTGTCGCCAAAACTTACTTCGCGACCTTGGCTGCGCCGCGAGGCGAGCACGTCGACGCGTGATACAGGGAATTTGCGCTCGCTGAGAATATTCAGCATTTCGCGCCCGACATTTCCAGTGGCACCGACCACTGCAACAACATACGACATTTAAGCCTCCGCGCTTTCGAGGGCCGCCAAAATGGCATCGCCCATGCCGCTGGTACCAGTCTGGGTCATGCCGGCTTGCATAATATCGGCAGTCCGCAGACCTTGGTCGAGCACGCGAGTGACCGCGCCTTCCAACAGGTCAGCATCGGCGCCACGGTCAAATGTGTAACGCAGGGCCATGGCAAATGACAAAATAGAGGCAATCGGATTGGCCAAGCCTTGACCAGCAATATCTGGCGCCGAGCCATGTACCGGCTCATAAAGCGCTTTCGCCCGTCCACTGGCTGCATCTGGTGCGCCCAAAGAGGCTGATGGCAACATGCCCAAAGAGCCGGTTAACATGGCGGCAATGTCGGACAAAATATCGCCAAACAGATTATCGGTCACCAAAACATCATATTGTTTTGGATTCCGCACCAATTGCATGGCGCAATTATCGGCCAACACATGTTCGAGGGCGATTTCTGGAAACTCTGTTGAGATAATCCGCGTCACTTCTTCATTCCATAAAAGGCCAGATTCCATAACATTGCGTTTCTCAGATGAGGCCAAGCGTTTGCCGCGTTTCATCGCCAAATCACCGGCAACGCGAGCAATGCGTTCAATCTCATAGGTCTCATAAACTTGCGTATTGACGCCGCGACGCTGGCCATTGCCAAGGTCTTCAATGCCGCGTGGCTCTCCAAAATACACACCGCCCGTTAGCTCGCGGACAATCATAATATCAAGGCCTTCGATAATATCGCGCTTCAAAGAAGACGCATCGGCAAGCGCTGGAAAACAAATCGCCGGACGCAAATTGGCGAATAATTCAAGGTCAGCCCGCAAGCGCAAAAGTCCGGCTTCGGGGCGCGCTTCATAGGCCACATTGTCCCATTTCGGGCCGCCAACTGCTCCCAATAAAACCGCATCAGCCGCCAGTGCTTTTTCCATGGCGGCGTCAGAAATGGCCGCGCCATGCGCGTCATAGGCGCAACCGCCGACCAAATCTTCGTCAATATTGGTTTCAAAACCGCGATGCGTGCCAAACCATTCAATGACGCGGCGCACTTCGCCCATGACTTCAGGGCCAATACCATCGCCAGGCAGAATAAGAATATTTTCCATTTTATACTTTCAACGTGTTCAATAAGGCGTCAGACGCAACGTCTTATCATGCGGCAGTTTAGCGCCAAGGTTGGGTTTCTAAGTCAGCTTCATAGCTGTCGATGGCAGCCGATTTTTTCAAAGTCAGGCCAATATCGTCGAGACCTTCCATCAAACATTGTTTGCGAAACGCATCGACTTCAAAAGCAATCTCGCCGCCATCTGGGCCGGTGATTTTTTGGCTTTCCAAATCAATACTCACAACCGCATTGGAACCGCGCTCGGCATCATCCATCAAACGATCAACATCAGCTTGCGGCAATACAATCGGCAAAATACCGTTTTTGAAGCAGTTATTATAAAAAATATCGGCAAAGCTCGGCGCAATAATGCAGCGAATACCAAAATCAAGCAGCGCCCATGGCGCGTGCTCACGGCTTGAGCCGCAGCCAAAATTATCGCCAGCAACGAGAATTTGCGCCTTGCGATAGGCCGGTTGATTGAGCACAAAACTCTCAATTTCCGCCCCTTCAGGCGTGAAGCGCATTTCGTCAAACAGGTTTTTGCCCAAGCCCGAACGCTGAATGGTTTTCAAAAACTGCTTTGGAATAATCATATCCGTATCGACATTGATCATATTCAATGGCGCTGCAATGCCGGAAAGTTTGTTGAATTTTTCCATGATTAAGCGTCCTTTCCGAAGTCACGAATGTCGATGAAATGACCAGCGATAGCCGCCGCTGCCGCCATTGCAGGTGACACCAAATGGGTACGCCCGCCGCGACCTTGACGGCCTTCAAAATTGCGGTTCGACGTCGACGCACAACGTTCGCCCGGCGCCAGCTTATCGGCATTCATGGCCAAACACATAGAGCAGCCCGGTTCACGCCAGTCGAAGCCAGCCTCAATAAAGATTTTATCGAGCCCTTCTTCTTCGGCTTGTTGTTTGACCAGACCCGACCCTGGCACCACCATGGCTGAGACAGTCGCGGCAACTTTATGGCCCTGCGCCACTTGCGCGGCAGCGCGCAAATCTTCAATACGGCTATTGGTGCAAGAACCAATAAACACGCGGTCAATGGCAACCTCTTGCATCGGCGTGCCTGCGGTCAGCCCCATATAATCCAATGCCCGCTCAGTGGCCCGACGGCGACCTTCATCGGTCAAAACCGATGGGTCAGGCACATTGCCGGTGATCGATATCACGTCCTGCGGGCTGGTGCCCCAAGTAACCAATGGCGGCAGATTGGCCGCATCAATGGTGATCTCTTTATCAAACACGGCGTCATCATCTGATTTCAATGTCTGCCAATAGGCGACAGATTTTTCCCAATCATCGCCAGTTGGCGCTTTGGCGCGGCCTTTGAGATAGGCAAAAGTTTTTTCATCAGGTGCCACGAGGCCAGCTCGTGCGCCTGCTTCAATTGACATATTGCACAAAGTCATGCGGCCCTCGACCGACAGCGCTTCAATCGCTGGACCGGCATATTCCAAGACGCAGCCAGTGCCGCCAGCGGTGCCAATTTCGCCAATAATCGCCAGCGCAATATCTTTCGCCGTCACATAATCCGGCGCTTGCCCGATAACATTAATGCGGAAGTTTTTTGCCTTGCTTTGAATCAAGGTCTGCGTGGCCAGCACATGCTCGACTTCCGAAGTGCCGATACCATGCGCCAAAGCGCCAAAGGCACCATGCGTTGACGTGTGACTATCGCCACACACGATGGTCAAGCCCGGCAATGTAAAGCCTTGTTCGGGGCCAGCCACATGAACAATCCCTTGGCGAATGTCGTCCATTTGCAAATATTCAATGTCAAATTCTGCGCAATTGGCTTCCAAGGTCTGGATTTGCAATTTGCTCTCTGGATCAGCAATGGCAGCGACGCCACCAGCGCGGTCAGAGGTTGGGATATTATGGTCGGCAACAGCCAGCGTTTTATGTGGCGCGCGCGGGCGGCGATTGGCCATACGCAAACCCTCAAAAGCCTGCGGGCTGGTCACCTCATGCACGAGATGCCGATCGACATACAAAAGGCAATTGCCATCTGCTTGCTCATCGACCAGATGTGCGTTCCAAATTTTATCGTAAAGTGTAGTCCCGGTCATTGTCTTCGCCTTTTCATCCCGAGGGGCTGCCCCGGGTTTGGGGTGGGGCCGCTTGGGAGAAATCTTTAGGCGTCAGCGTTGACGCTAGGATCCTCCTGAGCCGCCGCAACATTTTTAATTGTTTTGGCTTTATCGGCTTTGGTTGATTTCACACGACGTTCGGTAATGCGCGCGGCTTTACCGGTCAGACCACGCAGATAGTAAAGCTTTGCACGACGCACACGACCGTGGCGCACAACTTCAATACTATCAACAAGCGTGCTGTAGATTGGGAATACGCGCTCAACGCCTTCACCATATGAAATTTTACGGACGGTGAAATTTTCGTTCAAACCGCCACCAGCGCGGGCAATGCAGACGCCTTCAAAAGCCTGCACGCGCTCACGCGTGCCTTCGATTACTTTTACATTTACCTTAACCGTATCGCCAGGCTGAAAGTCAGGCACAACCTTATTGGCGGCCAGGGCTTCGAGTTGCTCGCGTTCAATTTCTTCGATCAGGTTCATCATAGCACCTATAAAAATGGGGTGGGCCTCGCCGCACCGGAAGGGGGGAATTACCACGTAAAATATGACCTGTCACCCCTTTCGAGGGGTTTTTTTCTACTTTTTCGTTGGTAGATATTTGGCCCACAAGTCAGGGCGCCGTTTTTGAGTGATTTCTGCCGATTTTTCGGCCCGCCATTGAGCGATTTTTTGATGGTCGCCAGACACTAAAACCTCCGGTATTTCAGCACCTTGCCAAGAATTAGGCCGGGTATATTGCGGATATTCCAGCAATCCATTGGCAAAACTTTCTTCCTGCGAGGACAAGGCGCTGCCCATCACCCCGGGCAAAAGCCGAATAATCGCATCGCTCATCGCCAGCGCCGCCGGTTCACCGCCCGACAAAATATAGTCACCAATCGACACTTCGCGCACATCAAAAGCCTCAATCACCCGCTCATCAACTCCTTCAAAGCGATTGCAAAAAAATATCGCCCCCGGGCCCTTAGCCAATTGCTGCGCCATCGCTTGGTCAAATATTTGCCCGCGCGGGCTTGGCATCAATAAGGGGAGATTTGCTGTTTGCGCCTGCACATGCTCAATCGCCGCCGCTGCCACATCAGCCCGTAACACCATGCCAGCGCCGCCGCCAGATGGCGTGTCATCGACATTTTTGTGCTTGCCAAGCCCATGGTCGCGCAAGGCATGTGTCTGGCATTGCCATATGCCCGCCTCATGCGCGCGCCCTGCCAAACTGGTACCCAGCGGCCCCGGAAACATATCCGGAAACAGCGTAATATAATGTGCCTGCCAGCTCATTGCTTGCCCCGATTTTTGCGCCGCCGCCGTCTGGCTTTTGACGGCCCACCAGCTTCCGGATTGGGATTTTCTTGCTCTGGCGGCCGCGCTTCGATTGCGCTCGGCATGACCACCGTCAAGCGTCCGGCGTCCATGCTAATTTCTGGCACAGTGTGTTTGGTGAAGGCCAGCATTTCGCCAGCAATCTCCAGCACATCACCAGCGCCAAAATTATGCACGCCCTCAACAGTACCAAGCAAAGCACCGGCTTCATCATAGGCCGCAAGGCCAATTAAATCAGCATGATAAAAGCCGTCACCCTCGTCCAAATCTGGCAGAGCGCTGCGCGGCACGCATAAGACAATGCCTTTGAGCGCCTCGGCTTGATCACGATGATGAATGTTTTTGAAACTGACCCGCGCCCCGGCTTTATCCGGCGCTAGGCTTGAAATGTCAAAAACCTGCCCGCCATCCTCGCTATATAGCGAGCCATAGGCGGACAGGTCTTTGGGATTTTCAGTAAAGGTTTTGACTTTGACCGCGCCGCGAACGCCATGCGCCCCGATGATGACACCAAGGCGAATGAGCGCGTTTTGATTGGCCGCGGCGGCACTCAAACTAGTCTGCCTTTTCTTCCTCAGCTGCTTCTTCAGCTGGGGCTTCTTCAGCGGCAGCTTCTTCGGCTGGTGCTTCCTCAGCGGCAGCTTCTTCGGCTGGTGCTTCCTCAGCGGCAGCTTCTTCGGCTGGTGCTTCTTCAGCGGCAGCTTCTTCGGCAGCAGCTTCCTCAGCTGGCGCTTCTTCGGCTGGCGCAGCAGCAGCAGCGGCGGCGGCTTCTTCAGCGGCGGCAGCAGCTTCCTCAGCAGCGCGTTTGGCTTCTTCAATCTCTTCCAAACGTTCCATGGCTTTTTTGCCTGGTTTACCTTTCAGCGGATTATTGCGCTCTTCGCGTTTCCACAGACCAGCATCATCCAGAAAACGGGCAATACGGTCAGATGGCTTGGCGCCATGGCCGAGCCAATGTTTCGCGCGCTCGAGGTCCAAAGTCAGACGTGTTGCGTCATCTTTTGGCAATAATGGGTTATAAGTGCCGATTTTCTCGATGAAACGGCCATCCCGCGGCATCCGGCTATCAGCCACAACGATACGATAAAATGGGCGTTTCTTGGAGCCGCCACGCGACATACGAATTTTAAGTGCCATTGAATAAATCCTTTCAAATAATAGCGTCTATTTCTTTTTTGGGGGAATCCCCATGCCTTTGAGGAAGTCCGGCGTTGGTGGTGTTGACCCCGAGCCTCCGGTTAATTTGTTAAAATCAGGTAATTGGTCAGCGCTTGGCATACCGCCGCCCATCAGACCGCCGGGCATGCCACCGCCCATGCCGCCCATCATGCCAGCAAGGCCTTTCATGCCGCCTTTGCCGAGTTTTTTCATCATATCGGCCATTTGCCGGTGCATTTTGATGAGCTTGTTAATTTCTTGCACACTGGTGCCCGCACCGGCCGCAATACGACGTTTACGGCTGGCGTTGAGAATTTTTGGATTGTCTTTTTCAGCCTGCGTCATCGACGAAACAATGGCGGCTTGTTGTATCAAGGCGCGGTCATCCATTTGCAGACCGGCGGTTTGTTTTTTCAGCTTGCCCATGCCCGGCAACATGCCCAACACGCCCGACATGCCGCCCATGCGTTGCATTTGTTTTAATTGCTCGGCCAAATCTTCAAGCGTGAACTGGCCTTTTTTCATGCGGGCGGCAATTTTTTCTGCCTTTTCCGCATCCATGGTCTCGGCGGCTTTTTCTACCAGACCGACAACATCGCCCATGCCCAAAATGCGATTGGCAAGCCGTGATGGGTCGAAGATTTCGAGCTTATCAATGCCCTCGCCGACACCGAGGAATTTAATCGGCACATTGGTGACATGGCGGATCGACAGCGCCGCACCGCCACGCCCGTCACCATCGGCGCGGGTCAATACAATGCCTGACAGCGACACACGCTCAGCAAATTGCGCCGCGATGGTAACCGCTTCTTGACCAGTCAAACTATCGGCGACCAATAGAATTTCTTTGGGCGCCGCAGCTTTTTCAATCGCTGCCATTTCAGACATCAGCGCTTCATCAGCATTGGTGCGCCCTGCTGTATCCAGCATCACCACATCAAAGCCGCCCAGCTTGCCCGCTTGCAAAGCCCGTTTGGCAATATCGACCGGCGCTTGGCCTTCAATAATCGGTAAAGTCTCAACACCAATCTGCTGGCCCAAAACCGCCAATTGCTGCATCGCTGCCGGGCGTTGCGTATCAAGCGACGCCATCAGCACTTTGCGCTTATCTTTTTCGGTCAGCCATTTTGATAATTTACCGGTGCTGGTTGTTTTACCCGAGCCTTGCAGGCCAACCATCATAATGGCCACTGGCGGCACCGCATCAAAAGACAGGGGCGCGGCTTGGCCAAGCATTTCAATCAAAGCGTCATTGACGATTTTGACCACTTGCTGGCCCGGCGTCACTGATTTCAGAACTTCCGAACCAATGGCACGCGGACGCACAATATCAACAAATGCGCGGACCACTGGCAGCGCCACATCAGCTTCTAAAAGGGCTGTGCGAATTTCGCCCAGCGCCGCGTCGACGTCTTTTTCAGACAGCGCACCGCGGCCGCGTAAGCGGTCAAATATCGAACCCAGATTTTCAGACAGCGTGTCAAACATGCAAGTCTTAAATGCCTCAACCAAAAGTGCACCCGTGGGCAAATATTGCTGACGGGTGGCGATTTCGCTCCAATGAGCTGAAACCATTTCAAATATCGCTTCGTTATGAAGTGGCGGCAAAATAGGCGCAAGCGCTGATAAAGTCAAGAAGGCTGGCGCAGGCCATAGATAAGCCCTATATAAAAGCCATGAACACGCACACCAACATAAGCTTCAGTAAAATGAATGGGCTGGGCAATGACTTTGTCATTATTGACGCACGCGCCAGTGGCGTGGCGCTTAACACGTCGCATGTGCGGCATTTGGCAGCCCGTGACAATCAGCTAACACAAGGCTGTGACCAGCTTTTGATTATCCAGCCCGCCCGCGGCACCGGTGATGTCTTTATGCAAATTTTCAATCAAGATGGCAGTGAAGTGGCCGCTTGCGGCAATGGCACGCGCGCCGTGGCGGCCTATATGGCGCAGAAACACGGCCAAGCTGAGGTTGCCATTGAAACCCTCGGCGGCGTATTGCAGGCCCACACACAGGCTGATGGTGACAATTATCATCCGCAGGTGCGCATGCCCTTGCCGCAATTTAATTGGCGCGATATTCCGCTCAGCCAAGCCCCCGAAACTACGGCTTCGGTTGCCATGCATCAGCAGCTACCAAATGGCTTTATGGTCAATGTCGGCAATCCACATGCGGTGTTTTTTCTCGATACAACGCCCGGGGCAACGGCGGCCATGGCAGCACAATATGGCCCAGAGCTCGAGACCGATGGCTTATTCCCCGAGCGCGCCAATATTAATTTCGCCATGTTGGTCGGCGACAATATTTTGCGGCTCGACACATGGGAGCGCGGCGTCGGCTTGACGGCGGCCTGCGGCACCGGTGCTTGCGCCACCGCCATTGCAGCCATTGAATCAGCCCTTGTCGACGGCCCAAGGGTGACCATTCGCCCGCCCGCCAATGACGATGACAATGATAATGACGTCATTCACATTACCTATCGGCCGGGCAAAGAATTGATAATGGCTGGACCGGTGCGCTTTGACTTTGACGCCCAAGCCCCGATTGAGCCAAGCCAATGAGCGAGCACCGCGTCAAAGTAGAAAACTTCGGCTGTCGCTTGAACGCGCTGGAAGGCGACGTTATCAGCCAGGCGGCGCAACAAGCCGGTCTCACCCATGCCACAATTATCAATGGCTGTGCCGTCACCGGCGAAGCCATGAGGCAAGCCAGACAAGCGGCCCGCCGGGCCAAACGCGATGACCCGGAGGCACAAATTATCGTCACCGGTTGCGCCGCGCAGACCGATGCCAAGCAATTTACCGCTATGCCGGAAGTCGATTTGGTATTGGGCAATGAAGAAAAATTATCGCCTAAGGCCTATCGCAGTGCCAGCACGCAAGTGAGCGACATTATGCAGAGGCAAGAAGCGACACCGCTGATGAACGTGCCGCAAACCGGCCGCGCGCGCGCCTTTGTGCAAGTGCAAACCGGCTGCGATCATCGCTGTACATTTTGCATCATCCCGTTTGGGCGCGGCAATTCGCGTTCTGTGCCCATTGAGCAAGTGGTCGAAAAATGCCGCCAATTGGTCGAGCAGGGGCATCAAGAAATCGTCTTAACCGGTGTCGATGTGACCAGCTATGGGCCTGATATTGGCGTCGACGGGCTCGGGGTTTTGGTGCGCGCTATTTTGAACCATGTGCCAAGCCTGCCGCGCTTGCGCCTATCGTCGATTGACGCGGTTGAAATTGACCCGAGCCTATTGGATTTGGTCATTCACGAACCACGCCTCATGCCACATTTGCATTTATCGCTGCAGGCCGGTGACGACATGATTTTGAAACGCATGAAGCGCCGTCATAGCCGCCAGCAGGCAATTGATTTTTGCGATAAATTGAAAAGCCAGCGCCCCGATATTGCCTTTGGCGCCGATATTATCGCCGGCTTTCCAACTGAAACTGAGGCCATGTTCGAACAAAGCCTTAAGCTGGTCGAACAATGCGATTTAATATGGCTGCATGTGTTTCCCTATTCGCAGCGCCCCGACACACCCGCCGCCCGCATGCCACCGGTGGCTGGCGATATTATCAAACAACGCGCCGCGCGCCTGCGGGCCGCCGGCGACCAGCAAAGACGGCAATGGCTCGAGCAGCAAATTGGCCAGCAAATGAATGTGCTGATTGAAAAGTCAGGCTTTGGACGCAGTGAAAATTTCGCTGGCGTGTCATGCGATGACAATCTAGCCAGCGGCACGATTGCCCGTTTGACCATCACCGGTCATGATGGCACAGCCTTACAGGGAGTGGCTTTATGAGTGGATTTTTCTCACGATTGCGCGCTGGTCTGACTCGCTCAAGCCGCGCTCTTGGCGATGGCATTAGCGCCGCTTTTGGCGGTGGCAAATTATCCCTCGAACGGCTTGGCGAATTGGAAGATGTGCTGATCAGTGCCGATCTCGGGGTCAGTGTGGCCAATGAAATTTGCCAAGCCCTGCGCGACAATCGCGAGTTGAAAAATTTGGACGACACCGGCCTGCGCGAGGCTTTGGCCGTCGAAATTGCCAAACAATTACAGCCGGTGCAACAAAACTTGCGCCTGCCGACGACAGCCAAACCAGCAGTGATTTTAATGGCTGGCGTCAATGGCGCCGGTAAAACCACCACCATTGGCAAATTGGCCAAACGTTATATGGCTGAGGGCAAAACTGTCATGCTCGCCGCCTGCGATACGTTTCGCGCCGCCGCTAGCGAGCAATTGCAAGTCTGGGGCGAGCGGGCCAATGTGCCGGTTGTTGCCGGTGCCCCCGGGGCTGATGCCTCTGGTCTCGCCTTCCAAGCCTTGGAGCGCGCCAAGGCCGAAAATATTGATATCCTCATCGTCGATACGGCCGGTCGTTTGCAATCCAATGAAACGCTGATGGCCGAGTTGGAAAAAATCACCCGCGTGATTGGCAAGCTCGATGCCTCAGCGCCGCACGCCAGCCTATTGATATTAGACGCCACTACTGGACAAAATGCCATTCAACAAGCCGAAGCATTTTTGCGCGCCGCCAAGATAACCGGTTTAATTATGACCAAGCTCGACGGCACGGCCCGTGGCGGTTGTTTGGTGCCGATTGCCCGCAAGCTGGCGCTGCCAGTGCATTTTATCGGCGTTGGTGAGCAGGTTGAGGATTTACAAGAATTTGATGCGACGAATTTCGCCCGCGCCCTGACCGGACTTGAAGGAGAATAAAATGGCTGCAGCCCGTAAATTTGCCGAAGAATTTGGCCCGCTTTTGGTGTTTTTTGTGCTCAATGCTCGCGGCCCCCAATGGTTTGACATGCCAGAATCGCAAAGCCTCTTCATCGCCACTGGCGGGTTTATGGCGGCCTTGGCCTTGTCCATGCTATCGAGCGTGGCGCGTGGCCAGCGGCCCAATAATATGACCCTGCTTTCGGGGGCTTTTGTTTTTGTCTTCGGCGGCATTACTTTATTTTTGCAAGATGAGACATTTATCAAAATCAAGCCGACACTGATTTATCTGCTGTTTGCGGCAATTCTGAGCTTCGGCCTATGGCGCCAGCAAACGTATTTGCAAAAACTCATGGGCGAAATGTTGCCCTTGTCGGAAGCAGGTTGGATTGTGCTGACCAAAAGATGGATTGTGTTTTTCGTATTTCTGGCGCTGCTCAATGAACTCATGTGGCGGACGCAAAGCACAGATGTTTGGGTCAGTTTCAAAGTCTTCGCCATTTTGCCACTGACCATTGGCTTTATGATGATGCAAATGCCCTTGGTAAAAAAATATCACAAAGCTAAATAGGGTTTAGAGCGCGTCGCTAAACTCTGCCGACATGCCGTGCGGATGACAGCTGGCCAGACGAATTTTTTGCGGTGCCCCGCCGGTCGAAATATCATATTCCAAAACCGGAATATGCGCGCCACGATCGACATCCATACGCAACCACGCCAAAGGCGCCTCAGGGCTAGCGGTCTCAAAAGCTTGCGCCATCGCCGATTCAATCGCCATGCGTTGCGAAATATCCAAATATTGCCAAGTGATAGAATGAAAAAGCACTGTTGTTTGGCCGACCGGACGTTGCATCACTTGACTGGCCACCCAGCCTGCGGCATTGGCGCGGTCAATGACTGGCGCAATGCCAGATTTTTGCGCGGCTTGGAAAACCGTCAAAGCACGCAATAAACGCTCACGGCGTTGTTGCATGTCGCCCCATACATAAGACTGCAAACGCAGAACATGGCTTGCATCGGCCAAATCAATTGGCGCCACATCGCATCCGCGACGATCGGCAATCGGAATATCCGCTAAAAGAACAGGCGGCGTGCCCTGCCAATCGCTGTCGATTGACAAGAGCGCGTCTGGGGCCCCCCATTGCGATTGGCCGGTGTTATAATGATAATGGTCGAACAAAAGGTTCAGCCCGGCACTGCTGCCAATCTCGCGCAGCCGTAAGGGCAAGTCGGTTTGTCGGGCGATTTCAGAAAAGCCAGCCAATAAAACAGCGGCGCGGCCGGTTTCATTGGTTTGCGGCGGATGGCGCAAATATTTGCGCACAGCATCTTGCTGGCTGTGCAATTCAGCTTCTGCCAAACGCCATAGCGCCGCTTGCTGACCGGCCTGCATTTGGCCGCCACAGGATGGATAAAATGCCGCCAGTTCGGGGGCCGCGCCAGATAGGGCCTGAAAGTGCAAAAACCCAGCCAATCGCAAAGCCAACGCATCGTCTACTGGATGCCCCGACCAACCGCTCAGCAAATAATGCACAATGCCACCAGCATCAAAATCGCGCTGGGCACCGGCAATAATAGCCGCTGTCACCGGCGCCTTTTGGCTGGCACAAAATTCGGCTTGGCCAGCAAAGGCGCGCGAAATGATTTGGTTTTTATTATCCTTATCCATTGCACTTAGCTTTTCGCATCAGCCTCACTATACCGCGCCTGCAAAGCTTCAAAACCGGGCGTATCGGCCCAATTATCGGGCTCGGTGAAAGGTGCGAAATGGTCTAAATCACGGCTTTGCTGATAATGTTGCAAGGCCCAATAAACGCTCGGGAAAGCCAGTTCCGACCATGGAATATCGTCCCACTCAAACAGTCCGACTTCCTCGCTCTCCGGCCCAATAGCAATATCCGGCGACAATAATTTGGCGCGATAAAAAACCTGCACCTGACTAATCCGCGCGACATTATAAATGCCAAGCAAAGCATTGGTCTCAACCTTGGCGCAGGCCTCTTCCATGGCTTCGCGCGCCGCGCCTTGGGCAATGGTTTCGCCCTGTTCCATAAAGCCTGCTGGCAGTGTCCAAAAGCCTTTGCGCGGTTCAATGGCGCGCCGACACATCAAAATTTTGCCATCCCACAAGGCCACCACACCGGCAATAATTTTCGGATTTTGATAATTAATCAAACCGCAATTATTACACACGTCGCGTTCAATACCGTCGCCATCTGGCGTGCGTTTTGAAAAAGCCAGCGGCTTTTCATAATCGCGTGATGTGTCTCGAAACGTCATGATGGCCTCACTTCCCTTGCTATTGTTGAAGATAGGGCAAAATCTCAGCTTTCAAGACCGCCTCAGTGAGCGGCCCGGCATAGCGCAATAGAACCCGCCCGCGACCATCAAGAACAAAGGTCTCGGGCACGCCATAAACCCCCAAATCAATCGCCGTGCGGCCATTGATGTCGCTGCCTATTTTTTGATACGGATTGCCCAAACGGCTCAAAAACCGTTGCGCCGCATCGGGTGAGTCTTTCAAATTCAGGCCATAAATCGCCACACCCTTTTGCGCCAATTGCATGAGATACGGGTGCTCATCGCGACACGGGCCGCACCAGCTGGCAAATACATTCAGCAAAACCGGTTGACCAGTGGCCAAATCAACATTTGTCAACGCCTCTTCTTGACCCTGCCAGGATAAAGAAAACGGCGGTAATTTTTGCCCCTCAAAAGCCGATGGCAACCGCCCGGGGTCGCCCATGAAAAGCGCCGCAAAAAACACCGCGACCAGCCCGGTGACAATCACCAGCGGCAAAAACCGCGCCCATGAAGCGCGCTTTGGTGGACTATCCGTCATTTTTTGACATCGCTTTTTCGGCGGCTCGGCGGGCTTGCGCCAAGGTTCGAAAACTGACGGCAATCAGGCCGCCCAGTAAAATAAAGGTCACCGCATAGCTGGCGTAAATATAATTATCATACATGGGCGCCTCCATTATGGCGGGTGCGGGCCCGCTGGCGCAAAATTTCCATCTGCATACGGGTCAGCGTCAGAGCGAGAAACAATAAGGTAAAGCCCAGCCCCATAACCAAAAGCGGGTAAAGAAAATCAGCATGTAAAGCTGGTCGGGCAAAGCGCGACACACTGGCTGGCTGATGCAATGTATTCCACCAATCGACCGAGAATTTAACAATCGGCACATTGACCGAACCAACAATTGCCAAAATCGCCGCCGCCCGCGCCGCTTGCCCATGGTCTTCAATCGCCTGCCAAAGCGCAATAT
>JAHEGN010000034.1 GCA_024645085.1 Rhodobiaceae bacterium
TCAAAGGCCAGCGAGAAATACACCGCCATACCCGAAGCGAGCGCAATAAAGACAAGCGGGAAAAACTGTTGGCGGGTCATGGTCTTCGGCCTAATTTGTGCTAGAAGGCTAAGGCTGGCACAGTCAATCCTGTCGAGCCAGCACGCACAAGTTGAGTGAATATAGGAAAACCCATGTCCAACACGCCCTCTGGTTCAAATATTGTGACCCGATTTGCCCCCTCGCCGACCGGCTTTTTGCATATTGGCGGGGCCCGCACGGCTTTGTTTAACTGGGCCTTTGCGCGCCATCATGGCGGCCAGTTTTTACTGCGTATTGAGGACACAGACCGCGCCCGCTCGACCGAGGCGGCGGTGCAAGCCATTCTCGACGGCATGAGCTGGCTCGGCTTGCAGGCCGATCAAGCACCGGTCTATCAACATCAAAATGCCGCCCGCCATGTGGCCGTGGCGACGCAATTGCTGGACACCGGCCACGCCTATAAATGTTACTGCACGGCTGAGGAAGTTGCAGCCATGCGCGAAACCGCGCGCGCGGCGGGCCTGCCAATGCGCTATGACGGCACATGGCGCGACCGCCCAGCCAGCGACGCCCCGGAGGGTCTGCCCTTTGTGGTGCGGTTCAAAGCGCCGCAAACTGGCGAAACCATTATTGAAGACCAAGTACAAGGCACGGTGCGGGTGGCCAATGACCAGCTCGATGACCTTGTACTGCTGCGCTCCGATGGCACGCCGACTTATATGCTATCGGTGGTGGTCGATGACCATGATATGGCGGTCACGCATATTATTCGCGGCGACGACCATTTGACCAATGCCACACGTCAGGCGCAAATTTATCAGGCGCTTGATTGGCCAATTCCAATATTTGCGCATATACCGCTGATTCATGGGGCTGATGGCGCCAAACTGTCAAAACGTCATGGCGCCTTGGGCGTCGATGCCTATCGCGATATGGGTTATTTGCCCGAGGCCATGCGCAATTATTTGGCGCGGCTTGGCTGGAGCCATGGCGATGACGAAGTGTTCAGCACCGAACAATTGGTCGACTGGTTCTCGCTCGATAAAATTGGTAAATCGCCGTCGCGTTTTGATACGGATAAGCTGGATAATATCAATGGCCATCATTTGCGCCAGCACGATGACGCGCAGCTATGCGCCCTTGTGTGCGCCATGCAGCCGGATTTTGACGCCCATCGCGAAAGCCTGACGCAAGCCATGCCATTGCTCAAAGAACGCGCCAAATCGCTGCATGATTTAGTGGCTGGCGGCGATTTCTTGCGCGCTCAACGGCCCTTGTCGCTGGATGAGAAAGCCCAAAAAGCGCTTGACCCAGAGACCGTCGACAGGCTGCGCATGGTGCATCAACGACTGGCGCACTTGCCAAGCTGGTCGAAGACGAGCATTGAGGCTGAATTGCGCGCCTATATGGACGAAAACCAAATTAAGCTGGGACAAATTGGCCTAGGCTTGCGAGCGGCCCTCGTTGGCAATAGTCAAGGGCCTGGAATCTTTGATGTTTTGGCTCTATTGACGCAGCAAGAAGCGCTCGCAAGAATTGCCGACCAAATCTAATTAAAACCGCAGTTGCGCTGGCGAAAGGCGCAACAATGTGCTAGATAAAATGCAATCTCGAAGACGATGGAGCACTAATTATGAGCGACAATAAATCTGCACGGCTAAATAGCTTAGACAATGACTTTAATTTTGATATCCACGAAGGCTCAGTTGGGCCAAGCGTGATTGATGTATCGTCGCTTTATGCTCAGACTGGCCAATTCACCTATGACCCGGGGTTTACCTCAACCGCCAGCTGTAAATCGACCATCACCTTTATTGATGGCGACGAAGGCACGCTTTTGCACCGTGGTTATCCGATTGAGCAATTGGCTGATCAAGGCTCGTTCATTGAAACCTGCTATCTGCTGCTGAATGGCGAACTGCCAACAGCTAAACAATTGCAAGAATTCGAAACAGCGATTACCCGCCACACCATGTTGCACGAGCAAATGAACCGTTTTTTCCATGGTTTCCGCCGCGATGCGCACCCAATGGCGATTATGGTTGGGGTTGTTGGCGCTTTGTCTGCTTTTTACCACGACAGCACCGATATTAACGACCCTTACCAGCGGATGATTGCCAGCCGTCGTTTGATCGCGAAAATTCCAACCATTGCCGCCATGGCCTATAAATATTCTGTCGGTCAGCCATTTGTCTATCCGCGCAATGATTTAGATTATGCCGCCAACTTCCTGCATATGTGCTTTTCAGTGCCGTGCGAAGACACCAAAGTGAACCCCGTTCTGGCCCGCGCCATGGACCGTATTTTCATTCTGCACGCCGACCATGAGCAAAATGCGTCAACCTCGACTGTGCGTTTGGCCGGTTCGTCTGGCGCCAACCCATTTGCTTGTATTGCTGCCGGCATCGCTTGCCTTTGGGGCCCATCACATGGTGGGGCCAATGAAGCGGCGCTTGATATGCTGTCAGAAATTGGTTCGGTTGATAAGATTCCAGAATATGTTGCCCGCGCCAAGGATAAAAATGATCCGTTCCGCCTGATGGGCTTTGGTCACCGCGTCTATAAAAACTATGACCCACGCGCCCGCGTAATGCAGAAAACCTGCCATGAAGTGCTGAGCGAATTGGGCATTACAGACGATCCATTGCTCGACGTGGCCATGGAATTGGAACGTATTGCATTGAGTGATGAGTATTTCATTGAGAAAAAACTCTATCCGAATATTGATTTCTATTCAGGCATTACCTTGAAAGCCATGGGCTTCCCAACAACCATGTTCACTGTGCTTTTCGCCCTCGCCCGCACCGTCGGCTGGGTGGCACAATGGAATGAAATGGTGGAAGACCCAAGCCAACGTATTGGTCGTCCACGCCAGCTATATATTGGCGCAACACAACGCGATTATACGGATATTACAAAGCGCTAAAGCGCCATTTGAAGGGTTAAGGTCGCCGCCTGTTGGGCTGGCGATTGGCCCTGATAATTCAATGCCGGCAGCAGCTCAGCCAGAGCCTGCCGGCATTTTTCGTTTTCCGCATCATCGGTCAATAATTGGCTCAATGCCGGTGTGATGGCCTCAGCTGTGCAGCGGCTTTGCAAAAATTCCTGCATCACGGGCTTGTCGAGAATGAGATTGGTCAACACGGTGCTCGGCACCCGCATGATGCGCACAATCAGATCACCGAACCAGCCCATATTATAAGCCCCAATGGTCGGCAGACCGGCGAGGCCAAGCTCCAAAGTGGCGGTACCGCATGACGCCAGCGCCGCGCGACTGGTTTTGAAAGCAGCTATTTTCTCAGCCTCATCATCAATCAGAATCGGCGCAATCGGCCAATCAGCGGTGAGCGTCGCGACCAATTCTCTAGTGTGCGGCAAAACCGGAATCGCCAGTTTCAAATCTGGCAATTGTCGCGCCAAACGGGCAACCACTTGGCCAAATACGGGCGCCAATACTTTGATTTCACTAAACCGACTGCCTGGCAAAACCGACAACAACCTATCCTTGGCTTTTAATTTGTGCTTTTTGCGGAAATCTGGCAAAGGCTCGAGTTGTTTCAGGCGGTCGACCATCGGATGGCCGACAAAATGACACGGCGGGCCATTATTGGCGGCGAAAATCTCGGGCTCAAAAGGCAGGAACGCCATCACCGCGTCAAAATAGGCGCGCATTTTTTTCGCCCGTCGACGACGCCATGCCCAAATTTGCGGCGCCACATAGCAAATAATTGGCAACTCCGGGCGCTGCTTTTTGACCCGCTTGGCAACACGGTGGTTGAATTCAGGACTGTCAATCAGCACTAAGACGTCAGGCTTGACGTGCAATATATGCTCCACCGTCGTATCGACGAGTTTGAATAATTTTGGCAGTTTCGGCAAAATTTCCTTCAACCCCATGAGGGCAATTTCTGACATTGGGAATAAGGAGGTCAGCCCATGGGCCTGCATTTTTGGCCCACCAACACCCGATAGCAGCAGATTATTTTGCTGCTGCCGCAAAGCCTGCATTAAATCGGCGCCCAAAGCGTCGCCAGAGGTTTCTCCGGCGACAATGACGACATGTTTTGCCTTTTTGCTTGGCTCAGTCATCTTGCGGCGCTTCTAAACCGTGCAAAAATAAGCCGGCTGTATCGGCCGCCGCAATGGTCGCGGCCAGGTCGTCAATCAAGGCGCCGCCAGCCTCATATACAATGCCTGCCAAATGCGCCTTGGCGGCCAAGGCAATGGTCTGCGCACCAATGGTCGGCATATCAACACGGCGGTCTTGTTGCGGCTTTGGCATTTTCACCAAAACCCCAGACGGGGCCTCGGGCGTGCCGCGCAATTCGGGCGACAAATCGGCAATACGGCGCAACATATTGTCGGTGCCTTCCGGGCCTTCAATGGCCAGCACCACACGGCCGGCGACGACTACAGCTTGGCCGATATCCAGACCGCCAATGGCTTTGACGACGTCTAAGCCTAAGTCAATATCTGGCTGATGCGGGCCAATGGCATATTTGCCCTGCTGGCCCTGCGGCCCCAGAAGATCGCCATAAAAGGTTTCGGCCGACACCACATTCAGGGCTTGGGTTTGGAAATAGCCAATCAGGGTTTTTAATAATTGGTCATCGCCCAATTGGCGGCCTTGGGTAACTTTTTCTAAAAACCACTGGCCGCCTTCATCAGTTTGCATGGTGGCGATATTGGGCCGCTGCACAGCGCCAATAATAATCAGCTCTTGGCAGCCAGCCTGTTTGAAAGCATCCGCCACTTGTTTGAAAGCGCCCATGGCAATCCACTGATGGTCAAAGGCTTCAATACCTGCGTCCGCCTCGCCGGTGACGCCGACGATAAAAACCGAGCGCCCCGCTTGTTTTTGCGCCTGCGCAATGCGCAAGGGCAAAACACCTTGTCCGGCGATGATTCCTAACGGCGCGGCACTCATGGCGGGCCTATGTCGAAGATGGGAGGCTGAAGCCTCGCGAATTATCGGCCTGCATAAAGGCGACAACATTTTGCACTAAGGGCGCATGGGGATAAGCGGCGGCGATATTTTGAACGCGGGTCATTAAATCACCGTCGCTCGACAAAAACACCGATTTATAAGCGGCGCGCAAATCATTGATTTCAGCCCGCGCGAAACCGCGTCGCTTTAAACCAATTAGATTAAGGCCTGAAATTTCCGCCCGATTGCCCTTGGCCGTACCATAGGGAATAACATCTTCGTCAATCATCGCCCCGAAACCAATAAACGCATGTTGGCCAATGCGGCAGAACTGATGCACCCCAACCAGCCCGCCAATAATACCGAAATCACCCAACTCGACATGACCGGCGAGGCATGAATTATTGGCAATGATGACATTATTGCCGACTTGGCAATCATGCGCGACATGGGCGCCCACCATAAATAAACCATCGTCGCCAATATGCGTGACCCCACCGCCGCCGCTGGTGCCCGGGTTCATGGTGACGTGCTCGCGAATTTTATTGCGCGCGCCGATGATTAATTTGACATCTTCGTCAGCGAATTTGAGGTCTTGCGGCGCCGTGCCAATGGCCGCGAAAGAATAAATATGTGTGTCATCGCCAATATGCGTATCACCGGTAATGACCACATGCGCTTCCAACTTTACCCGATCGCCTAAAACGACATTGCCGGTCAAACAGCAATATGGGCCAATTACCACGTCTTGGCCTAGCGTCACCGTTTCATCAATAAGGGCAGTCGGATGGATATTACTCATCGCCCATAGGTAAAATGTGTTCGGAGGGGCTTCAAATAAACTATTGTGTCGCTTTATTACGCAAATCCGCGACAATCAGCCTAGTCAGACTGTTTGCGCAATTTACTCAAAAACGCTTGATCGCGATAAAGCTCGCTGCGTGGCCGCGCCGGTGCACCGCTGACGGAAGATTTTTTTGGCAGTGATTTAGTGGCCAGCGAATGGGCACCAATAACACTATGCGCACCCACTTCAATATGCCCGACAACGCCAGCAAAACCACCCATTTGCACATAGTCACCAATTTTACTGCTCCCAGCAACCGCCGAATGAGCGGCTAAAAAGCAGTGGCGGCCGATTTCAACATTATGGGCAATATGCACCAAATTATCTATTTTCGTGCCTTCACCAATAATTGTGTCGCCGACGGCACCTCGGTCAAGCGTTGCATTGGCACCAATTTCAACATCGCTTTGCACGATCAGCCGACCAAGCTGCGGAATTTTCACATGCTGGCTGCCCGGCGCGAAACCAAACCCATCGGTTCCCAAACGAGCACCCGCCTGCACAATGACCCGATTGCCAAGCAAGCTGTAGCCAATTGTTGCCTGCGGACCAATGACGCAATCATGCCCGAGCACAACACCATGACCAATCATGGCACCGGCCCCAATCACGCAATTGTCGCCAATTTCCGCATGACGACCAATCATTGCCCCCAGCTCAAGGGTCACATTTTCGCCAAGGCGGGCCGTCGGGTGCAACATGGCACCGTCTTGCCCCTCGCCTGGCATTGGGCGAGATTGTGCTGTTAGGGGATAAAACGCCTGCGCCATAATAGCCATCGCCCGATAGGGGTCGTCACAAATAATCGCCTGCGTCTGCGGCGGGCATAGGGCGCGGTTTTTTTCTGAGATTAACACAGCACCAGCTTTTGAAGCGGCCAGCTGCTCAGCTAATTTTGGGTTGGTGAAAAAACTCACCATATCCGGCTGCGCCAGTTCGAGCGACGATATATCACTGAATATGGCGTCAGCTTCGCCAGTGCATTGGCCGTCGATAAGCGCGGCAATAGCACTGGCGGAGAACGGCCCCGCACACTCGAAAAAGCGTGGGTCAGCCATCAGACTTACTGCTTGGCAGTGACCGGCGTCACTTTGACCGAGCTAATGCGCTTGTTGACGCGCTCGACCAATTCATCGGTGACATCAATCGCTGGGCTGGCAAAGAACACGGCCTTACGATTCATCACAATATCAGCCTTGCGTTCTTTAGCGATTTTGTTGAGTTCCTCGTCGGCAATATTTAAAATCTCACGAGAGGCTTTTTGCCCGCCGGCTTGAATGGCCTGACCTTCAGCATTGAACTTTTGACGATTGGTCTGCTCTTTGGTTTGCAGCTCTTCGACTTTCACTTTCCATGCATCAGGTGCAATCAGCGAACGCTGCTCTTGCAATTTGGTCGCTTCAGCTTGCAAGTCTTCACCAAATTTATCAGCCCGCTTGCGCAAATCTTCAGCCTGCTTCTGCAATTGTTTAGACATGTCCTGACCAGCCTTTGATGCGCCAACCGCAACTTCAAGGTCAAAAACAATGATTGATACGCCTTGCGCCAATGCCTGATGCGGCATCACCAAAGCGGCAACCAAAAGCAAGCTTTTGAAAAAATGTTTTGTAAAAAATTGGTTGGTCATAACTTCCCCTTTAGAAATTTGTTCCGATTGTAAACCGGAAGGAACGAGTTTCATCATAAAATTCTTCTTTAATAGCGTCAGCAAAATCAAACCTCACTGGGCCAAAAGGCGATTTCCAAGACACACTTAAACCATAAGTTGCGCGGAAAGCGAAGTCATCTTGAATGTCGCCAGCGACCGCTGAATATGTGTCCGTATCGCCCAGCACACCAAAATCAATAAAGGCGTTAGCCTTCATGCCCAATTCTTTTGGCAAGCCAAGCGGTAGGGAAACTTCGGTCGTACCAACGATGTAGCGATTGGCGCCCAAAGCATATCCGGTGCTGATTTGGCGCGGGCCGACGCCAGAACGGTCGAAACCGCGAAAGCTGGAACCGCCTTCGAAAAACCGGTCATTATAATTCACCGCGCCACCACGATAATCATTGATGATGCCCAATTTGGCCCGCGCGTGAAAAACATAACCCTCGGCCAACTCATGATAATAATCGGCCCGCAAACGGGTGCGCAAATAAGTGACGTCCATGGCCGGACCAGCAATATCTTGTCCAAAACTAAACGACCAACCGGCCGTCGGATCAACATAATCATCACGCATATCAATGCCATAATAATAGCCAAGTTCCAGCTTCTGATTGGTGTAGCTTGGGTTTACGGAACTATTGGCGGAATTATTGATCAGCTCGTCTTCGGAGAAATTAGCAAACAGGCTCAAGCGGCCATCTTCGGACAATGGAAACCCAAGATTTACCCCAAGGCCGGTTTCAGCGGTTTCCAAGCCAGCCTGATTGTCATAACTGCGGTCGGTCTTATAAACGCGAAAGCCCGCTGAGACATCTCGATTATAAAAATACGGTTCAGTGAAGGCGAAATTATAGCTTTGCACTTCGCTGCTGAGGCCTAATTGCAGCCGCAAAATCTGCCCACGTCCGCGGAAGTTGCGTTCGGCAATACTGAATTGTGTCGACAAATCTTCCGCCGATGAATAGCCCACACCAAAGCTCAATTCGCCCGTTGGTTGCTCGCGCACATTGATGTCGATAATGGTTTTGTCATCGGCCGAGCCCGGCGTCTCTGTCACTTCGACATTGCTAAAATAATTCAAGCCGCGCACATCGCGCTCGGAGCGCGACAGCAGCACCCGATTAAAGGCATCGCCTTCACTGAGACGCATTTCGCGGCGAATAACTTCGTCATAAGTCCGGTCATTGCCGTTGATATTGATGCGCTCGACATAAACCCGCGGCCCCTCTTCAACCGCATATACCACACCCACAATGTTGTTCTTTCGGTCACGGTTCACCCGAGGACGAATGTCGGCGAAGGCAAAACCTTGCTCGCCAATAGCTTTAGTCAAGGCATCGACGGTTTTGTCCAAAGCTCTCGAATCGTAGCGCTCGCCCTCTTCATGGGTGATCAGCTCTTCCAACTCAATAATTTTCAGCTCATCAAGCGAGGTCGACACGCTGCTAGCGCCAAAATTATATTGCGCCCCTTCATCAACTTTGAAGGTCACAAAAAACTCTTTGCCGTCGCGGGTCAGCTCGGCATTGGTGCTAACCACTTGAAAATCGGCATAACCCTTGCTCAGATAAAAGCGCCGCAATAATTCGCGGTCATAGGCAATCCGATCAGGGTCATAATTATCATTGGAGGTAACAAACCGCCACCAGCGCGCTTCGGTGGTAAAAATTTCCTGCCGCAAGCGATCGTCATCAAACGCCTTATTGCCGAGAAAGTTGATTGAACGCACAGATGTTGTTGGGCCTTCATCAATTTCAAAAATCAAATCAATGCGGTTTTGCGGTTTCTGAATAACTTTCGGTTCAATGCGCACGGCAAAACGCCCACCGCGACGATATAATTCAATAAAGCGCTCAACGTCATCTTGCACGCGCGCACGGGTATAAATTTGCCGCGATTTCAGCGTGCCCTCGGTTGCCAAGGCTTCGTCCTGAATGGTCGAATTGCCCTCAAAATCAACCCGGTTCACAATCGGGTTTTCAATCACTGTCACCACCAGGCCCAAGCCTTCGCGCCGAATGGTCACGTCAGAGAATAAGCTGGATGAGAAAAGTGTTTTCACCGATTGGTCAACCAGCGCCGCATCATCAATTTGATCAACCCGAATATTCATATAGGCCAGAACCGTCTCGTCCTCGACCCGCTGGGTACCTTCAACACGGATAAAGGAAACCGGCTCACCAATTTTTGCCAAGGCCGGTGAAATAAGTACGGCTAAAAGGCAAAGAACCAGCAGCGCGGAGAGAGATTTCGAATGATTTAGCATTGATTAAAATCCAAAAAAGTTAGCTACGCGGGAGAAAACATCTAATCGAGCCAAATCATTCCACGTAACAAAAATGAATAAGAGCATAACCATGCTCAAGCCTATGCGCATAGCATATTCTTGCACCCGCATCGACATTGGACGCCCAACAACGGCCTCATAAGCATAAAACATTAAATGCCCGCCATCCAGCATGGGGATGGGAAACAGGTTAATCAGGCCGATGGAGACCGATAACACGGCGGTCAAATTAATCAGCGCCACCAGCCCCAAAGTCGCCGTCTGGCCAGATAATTGCGCGATACGAATGGGGCCGCCGAGGCTTTCAGCGCTCTCACGGCCGATAATAATACGGCCCATAATAATGAAAGTCTGTTCAACGATGAAATAGCTTTCTTCAACGCCCATCCATAGGGCGGTAATCGGATTATAGCGCACATGGCGAGTGCCAGCGCCATCACCGGCGACAGCAACGCCGAGACGACCAATGTTATATTCATTGCCAAAACGGTCGGTTTCCAACACCAAATCCGGTGTCGCCGTCAGCGTTATTTGCGCCCCATCGCGCTGCACAGAAAACCGCAATGGATTGCCCGCATTGACCGTTACCATGCGGCGCACTTGGCCGAAATTATCAACCAGCTCATCGTCAATCGCGGTGATCAAATCGCCAGTTTGAAAGCCGGCCCGCTCGGCCGCACTGTTTTCCAGCACACCGCCAACCAGCGGGTCATTGACCCGTTGGCCAAAGAAACTGTAAAGCGAGGCGAAGATGATAATCGCCAAAATAAAATTTGCCACCGGTCCGGCAACGACAACGGCGGCGCGCTGCCATAGCGGTTTGTAATATAGTGTGCCTTGGCGAACCGCATCATCCATATCGTTAAGGGCGTCGGCACTGGGAGCGCTGGCGGCATTTTCATCGCCAAAGAATTTCACATAGCCACCCAATGGTATCCAGCTAATGCGCCATTCTGTGCCGTGCTTATCGTGCCATTTGGCAATGGCGCGGCCAAACCCGACCGAAAACACCTCAACCCGCACACCGCAACGGCGGGCGATATAAAAGTGCCCGAGCTCATGGAAAAACACCACAATGGTCAGCACAAAGACGAAGGGAAGCAGGTAACCCAGCCCAAGCCCGCTGTACAAATTGTTAATGACGTCCATGAAAACTCCCAAGAATTTCAGCATTATGGCCATTTTTGACCAGAGTTAAAGCCTCAATTCAGATAACCAACGAATTATGGCAAAATTATACGATATGCAGCAATTTTCGCCCTTATGCTGCTTTTTCCAACCAAATACGGGCTTTTTCTCGGGCCCAATGATCGGCGGCAAAGATCGCCTCCAAAGACGCCACATCTTGACTATTGTCAGCAAATTGCGCCAACACGTCAGCCACCAAATCTGCAATTTGCAAAAACCCAATGCGGCCGGCCAAAAACGCGGCTACCGCTTCTTCATTGGCGCCATTGAGCAATGTCGGAATCACGCCGCCAGCCCGCATGGCGGCTTCAGCCAAAGCCAGGCAAGGGAATAAGTCACGATCAGGTTCTGCGAAAGTCAAACTGCCGATGGCCGCCAAATCAAGCGGCGCCACGCCAGCATTTATGCGCTCAGGGTAAGCCATGCAATGGGCCAATGGCGTGCGCATATCGGGGCTGCCTTTTTGCGCCAACACACTGCCATCGGAGAAGCTGACCAAACCATGCACCACCGATTGCGGGTGCACCAACACATCAAGCTTTTCTGGCGCCACTTGAAACAAATAATGCGCCTCAATCAGCTCCAACCCTTTGTTCATTAAGGTGGCGCTATCGACAGAAATTTTTGCGCCCATGTCCCAATTGGGATGGGCAACAGCCATGCTCGGCGTCACATTTTCCAAGTCACTACGGCTGGCCTCACGAAATGGCCCGCCCGATGCCGTCAAAATCATTTTCTCCAAACCATCGGCGCGGCGCCCATCGAGAAGCTGGAAAATCGCATTATGCTCGCTATCAATCGGCAAAACAGTGGTGTTGTGCTGACTGGCTTGGCGCATGAGCAATGGGCCAGCGGCGACCAAACATTCTTTATTGGCGAGGGCTAAAATATGGCCCAATTGCGCCGCTGCCAGCGCCGGTTTCAGACCTGCAAAACCAACAATCGCCATCACCGTAACATCGCACGGCCGTTGTGCCGCCTCGACTAAACCCGCTTCGCCGATTAAAATATCGCCGGAAAAGTCAGCAAGGCTCTGTTTCACTTGAGCGGCCGCCTCGGCGTCGCCAATGACCAAACATTTGGGCTGATAGCGACGCGCCAGAGCGACCAGTTTTTCGACATTTTGATGTGCGCTCATCACCTCAATGGTGAAACGCTCAGGATGCAAATCGACCAATTGCAGCGCATTATCGCCAATTGTGCCAGTGGCGCCAAAAAGAGAAATACGGCGCATTTTACCAAACCCACAAAGCGTCGGCGACTGCGCCGCCACGCCATAAAGCGACAATGTGCAGCGCAATAAACACGCCAACCAGACCATCGACCCGGTCAAGAATGCCGCCATGTCCGGGGATTATCGCGCCAGAGTCTTTGATATCGTTTTTGCGCTTTAGGGCGGATTCAAATAAATCAGCCATTTGCGCCACAACCGCCAGCACCGCCGCAATTGCGATCATGTCGAGAAGGGCGACGGGCGCCAAGGCGAAGCGTGTCAAAACCCAAAAACTCAAACTGGCGACCAGCATGGCACCAGCCATGGCGCCGAACAGACCAGCCCAGGTTTTATTCGGCGAAACGCGTGGCGCCAATTTCGGGCCGCCAATAATCTTGCCGCAAAACATAGCGAAAATATCCACCGCCCAAACGCTGACCAGAACATATAAGATAATCAGCGCGCCCAATGGTGCCTGATGAAACCCAATGGCTGCCGCCATCGGCCAGCCGACGTAAATCAAGCCGCCGAGAACCGGCGTGGTACGGCCGCCAGATTGAACCAGCAATGCCCCGCCGAGCAAGCAAATCACTGCAATCAAAGCCAAACCATCGGTTGCCGATGTGACGTGGGAAAACCATAAAACCGCCAAAAGCAAAACACTCAACCATAGGCGGTCTCGGCTTGGCTGCTGACTTTGCAACAGCCCCACCCATTCATAGGCCATGGCGAGAGCGACCAGCGCAATCAGGCAGAAAAACCATAGCTCGCCAAACCAAACAGCGGCCAAAACAAACGGCAGCAAGACAACTGCCGTTCGAATACGCTGCACGAGACCAACAAATTTATCGGCCAGTTTGACGGTTTTTGGCTTTGCCGTGGCCATCTAATGCTCCCGCTCTTTTTGATTTGATAGCCCGCCAAAACGGCGGTCGCGTTGCGCATAGGCGCTCAGCGCTTCGGCTAAATCATCGGCGGTGAAATCTGGCCATAATGTTTCGGTGAAGAAAAATTCCGCATAGGCACTCTGCCACAGCAAAAAATTACTAATGCGATATTCGCCACTGGTGCGAATGATTAAATCTGGATCTGGCAAACCGGCGGTTAGTAATTCAGAGCCGAAAACCTCGGGGGTGATTGACGCAGGATCTAAAGTGCCAGCCACAGCCCGGCGCGCCAATCGCGACGCCGCATCGGCAATCTCCTCGCGGGCGCCATAGTTAAACGCCACCTGCAATTGCAGCGAGGTATTATCTGCCGTCAGAGATTCAGCGCGCTCGATGAGTTTGATGATTTTCGGCGATAAATCTTGGCGTCGCCCGAGCATACGCACGCGCACATTTTGCCCGTGTAAATCAGCCAAATCGCTCTCAATAAAACGCTGCAAAAGCGACATAAGAAAATTGACTTCGGCTTTAGGGCGGTTCCAGTTTTCAGATGAGAAGGAGAATAAGGTCAGGCATTTAATGCCCGCTTGCATGACGTCTTTAACCGATTGGCGCAATGTCTCAACGCCTTGCCGATGCCCCTCTTGCCGACGCATACCGCGTTGCGTCGCCCAGCGTCCATTGCCATCCATAATAATGGCGAGGTGAGACGGTAACTCTTGCTGTTGGTGAGACTGCGACATACGCCCTGCCCGACTAAACCTGCCGGATTTCGCCTTCTTTGACTTCCAGAGTTTCATCCACCAGCTTTACGTATTTGTCGGTGATGGTCTGCACCTCAGCCGATAAATCCTTGGCCTCGTCTTGCGAAATCTCACTGTCCTTTTCGGCCTTTTTAATTTGGTCCATACCATCGCGGCGCACATTCCGTACAGCGACGCGGGCTTGTTCGGCATATTTGCCAGCCACTTTGACCAATTCTTCGCGCCGTTCGGCGTTCAGTTCTGGCAGAGGAATACGCACCAGCGTGCCATCAGCCATTGGGTTCAAGCCAAGCCCGCTTTCACGAATGGCTTTTTCAACTAGGCTTACTTGTCCTTTGTCCCATACTTGCACACTCAACATGCGCGGTTCCGGCACGGTGATGGTGCCGACTTGCGAAATTGGCATTTGCTGGCCATAGGCCTCAACTGTGATTGGCTCCAATAGGCTGGCGCTCGCCCGCCCGGTGCGTAACCCACCCAAATCAGTTTTTAATGTTGTCACTGCGCCATCCATGCGGCGTTCAATATCTGAAATATCAATGCTCATTTTACTTCCTTGCTATGGTTTAGCTTTGCACAATCGTACACGCGCCGTCACCCTTTAACACTTGCGTAAAGGCGCCGGATTGCTGAATTGAAAAGACAATAATCGGAATACCGTTTTCACGCGAGAGAGAAACCGCCGAGGCGTCCATCACTTTCAAATCGCGCGACAGCACATCCATATAGCTGAGCTGGTCGTAACGCTCGGCCTGCGGGTTGGTTTTCGGATCGGCCGAATAAACCCCATCAACATTGGTGCCCTTCATCAGCGCATCGCAATTCATTTCTGCGGCCCGCAAAGCAGCAGCTGTATCTGTGGTGAAAAATGGATTGCCCGTACCAGCGGCGAAAATCACCACCCGGCCCTTTTCCATATGCCGTTCGGCGCGGCGGCGAATATAGGGCTCGCACACGCTGGTCATGGGAATGGCAGATAAGACGCGGGTGGCGACGCCTGAGCGTTCCAAGCCATTTTGCATGGCCAGAGCATTCATCACCGTCGCCAGCATGCCCATATAATCGGCACTCGACCGATCCATTCCGTCGGCAGCCCCTGAAAGCCCGCGGAAAATATTGCCGCCGCCAATGACCATGCAGACCTCGACACCGAGGGCCAGCGCATCTTTGACTTCATGGGCAATGCGGTCAACGGTGGCAACGTCAATACCATATTGGCCGGGGCCCATAAGGGCCTCGCCCGAAACTTTCAAAAGCACACGTTTGTAGTTCGGTTTACCTGCCATGAGCGCCTCCCTGAGTGCCAATAATCGCGGCTAATTTGCAAAAGCCACAATGGCGCGATTCCGGCCATTGTGGCTATAAGATTTGCATTTGTGCACCGCTCTGGCCATAGCCAGCGCGCAACACAAGAAGATTAATTACCGCTGACGGCTGCTGCAACTTCAGCGGCAAAATCAGCTTCTTCACCCTTATCAACGCCTTGGCCCAATTCGAAGCGCACAAAACCTTTCAGTTTCACAGCACCACCAATATCGCCGGCAGCATTTTCAAGAACTTTAGAAACCCGTGTTTCGCCGTCGATAACAAAGACTTGTGACTCGAGCACAACTTCCTCGTAGAATTTGCGAATACGGCCTTCAACCATTTTGCCGATAATCTCGTCTGGCTTGCCGCTCTCTTTGGCTTCGGCAATCAGCACAGCGCGTTCGCGCTCGACTTCTTCTGGATCCAATTCATCAGCGGTGGCCGCCAGCGGGCTTGTCGCCGCAACATGCATGGCCAATTGCTTGCCCAAAGCTTGCAGTTTTTCACTGTCGCCAGATGACTCAAGCGCCACCAGAACACCAATTTTGCCAAGACCTTCGGTCACCGGACTGTGCACATAGCTGGCCACAATGCCTTCTGAGACGCTCAATGTTTGTGAGCGGCGCACGGTCATATTTTCGCCAATGGTACCGACCATTTCTTGCACATGGTCTTGAACAGATTTACCGGCACCAGGAAATTCTGCTGCCAATAAGTCGTCATGCGAACCTGAAATTGTGCTCGCCAAAGTTGAAATTTTGGCAACCATGGTTTGGAAAACTTCATTGCGGGCAACGAAGTCAGTTTCTGAGTTAACCTCAACCACTGAACCCGTTGTGCCTTTTGATGCAACGCCAACCAAGCCTTCAGCCGCGACACGACCTGACTTTTTGGCCGCTTTAGCCAAGCCTTTGGTGCGCAGCCAATCAACGGCGGCGTCCA
>JAHEGN010000002.1 GCA_024645085.1 Rhodobiaceae bacterium
TCAATGTTATTGGCCCGATTGACCATGGCATGTGCAAATCAATTTATTTCGCCGGCCCTGACCAATTGGCGCTTGAAGTGGCCTGTTCTGACGGGGCGCTTGATGCAGCGCAATGGGTCGATCCAAAAGTGCTCGAAAAAGCTGGCATTTCAGCCGATGAAGCAGCCTGTTATATGACGCCGGATGATTATAAGGGCGAAAGCGGCGCGGTGGCGCAGCCTACCTATGACGCCAGCAAGCCACATATGCCCTATCCGCCGGAAGTGTATCAGCAAATGCTACAAACCCCCGATGACATCATCACCGCCGCCGCCTCCTACGCTGACCCACCGGTGCAAAAATCATGACCAAGAGACTAACCTTCGCTGTTGTCATGATAGCGTCGCTCATTCTGGCGCCATTTTCAGCTGCGCCGTCCATGGCCGATATGGCCAGCACCACGATGATGCATGAGATGACACATGAGATAGCGGCGACGGGCACGCCCATGGCTGACTGTCCGAGCATGGCCGCTAATTCATCAGACGCGGGAGCATGCAGCGAAAATATCGCGCAAGGCTGTTGTAAAGACCATGCGTCTTGTTCGACCAATGCGTTGGCACCAGTTGGCGATATTTCTAATTTTATCTTAAATTCAGTGCGGCTGATTACGCCGCCCTTGGCCGATAATCTGATGTCGATTGCGTTAAATCACAGCACACCGCCGCCCAAATCCTAATTTCTGCCCCCTCATATTCGGCCGGATAATATTCGGCCGAGGTTCAGCGCCCTGCGCTGGCCGATGCAATATTCGCCTTTCGCGCAATGAGAAATAGGATTTTTAAAATGTACACTTCAAAACACACAAGGCTCAGCTTAGCGCTGGCGTTTTTTATGTTTTTGCCGAGTTTAGCTGCAGCCAATAATTATCATTTAACCATTGGTGAAACGACCATCACGCTGAGTAGCGGCCCGAAAAAAGCCATGACGATTAATGGCACGCTGCCAGCGCCAACGCTGCGCTTTAAAGAGGGTGAGGAACTTGTCATCAAAGTCACCAACACCCTTGACGCCGTTAGCTCAGTCCACTGGCATGGTCTGATTTTGCCTTCCACACAAGATGGCGCGCCCGGCTTTTCTTATAAAGGCATTGAACCAGGCGAGACATTCACCTATCGCTTTCCGGCCAAACAGGCGGGAACATATTGGTATCACAGCCATTCTGCCATGCAGGAGCAAAAGGGCCTATATGGCGCCATTATTATCGAACCTAAAGATAAAGAGCCATTCCGCTATAACCGCCAACATACGGTGGTTCTGTCCGACTGGCATGACGCCCGCCCAGAGCGTATTCTCGCCAATCTGAAACGGCGACCAGATTATTATAATTTCCAGCAAGAAACCGTGCTCGACTTATTTGACCGAGAGGCTGGCGAGAGTTTCGGCGACGCCGTGAAAGAGCGCATGGCGTGGGGCGAAATGCGCATGATGAAAACCGATATTGCCGATGTCTCAGGCCATGATTTTTTGATTAATGGTATGGACGCTGAGCAGAATTGGACGGCGCTGTTTACGCCCGGCGAGCGCGTGCGTTTGCGCCTGGTCAATGCCTCGGCCATGAGCTTTATGGATGTCTACATCCCCGGCCTCAAAATGACTGTGGTTCAGGCTGATGGCAATAATATTCAGCCGGTAACGGTTGACGAGCTTCGTATTGCCGTGGCTGAAACATATGATGTCATCATTCACCCAAAAGAAGACCGAGCCTATACGTTGATGGCAGAACCTATGGGGCGCACCGGCCATGCCCGCGCAACACTGGCGCCGCGCCATGGAATGACAGCCGACGTGCCCGCACGGCGGCCGCGTCCAAAGCTTACAATGGCGGATATGGCGGGCCATGCAGGCCACGCAGATCACGCCGCTATGGGCCATGATATGGGGGAAATGGACCATATGGACCATATGGACCATGCCGCCATGGGCCATGATATGAAACCCATGGCGCCCAAACAGGACGCGTTTTACGCACCCAATAGTGGGCTCATTCCGACCGCCTATAATGGTGGCAAATTCCTCTCCTATTCTGATTTGAAAGCAGTGCGTCCGGTTTATGATGAACGACCCGTGGATAGGGAAGTAACCGTTCGGCTGACCGGCAATATGGAACGCTATATTTGGTCAATGAATGGCGAGACTTTCGACGATGCAGAGCCCTTCCGGTTTCGCGAGGGCGAACGTATTCGCTTCACATTCGTCAATGAAACAATGATGACGCATCCGATGCATTTGCACGGCATGTGGATGATTTTGGACAATGGACAGGGAAAATATCGCCCCGCCAAACATGTTATTCAAGTGGCCCCGGCCATGACGGTGTCAGCTGAAGTGGAAATTGATGCGACCGGTCATTGGCCGTTTCATTGCCATCTGGTCTATCACATGCATTCCGGCATGATGCGTCGGGTTATTGTTGAACCGGCCAATGGCGAGGTCAGTCCAGCCGCGCCAGCTCCTACCCATCCGGCCATGCATCACCAAATGCACATGGGGAGCGGACAATGAGAAATCGCTCAGCCATCGCAAGCGTCGCCATGATTGCCATTCTTGGCCTATCTGCACCGGCCAAAGCAGCGGGACTTTTTTTCAATGCCGATTTAGAGAGATTTGAACATCGTTTTGCCAAAAATGCTGGCGACATCATTGCCTTAGAAGGCACTGTCTCCTATGGCGGTGATAAATGGAAACTGCTTGGCTTATTGGAAGCCGAATATGCGCAAGACGAAAGCGCTTGGGAGAACGTCGAATTGCAAGGCCGTTGGTCAATGCCAGTAGCGACCTTCTGGGACGCCTATGGCGGCATCAGGCATGACACTCGCCCGCATCCGGCGCGCAGCTATCTGGTGACCGGCTTGAGTGGCCTTGCGCCCTATTTCATTGAAACCGATGCGAGTCTGTTTGTCTCCGAAAAGGGCCATGTTTCAGCCCGACTTGAAGTCGAGAAAGACCTTCTGATAACCCAGAGACTGGTGTTTCAACCTGTGCTTAAAGTCGATTTCGCGGGCCGTGATGATGAATCAATCAACGTCGCTTCTGGTTTTGTTGCAACGGAAGTCGGCTTGCGATTGCGCTATGAAATCACCCGCGATTTTGCCCCTTATATTGGGGTCAATTACGAGCGCAAATGGGCCGACAGTGGGCGCCTCGCCGTCGATCATGGAGAAAAAGACGAAGTCGTTTCCCTGCATGTTGGGCTGAAATTATCATATTGAGAAAGTGGTGCCCGGGGGCGGAATCGAACCACCGACACGAGGATTTTCAATCCTCTGCTCTACCCCTGAGCTACCCGGGCCTTGTGTCGCCATTGCGCCAGCAAGAACGTCTGTATAGGCCATGAAACTGCGTCTGTCTAGACGCCGATGACCGCATCTTCCGCTTTATTCGACTATTGTTTCAGCAACATGCCGCCATCGACATGCATATCATGGCCGGTCACAAAGCCGCTGTCCTGGCTGGCCAGAAAAAGCGCCACTTGCGCCACATCAATTGGCTGGCCTAAACGGTTGAGCGGCGATTTGCGGGCCCATATATCGGCGATGTTTTCTTGCTGCAAAGCTGGCGTCATGCCAGTGACAATGGCGCCGGGCAAAATATTATTCACCGTAATGCCAAATTTGCCAAGCTCGAGAGCCAGATTGCGGGTCATGCCAGCAATGCCAGCTTTCGAGGCGGCATAGGCGGTCAGGCCAGTGTCAGCCATTTTGCTCATCACTGACGCGACATTAATAATCCGACCATGGCCGCATTGTTTCAAATGCGGCACCGCCAATTGACAAATCTTGAACGGCACATTCAAATTAATATCCATTGTCCGCTGCCATATTTTGTCCGTGGTATCTTCGATTTTGGCAAAATAGCCGATACCGGCATTATTCATCACAATATCCAAACCACCCAAAGCGGTGACAGCTTGTTCGATAATCGTTTCAGCCGCGCCTTCGGTGGTTATGTCAATTTCCAGACAGCTAATCGCCGGATTATCAGCATGGCATTTGGCCAAACGACCATCGGCAATATCAACAGCAAAGACGCTGGCTCCATGTTCGGCAAATAAGCTCGCTGTGGCGGCTCCAATGCCGGACCCAGCACCAGTAATCAGTGCTTTTTTCCCCTGTAAACGCATCATACTTCTCCCTAATGAATTTTCGATGGATCGTCGCTATCCAGCCCGGCGTCCAAGGTTTCTTCCCAATTATCGGGTGGCTCAACTGCCGGAATGGCATAATGCCCGCCCATCCAACGGTGCAGGTCAATATCAGCACAGCGTTTGCAGCAAAATGGTTTGAACGCGGCGACCGCTTCCTTGTTTTGACATATCGGGCAGATGGCCATGCGACTAAGCCTGTTGGCGCATGGCCTGAGCCAGCGTCATGGTCTCGCGGCGGCGGGTCATTTCGACCACGCCAAACTCTGACATTGGGCCAATGCGTACCGGGTTTTTATCGCCCTGAAAGCCCTCATCCAAGGCCTGCAATACGGCTTCATTGTCAGCATCTGAACTCATATCAATGAAATCAATGGCGATTAATCCGCCAAGGCTGCGCAGGCGAATTTGGCGCGCAATCATCCGTGCGGCCTCCAGATTAACGCTCACCGCCGGCCCATTATGAGCACCAGAATTGACATCAATCGTCGTCATGGCTTCGGTTGTTTCAATCATCAGCCAACCGCCTGATGGCAGTTCAACACGGCGTGACAGGGCAATCTCTAGCTGACCGGCAATGTCATAGCGGTCGAATAAAATGCTTCCCTCTTGGCTGGCCGATAGAAGCTCCAAAACGGCGGGCATATGCTCGCGGCAAAACCCGCGGCCGGTGCGGAAAGCCGCCTCGCCCTCAATCACCACGCTTGTCGTATCGGCGCGCACGAAATCGCGCAGGGCTTTTTCAATCGGCCCCAAATCTTCATGTAACAAAGCCGGTGGCTGACTATCTTCGGCCTTGTCAATGAGGGTTTCCCAGCTTTTCGCCACTTGTGCCATATCCATGGCCAAACTCTCTGCATCCATGCCAATGGCGGCGGTGCGGATTACCCAACCAGCTGGGCCGTCCATGCCTTCCACGTCGACCGCCTCGCCATGTTTTCCTTGCCGCGCGGCCTCGGCCGCATCGGCCAAACGTTGGCGCTCTTCTTCATCTTCAATACTGCGCGACACGGCAATTCGATTGCGGCACGGGGCCAGCACAACAGCCCGCCCCGGCAAGGTTACATCAGCGGTAATTTGCGCGCCCTTATCGCCCTGCGGCGGCCGCACTACTTGCACCAAAACCGTATCACCAGCCTGCACGCAAGCCTCAATCGGGGTTTCGCGATCCGCATCGGCCAGCAAAGCGCGCGCTTCACGGGCCCCTAAAAAACCATCACGCTCAAGACCAATGTCAACAAAAGCGGCTTGCAAATGCGGCACCACGCGGGCCACATGACCGAGGAAAATCTGTCCGGTAATGCGTTGTTCTGGATTGTCTTTGGCTTTGCCCAATGGGTCAGCCGAGAGGCTAACCAACTGTCCATCCTGCACTTGCGCCACGCGCAATAGGCCATTTTCCACACTCATAAAAACTTCATGGGTCATGTAACTTCGATCCTTTTGATTTTACTTTTGAACTGCCGTCACAGGCGTCCGATAGCCCAAACCTTTGAGAGCAGTTGATACCTCATAGAGGGGTAAGCCTACAATGTTGCTATAAGAGCCGACAAGCCCCGTTATAAAGGCCGCTGCATGGCCCTGAATGGCATAGCCACCAGCCTTGCCGCGCCACTCGCCGGCAGCAATATAAGCGTCAACTTCCTCGACTGATAAGACTTTCATCTGCACCCGGCTGGTCACACATTTGCTGACCACAGCCTCGCCGTGGCGCAGGCAAAAGCCCGTGCGCACACGATGACCGCGCCCTGACAATAATTGCAAACAGGCGCGCGCTTGGTCTTCGGTTTCGGTTTTTGGCAAAATTCTGCGGCCCACACTGACCACAGTATCGGCTGCGAGAACAAACCCATCAGCCGCGTCAAGATTTTGTGCTGCCTGCGCTTTGGCTATTGCCAGACGCAAAGCAAGCGCCGCCGGCGCTTCACGCGGCTCAGCTGTTTCATCAATATCTGTAGAAATCACCACATCGGGGGTGATGCCAATTTGCTCCAGCAAGGCCAAGCGTCGTGGGCTGGCACTGGCTAAGCATAACCGACTATTTATAGCGATAGGTAATACGTCCTTTGGTGAGGTCATAGGGGGTCATTTCCACCAAAACCTTGTCGCCGGCCAAGACGCGAATACGGTTTTTGCGCATTTTACCAGCCGTGTGTGCAATCACTTCGTGGTCGTTTTCTAACTTCACACGAAACGTCGCATTCGGCAGCAATTCAACAACCGTTGCGTTAAATTCTAATAATTCTTCTTTAGCCATAAGCCTCTCTCATTAACTTGGCCGGAGAATGACCAGAAACCGTGTAAAAATCAACTGTTATTTCCGACTAGCCGCGCATCTGCAAGACGCTGATCAAAGTGAACAAGCGGCGCGCCGTATCATTGTCAACGCTAGCTTGGCTTGCAAGCCGCGCTTGCAAAATTTCGGCGCTTTCATTATGCAAGGCGCGACGTGCTTGGTCGATGGCCTCAATGCGTTCAGGCGTGGCGGTTCGAATGGCTTCAAAATAGCTCTCGCAAATCATAAAATAATCGCGAATATTGCGCCGCAACGGAGTCAGCGATAATTCAATTTTGGCCAAGGGCGCACCATCTGTATCGCTCAAGGCAAATAAAATGCCACGGTCGGCGATCGACAGCATCATCCGATAAGGCCCTTCAGGCCCTTCTATTAAAGAAAAATGATTACCCTCAATCAGGTCAAATATCGCGACGCGCCGCTCGTGCTCAATGTCCGGACTGCGCGGCGCCAAGGCCGGATCATCCAAAGATATGTGCACAATGCGGGCTTTGGCGTCGGAATCAGCCATTTTTGGGCGGGTCCTCTGGCGCAATATTGAGACGAATGGCAATCGAGCGACCATGTGCGTGCAGGCCCTCTTCTTCGGCCAAGCGCAAAGCGGCGGGCCCAATTTCGCGGAGCGCCGCCGCATCGCAACGTACCAAAGAGCTACGCTTCATAAAATTCAGCACTGAGAGGCCAGAGGCATAGCGCGCCGCCCGCGCCGTCGGAAGAACGTGATTGGGCCCAGCGACATAATCGCCGATGGCTTCGGGCGTATAGCGGCCAAGAAAAATAGCGCCAGCATGGCGTACTTTTGCTGCCAAGCGGTCAGGGTCTTCGACAGCCAATTCCAAATGCTCAGGCGCCAGCTGATTGATCAAGGCGGCCGCTTGCTCAAGCAAATCATCGACGATAATTATGGCCCCAAAATTTTCCCAGCTTTTGCGGGCAATTTGTTGGCGCGGCAAGGCCGCCAAAGCGGTTTCCACAGCGTCACTGACCGCCGTCGCAAATGCCGCATCATCGCAAATCAAAATCGACTGCGCGACCTCATCATGCTCGGCCTGGCTGAGTAAATCAGCAGCAATCCATGCCGGATTATTGGCGCTATCAGCGACCACTAAAATTTCTGACGGGCCAGCAATCATATCAATGCCAACTTGGCCAAAGACCTGTTTTTTGGCCGCCGCGACATAGGCATTGCCGGGCCCGACAATCACATTCACCGGCTCAATCGACGACGTGCCATAAGCAAGAGCGGCCACGGCTTGCGCCCCGCCAATACGATAAATTTCGTCAACACCAGCCAATTTGGCGGCCACCAAGACCAAGGGATTTACCGCCCCATCAGGGGTCGGCACCACCATGACGACGCGCTCAACACCGGCGACGCGGGCCGGAATCGCATTCATCAGTACCGATGACGGATAATTGGCCAAGCCACCAGGCACATAAAGCCCGGCCGCATCGACTGGCGTCCACCGGTGGCCAAGCTCAACCCCTTGCGCATCTGTGAAACGCTCATCTGCAGGTTTTTGGCGGGCATGAAAATCAGCAATCCGGTCAGCCGCTAATTGCAATGCAGCTTTGGTGTCTTCAGCGCAGGCCGCTTCAGCGGCGGCAATTTCAGCATCGCTTATGCGCAATGTTTCGGCGCTCAAAGTCAGGCGGTCATATTTGGCGGTTAGCTCAATCAAAGCGGCATCACCGCGTTGACGCACGTCATCAACAATCGCCGCGACGGCAGCATTGACGTCGACCGATTGTTCGCGCTTCATATTTTGCAGCGCCCCAAAACGGTCGGCGAAATCCTTATCGCCAATATGGGTCTGTAAAAAACACGCCATCATCAATCCTAATCAATTTCATGGGCCGGACGCGAACGCGCCAACCATGCATCACTTATATCTTCCAATATGGCTTCGCAAGCCTCAACCGCCAAGCGTATTTCGCCCCCAGCCGCGAATATTATCCGCAAATGGCCAGCCAGCCCATCTTCTGGCTCGAATTTGATAGCCAGAATCGACAACACGGCCTCGCCCTGCGCCAGTTTAATGTTTTTTACCTGCGATTTTTGCACATTGGCAATTTGCAGGGCAGTGCGCACCCGCATGGCCTGTTGTTCATTTTCCCAACAAAAGCGATTGCCGAGCAAAACAAAGCGCTTCTGGTCGCTGACATGGGCCATATCGGCGACTTGCAGCACCATATCTTGCACATAGGCTGAGATCACCTCAATATCGGCCGCGTCGCGGGCAAATAATTTCAGCCGCATATGTTCTGATGAAGACGTTGTGCTCATGCCCTTACACCGTTTCGCGCCAAATCCGTGCGCCGCAAGCCGATAGTTTTTCTTCCAGCCGTTCATAGCCGCGGTCAAGATGATAAACCCGACTGATGCGCGTTGTGCCTTGCGCCATTAAGCCAGCGATGACCAATGTCATGGAGGCGCGCAAATCGGTTGCCATCACGGGCGCGCCGCGCAATTCATCGACACCGGTCACAATCGCCGTATCACCCTGCAGGGTAATATCAGCGCCGAGCCGCGCCAACTCTTGCACATGCATGAAACGGTTTTCAAAAATCGTCTCACGAATACGGCTGACCCCAGTGGCGCAGCACATCAACCCCATAAACGGGGCCTGTAAATCTGTTGCAAAACCGGGATAGGGTTCGGTTGTTACCGAGGTTGCCAAAGCCCGCCCCTGCGGCCCACGCACACGCAATGCTGGGCCGTCAGCGGTGTTTTCCGGTGTCAGTTCAGCGCCAGCCAAACGCATGGCAGGCACCAAAGCCCCGAGCGCAATTTCATCAATACCGGTTAACCGCACATCGCCATGGCTGGCGGCCACGGCAAGGGCAAAGGCACCGGCCTCAATACGGTCGCGGGTCACTATATGGTCGGCGCCGTGCAATTTCTCGACCCCCTGAATGGTCAAAATACGAGTTCCAATACCGTCAATCTTAGCGCCCATGGCGACCAAACAATGGGCCACATCGACGACTTCTGGCTCCATGGCGGCATTGGTGATTATGGTTTCGCCCTTGGCCAAAGTCGCCGCCATCATCAACACATGAGTAGCGCCGACGGAAACAAATGGCATATCCAGACGCGCGCCCATCAGTCCGGCGTCTGCCCGCGCATTGACATAGCCGCCTTCGACGTCAATCTCGGCGCCCATGGCAGCCAGCCCTTTCAAATATAAATCAACCGGTCGTGTGCCAATGGCGCAACCACCGGGCAAGGAGACTTGCGCTTGTCCGGCACGCGCCAATAAAGGGCCCAGCACCCAGAAACTAGCGCGCATTTTCGAGACAAATTCATAGGATGCGGTGGTGCTGGTGAAATGCGGCACATGCACACTCAGCCCCTCGCCCGGGCCGTTGCCAAATTCTTCCACCTCGGCGCCTAATTCGCGCAATACATTGGCCAATGTGCGGGTGTCGGCCAAACGCGGCGTGCCGCGCAAGATTAATTTTTCATCGCTGAGCAACCCCGCCACCATCAGCGGCAGCACGGCATTTTTTGACCCTGAAATCGCCAAGTCACCCGACAGCGCCACACCGCCTTCGATAATAATTTCATCCATACTACTGCTCGCTACTTGTTTACTTTATCGTCGGTTTTGCCATGGCCGGCACGACGGGCTTGCTTGCGACGCTTCAAATTCTCGCGCAAAGCCTCGGCCAACCGATCGCGGCGTTTTGAGGCCTTATCCTCAGCTTGTGACTTCTTTTCCATCTCTCTTGTTTGCCGTTGGAAAGCCTTCTGGTCAAGAGGTTTAGCCGCGCTTTGTGGCTGCTTTGCGGCAGGCGGTGACGGTGCGGTGCCAGATTGCGGCGGCGCTAATCGGGCAAGATGTCGTGTCGCGACACCACACCGCGCGTCCAGCTTGATTTATGCCAATCGGGGCGAATGAAAATATTGCGGCTATGGCACGTCGAACAGCGGCATTTGCGCCGCAAATCAGACAGGGTGAGGTCGCCGAAACGGGCCAGAAGCGGCGCCGACTCGAGGCTTTTATGGTGGCTACATTGCTCGCACCATAGCCAAACCGCCAATTTTTTCTCGACCAGCCAAGCCAAACGAACCGGCTGAAACGCAACCCCATCTTGAACCACACGACCCTCTTTACACACAAAAGAACAAAAAAAGAACGATTATGGTCACTGCAGAGATGCTTTGGCAAGCGGTTTCATTTGATAAAATGATAATGCGGGTGCGGCCACCAATATGACTTGCATCCACCTCGCGGCTGTGGCACTTACAGGGCCTAAATGCTGCCGTAGCTCAGGGGTAGAGCACTCCCTTGGTAAGGGAGAGGCCGAGAGTTCAATTCTCTCCGGCAGCACCATTTTCAAGATGTTTGGACCGCCCTATCACTCAGCGCGCCCGACCGCGTAATTTTTCAAATGTCCGCAAGCCGCCCAAGCCAAGCAGCGCATAGAGAATGGTGGTCAGCACTTCTAATTGCAAAGCCGGTGGCGGCAGAATATTTTTGCCACTCATCGCCATCGCCCATATTAATAATTCGCGGACGATAAAATTATAGGCCAAAGCGGCGCCGCAGACCCAGCCAATGAACGGCCGCCAGCCGGCAACAAAAACGCTTTTATGCATGGCTTCTATTTTGCCAATTTCGCTTTGCACCAAATGCGGCTGTTCGATAATGCGCGCCAGCACCGCCTGTTTATCAAGGCGTTCTTCGTCTGAGGTGAATAAATTATCCAGCGCATTGCCAATGACAGCCAGAGGCTCAGTCGCTGTTTTGCGGAATAAATGAAACATGTGCAAATGATAACAAATCAGCAGCGCAAGGGTGAGTTGGAGATTTTTTGCTTATTTATCAGGGCATTAAAAAAGGGGAGCCAAGGCTCCCCTTAATCTTGATCGTCAAAGGCGCTTAGTCGAAAGCTTGATCCCATGTGCCTTCGGTGGAGGCTTTGGCATATTCTGTCGCCCGCCCCTCGAAGAAATTCATATGTTCAATACCATTGAGCATTTCGTCCATCCACGGCAGTGGGTTTTTCTCAATGTCATATAATGGCTCGAGGTTGAGCTGCGCCAAACGGCGGTTGCCGATAAAGCGAATATAATCTTTCACTTCTTGTGGCTCTAAGCCTTCAACGCCGCCCATTTCAAACGCCAGATCAATAAATGCATCTTCATGGGTGACCACAGTTTCGCAGGCCTTGTACAAATCGCGGCGCAATTCGTCCGTCCAAATTTCTGGGTTCTCATGAATGAAAGTGTTGAACAAACGCACAATTGAATTTGTGTGCAAGGTCTCATCACGTGCCGACCATGTCACGATTTGCCCCATGCCCTTCATTTTATTGAAGCGCGGGAAATTCATCAAAATTGCAAAACTGGCAAATAATTGCAGGCCCTCGGTGAAGGCACCAAATACCGCCAAAGTTTTAGCAACGTCGGCTTTGGTTTCAACGCCCCATTCTTGCATGTAGTCGTATTTGTCCTTCATCTCGCCATATTTCATGAAGGCTTCATATTCAATTTCCGGCATGCCAATGGTGTCCAGCAAATGCGAATAAGCGGCAATGTGAATGGTTTCCATATTTGAAAACGCCGCCAGCATCATCTGCACTTCGGTTGGCTTAAACACTTGCGAATAATGCTTCATATAGCAATTGTTCACTTCCACATCGGCCTGTACGAAAAACCGGAAAATTTGCGTCAGCAAATTGCGCTCAGCGCCGGTCATTTTCTTGTGCCAATCTTTGACGTCTTCAGCCAAGGGCACTTCTTCAGGCAACCAATGGATACGCTGCTGGGTCAACCAAGCATCATACGCCCATGGATAAAGGAAAGGTTTGTAGACAATACGCTCTTCAAGCAAAGACATAGATTTTCTCTCTCTTTTCAGCGCTCTCTTCAATGGGCAAAGGAGCTTTCGTTAACGGTTAATAAGTATCGCCTATTGGCAAGACAAGCATTCTTCATAATCATTGGTTTCGACCGGCGCCTGAACCACTGGCTCTTGAATGGCGGCTGTATTGCCATTGTCTTTCTCGGCCCGTTGGATCGACAAAGAACGGCAGTAATACAGGCTTTTGACACCTTTTTTCCAAGCTTGGTAATGCACTTGGTGCAAATCGCGCTTATGGATATTAGCCGGCAAGAAAACATTCAGCGATTGCGCCTGATCGACCAGAGCTGAACGGTCACCGGCCAGATCAATCAACCAACGCTGATCAAGCTCAAAGGCTGTTTTGAACACTGATTTTTCATCTTCGCTCAAGAACTCAAGATGCTGAACCGAACCGCCAGAGGTCACAATTGATGACCAGACTTCATCGGTGTTTTGGCCTTTTTCGCTGAGCAATTTATCAAGATGACGATTGCGCACATTGAATGAGCCAGACAGGGTTTTGTGAGTGAAACTATTGGCCGCAATTGGCTCAATACCCGGGCTTGTGCCACCGCAAATGATTGAGATAGAGGCGGTTGGCGCGATCGCGGTTTTATTTGAGAAACGCTCATTGATTCCGCACTCAGCCGCATCCAAACATGGGCCACGTTCATTGGCCAGCTCAACCGAGGCCGCATCAACGCCTTCTTTAATATGCGTGAAAATGCGCTTGTTCCAAACTTTTGCCATGACTGATTCCCAAGGAATCATATTGCCTTGCAAGAACGAGTGGAAGCCCATCACCCCAAGACCGACACTGCGCTCGCGCTGGGCGGCGTATTTGGCTTTCGCCATTTCGTCCGGCGCGCGCTGGATAAAGTCTTCCAAAACATTGTCGAGGAAGCGCATCACGTCAGTGATAAAGTGTTCTTCCTTGCTCCATTCCATGAATTTTTCAGCATTCAATGACGACAAGCAGCACACAGCTGTCCGGTCTTGACCCAAATGGTCCTGGCCGGTTGGCAGGGTAATTTCAGAACACAAATTCGATGTTTTGATTTCCAGATTGAGCAATTTTTGTTGCTCAGGGCGCATATTATTCACCGTATCTTTGAACACCATATAGGGCTCGCCGGTTTCAATACGTGCCGTCAGCATACGCACCCACAAATCACGAGCTTGCACAGTCGCCTGAACAGAACCGTCTTTCGGGCTGCGCAAAGCCCATTCTTCGTCTCGCTCAACCGCCCGCATAAAGGCGTCAGTGATCAAAATACCGTGGTGCAGGTTCAGCGCCTTACGGTTTGGGTCACCGCCTGTTGGGCGACGAATTTCAATGAATTCCTCGACTTCAGGGTGATCAATCGGCAGATAAACCGCCGCCGAACCGCGACGCAAAGAGCCCTGTGAAATCGCCAAAGTCAAGCTATCCATCACACGAATAAATGGCACAATGCCCGAGGTCTTGCCGTTTTCGCCGACTTTTTCGCCGATCGAACGCAAATTACCCCAATAGCTGCCAATGCCGCCGCCGCGTGAGGCGAGCCAGACATTTTCATTCCACAAATTGACAATATCGCCAAGGCTGTCATTGGCTTCGTTCAAAAAGCAGGAAATTGGCAAGCCACGATCGGTGCCGCCATTTGACAGAACTGGCGTCGCTGGCATGAACCAGAGCTTGGAAATATAATCATAAAGACGCTGCGCATGAGCTTCGTCGTCGCCATAATAAGAGGCCACGCGAGCAAATAAATCTTGGAAGGTTTCGCCCGGCATTAAATAGCGGTCAGTCAAAGTGGCTTTGCCAAAAGTCGTCAGCAAAGCGTCGCGTGATGGGTCGGTTTTAACCCGTGGGCGCGACACAAATTGAACGGCCTGATCCTGGCGATCAAAATCCATCCGTGGTTCGCTATTTGTCGGATCGCCCTCAGCGCGACGTTGCGCGCGATTGCTGTCAGAGCCTGATTTCAACAGTTCTTGTTCCAATTTCTCGCCATCTTCTTTTGTTTGAGCCTGCTTTGTATTGCTATCGCTCATATCTGTGTCTCTGAACATACGCTCTTCTCCGCCTTTATTTCCCGTGTCGCGGCCTCCCCAAGATGACCGGTCAATCATTACGGCCCGATAACCGCAAATCTAACGACCTTTCAGCAAAGATAGCTGTCCCGTTGGCGCGTTTAACAGCGCCGTGATTCCGGTAAGAATATCACGGGTTGGTCTTTAGTTTTGCTGCTTTCTGACTAGGCGGTTAAAAGTCCTGTTAACCAAATCAGAAGCACCAGACACAACATATAGTGTATAAACAGCCATCTCACGTCAACAGATAGTTATCAGAAAATTTATTTTTTTTCGCCTGCGACAAAAAATCCAATAATTTCAAGCGCTTTGTTTTGTCTTCACGTGATGGCAAAAAGCGATTTGGCAGGCCATTTCATACAGTGGTTATCCACAGCCTGCAGATTTGCCAAATCAGCTTCTCATGCGTGTCTTAATTAGCCTGATTCAGCCGCGCGAATCGCAAAACAATCCAAGCGGCGCTGACAATATGTCCAAGTGGAAAAATCAACACCGCCCAGGCGGCGGCCACCGGCCATTGTTTTTCATAATGAAAAATAACCGCGCTCATACACACCGCCCCCAAACTGACGTCCAGCAAGGTAACAAGCCCCCACGGTTCGGCCAAAACATTGTCAAAACCGGTCAACCCAACCTGCTGATAGGCATAGCCACACATCACCAAAAACCCAATTGCTGCCAAGCTCACTATTAGTCGCATTTGCTTTCTCCTCTAAGCCTCATTAGCGCATAAAAAAACCGCGAAGGCCAACACCTTCGCGGTTTCAATTATCGACGTCAACGTCTTGGCTGGCTTACAGAACTTCGAAAAGACCTGCTGCGCCCATGCCGCCGCCAATACACATGGTCACGACCACGTTTTTAGCGTTCCGACGTTTGCCTTCCATCAGCGCGTGGCCAACGAGGCGTGCGCCCGTCATCCCAAATGGGTGACCAATAGCGATTGAGCCGCCATTGACGTTATATTTGCTTGGATCAATTTCCAAACGGTCACGGCAATAAAGTGTTTGGCTAGCGAAAGCTTCATTCAGCTCCCACAGGTCAATGTCGTCAACTTTCAGACCATGACGCTCTAGCAAACGTGGCACGGCGAAAACCGGGCCAATGCCCATTTCATCAGGCTCACAACCGGCAACGGCAAAACCTTTGAATGCACCCAATGGCTCAAGACCGCGACGTTCGGCTTCTTTGCCTTCCATCACAACAACAGCGGCCGCACCATCAGACAATTGTGAGGCGTTACCAGCCGTTACATATTGGCCTTCGCCTCGCACTGGTTTCAGCGATTGCAGACCTTCCAGTTTCGTGTCTGGACGGTTGCACTCATCGCCGCTCACAACGTAATCGACTATGGTTTCTTCGCCAGTTTCGCGATTAACCTGCTTCATTTTGGTTTCCATTGGCACGATTTCATCAGCAAACAGACCGGCCTCTTGCGCGGCGGCCATGCGTTGCTGGCTGAGCAAGGCGTATTCGTCTTGCGATTCGCGCGATACATTGTAACGCTCTGAAACAATATCAGCGGTTTCAATCATTGGCATCCAAAGCGCTGGGTATGTTGCCATTAATTTTTCTTCCGTGATGTTGTTGTAATTGGCGCCTTGCATTTGCACCAAAGAAATACTCTCAACACCTGCGCCAATAGCAATCGGCACATCTTCATTCATCACCCGACCAGCTGCCATGGCAATAGTTTGCAGGCCTGAAGAACAAAAACGGTTGACCGTAACACCTGATGTGGTGACAGGGCAGCCAGCCCAAATGGCGGCCAAACGGCCAACGTTTTGACCTGTCGCGCCTTCTGGTGTGCCGCAACCCATGATTACGTCTTCAACATCGCCTGGTTCAATTCCGGCGCGTTCAATCGCGTGTTTAATGGCGTGACCGCCCATGGCTGCACCATGGGTCATGTTAAATCCGCCGCGGCCTGATTTGGCCAAACCGGTGCGGGCACTTGAAACGATAACTGCTTCTCTGCTCATAATAGTCTCCTTTTTTGACTGGCCGGATAATGCGACATCAGCCCCTATTTTTCAAAACAATTCTTCGTTTTTTTTGGGCCTCAATTCCAGCTGAAAATTTTACGCTATTTTAATATCTTAGGTGGCAAAATGGCGTCGCTGCGACAATAAAAATAAGATAGAAGAAAAACAAGCTAAGCGGCGTTTTCGGCAAAATGGCAAATATTTGCCTTTTTGCCGCCTTATTTTTTTGCCATGTTAAAGCCATGAAAAATAACATGCTCACCCCCTACCCACACCTCACTTGGTCGTTCACCCGGCAATTATTTGCGACTCTGGGTCTGGCTATTTTGCTGACCGCCATGGCGCCAGACTTGCAAGCCCAGGCAAAAGAACCGACCGCTGCCAGCTATCAAAAGCCCGACCGGCAAACCTTGAAACAGCGGTTAACGCCGATTCAATTTGCTGTGACCCAGAAAAATAAAACCGAACGGCCTTATAGCAATCGCTATTGGAATATGAAAAAGCCGGGCATTTATGTCGACGTGGTTTCTGGCGAAGCGCTTTTTTCATCCATGGATAAATATGACAGTGGCACAGGTTGGCCGTCTTTCACCCGCCCTTTGAAAGCCCAGTCAATTGTTGAACGCGATGATTGGAGCCTGTTTTCTAAACGTATTGAAGTGCGCTCGAAATTGGCCGATAGCCATTTGGGCCATGTTTTTGATGACGGCCCGGCCCCAGACCGCTTGCGCTATTGCATTAATTCGGCCGCTTTGCGCTTTGTGCCCTTGTCAGAAATGCGCGCGCAAGGCTATGGCGCCTATATCGCGCCATTCAAAAAAGCCGGATATAATTTCTAAAAAACCGCCCCGGCGACTTGCCGAGACCGTGTTTTTTCGGCATTTTGCTGGCTCCCTTCGAGTTTCATCATGGAGAGCCGATGACCGACGCAGCGACACAATCTCTTATTGCCAAATTAATGCCCGGCTATCGCGGCGTCGCCCAATCATGGGAATGCGATTTAATGGGCCACTTAAATGTATCGCATTATTTTGGCCGATCGTCAGACCACGCCTCCTTCACACGTTTCAATTTGGGCATGGCGCCGCGCGACATGGTGGCCAATCATCGCGGAACAGTGGCGCTTGAAGAACACGCACGATTCCATAAAGAGGTTCATGCTGGCGGCATGATGGTCGGCCGCAGTGCGCCGGTAGAAATCGGCGAACGCACGATGACTGTCTATCAGGAATTTCGCGATGCAAACGACCAGCTGCTGACTAGTTTCAAAACCTTGATTGGTCATTTTGACACCGCCAATCGCAAATTAGTGCCATGGAGCGACAAAACGCTGCAATTGGCACAGGCTGCGAGAATTGACTTGCCTGACCACGCGGCCCCGCTTCATGTGCCCGCTGGTAGCCGCATAACCCCACCGAGCTTGGCCGAAACACAAGCCGCTGGTTTTGCCCGCATTGGCGGCAATACGGTGAATGCTTGGGAATGTGATCAATTCGGCCATATGAATACGATGTTTTATATTCGCCGCCAAACCGAGGCGGTGCCGCATATGTGGCACAATCTGGGTATTGATTTGAACGATATGCGGGCTCACCAGCGCGGCTTTGTGGTCGGCGAGATTCGCATGAGCTATGTCAATGAAGTGCTCGAGGGCGATATTGTCGAGACATGGACTGGCGTGCGCGAATTGAAAGAGAAAACCATTTTGGCTGAGCACCGATTATATAATGCCGAGACCGGTCAATTGTCGGCGACCTCTTTGGTGCGAGCGGTGCATTTTGACCTGGCAACACGGCGCGCTACCCCATGGGCTGATGATGTCTATGCCCGTATTGAGGCAAATATGACAAAAGCGCCGGTCGACAAATAAATCTGCTGAGGCTAAATCAGCCCAGCGCGTTGGCGTATTTCATGGCGCAGGCGGTCGGGAAATTCCATCGGTAAGAAATGTGAACTGCCAGCCACCACGGCAATGGTTTTCGACACTTGCGGTTTGTGAAATGCCGATGCGCCGCGTGTCGTCGAGCCATGCTCGGCCATTAATAAAGTAAAAGGCACGCGCAATTTTTTTACCGACGGCAGGCTGGCCACTTGCGGGCCTTTGAAATTTGCAGCTTCCCAAAGCGGCGCACATGCCAGCGTCACATGATTGCCTTGGCCATCATCAATCGGTTTGACGCCGCCGCGCACATAGGCCGCGAGAAACCCTTCTTGCCATGTGGCAAAGGCGCCGCGCCCCGTATATGCGGCCTCTAGCGTTGCCGCATCTGGCCAATTGGCCCGCCGCTTAGCCGCCATTTGCATCAGCCTATGGCCGCCAGTATTGCGCAAGCGCGAATAAAGTCGGAACAAATAAGCGCCAAGGCTCGGGACAATCACCGGATCGGCCACTATTAACCCAGCCACTAAATCTGGGCGTTGGGCGGCCGCCATAATACTAGCGCACCCGCCCATAGAATGCCCACCAAGCCAAATCTTATCGCCAGCCTTGTCAGCCAAATGCTCAATCAAGGGAATCAAATCATCGCGGTAAATATCCCAGCCAGTCATTTTTTCTGGCTCGGCCGGCAAATTTGTAAACCCATGGCCCCGCGCATCGGCGGCGTAAATGTCAAACTCATCGGCCAAGGGGGCCAATAGGGGGTCATAGGTCTCGCCATTGAAACCATTGGCATGGGCCCAATGCAAAACCGGCTTATCGGCGGCGCCAGATGACCAATGGCAAACCGACGTCGTGCCTGATGCTTGCGGGAAATCAAATCTCTGCATTTTGACCTTCAAATTTACGCCTGAGGCGAGGGTGAGTCTTGTGACAGGAATATGCACCGCTATCGAAAAAAGGCAAGCCAACAAGCTGGCGCACGTTCGGCATCAACGCCATCATGCTGGCCATTAGAGCGATAATGTGTTACCCATCGGCCAAATCTAGTCATGCTGCGACAGCGGTTTGACACGGGGGCCCATATGCAAATTTACCTGCCAATCGCAGAGATGAGTGTCAATATTTTGACGCTGATTGGCATGGGCGGTTTGGTCGGTTTTATGTCTGGCATGTTTGGCGTCGGTGGCGGCTTTTTAATGACCCCCTTGCTGATTTTTGTAGGCATTCCTCCAGCTGTTGCCGTGGCCACTGAGGCCAATCAAATTGTCGCCTCATCGGTGTCTGGCGGGCTGGCCTATTGGCAACGCCGCGCGGTTGACGTGCGCATGGGTATCATCTTAATGACTGGCGGCATTGCTGGTTCTTATGCTGGCGTTCAATTATTCAAATTATTGCGCGAATTGGGGCAAGTCGATTTGCTGATTTCGCTTAGCTATGTGCTGTTTTTGAGTGTGATCGGCGGGCTCATGTTGCGCGAAAGCCTGAATGCCATTGCTGCCACACGGCGCGGTCAGCCTTTGCGGGCCCGACGCCCCGGCGCCCATAGCTGGATTTTGCGCCTGCCCTTGCGCATGCGATTTCGCCAATCAAAGCTTTATATCAGCGTCATACCACCGCTGCTGATCGGATTTTTTGTTGGCACCATGTCGGCGATTATGGGGGTCGGTGGCGGCTTTATTATGGTGCCCGCGATGATTTATCTGCTGCGCATGCCAACCAATGTGGTGATTGGCACCTCGCTGTTTCAAATTATTTTTGTTACCGCATCGGTGACGATTTTGCATTCGGTGGAAAACCAAACTGTCGACGTTTTGCTGGCCTTTTTGCTAATGGTCGGCGGGGTGATTGGCGCGCAATTTGGCGCGATTATTGGCCAGCGTTTGCGCGGCGAACAATTGCGCGCCCTGTTGGCCCTAATCGTCCTCGGCGTCGGCCTCAAATTATTCATTGATCTGATCAGCCAGCCGGATGAGTTATTTTCCGTTACCCGCATGGGGTTTGGCGGATGAGAAATAGCAGCAAAATCATTCTAACCGCCATGGTGCTGAGCTTTTCTCTGGCGCCAATGATGGCGCGGGCCAATACGATTATTGCCGATTTATCAAAAGACCATATTTCCATTAAATCGAATTTCGCTGGCGAAAAACTGCTGCTTTTCGGCGCTGTTGAGGCCACAGTCGATGGCCCAATTAGCGATATTATTGTTATTCTGCGCGGCCCGGGGGAGAATTTCACCCTGCGCAAAAAACAAAAAAAGCTCGGCGTTTGGGTTAATGGCGCAGCCTATGACATTGGCCCGCTGCCCGGATTTTATGCCGTGGCCAGCACCCGCAAATTGAGCCAAATGGTGCCACCGAATGTTTTGCGCGAACATAGTATTGGCGCTGATGCCATGAACATTAATTTTCTGTCATCCGATATTGAGCCAAGCGAACGAGCCGAGGCGATTGCTGGTTTCATTCGCTTGAAACAGGCACGCGCGCTTTATGCCGAGGCGGAAAACGGCGTGCAGATTATTGGCGGCCGGCTGTTCCGAGCAGAAATTAATCTGCCGCCGGGCATGCCAGTTGGCACTTATGTGACCGAATTTTTCGCCTTTCAAAATGGTCGCCTTGTCGGTTATCAAACCGGCGAACTGCCGGTCGATATTGTCGGCACTGGGCATATATTGCACCAAGCGGCTTATGAAATGCCGCTGGTCTATGGCATTGGCGGTGTTGTGATGGCATGTTTTATGGGATGGGGTGTTGCCACCCTATTTAGGCGGCGCTAATGGACGGTTTTCTGGCTTCCGCTTTTGCCGCCTTTGCGGGCGGTGCGTTGAGTTTTCTCTCGCCCTGCGTTTTGCCGCTAGTGCCCGGCTATATATGTTTCGCCGCTGGCCTGCAATTTAGCGAATTGGCGGAAATCGAAGAAAAAAACCAAGCAGCACGGCGTATTTTGCCTGGCGCCTTGGCCTTTGTAGCCGGATTTTCGGCGGTCTTTATCGCCCTTGGCGCTGGCGCAGCGGCGGTCAATCCGCTGCTGATTGCCAATCAAGAAATCCTCGCGCAAGTGGCCGGCGGATTTATTATCCTGCTCGGCCTGCATATGGCGCAAATTATTCGCCTGCCATATTTGGGTCGCGAAGCGCGGCTGTTATCAAGCGGGCCGCGAAAGCCCTCCAATGCGCCATTGTTCACCGCCTTTGCCATGGGATTGGCCTTTGCCTTTGGCTGGACGCCCTGCATTGGGCCGATTTTAGCAACCATTCTGGCGCTGGCGGCAGCCCGCGACAGCCTCGGCGAGGGCATTTCCCTATTGGCGATATATGCGCTGGGTTTGGGCATACCATTTATTCTAGCCGCCCTCGGCATTGGCCGCTTCATGGCCGCCAGCCGCCGCATCAAACAAAATATGGTGTGGGTAGAGCGCGGCGCCGGTGGCCTGCTGATAATAACCGGCGCCTTGATTATGTTTGGCACATTACAAGCCATCGCCAGCTATTTGCTGGACTGGTTCCCAGCCCTTTCAACTTTAGGATGATGAGTTTGTTGACTGCGTTAAAAACCGCGCCGCCCATGGCGCTTGTTCTTGGCCTGTTAGGTCTGGTGCCATTCGTCGCTGGCGGTCTTGGTGTGTGGCTGAATGGGCTTGGTGATTTACGCTATGCCTTGCCAATGCTGGTGCTGATTTATGGCGCCTTGATTGCCAGTTTTCTCGGCGGTGTACGCTGGGGCGCGGCCATGCAAAATGGTGTGACGGCCGAGCAGCCGCGCTATTTAGTGATGAGTATTATTCCCAGCCTATTGGCTTTTGTTGCCCTCACCTTGCCGATTACCTCCGGGCTTGTGCTGCTGATTATCATTTTTTTGTCGCAGGCACTGACCGATGTTCTGGCCGTCAAAGCTGGCCAGCTCAAATCTTGGTTCGCCCCATTGCGCATGGTTTTAAGCACAGGTGTTTGCCTGTCCTTGGCGTCAATTTTGGCCGAAATGCTACTGCGCTAATTAGATAATTTTCGCCAAATCACGAGCCAGCGTAATGCCCGCCTTTTCGGCATTTTTCGACACATTACCCAAAGACAAATAGCTGTGTGACAAGCTATTGAAACAATAATGCGTCACCTGATTGCCCGCTGCTTTCAACCGATCGGCATAGTCATTGCCTTGGTCACGAATCGGATCAAAGCCAGCCGTGCCGATAATCGCTGGCGGCAAATTGGCGAGATTGTCATTATGCAATGGATTGGCAAATGGGTGGTCAATGTGTTTGCCCTCTGGGAAAACTGTTGCATTGAAAAATTCCATCGTGCTGGAAGTCAGTGGGAAACATTCAGCGCAGCTCACAGCTGAACCGGTTTCCGCCAATTGTGTTGACACCCATGGATAAGCCAAAAGCTGAGCCGCTGGTTGCACACCACCAGCGTCGCGAACTTGCTGGCAAATGACCGATGAAATCAGACCACCGGCGCTATCACCGGCGACGGCGACACGGGCGCCATCAATCCCCAAAGCGGCGGCATTGGCTTGCACATAGTCCCACAGGGCCATGGCATCATCGATGGGCGCTGGGAAATTATGCTCAGGACACAAGCGATAATCCAAGGAGATCACTTTCGCCTTACATTCATCAGCCAAAATGGTGCAGAACGCATCATCTGTGTCCAAATCCATCACCACTAATCCACCTTGGTGGAAAAATAAAACCGCTGGTGCATTATCGGGCAAATTTGCCGGTTCATAAATCCGCGCCAACATGTCGCCTGCCGGTCCGGGAATATGCGCTTCGCGCGACTTCACAGAAGCCCTGCGTTTGCCATCAAGATTGGTAAAATTGGCATGAATATCGGCCCGCATTTTATTGATATCGGTCTCAGCCTCGGGTGTGCCGGCCATTTTTGCCAGCAATTGAATATTCGCATCCAGCCGATTGCCGTCGATTTCAACAGCTGGCCCCGCGAGACGTTGGACAATAAAATTTGGTAAATTTTTCAAAATTCCCAAAATGACGCGATCTTTACTCATTTACTTCTCCCCAAGATTAATTGCTGATTATTTCTCATCATCACCCATGCCAGAAAGCCCTGACAAAAACAGACGCGTGGCAAAGCGCGCCGCGCCATCCGGATCAAGCGGATTGCGGGCCATCATTTCATCGCGCACGGAAAATGCCACCCCGCCCATAGAGACGGTCACATAACCAGCATCTACCTGCGGTATGACCCCATCGGCCATCGCCTTTTCCATATCGCGGCGCATTTCTTTCAACCCATTTTGAGCCTGCTGGCCACTGAGAGATGAGGGAAAGGCATCCAATGTTCGATTGGCGCGCACTAAATTATATATTTGCGGCTTTTCGGCGTAATAGCGGAAATAGGTGAAAAAACTATTTTCAACAAATTCTTCGAAATTCTTAGCCTTGGCCCGCGCCGCGCTCAATTTGGCACGCAGCTCATTGCCAATCTCATCCGTCAAAGCCTGATAGACCGCTTCTTTGCTCTCAAAATAATTATAAAATGTGCCCGACGCTAAATCAGTGCGGCGGATAATATCGCGCACCGTCGTAGCGCCATGGCCGAGCTCGGCAAACACCACACGCGCCGCTTCCAAAATCGCATCGCGATTATTTTCGCGATTGGTCTCGCGACGCGTACGGCCTGCGGCTTGTTGTTGTAAGCTCATCTCATCCCCTATCGTTCTTCTATGAAACACAATTTATTGTTTCATATCAATTAGTTTTGCTTACAAAACCTCTTGAACACGCTGTGGGGGACGACAAATCACAGCTTTTTTTCCATTACTGACCACCGGGCGCTCAAACAAAATCGGATGCGCGGCCATGGCGGCCAGAAGCGCCGCCTCATCTGACTCATCGGCCAGCGATAATTGTTTATAAATTTCTTCACCGCGACGCATCATTTCGCGCGCCTCAATGGCCATTAATTTTTGCAGCGCCGCCAGCTCATCAATAGACAGTGGCGTTTTCAAATATTCGACAATGGTAAAATCTGCCGCCGCCTCTTGTAACAGCGCCAAAGTTTGCCGCGATTTAGAACAGCGTGGATTATGGTAAATCGTCAGCCCCATGGTCTTCTCCTATTTATAGTCGGCGCCAATGGCATTGCCGATATTGGCGAACCCATTGGCCCGCAGAATTTCGGCCAATTCGCGCTTAATGCGGCCCGCCAAAAATGGCCCATGATAAATCATCGCCGTATACAGCTGCACCAAGCTGGCACCGGCACAAATTTTCTCAAAAGCCTGCCGGCCATTGGATACCCCACCGACACCAATAAGCGTTAGCCCGCCTTGGCTGGCTTGATAAACCTGGCCGAGCATGCGGGTCGACATGTCAAACACCGGTTGCCCCGACACGCCCCCATCTTCGGCAACATATTTGCTGTCAGCCACACCATCTCGCGACAGTGTAGTATTAGAAATAATCAGCCCGTCTATTTTAAATCTTACGGCCAATGCGGCAATTTCCTGCGCCTGCTCAATGGCCAAATCTGGGGCAATTTTTACCAATATCGGACAGTCAGGCGCCGCCGCACGGACCCGCTGCATGATTTCGCTCACGGCTGAACTGGCTTGTAAGTCGCGCAGGCCCGGCGTATTTGGCGAGGAAATATTCACCGTCAGATAATCAGCTAAGCTGGCAAAGCGCGCGGCGCCAGTTTCATAATCGCCAATCCGATCTTCCGACTCTTTATTGGCGCCAATATTCACCCCAATAATTGGGCCGGTTTTACTATCCGGTTTGGCCCGATAGACCGACAGACGATGCAAGGCTTCAACTTGCCCTTGATTGTTGAAGCCAAGCCGATTGATCAGCGCTTGTTGCTTCGTCAGACGAAACACCCGCGGTTGCGGATTGCCGGGCTGCGGCAGTGGCGTCAGCGTGCCAACCTCAGTAAACCCAAAACCAACCCTGCCGACACCGGCCATGGCTTCGGCATCTTTATCAAAACCGGCTGCCATGCCGAGCGGGTTTGAGAAATCATGGCCCAAAACCTGTTGCGATAAAATATAGTCGTCCTTGTCGTGCGCTGGCAGTAGACCAGCCAGTCGCAGACTATGAATGGTCAAGCGATGCGCCCGCTCCGGCGGCAAGGTGAATAAAGCGGGACGCAGGAATTTATAAAGACCCATTAGCCTGTCTCCTCTGGCGGCCAATTTGCTGGCAAGAAATTATCCCCCTTACAATGCGGCAAAGCAAGCGTCTGGGCGACATTTTGGTGGCGCAAAGAGGCATATAAATGTGGGAAATAATCGCCGCCTCGTGACACTTCCCACCGCAAAGCCTCACCAAGGGAAGCGGCGTCAAAGCGCAACAGCATTAAATCTTTTTGCCCGCTAAAATGTTTGGCCAAGGTTTCCGCCACTTGCTCACCAGACGACAAATGCACAAAGCCATCCCTGGCATCAATGCCTTGCGGGGTAAGCACGCCATCGACTTGCATTTGTTGCCAGTCGGCGGCGGGTACAATTTTATAAACCCATTGAGTCATCGCATCTCGCTTTGACGTTTATATTACAGCAATTCGCCATTCAGTCCGGCGGTGATCAGCGCGCAGGTCTTTTCCAAGCCATACAGCGCTGCAAAGGAACCAAAACGCGGCCCCTGACTTTGGCCCAGCAAGATTTCGTAAAGCGCTTGGAACCAGCCACGCAAATCTTCCTCAAAATATTGCTTACCGACAGCATAAATCTCCGTTTGAATGGTCTCGCCATCGCTATCATTTGGCAGCGCTTGCAATTGCGCCAAAAGACTTTGCAAAGCTGAGCGCTCAGCTTCCGAGGCGGCGCGATAAGATTTCTGCGGCGCGACAAAATCGCGATAATAAGTCAGCGCATAATCAGTGAGTTGATCGAGCAGTGGATGGCTGGCCGCTGTGGTGCCAGGCGCATAGCTATCAATAAAGCCCCACAGCACCTGCTTGTTCTCGGCATTGCTGGCGCTGACCAAATTCAACAAAAGCGCAAAGGTCACGGGGGCTGCTTGGCTTGGTGGCTGGCCATTGTGAATGTGAAACACCGGGCTGGTCAGTTTTTGCGCATCGTCCATCGCCGCGTATTTTTCGACAAAGGTCAAATATTCATCGACCGCTTTGGGAATAATGTCGAAATATAAACGTTTGGCCTTGCGCGGGCTTTGGAACATATAAAGCGATAAGCTCTCCGGCGGCGCATAGGTCAGCCATTGTTCAATGGTCAGCCCATTGCCGCGTGATTTGGAAATTTTTTCACCATTTTCGTCGAGGAATAATTCATAGCTAAACCCCTCCGGCGCCACACCGCCCAAAGCTTGAGTGATGCGCGACGATAATTTCACCGATTCTGATAAATCCTTACCAGCCATTTCATAATCGACGCTCAGCGCGGTCCAGCGCATGGCCCAATCGGCTTTCCATTGCAATTTGCAAGCCCCGCCCGTGACCAAGGTTTCAATGGTCTCACCGGTTTCTGGATGACGATAGCTAATCGTGCCGGCTTCGACATCGACCGGCGTAATCGGCACCATTAGCACCCGTCCTGAATCGGGGCATAAGGGCAGAAATGGTGAATAGGTCTGGCGGCGTTCTTCGCCCAAAGTCGGCAAAATAATGTCGAGAACTTTCTGATAATTAGCCAATACTTTCAACAGGGTAGCGTCGAAAGCACCGGAGCGATACATGTCGGTGGCGCTGACAAATTCATAGTCGAAACCAAAACTATCGAGGAAAGCTTGCAGCCGCGCATTATTATGCGCGCCAAAACTATCATGCGTGCCAAATGGATCCGGCACGCTGGTCAGCGGTTGTTCCAAATAGGCCGCCAATTGCTCACCATTGGGAATATTGTCCGGCACTTTGCGCAGGCCATCCATATCATCTGAAAAACAAATCAACCGGGTTTTAATATCTGGCGCCAGCAGTTGAAACGCCTGCCGCACCATGGTGGTACGCGCCACTTCGCCAAAAGTGCCAATATGCGGCAAGCCGCTGGGCCCGTAACCGGTTTCAAAAATCGCTTCTGTGCGGCCTAATTTGCGTATCCGTGCAAGCGCTTTGCGAGCCTCTTCAAAAGGCCAAGCCTTGCTGGTTTCGGCCAATGCTTGCAAAGATGTGGGAACGGACATTCAAAACCTCAAACTGATATATCTGGCGGCAAACTACCAGCCTAACCATTAAAGTCAATCGGGACAAATCAGCTAGCTCAGCAAATCTATTGCCAAGTGGCAAGCATCGCGGCATATATTTGTCATGGCTGTCGCATCACTCTCAATGATATCACTAAGCCCGCGTGAAGCGGGGCTCAGCTGCCTATATATCGCCGCCCGCGTCGATGGGCCAATGAGCGACACTGACCACCAGCTGATGCAAGCGGTCATTGCCAGCACCCCGGCCCTGAGCGGCGGCGACAGCGACGTCGACCAAAGCCATTTTCGGCGTCTGCAAGATTTGTTGGATGCGGATGAGGGGCTGGAAACAGTTTTAGAGCTAATCGAAGCCGCACCGGCCAATGGCGAGGTTTTATATGCCTTGACGGTTGAGTTTATCGTCCGCCGCGGCCGTATAAGCGCGGCTGAAATGCGGCTATTAGATATTCTGGCCGGCCGTTTCAATCTGGCGCCCCTGACCCGCGCGGCAATCGACACAGCAACCCGCATTCGCATGAAAGCGCTGGATTAATGGCTGGGTTTTTCGACCATTTAGTGACCCATCACGCGAGCTGGCGCAGCGGCATATTTGTTTCCGCGCTAATGGCTTTGGCGGTGCTGGAAATCATTCGGCCACGACGGGTGATTACCAACCGTCCTCAGCGCTGGTTCAATCATTTATTTCTCGGGGCGGCGAATATTATTTTATTGCGCATCGTGCTGCCCGGCGGCTTGATGGCGGTGGCTATTTTTGGCCATGGCAACGGCTTAATCGGCTGGTTGGGCATCAGCGGCTGGGCGGCTTTTTTCATCAGTCTCATTGCCTTGGATTTCGTGGTTTATGCGCAACATATCGGCTTGCATAAAGTGCCCTTTTTATGGCCGCTGCACGCGCCGCATCATGGTGATCGGGCACTCGATGTCAGCTCTGGCTTGCGTTTTCACCCGGGTGAAGCGCTGGTCAGTGCAGCCATTAAAGCGGCCGCGATACTGGCCCTTGGCGCGCCCTTAGCGGCGGTCATTGCTTTTGAAATTATCCTCAGCGCCGCGTCTTTATTTACCCACGCCAATTGGGCTTTGGGGCGAGTCGATGGCTGGTTGCGTTGGGCCATCGTCACCCCGGACATGCACCGTATTCATCATTCGCGGGTGGCCCATGAAAGCCATCGCAATTTTGGGTTTTTCATCTCACTCTGGGATCGACTGTTCAACACATGGCAGGCTCAGCCAGAAAACGGCCATCAAAATATGGCCATTGGTCTCGATGACATGCCAGATGATGGGCTGACCGCCACATTGAACCGCCCATGGCGGCAATGGGTGCAAAAGCCCTAATCCAATTGGTTGAACCCCCATACAGACTGCAACCATGAGCCAGTTTTCTCAATTCATCAAAAATGAGATTTTGGTGGATGAACCTAGACGACCCATTTTCGACCGCACCACAGAAAACGCGGGCTGACGGCTTTAGCGACGTGACGCAAGCCGGTAAGTTCACGCAAGACCATATTGACGCAGCACGATATTTGAACGATTCCGGCTCACAAAAAGCTGCTCTGCGCGCCACCCTCTATACGCTCGCGGCTCTCACCCTCTTCACCCTTTGGTTGGGTGTTGATTTAGCCTATGTCTATTTTTCTCTGACCGTCTTTGTGGTGGCCGGCAATTTTCCAATTTTCTTTTGCCTGTTCAAACCTAAATTGCGAAACCCGTCGCCACCCTTCGCGCTTCTGCCGCCGAACGATTGTGATGCCCAAGAACTGCCATTTTATTCAATTTTAGTGCCAGTACTTGATGAGCCCGGCATGATGCAACAAATCGCCACTAGCCTTGCGCACATCAACTATCCGTATCAGCGATTGGAAATACTGATTTTGCTAGAGACGCGTGACCAAGCGACCATGGCCAGCGCAATGAATATTAACTGGGGCGCGCATATTCATTTGGTCGCGGTGCCGTCGGGGAAGCCGAACACCAAGGCGCGCGCGTGCAATTATGGGCTGAGTATTGCGCGTGGCGAATTTGTTGTGATTTTCGATGCTGAAGACAAACCGCATAGCGACCAATTGCGCACCGCTGCCGCCATCTTCGCGACGCGTGATGCCTCACTAGTGTGTTTGCAAGCCCCGTTACAAATCCATTTAGCGCATAATAAATGGCTGCAAAACCAATTTGCCCTTGAATATAAAATATTGTTTTCATTGGCTTTACAGGTGTTGAGCAATCTCAACATGGTGATGCCGCTGGGCGGCAGTTCCAATCATTTTCACACTGAAAGCCTGCGTAAAGTTGGTGGCTGGGATGCGTTTAATTTGACTGAGGATGCTGAATTATCTATGCGGCTGGCGAAAAACGGTTTTCGCACGCAAATGCTCTCACCACCGACAATCGAAAATGCGCCGCATAGTCTATCGGTCTGGTTTAACCAGCGCACACGATGGCTCACCGGCCATATTCAAACATGGTGTATCCACATGCGCCATCCGCGCGATACGCTGAACTTAATTGGCTGGCGGAACTTTCTAGCCTTTAACGCGATTATCCTCGGCCGCCTATTTTCTGGTCTGCTGCACGCCAGCTATCTGATTTATCTTTTGGTCGCCCTGCCCGATTTGGTTGGCTCACAGGCCACCTTCACCATTTATTTGGCAACCCCCATTCCCATCATATTGTTCAGCGTCGGGATTATTTATTCACCAGCGACAACATGGCCGCATAAAATCTGGCTGAGTTTGACCCAGCCGTTTTACTGGGCGCTCACTTCTCTGGCTTTGCTCAATGCCTGCTGGCGAATTTTAACCAGCCGTCTCGATTGGTTGAAAACCTCGCATCGGCCCTATTGATGAGATGGAGCGGGTGAAGAGAATCGAACTCTCGTCTTAAGCTTGGGAAGCTTCTGCTCTACCATTGAGCTACACCCGCATGGGCTTAAGATAGGCTGAAAACCATCGGTAAAACAAGGCTTGTTAAAACCCCATTTAACCCCATGGAAAGCCCAGCGAAACTGCCCATTAGCGCCGATTGGCGCATGGCTTCAGCCGTACCAATTCCATGTGCCGCCACGCCATAAGCCAGACCTTGCGCGCGGATGTCAGAAATGCCCGTCAGGGCAAATAATTTTGGTCCAATGAGCACGGCAAAATTACCGGTGATAATCACCACCCCCATGGCCAAGGCAGGAAGACCGCCAATTTCATTCGACACGCCAAAGGCCAGAGGCGAGGTAATCGACTTGGTCGCTAGCGTCGCAAATATCATCGTATCAAGCTGCAAAAAATAAGCCATCACAAGCGCCGTACCGACAGCACTGACCGAGCCAAGCAGCATGGCCACAAAAAACGCGCCCGCCGCCTGCCGAATAATCGGCAGATTATCGTAAATCGGCACGCCAATAGACACCGTCGACAGGCCCAATATGACAACCAGCCAATTGCCGCCCAATTGATAGCGGCTCAGCGATATGTCACCGATCAGTAGCGCCGCAATCAATAGCGCTGACACCCATAATAAAGGTTGCAGCAAGCCGCTATCATTGAAATGGCGCCGCAAGCGCAGAAAAATCGCATAGAGCGCCAAAGTGGCAGCCAACCAAAATAGCCCCTCCCACCCAGGGAGGTCGGGCAGTAACAACAGGCTCATTGTCGGCCCTCATCATCAAGCCGCGGGGCGAGGCGATCAAAAATGAAAGCGGTTAGCCATAGGGGGACGACGGTGCTGACAATAATGATCAGCAAAAGCGGCCAGATGTTTTCTTGCAACACATCCAAAAGGCCGACCATGGCGACCAAGGCGGGAATGAAAAACAACGCCATATGGCGCAGTAAAACCGCACTGACCCGACGCAAACCAGTTGGCACAGCGCCGCGCATGAGCAAAATAATGACCAGAAGGACAATCGCCAAAACCGGCGCAGGCACCGTCCAGCCGGCGCTTATTTTGAGCCATTCGCTGAGCGCCAAAATAGCCGCCAAAAGCAAGATACCGGCTACAAGCTGCATATTAGCTCGACTTAAAATGTTTGGATAATTTGAGACCTTGGGCCTGATAATTCGAGTTTAATCCAGCCCCGTAGAGGGTTTCGGGCACATCGGTGAGGCGCTCATAAACCAGACGACCAATTACTTGCCCGTGCTCGAGAATAAATGGCACTTCGCGCGAGCGGACTTCCAAAACGGCGCGGGCTCCTTTGCCACCGGCCTCGCCACAGCCAAAGCCGGGGTCAAAAAACCCTGCATAGTGAACCCGAAACTCGCCAACCAAAGGATTGAACGGCATCATTTCAGCTGCATGGGTCGGCGGAATGGTGACCGCCTCACGCGAGGCCAGAATGTAAAACTCATCGGGGTCGAGGATAATCTCATTTTGGTCACCGTGATAAAGCGGCTCCCAATATTGGCTAATGGCCAGCTCACCCGGCTTGTCGACATCAATCAGACCGGCGTGGCGTTTGCCGCGATAGCCAATGAGGCCGGTTTTAGAGTCGCCCCTCAAATCAATCGACAGACCCAGCCCGCCCGAAATATTGGCCGGACCATCAACCAGACCTTGTTCTTGGTGTAGCCGTTTCAACTCACTATCCGAGTGATTGGCCGCCCCACGACGGAAACGAATTTGCGAAAGCCGCGAGCCTGAGCGCACCAAAACCGGAAACGTTCGGGGGCTTACCTCAAGATATAAATGCCCCTTATAACCGGCGGGCACTTTATCAAATTCGACGCCAAAATCAGTAATCAAACGGGTGAACACGTCAATTCGACCGGTCGATGATTTCGGATTGGCAAATCCGGCCGTGCGCTCCGGCAGGGCCAGAGCTTCCATCAGCGGCACTAAATAAACGCAACCGGTTTCCAGCACGGCGCCTTGGCTCAAATCAATTTTGTGATAGGCCAGCCGATTAATTTTATCCATCACCTGCCCATTTTCACCGGGCAGAAAGCTGGCGCGAATGCGATAGGCGGTGTCGCCAAGGCGCAAATCTAAACTGGCAGGCTGAATTTGATCATCCAACACGCCGCCCGACGCCCAAATCTGTTTTTCGCGCACCATATTGACAATGCCATGCGCTGGCAGCACGCCAACCGCATGGGTCTGGCCCGGTGACAGCACCGGTTGCTGGCTCTCATTATCGTCAAATAATGAACTAGTATTTGTGTCATCCGAGGATGTGACGCGGCTCATACGAATCTCCTAATTGCCGCTATCTTATGCGCGACAGAGCAAGATGTCTTGACGTTTAGCGCATTTTTAAACATATTCTCACCAATGTGGTGATTTGAGCCGGCTGGCTTGCGGCCACAATAAAAAAACAGCTAAATAGGCCGGGTGGAAACCGGCCAAAATGGGTCGGTTTTTTATTAACCGACTGTTGGAGAAACAAGATGGTTAAAAAACATTGGAAGCAACAAACGCGGTTGGTTCACGAAGGTCAAAACAGGTCGCCGCATGGCGAGACCGCAGAGGCCATGTATCTTACCTCAGGTTATGTTTATGACAGCGCCGAGCAAGCCGAAGCGCGTTTTCGCGAGGAAGACGACGGGTTTATTTACTCGCGTTTCGGCAATCCAACAGTGCGCGCTTTTGAAGAACGCATGATTGCCCTTGAGGGCACGCAAGATGCGCGCGCCACCGCCACCGGCATGGCCGCCGTCACCGCCACTATGATGAGCCAATTGCAAACCGGTGATCATATTGTTGCCGCGCGGGCTTTATTTGGCTCGTGCCGCTATGTGGTGGAAACGCTGATGCCGAAATTCGGCGTCGCTTGCACCTTAGTTGATGGCCGCGACATTGACGCATGGAAGGCGGCTATCCGCCCCGAGACCAAAGTCTTGTTTTTGGAAACCCCGTCTAATCCGCTGCTCGAGATTGTCGATATGCAAGCGGTTGCCGATTTAGCGCATGAAAATGGCGCCCGGCTGGTGGTTGACAATGTGTTCGCCACACCAATTTTGCAGCGGCCGACTGATTTCGGCGCCGATATTGTCGTCTATAGCGCCACCAAACATATTGATGGCCAAGGGCGGTGCCTCGGCGGGGTGATTTTGGGCGACCAGAGCTTCATCCAAGATGAGCTGGCCAATTTCTTGCGCCAAACCGGCCCGTCACTCAGCCCATTTAATGCTTGGGTAATGCTCAAAGCGCTGGAAACGCTGGCTTTACGGGTCGATGCACATTGCCATAATGCTGAAAAACTAACTGAATTCTTGGTCAATCACGCGCAGATTGAGCGCGTCTATTACCCAAGCCACGCCAGCCACCCGCAGCATAATTTGGCCATGAAACAAATGAGCCGAGGTGGCAATCTCATCGCTTTTGACGTCAAAGGCGGCAAAGCCAATGCTTTCAAATTCGCAAATGCGCTGCAAATTGCCTTGATTTCAAATAATCTCGGCGATGCCAAAACCTTGATCACCCATCCGGCAACAACCACGCATTTCAAACTCGACGAGGCGGCAAAAACCGAATTGGGAATTACTGGCGGCAGCATGCGCGTATCAATCGGGCTTGAAGATGGCGATGATTTAGTTCACGATTTCGATCAAGCATTGGCGCAACTGGCCTAAAGGCATGAGCTGAGATGGTAACCGCAACCACACGCGATATTTCTGTATCTGTTGAAACCAGTTATTTGGAAAAACAGTCGGATCCGGACGAGCAATATTTTGTTTGGGCCTATCGTATTACCATTGCCAATCATAGCGACCAGACTGTGCAATTATTGACCCGCCATTGGAAAATCAGCGACGGCCAAGGCCGCGTGCAAGAAGTGCGCGGCGACGGCGTAATTGGTGAACAGCCTATTTTAGAGCCCGGCGCCAGCTATACATATTCGTCCGGCACGCCGCTACAGACGCCTTCCGGCTTTATGCATGGCAGCTATCAAATGCAAAGCGATGATGGCGAGCGCTTTGACGTCGATATTCCGGCTTTTTCTCTGGATAGTCCGCATGACTCTCCGCAGCTGCATTAGGCTGGCCCGATGAATGACCATCGCACCATATTCTTTTTGATTGGCAATCTGCTGGCCGCTTTGGCGCTTGGCATGCTGGTACCAGCCATGGTCGATTATCTCAGCGGCGAAAGCGATTGGTTGGTGTTTGTCGCCAGCGCCTTGGTCACCGGCTTTATTGCTGGCGCCTTGATTTTGACCAATCGCGGTTCCCTGCCGCCATTATCGGTCAAACAGGCGTTTTTGCTGACCAGTTTTTCCTGGCTGGCTTTGACCGGCTTTGCGGCGCTACCACTGGCCTTTAGCGAGCTTGGATTGAGCTATACTGACGCTTTTTTTGAGGCCATGTCAGGGCTGACGACGACTGGCGCGACGATTATTGTTGGTCTTGATGACGCGCCGGTTGGTATTTTATTATGGCGCGCCCTGCTGCAATGGTTTGGCGGCATTGGTATTATTGTGATGGCGATTTCAGTTCTCCCCATGCTCAATGTCGGCGGCATGCAGCTTTTCCGTCTGGAGAGCTCTGACACATCGGAAAAAATTCTGCCGCGTACGGCGCAAATCGCTGGCTCCATCACGCAACTCTATTTCGCCATTTCAGTGGCCTGCATGCTGGCCTATTGGGTTGCCGGCATGGGATTTTTCGACGCCATGGCGCACGCCATGACAACCATTGCCACTGGCGGTTTTTCAACCCATGACGCCAGTATTGGCGCTTTTCAAAATCCCGGCATTGAGATGGTCGGCACATTTTTTATGATTGCCGCCTCCTTGCCATTTGTCGCCTATCTGCAAGCTGCAAATGGTAAGTTCTCGGTCATTTGGGGCGATGCACAAGTGCGTATGTTTGCCACTCTACTGGCCTTGGCCACGGTTTCTATGTGGCTTTATCAAATTAATTATCACGCAACCGATGGCGGCACGGCATTTTTACAAGCCGCTTTCAACACCACCTCAATTTTGACCGGCACCGGCTATGCCACCACGGATTATGGCCTGTGGGGGCCATTCGCGATTAGTGTGTTTTTCATTCTGACCTTCATTGGCGGCTGTGCGGGCTCAACCTCTTGCGGATTGAAAATTTTCCGGCTTCAGGTTTTGATCAAAACCGGCTGGCGTTATGTGCGCCAAATGACCTTGCCGCACGGTATTTTTGTCATTCGCTATAATGGTCGCCCGCTGGCCAATGATGTGGCCAATTCAATCGTTGCCTTTGTGCTTATTTTTCTTTTGTCTTTTGCCCTAATCGGCACCGGACTGACCCTTATGGGCCTCGACACGCTGACCGCCCTATCGGCATCGGCCGCAGCCTTGGCCAATGTCGGGCCCGGTCTGGGGCCAATCATTGGGCCGTCGGGCACTTATGCCAGCTTGCCCGATGGCGCCAAATGGATTTTATGTTTCGGCATGTTGCTCGGTCGGCTTGAGTTTCTCGCCGTCCTTGTCATGTTCTCACCAAGTTTCTGGCGCCGCTAATTATTCGGCCGCTTCCGGCGCCGCTTCGACTTCTGACTTGCCGCGCAAGCGATTGATGTAGGCGCGGAAATCTTCTTGCACGCCGAGCACAGACGGCACCAGCAGCAAAACGATAAAGGTGGCAAAGGCCAAGCCCCAAGCAATGGTGATCACCATTGGCAGCAGGAATTGCGCTTGCACGCTGGTTTCAAACAATAGCGGGGCCAAACCCAAAACCGTGGTCATAGAGGTCAACATCACAGCCCGGAAACGGTCGCAAATACCGTTGATGACCGCTTCGCGCAAGCCTTCACCCTCTAGGCGCCGCTCTTCAATGCGGCTGATCAAGATAATCGAATTATTGACCAAAATCCCTGACAGACCCAAAAGCCCGACAAGGCTCAAAAAGGTCAAATCAAAGCCTTGTACATAATGGCCAAGCACGGTGCCCACCAGCCCGAAAGGAATGACCGACATGATAATCACTGGTCGCGAATAGCTAGCGAAAACAAAAGCCAGAATAACGTAAATCAAGCCTAGGCCAATCAGGGCACCGGCTGCTAAATCTCTCGACGTGTCGGCTTGCTCTTGCGACCGCCCGCCAAGGCTGTAGGAAATACCGTATTTTTGCAAAATATCCGGAATGGTTTGTTTTTCCAGCGCCTCAATCACCTCATTTGGATTGCCAGCATTATCATCATAATCAGCAATCACGGAGACTGATACTTTACCATCGGTGCGGCGAATGGTTGAAAAGCCCGGTTGGGTTTTAATATCAACAATGGCGCTCAGCGGCACATAACGAACCGGCATAGTGCCCGGCACAGGCAGGGAAATATCTTCCAATTGTTTCGGCCGCTCACCAGTGCGCGGTTGTAAAACCCGAATGGTGACTTCCTCATCATCGCGGGCAAAGCGTTTGGCAATCACCCCTTGCAAACTGCCGCGGGTTAAATTGCCGACAAGCTGATTGGTGAAGCCCAAAGTGGCGCCGCGGTCATTAACATCCAGAATCAACTCTTGCTTATTATAATTCAGGTCATCGCGGGCCCGCGAAATGCCGCCAAATTGTTCTAGCGCCAAGCGCAATTCAATGGCGGCTTTTTTCAGCACTTCGGGTTCCGCGTCTTCGAGGCGAATATCAATATCGCGCCCCGGCGGGCCGCCGCGTTGTTCACGCACAAAGACATAGCGCAAGCCAGCTATTTCCGGAATTTCTTCTTCCCATTGTTTGGTGATTTGCCGCGTGCGTATCTCACGATCTTCACTGGCGCTCAGTTCGGCATAAACCAAACCGCGTTCATCACCATAGGAGGTTTCCGTGCGGCCGATTTGGGTGAAAACCGTTTTCACCAAAGCCGTGTCATCGACCTGCAATTTTTCGGCTGCGCGATAGAGGGCCTTTTCAATCGTCCGCACACCATCTTGGGTTTCAGCCCGTGTGGTGCCCGGCTGGAAGAAAACATAGGCTTTAATCACCTCGCCTTCCGGTGACGGGAAAAACCGGAACGGCACGCGCCCACCGGCCAATAGGCCAATGCAAATAATCAATATCGCCAGACCGACCGACAATGTCGTATAGCGGCGGTCATAGGCGACGGTCACAAAGCGGCGGAACCGCCCTTCGCGGAAAGCTTCAAATTCTTCCAAAAAGCGCTTTTTGAAACCGCTCGGTGGTTTTGACTTAACTTTCAGCGCATGGCTCAAATGACCCGGCAAAATCAGGAAACATTCGACCAAACTGGCGACCAATACGCAAAACAAAACCAGTGGAATTGGCCGCACAATTTGGCCAATCGTGTCGCCGATGAGCAGCATGGGAATAAACGCTGCCAATGTTGTCAACGCAGCCGCAATAATCGGCGTGGTCATGCGAATCGCACCGCCCTCGGCCGCTGCCTCCGCACTATAACCCTCGCTGACCAAAGTCGCTGAATGTTCACCAACAACAATCGCATCATCGACGATAATACCGACCGTCATAATCAGCGCGAACATGGACAGCATATTAATGCTCAAATCAACCGCCCACATAACGCCAAACGTCGCCATCATTGACGCCGGAATACCCGCCGCCACCCAAATGGCAATGCGACCATTGAGGAATAGAAACAAAATCGCCAGCACGAGGACCATGCCCGTCAGGCCGTTATAGAGCAGCACATTAATCCGCTGGACGATTTTATTGGCATAGACATCGAATAATTCGACATGCAGCGTCGGTGGCAGTGTTGGGCGAATTTCTTCGAGATATTTGCGCGCAATCGCTGTCGCCTCAAGGGCGTCGGCGTTTTTGGTGCGCTGTACGGTCAATCGAATGGCGTGTTCTTCGCCGCTCCAACCGGTTTCGGCATTGGCGTCAAAAGTTTCATAAACATTGGCCACATCACCAACCCGCACTTGCGTGCCATCATTGGCGGTGCGCAGGCTGATTTCCTCAACATCGCGCGCCGTCAAAGCCAGACCAACCGAGCGCACTTGCCGCTCCACATTGCCGCGCAAAACCCCGCCCGGCACGTCAAGCGAGCTCGACGCCACCTTATTGGCAATATCTGACGTGGTCATATCATATCGGCGCAATTGGCTCGGTTTGACCTCTACCCAAATCTCTTCATCGCGAAACCCCGATAGGGTGATTTTATCAATACCGGCATTCAGCAGGCCATCGCGAATGTGTTTGGCATAGCTACGCAAAGAGCGCTCATCCAAGTCACCGGCCAGCAAAATAGAGGCGACGGGCTCATAAAAAGTCGCTTGAGAGATAATCGGCCGTTCGGCATCTTTCGGCAGGGTGGTGATACTATTGACCGCCGCCTCAACATCCCCCAAAGCGCGTTGCATATCAGCGTCGGGATAAAACTCAACCGTCATTGAGGCAAAGCCAATACGCGATTGCGCGTTAAATTCTTTCACGCCGTCAAGAAACCGCACTTCTGGCTGAATGGTGCCGACAATGTTTTTATCAATGTCTTGCGCCGACGCGCCCGGCCATTGAATTTGAATATTGATTATTTTGACTTCCACAGTCGGGAAAAATTGCGTGTTCAATTGGGCAAGACCAAATACGCCGAGCATAATCATGCTGAAAAACAGAAGATTAGCGGCGTTTTTATGCCGCGAGAAAAGTTCGATTGCGCCTCTAAAGCCCATTATTGTGCCTCGAAACTAGATACGGCAACACCAGCTGCCGCTTCGTTAAATTGCGTGAGCAAAATTTCTTGGCCCTGACGCAGCCCCGATCGCACCAAGAGTTTATCACCAATATCGACGTAATCGGCCAATCGCAAGGGCGCCAAACGACCGTCTTCAATGACGTAAATCAAGTCGTTGCCATAAAGTGCGTCTTTAGGAATCGCCACCACATCGGTTTCCGGCTGTGAGGTCATGACAATGCTAACGAAAGCGCCAGCGCGCAGATTTGACGGCAATTTGCCGGTAATTATTGCATATACATCAACCCCGCGCGTGGCTTGGCTGATTTGCGCGCCAACGTGGCGGATGCGGGCCTGCATGCTTATGCGCTCGCCGCCGACATCCCAAAATACTTGCAGCGGACGACCAATGATTTCCGTATTGCGGGTCAGAAACCGACCATATTGATCGTCGGATAAATTAAACACCACCTCAAAATCATCGGCGCTGGTCAAGGTCGCGACGCGGTCATTGAGACCGACCACGCGTCCCGCCCGTGCCATAATATTGCCGACATGGGCATCAAATGGAGCAATGATTTTGGTGTTTTTCAAATCCCGCTGCATCCGTGATAAGCGCACTTTTTCGCGCTCAATCAGAGCCGCTTGCTGGTCAAGTCGGGCTTTGCGAATTGCATATTCGACGTTTTTGTCATCAAGGGTTTTTTTCGACACTGTGCCTTTTTCAAACAATGTTTCGGCCCGCTCTTTTTCGAGCTTGGCTAGCTCAGCCGAGGCTTTGCGTTCCATTTGAACCGCTATCGCGCCCTGCAATTGGGCTTTAGCGTCATCGACGGCGGATTGATATTGAAAGGGATCAATCTCAGCCAAAACATCGCCCTTGGCGACGCGGGCGCCATTTTCAAAATTTTCGCTCGTGGCGATAATTTCGCCGCCCACCAAGGCGCGCAATTCAACCAGACGGCTGGCGCGCAATTCGCCAAAGGCAAATGTCTCAGGAATAATCGTGCCATAATCGGCTTTCATCGTGCGCACAGCCCAGACCCGCTCAAGGTTTTCAACTGGCAAGATTTCAGGCTTGGTTTTGACAAGGGTGAAATAGCCGATGAACCCGACCAATAAGACAATCAATGGCAGCGGCAGTTTTTTCAACATGCGGCGCAATTTCCCTTGTTCAGCAGCAGCCTCTGAGCGACCCCACAAGACTGATTTAACTTTCTCGAACACGCTTACTCACCCCTTTTACAGCCCCTCTGGATATAACGTTAATTTGCTGTTTTACCAGTCGGCCATGTTAAATTTTATTTACGCGCCTGATGCCGAAAACGCCTCGGTTGGCGAGAAAAGATAGAGCTCATTACAAAACTCACAGCGCACTTCAATGGTTTCTTGCTCTTGCATTTCATCTTGGTCAGTTTCTGACAAGCCAGAGAGCATATTTTTTACCCGGTCGCGCGAACACGGACAGTCAAAATGCAAAGGTCGGGCGTCGAAAACCCTGACGCCATCCTCATTGAACAATCGATAAGCCAGCGTCTCGGCCTCAAGCTCAGCGTCCAGCAGCTCACTGTCTTCTGTTGTCTGCAATAAAATGGTCAATCTTTGCCAATCATCGCTTTCGACACGCAATTCACGATCCGGCGGGCTGTCAGTTCCGCCGTCCTTGGCGGCTTGCTGCAATAAAATACCGCCGGCACGCCATTCGGTTTTGCCGCCGGGCAAAATCATCGGCGCAGCGGCCAGCCGCAAGCTGGTAGCGATTTGCTCAGAGCGGTGGAAATATTCCAAGGCCGCTTGCGCCAAATTCTCACCCTCAAGCGGCACAATGCCTTGATAGCGTTCCATATCAGCGCCTTGGTCGACGGTAAAAGCCATGTGACCATTGGCGCCCAAAAGCGCTAAACCGCTATCGCCATTGGCCAATGCCGCATCGAGCTTTTCTTGGTCAAATTGCGCAAACCCACGCAAAGCACCGCCTTGCGCATAGTCACCCATCAACATGGATATCGGCCCCTTGCCCTGTAATTGCAGGATAAACCGTCCGTCAAATTTCAAAACTGTGCCAAGCATAGCGGCCAGAACCAGAGCCTCGCCTAGCAGGCGGCCGACTTCTTCGGGATAATTATGGCGCGAGAGCACGTCGCTAGCCAATTGATTGAGTTTCACAATCCGGCCATTAACATTTTGCCCTTCAATGCGAAATGGGAGGGCGAAATCTGCGCTATCGGTCATATTATTTTCCTGCTGTGTTCAAACAAAAAGTCAAAATGGCTTTTTGTGCATGGCACCGGTTTTCTGCTTCATCGAAAATAACCGATTGCGGCCCATCAATGACCTCCGCCGCTACCTCGCTCTCGCGATAGGCTGGTAGACAATGCATGAAAATTGCGGCATCGCCCAAATCCATTAGTTTTTGTGTCACCTGATAGGGGGCAAAGGCTTTCGCTCGTTTTTGCGCCGTTGCCGGATCATCGCTCATCGACACCCAACAATCGGTAACCACACATGCGGCACCTGTGACCGCCGCCTCTGGGGTCGCACAAACCACAATACGGGCGCCACTGGCCAGCGCCTCATCGAGGACCGCTTGCGGCGGCATGAAATCGGGCGGACAAGCAATCGCCAGCTCAAAATCAAACAGGGCGGCGGCATGAATGAACGACACCAAAACATTATTACCATCGCCAAGCCATGCAATACGCTGACCGTTCAACCGACCTTTATGTTCTTCGAAAGTCATTAAATCGGCCAAAATTTGGCACGGATGACTGAAGGCTGTTAGCCCGTTAATCACCGGAATACTGCCATGTTTGGCAAATTCAGTCAGCTTTTCATGCGGCCCTGTGCGTAACATAGCAATATCAGCAAAACGCGAAATCACCTGCGCCGTATCGGACATGCTCTCGCCACGACCGAGTTGGGTTTCGGCCTGATTAATAATCATTGTCTCGCCGCCGAGCTGACGCATGCCCAAGTCGAAAGACAAGCGCGTGCGCGTCGATGGCTTATCGAAAACCATGGCCAGCGCATAGCCACGCAAAGGTGCATCGGGATCGACCGTGCCTTTTGGCAGACCAGCGCGCGCCGCTTTGCGCTGGTGCGCGTCATCCAATAGCTGACGCGCCTGCGCCTTGGTCAAATCATTCAAATCAATAAAATTTTGATAGCTCATTATTCCTAAGCCTCTTTTTTCGCGGCACGCAAATCAACACATGCGGCTTGAAGCGCGGCAATCGCCACGGCAATTTCTTCGCGCGTGACATTTAGCGGCGGCAACAGCCGCAGCGTGTTTTCACCAGCCCCGACACTGAGCACATGATGGTGCCGCAAGGCGGCCACGACATCGCTGTTCAACGGCGTGCATTTGAGGCCAATCAGCAGGCCAAGACCTCGCAGTTCAGTGAAAATATCGCTGTTTTCGTCAATCACTTGCGCCAATTGCTGACGGAAAAACCCCGACACATCTTGCACATGTTCGAGAAACGCCGGTTGGCTGACGGTTTCCAACACGGCCGCGCCAACCGCTGTCGCCAGCGGATTGCCGCCATAGGTTGAGCCATGCGTGCCCGGCTGCATGGCAGCGCCGAGTTTTTCGCTGGTCAAAAACGCTCCCAGCGGAAAACCGCCGCCAATGCCCTTGGCAATGGCCATCACATCAGGTGTTACCTCAGCCCATTCATGGGCGAATAATTTACCAGTACGGCCAATGCCGCATTGCACTTCGTCAAAGCCGAGCAAAATATCGTGCTTGTCGCACAGCTTGCGCAAATCCCGCAAAAACGCCGTGCCAGTATCACGCACGCCGCCCTCGCCCTGCACGGGCTCAATCAAAACGCCGGCGGTCGTGTCATCAATCAGCGCTTCTAGTTTGCCAATATCAAAGGCTGAACATTGCACAAAACCGGCCGGAGCTGGGCCAAAACCCTCAAGATAGGCCTGATTGCCAGCCGCCGCCAAAGCCGCCAATGTGCGGCCATGAAAAGCGCCTGCAAAAGAGATGAGCGTCACTTTTTCTGGATGGCCGTTAACCGCGTGATATTTTCGCATGACTTTAATCATGCCTTCGGCCGCCTCAGCCCCCGAATTGCAAAAGAAAACCCGCTCGGCAAAACTATGCGCGCATAGCGCATCGGCCAGCGCCTCTTGCTCGGGAATGGTATAGAGATTTGACACGTGCCAGAGTTTTTCGGCCTGCGCCTGTAAAGTCGCCACTAATTTCGGATGCGCATGACCGAGAACATTGACCGCCACGCCAGAGCCAAAGTCGAGATACCGATCGCCGTCATCGGTGATTAACCACGCGCCCTCACCGCGCTCAAAGCGCAGCGCTGCCCGATTATAGGTCGTCATCACATGACTTTGTTTCGACTCATTCATCCCTTTATTCCTGCAACAGAAAAAGCCGCCCTTAGGCGGCCCTTACGATGACTTCCTTTATAGCAAAACCGGCAATAACCGCAAATTATTTAACTTTTGAGGCGATAGCCACGGGTCAGGACAATCTGGCAAATAATGCCCAGAATCACTGTCAGGCCGATTAGCAGGCTGGCGCCGAACAATAGTGAGCCCTCAGCCTGTCCGGTCACGGCGAAGCGGAAACCGTCAATCATGTAAAAGAACGGATTATATTGCGTCACCTCATAGGCAAAGCTTGGCAATTGATTAACCGAGTAAAACGTGCCCGATAAAAACGACAAAGGCGTGATGACAAAATTGGTCACGGTCGCCAAATGGTCGAATTTTTCAGCCCAAATACCGCCCAATAAGCCAATTTGCGCCATTAATGCTGAAGCGATACAGGCATAAAATAACGCCGCAAAGAAACTATAAATGCTCAAATCAATAAATATGCTCATGCCCAGGAAGGTGCCGGTTCCGACAAATAGGCCACGCGTCAGCCCGCCCAGTGAAATGCCAAGGTTCAACTCAGCTGGCGATAATGGCGGCATCAGAAAATCGACGACATTGCCCTGCACTTTTGCGACCAACAAAGAAGACGAGGCATTGGCGAAGGCATTTTGCACAATGGCCATCATAATCAGGCCGGGGGCTAGAAATTCGACAAACGGCACGCCATTAATATCTGGCCGCAAGCCGCCAAGCGCCAGAGAGAAGATCGCCAAGAATAAAAGCGTGGTGATAATCGGCGCCATCAGCGTCTGCATCCAGACTTTCAAAAAGCGCTGGACTTCTTTGCGATAGAGCGTCCACAGGCCGAGACTATTAAAGCGACCAAATTGGCGTACGCCCAAATCTGGATAGGCTTCGGGAGCGGCGGCTTTGGCGGTGTCGTGGGTTATATTTGTCATCAGGGGAATGTAATTGGTTTGCGCTTGTTTACAAGTTTTTTTGCAGTCAGTTCAGCCGCTGTTTTGGCCAGCGAATCGTCAATCTTCGAATCGAATCATGTGGATAAATGAATCAGGGTGATTTTCGAGAGCCACTAGATATAGTAGAAAATAAAAACAACAACACCAGATGTGGCAAGACCACGCGCTTTGAACATTGGAGATAAAAATGGCTTGGACGGATGATCGGGTTGAAACACTGAAGCAATTATGGACGGATGGCCTGAGCGCCAGCCAGATTGCGCGTAAAATGGGCGGGGTTACCCGCAATGCGGTTATTGGTAAGGTTCACCGGCTGGGCCTATCGGGTCGGGCGACACCGGCGCGGGTTTCAACAGCGCGGGTTAACACCAGCGCCGGCCGCGTCCGCTCATCGGCCCCGTCTTTGGCCAATAGCCGATCACGTTTCCGCGATAGCAGTATGGATGATCTGAAAGAAGAAGTTATTCCAGAACCAATTTTGAGCCCGGAAGAACGCGCCAGTGTTTTGCATTTGACCGAACACACATGCAAATGGCCGATTGGTGACCCGGGGACGACAGAATTTCATTTCTGCGGCGCCCGCGCCAAATCTGGCAGTCCCTACTGCACCACTCATGCGGCGCAAGCCTATCAACCACTGGAACGCCGCCGTCGCCGTTCAGGGCAAAATTAGGCGCACTGCGTTAAACGAAATTTGAAAAGCCCTTCGGGGCTTTTCTTTTTTGCTTTCGGCGAAGTTGTGATTAACTGGCAGCTAAATAAGGGGAAGAGCGATGAAAGATTTCAAAAATAAAATTTGTGTGGTGACGGGTGCTGGCAGCGGAATTGGCGCCGCTTGTGCACAAGCCTTGGCAGCTGAAGGCGCTTATGTGGTGATGACCGATATTCGCTCCGACATGTTGGAAACCGCACATAAGAAGATTGTCGAAGCCGGTGGACGCGGCGAGACGCATATTGTTGATGTCTCGGATCGCGACGCCATGTTTGCCTTGGCCGATAAGGTCGACAAAGCCCATGGCGGCGCTGATCTGATTTTGAACAATGCCGGTGTGGCCCATTCAGCGACCGTTGCTGAAATGACCATGGATAATTTCAATTGGATTATGGATATTGATTTCTGGGGTGTGGTTTATGGCACGCAGGCTTTCCTGCCGCATTTCCTGAAACGCGGTAGCGGCCATGTAGCCAATGTATCGTCTATTTTCGGCCTTATCGGTGTGCCAACGCAAAGCGCTTATAATGCAGCTAAATATGGTGTCCTCGGCTTTTCCGAAGCCCTGCGCCATGAAATGGTTGAGCATAATGTCGGCGTGACCGTTATCCACCCGGGCGGCATCAATACAAATATCGTGCGTCATGCGCGGATGAGCCAAGGCCCCAATGCGGAAGCCGAGCATGAGCAAGCGATTATCAAATTCCAAGAATTGACCATGACCCAGCCGGATAAAGCGGCGCAGATTATTCTTAAAGCCATTCGCAAAAATAAAGCCCGCGTTTTGGTCGGCCCAGACGCTGTTTTCGTCGACTTCATTCGCCGCCTTGCGCCGGTCAAATATCTTTCTCTGCTGCCATTTTTGAAAAATGTCGGCAAAAAAGAAGACGCCCCCGCTAACTGATCGGCGCATCGGCCGCCAAAAATTATTTGGCTGCCGCCAGCAGTGGCTTGACAGCTGGTCGTGGTAATCTTATATCTCTTGTTAAGAATAACTCGCATTTGCATCTAGCGCCGAAACCTCTGTTTGCTCATGCCCTCAACAGGTCGAGAATGCCCATGATCCGCCGCTTTATTTTTCTTGCACTCGTCGCCCTTACTGGCACCATAGCTCTTATCAGCTCCTTTACTACCACACCGAGCCAAGCCAGCGACCAGCAGGTCAATGTCTATTCCTATCGCCAGCCGTTTTTGGTGGAACCTTTATTTGATGCCTTCACCGCCGAAACCGGCATTAGCGTGAAAGTGATTTTCGCCAAAAAAGGCTTGATCGAACGCATAGAAGCCGAGGCCAGCAATAGTCCGGCTGATGTTGTGCTGACCACAGATATTGCCAATTTAAGCCAAGCAGCCGAGAAAATTGCCCAGCCGGTGCGCTCGGCCATTCTCAATCAATATATTCCTGCCACGGCTCGCAGCGACGATGATTTATGGTTCGGCCTGACCTGGCGGGCGCGCATTGCTTATGTGTCCAAGGAAAGAGTGAGCCAAGAAAGCCTGACCTATGCCGAATTGGCCGATGAAAAATGGCGCGGCAAAATCTGTCTGCGTTCTGGCCAACACCCTTATAACAACGCCCTGTTTGCCGCCATGTTGGCTCATTTGGGCGAAGCCGAATTCCGCCAATGGCTAATCGGGCTAAAGGCTAATCTGACAGAAAAACCGTCGGGCAATGATCGCGCGCAAGTGCGCCGCGTATTTGGCGGGGTTTGCGATATCGCCATTGGCAATACTTATTATATGGGGAAGATGCAAACCAATGAGAAAAACTCCGAACAAAAACAATGGGCTGCCTCTGTGCGGCCGGTGTTTCCGCTAATGCCCAATGGCGGCACCCACGTCAATGTATCGGGCATGGTGATGGCCAAACACGCGCCCAATCAACAAAATGCGCAAAAGCTCATGGAGTTTCTGGTCTCCGCTAAGGCCCAAAAAATCTACGCTGAAGTGAATTTTGAGTATCCCGTGCGTCAAGATGTGGCAATCTCGCCGCTGGTGCAAAGCTGGGGGCAGTTACAGGCCGATGAATTGCCAATGGATGAAATTGCGCGTTTGCGCCAGCGGGCCAGCCAGATTGTTGACGAGACCGGTTTCAACCAAGGCCCCTGATTACTTTTCAAAACCAGAAAATTCTGCCACAGTTCTGCTTTAACACAGGAGAATGACCATGAAAGTAGAAGGTGGATGTTATTGTGGCCAAGTGCGCTACGAGGTAGAGGGCGATCCGGTTTTTAAAGGGCAATGCCATTGCCGCGAGTGCCAATATATCACCGGTGGTGCCGGCAATCTTGTCATGGGCCTGCCAGACGCCAATTTCAAATATACCAAAGGCGCGCCAGCCGCGTACACGCGCTCGGATTTAGAAAATCCAGTGACCCGCGAATTTTGTAGCAATTGTGGCACACCATTATTAACCCGGGCGCCGCAACTGGCTGGGGCGGTATTGCTAAAAGTTGGCTCCATGGATAGGCCGGAAGATTTTGTCGGCCCCGATGTTGCTATTTTCACGAGTGAAAAATATGACTTCCACGCCATTGCCGATGGCGTCATGCAATTCGAAACTGTGCCAAATATGTAACGCGCAAAACGCGAAAACCCCGGGCATTGCTGCCCGGGGTCTCACGCAGGTCTTGGGGGATTAGCTACGTGAGAATTCTGGGTAAGCTTCGATACCCAATTCTGATTTGTCGAGGCCGAGGAGTTCTTCTTCCTCGCTGGCCCGAATGCCAACGACGGCTTTCAGTACCAACCAGCCAATTGAGCTAGTGACCACAACAAAGGCGCCAACTGAGGCAATACCGATAATCTGGGTTACCAAGCTGGCTTCACCATTTGACAAAACCACGGCCAGCGTGCCCCAGACACCGCACACAAGGTGAGCTGGGATAGCACCGACGACGTCGTCGATTTTCAAGCGGTCAAGCACCGGCACTGAGAAGACAATCAACAGACCGCCAACCGCGCCGATCAAAATGGCCAAGCCACCTGTTGGTGCCAATGGTTCAGCGGTGATGGACACAAGGCCACCAATCGCACCATTCAGAGCCAAAGTCAGATCGACTTTCTTATAGACCATTTGGCTGGCCATCATCGCTGCCACAACACCACCAGCTGCTGCCAGATTTGTGTTGATGAAGATTTGCGAAATAGCGATGGCGTTTTCAGCTGAACCAAGAGCCAATTGCGACCCACCGTTAAAGCCGAACCAACCGAGCCACAAAATGAATGTGCCCAATGTCGCCAGAGGCATGGACGACCCCGGCATAGCCACTGGTGCACCGGCTGCGTTGTAACGACCTGAACGGGCGCCGAGGATTAAGGCACCGGTTAAAGCAGCCCAGCCGCCGACCGAGTGGACAATGGTTGAACCGGCGAAATCGGCAAAGCCCATTTCACTCAACCAACCGCCGCCCCATGTCCAGGAACCTTGGATGGGGTAAATAATGGCTGTCAGTAGCGCAACAAAGCCAAGGAAAGGCCATAGTTTGATACGTTCGGCCAATGTGCCCGATACGATTGAGGCGGCTGTTGCCACAAACACCATTTGGAAGAACCAGTCGGAACCAGCGGCATAAGTATCGCCTTCACCGAAATCTGGCGTTTCGCCCAAATAGGCGCTGTCATCAGGCGACCACATGGAAAACTCACCAATGAAGCCAGCGTCAACGCCGCTATACATCAGATTATAACCGACGACATAATAAAGAATGCCAGCGATCGAAAATAGGGCGACGTTTTTGACGCAAATCGTCGCCACGTTTTTTGACCGTACCATGCCGCTTTCCAGCATGGCGAAACCGGCCGCCATCCACATCACGAAAGCACCCATGATGAGGAATAATAGGGTGTTAAAAATAAAGGCGGTTTCGCCCGGCACTTCAGCCATCGCAGGGCTTGCCAAAACCGACAACCCGGCAATTAAACCGAATTTTTTGAGTTTGTTCATAAACATAGAAATCTCCAAATTTTCTAAATAGCCGCGGCGCCGGTTTCACCGGTGCGGATACGGATGGCTTCTTCAACGGAAAGAACGAAGATTTTACCATCGCCAATTTTTTCACTATTGGCAGCGGAACGAATGGCCTCGCAGGCAGCATCGACCTTGTCGTCATCGAGAACGATTTCAAGACGCACTTTTGGCAAAAAATTCACTTCATATTCGGCCCCGCGATAGATTTCGGTCTGACCCTTTTGGCGACCAAAGCCTTTCGCTTCTGAGGCTGTCATGCCGTCAACACCAGCTGCGGTCAGCGCTTCGCGGACGGCATCGAGCTTAAACGGCTTAACAATTGCAATAATAAGTTTCATCGGAGGAACCTCTCTCTGTGATGAATTAGAATGATGTGCCCCAAGAAACGATGGCACGCGTGTCGTCGTCCTCGTCACCTGAAACGGTGAAGGTCACGTCGCCTTTTGATAGTGAAATGGCGGCATCATCATCATCGGCGGCTGTCTCAAAGGCTTCTTGGCCAAAGTGCAGACCCAGTGTCCAATCGTCTTCAAGACCAAATTCGGCATCAATTGAAATGTAAGTATTATCGTCGACATCGGCGTCTACATAATAAGAGACAGATAGGGGGCCATAACCGGCGCTCACATAAATGTCTTCAAAATCGCTAGCTGAGTCGGCGACACCTGGATATTTATAGGCAATATAGCCAACTTCCATGGCAATCTCGCCGAGTGCGAAACCATAGCTGCCGTATAAGTCTAGTTCGTAATTGGCACTATCGTCTGTTTGATTGCCACCCAGTGAACCGGCCCAAACGCCAATCGCAAAACCGCTGCCGAGATCGGCGTCAATGCCGCCCGATAGGCTGGCGTCGCCCGATGATTGGGTGTTGCCGCGCCAGATATAATCTGTAGTAGCGCCAATATTGCCCTCAATGGTGACGGCCAAAGCTGGCGTTGCTAACATAGAGCCTGCCAACAAGGCGGCGGTGAGTGATGATTTAGAAAAAGTAAAATTGGTCATAGAAATCTCCTTTACAGCATAAGCGCTACCCGTCTTATGCAATTTACGTGCCAAACGAAAAAACCCCCGTAAACGGGGGCTTAAACGCGGCGAAGATTTTTATATTTCAATTAATTGCCTATTTTTTAGGCTTATATTTTTTCAAATGTATTTTGCCTATATTTTAATCAATTACGCCAGCCGAAACCAAATGCGGGCGCAAACGGCCGGTGATAAACAGCCCATACATTCTAAAATCACTGATTAACGACCAGAGCGGATGCGTAAAAGTCGCCGGTTTATTGTTCTCGACGAAAAAATGCGCCGCCCAAGCGAAGCCATAGCCGAAAACCGGCATCAACCACAAAAGCGACAGATTATCCAACCAAAAGCCCACAATCGCTAAGCCAATGACGCCGCTGGTGCCAATATAGTGAAGCGCGCGGCACACGGGCTTGGCATGTTCTTGCAAATAAAACGGCCAAAAAGCAGCATAGCTTGTCAATTTTTGCTCCGACATTTTGCCCTCCTAAGATTTCACCCGCACCAAAGGCCATAATAATTGTTCACCAACGCTGCTGTCTGGCAAGTCTTCGACGCCATATTCGGGCGGCCGCTGACGGGTAATCTGAGCCGTGCCAAACAGTACATCCCAGAAGAACAGCAGATTGCCGTAATTGCCTTTATAATGGGTAATGCCATCGGCTTTATGTTTGCCGTGATGCATCGAATGTGTCGAAGGTGTCGAAATAATCCGCTCAACAACCCACATAATCGGCGACAGCGCTTTGATTTTATACAGCGGCGCATCCCATTGCACGTCGCAATGGGCGCCGGTGATGACAGTCAATTTGACAACAATGTAAAATGCATATGTCCAGCCCAGACCAAGATAAACTAAAACGGCTGAGCCCCAAATTGACGGCATCGTCATATAATAAAGGATGGAATTGCGATAAACCAAGCGCACGCTCATATATCCAGCATTGTGGTGGGGCCGGTGCAATTTATATAAAAACGGCACTGTGTGCGAAAGCCGGTGCCACCAATATTGCAGCATGTCGTCGAAAATAAGCAGTAGACCAATCTGTGCCCAAATCGCCAGCCCAGCCAGACTGCCTTCATAGCTTGGGAAGAATTGGCTCATCAGCATAAAAGCGACGAATAAAATCATCGGCTGGGTGACAATCAATAGGGTCAGCGTGCTGATCAGCTCAACCATGCCGTCTCCGGCACGCGCTTGGGCTTTTTTGAATAAGCCAACGCGCCACATTTCGATGAAAGAAAAAAGCGCAAAAACGATTATGACAGCAATGATTTCTGGTTTCATAATTCCCTCCCCAAGGTGCCAAATAAATACCGCAAAATTCGCTGATTTGTCCAGCCGCCGCAGCGATTTTTCAAGCACCCAAGCGAGCATATGATTTGACAAGCGTCGGCGCGCGTGGTCAATTTTGCCATCAAAACATAAGAATTGATCAGGTTTTTCAGAGGAGATGAAAATGAGTGAAGAACTTCTTGTATCGGTCGAAGACGGCGTCATGACCATGACAATGAACCGTCCGCAAGCCAAAAACGCCATGAATAAATCAATGGCAGAAGCCATTTCAGCGGCGATTGACAGTTTCGAAGCAGACAATGATATTCGCGTTGCCATTCTAACCGGCAATGGCGGCACTTTCTGCTCAGGCATGGATTTGAAAGGCTTTTTGGCCGGCGAAACACCAACTGTCAAAGGCCGTGGCTTTGGCGGCATCACCCAATATTCACCATCCAAACCACTGATTGCTGCTGCTGAAGGTTATGCGCTGGCCGGTGGTTTTGAACTGGTTCTGGCCTGCGATCTCGTGGTTGCCACAGAAACAACCAAATTCGGCATTCCAGAAGTCAAACGCTCCTTGGTTGCCGGTGCTGGCGGCGTATTCCGCTTGCCGCAACAAATTCCGCCACGCATAGCCATGGAAATGGCTTTAACAGGTGATCATTATACCGCCCAGCGCATGCTTGAGGTTGGTTTGATCAATGAAGTTGTGCCAACTGGCCAAGCTCTTGAAGGGGCCAAAAAATTGGCCGCCCGCATTGCCTGCAATGGCCCATTGGCGACCGCAGCCACGAAAAAAATCATGCAGGAATATAAAACCTGGCCACATGATGAAATTTGGCAGCGTCAACAAGCCATTATGGATCCAGTGTTCACCTCAAAGGATGCCCGCGAAGGCGCGACCGCATTTGCTGAGAAACGTGCACCTGTTTGGAAGGGCGAATAGCCAAACCCAAATTGCTAAATTTGAGGGGCGCTTGTGCTGGTCGCAAGCGCCCTTTTTCGTGCTGGGCTTATGGCGTGACAATCAAATCTTGGAAAATAATCAACCATGCTGAAATGGTCACAATGCCGGCCACGCTAGACAGGGCAATAGCACTCGAGGCTTCTTGCTCGGCCGCCTGATAACGATTGGCAAACACGGAAGTGAACACGCCAGTTGGCATGGCCGATAAAAGTGTCACACTGGCCACCCATATTGGCGGCAAGTCGAACAGATAACGAGCGCTGGCAAAAACCATTATTGGCATGAGCACTAATTTGAAAACACTCATATAGGCAGCGCCCGACAGCGAGGCGCGAAACGGCGTGCGCGCCAATAAGCCGCCAACAGCCAATAAGGCCAAAGGAATCGCCGACTGCCCCAAAAGCGCCAAAAATTGATCAACCACTGGCGTTAAACCAATGCCGGTAAAATTCCAAACCACCCCAGCTAATAAGGCAATAATAATCTGCTGGCTGGCCATACTGCGCACAAACTCCGGCCCCAGCCGCCGCCAATCAATCTGCGGTCGGGTGCTTAGCTCCAATAAAAATGTGCCGACGCTGAACACCAAAAGCCCATGAAACGCCAAGATGAGAAACAGCGGCAAACTGGCCGCCGCACCAAAAGCCGTCAGAATAATTGGTATCCCCAACATCACCGTATTGGAAAAACAACTGCCAAAAGCAATAATCACCCGCTCGGCTTGGCGGCGCTTGGCAAACACCACAAGACTGATGACCAGCGACAGGGCCAGACAAACAAACATGGCGCCGTAATAAGAAATGAACAGGCCCCAAGGGATGAGCTCGGGGAATTGCGTCAGCACGACATTGCGAAACAGCAAGGCGGGTGCGGCAATTAAAAACACAATGCGATTCATGGTGGCGACTTGTTGCGCCGAAAACAGACCAAATATCGCCGCCAAAAATCCGGTCGCAATAATCGCAATGACTGGGGCAATCACCCCCAATGATGTGAACATGGTCTGCCCCCGCTGTGCCTGATGAGACTGGCTTTTTGCAAGCCAAGTCAAACCATACTAACGCCCGCTTGCCAATGAAAAACATCATACCGACTGGACGAATCCCGCCATCGGATTATCTCTGTGAGATGATGGAGAAACTGCAAAAAATTTTCGCCGACCGCGCCGCCCTGATTGATTATGTGCGCGCCCTTTCACCTGAACTTGCCGATGCGCCTGTCAGCCAGACCGTTGGCGGTCGCCAAGCTGGGGCCGCTCGTTTAGCCCAGCTCGACGCGCAAAGCTATGGCAGCAGCCGTAATTATCTCGACGGGGCGGTGTCTTATTTATCGCCCTATATTCGCCACGGCATTGTGACGCTGAATGAGACCCGCAATCTGGCGATTCAGCAGGGCGCACCTAAACAGGTCGAAAAATTCGTGCAAGAGCTCGCTTGGCGCGATTTTTGGCAGCGAATTTATCATCAGTCGCCAGCCAAAATCTGGCGCGATATTGAGCCTTATAAAACCGGCTATTCGGCCGATCATTATGCCACCGAGCTGCCCGAGGATATCCGCCAAGCGCGCACTCCAAGCGCGGCGATGAATTTTTTCATCAAACAATTAATCGACACTGGCTATTTGCACAATCACGCGCGCATGTATTTGGCCGCTTATATTGTCCATTGGCGCCATATCGCTTGGCAGGCTGGGGCGCAGTTTTTCCTTACTCACTTGTTAGATGGTGACCCGGCCAGCAATAATCTGTCTTTTCAATGGGTGGCCAGCACATTTTCCAATAAGCCCTATTTTTTCAACCTTGAGAATTTACAAAAATTTGCCGGTTCCGTGGCCCCTTGCGCGGCCCATGACAATGTCGATTTCGACGATAGTTATGACGCTCTGGCAGCCAGATTATTTCCCCATAGTGAGGCCCTGAATGGCTGATTTAATCTGGCTTCACGAAGATATGCTACGCGCCACCCATCCGGTATTTGCGCATGCCAGCGATGACGCAACGGCCATCTTCATCTGGGATGACGCCTATTTTGATGTGGCTGGCTATAGTCTGAAACGGCGGGTGTTTTTATATGAAACCATATGCCAATTGCCGGTCGATATTTATCGCGGCGATATGATGGCATTGCTTGGGCAATTGGCTGAAGCGGCGGCGGCGCAGAAAATTTACACCGGCACCAGCCCTAATCCCGCATTGCAAAAAATCATGCAAGAGCTTAGCGCCACTCATGAGCTGACGCAGATTGACGATGAGCCATTTGTGACCCTTGATGGGCCAGCTGATTTGAAAAGATTTTTCCGCTATTGGAACCAAGCGCGCAAAACCGCCTTTGACGTCGACGGGGCTAATTAACCAAATTGGCTTCAATGGCTTTGCGCATACGCGAAGAAGTTGGCTTGGTCATGGATGAGAAATAAGTCACCGGTTTGCCTTCGGCATTAATCAGATATTTGTAGAAATTCCATTTTGGCCGGCTGCCATTGCCGAGCTCGGCGCGCAGCCACTGATAGAGCGGATGCGCTTCATCGCCTTTGACAACCAGCTTATCGCTCATTGGAAAATCAATATCGAAATTGACGCTACAGAATTCTTTAATCTCGTCCTTACTGCCCGGCTCTTGCGTGCCAAAATCATTGCTGGGAATACCCAGCACAACTAGGCCACGACCTTGATATTCTTCCCACAGGCTTTGCAAACCCTCATATTGCGGCGTGAAACCACATTGCGAAGCGGTGTTAACGATGAGCACGGTTTTGCCCTTAAACTGCGCCAAATCTAATGTGCCGCCGTCAATCGACGGCAAAGAAAATTGCGCAAGCGTGCCGCTATCAGGCGCCGCATGGGCGATATTGGTCAGGCCAAAAATCAAACTCAAAAGTACAAAATATTGCCGCATCGTGAACCCCATATTTCAGCTCTCGGTGTAGCACGCCAGCTCGGTTTGGTGGAGAAAAACTTAACGTCTTGAATTCAAGGCGGCATCACTGGTATCTTCTACGCAACAGGGGCAGATCAGGTGTATTTATTCCAATCCGAAACAGAAACGCATTTTCAATGCCCCGAATGCGGGCAGCGCGGAGCTGTGCTCACCAAAGATTTTGACCAAGCGGTCAAAACCAGCCCCTATGTGCGTATCACCTGCACATCTTGTCAGAGTAAATTTGAACCCAATCATCGGGCCAGCCCCGAAGCTTTTGCCAGCACCATTGCAACGACGATTAATGTGCCCGAATTAGCCGCCGCCTTTGAAGAAGTTGCGACGCCAGCGCCAGATGACTTGCCGATTATTGACGATGAGTTTGGCGCCCTGCCAGCGTGGTTGCGTCCCGATTACAAAGATGATGCGACCGCCAGCGGCCAAACCGAAGCCGCTGCAAACGCCGAAAAAACGCCAGATTCGCAAGCTCTAGAAGCGATTGCTGCTTTCATCAAGGCGGATATGGGTGACCCAGTTGTTAGCCCGCCACCGGCGACAGCGGCACCAAGCCAAAAGCCCAAGGGCAAAGCAGACAATAAGGCGCAGAATAAAACCAAGAGCACAGAAGAAGGCAAAACTGAACCGGCCTCAGCATCAGATTCAGTATCAGATTCAGTCTCGACGCCGGCTCCGGTCATCAAAGATACGGTGCCGGTTGTGGCCGTTGACCGCGTGTCTTTCGGTCGCCGGTTTTTATCTTTGAGCTGGAAATTATTCTTGCTGGCTGCCTTGGTGGCGGCTGGCTTTATGGCCTATCTGCAAATTGACCGGCCTCGCCAGAAACAAGCTGCGCCAACGGCACCAGCCATCGCACAATCAAACATACGCATTGGCGAGGTGCGCCATGAAATTATCACTGACAATTATGGCAGTGCCGCCAAAGTTTATGTGCAATTCGCTAATACTGGTCTTCGCAAAGGCGCCATTGAGAGTTTTTATATTGTGCTGCTGGATGCGCAAGATCAGACATTGGCCAGTTGGCGGGTCACCGGACGCGGCCACTCGTTGGAACCCAATCAAATGCATGAAGTCAGCAGCACATTATTCAATCCGCCGAAAAATATCGCTCGCGTGTCGATCCGCTATCCGGCCCGTTAAAGCCAGCGGCGCACGCGCTGTTTATAATCACGATATTGCTGACCAAACTCGGCTTCCAAATTGACCTCTTCTTTGGCAATCCACAGGCGGTCAACGGCGACCACAAAAAACACCACAAAAACGAAAGCCCAAATATGCGCGGTCAATAAAGCGGTGCCTGATAAAATCACCGCCATGCCAACATAAATCGGGTTGCGCGACATGGTGAATAAGCCGGTTTGCAATAAAATTGACGGCGCGCCATCGGGAATAATTGTCGTTTCCGCCTGACGGAAAGAACGACTAATGGCAAAAATCACCACCAAACCAAGCACCACCAAACCAATGCCAATGGTCTGCCAAACCGGCCCCAAAACTGGTTCTATGGGGACGAATTGGCCGACAATAATCTGCCCTAAAATGCCAATGAGCACCAAAAATGGCGGATAAAGTTTCATCTCAAACTCCCTATGCTGAGACGCTGAACGGCGCCCAAATATCGCTAATTTTGCGGCCATCAAACACTGCCACTTTCGGAAATTGCAAAAATACCGCTTCGCTTTGATGCGGGCGCAAAAAGATAAAATCATCTGGCTCAATGGCCAGCTTGGCCGGACCAGTCATAAAATCCTGATTGGTTGAGCGGCCAAAAATATCATTATAGGCCAGCCCTTTAGGAAATACCGGCGTTGCCATCCAATAACCGCCATGGGTAAAAATACTAGTCTCAGATGGCGGCGTGCCCATTAGGCCGTCGGCAAATTCAGCAGCTGGAAAATGCACCTTGCGGCTGACTTTCAGCACCGGTGCGGCAATGAAACTAGCCGCCTCAAAAACCCGCAATAATCGCGTGTCAAAATCAGTGGGCTTAACAAGCGCAGACCCCGCCGCAAGCTCATTGGCCAAATCAGTGTTTTTATACATGCGTATGGTCGGACTGCCGCCCATATTGCGCGTCATATTGGCGACATGTGCCGCGCCGAAAACAGCCCGTGCTTGGTCAAGCGCCGCGCCATAAAGCGCCCAGGCGCCATTTTTGGCGCGAGCTGGCCAGCCTTGTAAATTGGGCAGTTTGGGCAAATGCGGTTCATAACCCATAAAGCCCGCCAAATGACATTGCCGATTGGCGGCCAGCGCTTGCAGCAGTTTTTCTAATTCTGGTCCGGGCGTTAATCCGCCGCGGTGCAGGCCGACGTCAATTTCCAAATTAAGCTGCAAGTCATGGCCAGTTTTGCGCGCCAGATTGGCATATTGTTGATAACGCGCCGGACTATCAATCAACCATTGAATTTGTTTGACCTGAGCGCGCCGCGATATTGGCAAATCTTGCAAAAACTGCGCCGCCGCCGCCACCGTAAATGGCTTGCCGTGCAAAACATCAGCCTTTGGTATATGGTCGAGCACTTGCCGCGTCATCACCGCATTAAAACTCATAAACCGATTGGTATGGGCGCGCTTGGCGATATGGCTCAGCAAATTCGGAATTGGCAAGGATTTGGCAACAATCCGATAATTCATATCGGCCGGCAAATCAGCCCGCAGCTTATCAATATTGCGGTTCAATCGTGGCATATCAATGACCAGCACCGGCTCGCCTATGGCTTTTTTATGCAGGGCTTTTTGCAGGCCAATAAAATACTCGCGCGTCAAACGGCTCATGCGGCACCATCAAACAAGCGGGTCAAATAAGGATTCAACATGCGGCCGCGCGGGTCGAGGCGACGGCGCATATCAGCAAAGGCCTGCCACTGTGGATAGAGGGCAGCAAAATCGCTGCCGCTAAGGCTGTTCAATTTTCCCCAATGCGGCCGCCCGCCATATTTGCGCAAAATCGGTTCCACATGGGTGAACAAAAATTGATACTCATCAGCGTGATAGCAATGCACCGCAAGCGACATGCGCCGCGCCCCTTGAAACGGCGACAGCCAATTATCATCAGCCTGTGTCATTCGCGTTTCGAAAGGGAAAAACACATCAGCGCGGTGCGCTTCAATATAATGGCGCACTTCTTCCAAGGCCGCCAAACCAACGTCTTCAGGCAAATGATATTCCATCTCATTAAACAATGTATTGCGCGCGCTCGATAGCAATTGCCAGCTTTCGCCAACCACATTTTCTTCCGGCGCGGCGCCAATGGCCCAGCCCAAAAGCCGTTTGCGCAAGGCCGGAAACCACGCCACATAATCGCGTAAGGCTTTTAATTGTGCCACCGCATCATCGCTCTCATCGGCGGCCCGTGGTGTATCAGCAGCTTGCGTTTCATCATGCGCAATACACATGCTCATGCCGGAAAATGGAATATAGAAAAATTCAAAATTGCGGTGCGTCTCCCAAAGCTTATTGGCCTGCGCCAAAAGTGCGTCATGCGGCATAAACCAGACGCGGCGGTGCAATTTATGGCGCGCCACCAATTGCATTTTTATCTCCGTTAGCACCCCAAGACTGCCAAGGCCAACGCGCGCACCAGCCAACATATCGGCATTTTGTGTGGCGCTGATTTCAATCTCATCGCCATCGCCCGTAACCATGCGAAGGCCAAGAATCTCAGCCGACAGACAGCTCAAATTGCGGCCCGTTCCATGCGTCGCCGTACTTGTCGCACCGGCCAATGTTTGCACGTCAATATCACCTAAATTTCGAAACGCCAGTCCAGATTGCGCCAAAATTGGCGACACATCATGGAGCCGCGCACCGGCGCCAATCCATGCGGTTTGCGCCTTTGTGTCAATATCGCTGACGGCGGCAAAATGATCGAGTTTGACGATAGCGTAATCGCTTGGCACCAAGGGCATCCAGCTATGGCCCGCCCCGACCGGACGCACAGGCCCGTCAGCCGAGGTGATTAATTGTTTCAGCCCAGCAAGGTCGCGCGGCGCAGTGATCTGCGCTCCCGAAGACGGCAGAGATTTCGACCAATTTTGCCAGCCGGAAGTCGCAGCAGGCGGCGCCACATTTTGCGCCTCTGCGGCACCGGAAAAATACGACGCCAAAGTGGTGCCGCCAATCGCTTGCAATAATTTGCGCCGGTTCATCGCCGCTCTCCTCAATCATCAGCTGATAAATAAAGGCTATAAGCCAAGCGCGAGATTTGCAAATTTTATTGCCCGACGCAGCGATTTTGATTTGCCTGACCCCAAAAACCACCTAAAAACGAGGGGTAATCTTGGAGCGCGTGTGATGAAATGGATAAATCGGATTGCCGTCAGTGTGTTAACCGTCGCCTTGCTGGCGACAAGCGCCAGTCTTGCTTTGCAATTATGGGAAGGCCGCCATTGGAACCGCAGCGCCGCGCTTGATGCAGCCAATGCTTATGATGTTGAGATTATCCGCGACGGTTTTGGCGTGCCGCATATTTACGGCCCGCGCGATGTCGACGTCGCCTTTGGCTTGGCCTATGCACATGCGCAAGATGACTTTAAAACCATGCAGGGTCTCATTCCATTTTATCGCGGCCAATTGGGTCGCTCTTTGGGCATGGACGGGCTGGCCATTGATTTTCTGGTCGGCTGGCTCGATACCCGCGCCCATGTCGCCAACAATCTCGACAAGCAAATTACGCCAGCCCTGCGGGCCCATTTGCAGGCCTATGCCGATGGCGTCAATTATTATGCGGCGCAACATCCAGGCGAGATGAACCCAGCCTTTTTCCCAATGACGGTAGAAGATTTGGCCACTGGTTTTGCCCTGCAACATTTATTATTTTACGGCTTTGAAAGCCATGTTGTTGAGCTGTTCGCGGACAGCCCGCAGCGCGAATTGGCTCATCCGCCAGCCAGCAGTCCGATTAGCCAAAAAATCGGCGCCAGTGGCCTGCCGGTTGGCTCCAATGCTTTTGCGGTGAACCAGCGCAAATCGGCCGATGGCGCGACCCGTATTATCATTAACTCGCATCAACCGTTGAGTGGCCCGGTGGCGTGGTATGAGGCACATGTCAAAAGCCAAGAAGGCTGGGACATGCATGGCGGCCTATTTCCCGGCAGTCCGTTTATTTCAAAAGGCTTCAATCCAGATATTGGCTGGGGGGTGACGGTTAATAAGCCAGATTTGGTCGATACTTACAAGCTAACCCGCGACCCAGAAAATGATGATCATTACATGCTCGACGGCCAATCGCTGCCGCTCGACAAGCGGACGATTTGGCTGAAGCTGAAAGTTATTGGCAATTTATTTGTCCCGATTCCGCGCACCGCTTTAGCCAGCCAACACGGGCCCGCCATTGAAACCAGCCACGGCACTTATGCTTTGCGGTTTGCCGGTCACAAAGAATTGCGCCAACCAGCGCAATGGCTGGCGATGAATAAGGCACGCTCGCTTGACGAGTTCAAAGCCGCTATGGCCATGCAGGCCATTGTCTCTTTCAACTTTGTTTATGCTGATGCCAAAGGCAATGTGTATTTTCTGCATAATGGCAAAATTCCTGAACGCGCCGACGGTTGGGATTGGCGCAAATATCTGCCCGGCGACCGCAGCGATTTGATTTGGCAAAGCCAAATCGGCTTTGAGGACATGCCGCAAATTACCAATCCGGCCTCTGGCTATCTGCTGAGCGCCAATCAAACCCCATTTAACGTCACCGCGACGGCGGATAATTTGCGCCGCGCTGATTATGCTGAAAGCCTCGGGTTTCAGACCCGCATGACCAATCGGGCCGACCAAGGTCTGGCCATGCTGGCAGCCAAATCGCGGCTGACCGAGGCTGATTTTCTAGCGGTGAAATGGGATAAAACCTATCATCCGACATCGCGGGCGCGGCGTTATGTCGATCAAATCAGTAATTTAGAATTTGATGCCGAAAGCCCTCAAGAGCGCGGTCAGACCCTACTCAATAGCTGGGACGGCACCACAGAGCTCGACAATCGGGCTGCCGCCCTGGCCGTTTGTCTTTTGTCGGCCGAATGGAAAGCCGAGCAAAAGGGCAAGCCAGCACCGGATATTTTGCCAGTTTACAATGAGTGCCTCGATAATTTGCAAAAACATTTTGGCCGCCTCGACCCGCTTTGGGCGCAGGTTAATCGGTTGCGACACGGCGGAGCGGACCTTGCTTTAGGCGGTGGTCCTGATGTGTTGCGCGCGATTTACGGCATTGCTGACCCCGATGGTCGGTTAAAGGCCGTGGCCGGTGATGGTCTGGTGGTTTACAGCCAATGGGATAAAAACGGCAAGCAAAGCGCCGGCATGGTGCATAATTTTGGCGCCGCCTCGACGCGCCCACAGTCGCCGCATTATGCCGACCAAGCGCCGCTTTTTGCGGCTGAAACTTTCCGTCCGGTGGCGTTGACCCGCGATGATGTTTTAGCCGGACCGCACCAGATTGAACGTTTGCCGAAAAGCCGTTAGCCGCCCATGAAATTGCGAATGGCGTAACTGCCAAGCGTTTCGGCAACCAATTGACCATTGTCATCGGTCAAAGTGGCGGCCAATTGGAAGTCAAACCGGCCGCTTTCTTCGAGCTGCTGATTCATCTCAACCGCCTGCGCCGCATAGAAGAACGCCTCAGCCGTGACATCGGTGAAAGCCGGTGCTTTGAAATCAACTTTGAAGTCGCGCACCACTGGCTGAAATTTTTCCGGCTTGGCGATATGTTGCGAACACACCATGCCGCCAAGCATTTCACCAATGGCGAAAAGCACGCTGGCATGCATCATATTGACATGGTTCTTGGTCTGTTTATTCAGCGGCGCCTTGCATCGGAACACGCCATTTTCATTGCTCAGCAAGCGCAAATCAATATGACGATAAATATCGCAGCTATTTTTATAGCCCTCAAGGAGCTGGTCTAAATTACTCATCGGCTATCTCGCAACATAAGGGGCGGTTTATTGGCCGCCAGTTTTTAACCCGCCCGTGTTCAGTTCGGTAAATTTACCACCCGAAGCGGCCAATGTTTTCAACGTCTCAGCGGGTGCAAACCGCGGGTTTTCAGCCGCTAATTTTTCCATGCGTGCGAGAATTTTATCAGCGCCGATTTGGTCGCCATAAAACATTGGCCCGCCTTTATCGGCTGGCCAGCCATAGCCATAGGCCCAAATCACGTCAATGTCAGAGGCCCGCTGGGCTTTATTCTCTTCCATAATTTTCACCGCTTCATTGATCATTGGATAAACGCAAATCTCAATAATCTCATCCGATGACAGACTGCCGGCACCGGCCGCAATGCCGGTCACTTCTTCGATGATTTGCATCGTCACCTCAGATGGCAGGCGCTGCATGTTCTCGTCATAATCATAATAGCCAGCACCGGTTTTTTGACCGCGACGATCCATTTCACACAGCGCATCACGAATAGGGCTGGCGGTTTTTGCGCCTTTTTTCCAGCCAATATCCAGACCGGCAAGGTCAGACATTTGAAACGGCCCCATTTTGAAACCAAATTCATTAAAGGCAGCGTCGACGTCCCATGGCATGACCCCGCGATTGACCATTTCCATGGCCTGAATCTGGCGGCTGGCGAGAATACGATTGCCAACAAAGCCGGGGCACACCCCAACCAGGGCGGCGATTTTGCCAATTTTCTTCGACAGATCCATAGAGGTTGCCACCACATCATCAGCGGTTTCATCAGCCCGGACAATTTCGAGAAGCTTCATCACATTGGCTGGTGAGAAAAAATGCAACCCAATGACATCTTGCGGTCGTTTGGTAACGGCGGCAATTTCATCAATGTTTAAGGCCGATGTATTGGTCGCCAAAATGGCACCCGGTTTGCACACTTTATCAAGATTGGTGAAGATCGTTTTTTTCAAATCCATGTCTTCGAACACCGCCTCGATAATCAAATCGCAACTGGCCAGCGCCTCGAAATCTAATGTGCCGGTGATATTATTCATCCGCACGCCAACTTCTTCTTGCGGAAACCGTCCACGATCGGCACTGCGTTGGTAGTTTTTTTGGATGACCCCAAGCCCGCGCTCCAGCGCCTCAGCTTTGGTCTCTACAAGGGTGACTGGAATGCCAGCTGTGGCAAAGTTCATGGCAATGCCGCCACCCATTGTGCCGCCACCAATAATGCCCACCGATTGGATATCGCGCAGCGGTGTGCCAGCGGCCAGCCCTTCGATTTCCCAGGTTTTTTTATTGGCTTCGCTCATATAGTCGGTGACATTTTGCATGGCTCTCTCCCTTATTGTGTTTGCAGGCTCGCATTATCCATGACTAAGCGCGCCGCGACAATAGATTTATCGTTTCGGTATTTTTGCATCAGAAGCTACAGTGGCGCTCTTTGTTTTGTGAGGTCTCATGTCAAACACATTATCCGAACACCCGCTACTTACCGCACCGATTGGTAAGACCATGTTCATCCTGGCGACCCCCAATGCCATTGCTATGGTTTTGTCGATGATGACCTCCGTAACCGAAGCCTATTTTGTTGGCTTGCATGGGGTGATTGCGCTGGCTGGTTTAGCTTTGGTATTTCCGATGTTCATGATGATGGGCATGTTATCGGCTGGCGCCATTGGCGGGGCAATTTCCGGTCTGATGGCGCGCCATGCTGGCAGTAATGACATTGAGGGAGCTGAGGCGATTGCCTTTCATGCGATTCTTGTGGCGCTTGGCATGTCGACATTTTTCGCGATTTTATTTTTGACCCTCGGCGGGCAGATTTTCACCCTCCTTGGCGCCCAAGAAGCGGTGCTTGAACAAGCCCTGTCTTACTCACAAATCTTTTTTACTGGCGTCGTGCTGGTCTGGCTGGCCAATACATTGGGCAGTATTTTGCGCGGTTTGGGAGAAATGAAAGCCACCGCCGCTTGGACCGTTGCTGGCTCGCTGGTGCAAGTGGTCACCGGCATTATTTTCATATCGGGCGCCGGTTTGATGCAGGCGATGGGGATTAAAGGCGCCGCCTATGCAGCGCTTTTAGGTATGAGCGTCAGCACTTTAGGGCAAGCCTATCATTTGATGCACGCCAACCGAAAAATTCGTCTACGGTTTACCGGCATCGCCATTGACGTCAAATATTTCAAAGCGATTTTGAGCATTGGCCTAACCGCCTCCATCGGCTCTTTATCGATGATTGGCACCAGTATTGCCGTATCAGCCTTTGCCGCCCGACTGGGGCCAGAAATATTGGCCGGATATGGCATTGGCGCGCGTTTGGAATTCATCATGATTCCGATCATTTTTGGCATTGGCGCCGCCTGTATAAATATGATTGGCGTGCATTATGGCGCCGGTAAAATTGATCGCGCACATCGCATTGGCTGGACCGGCGGCCTGGCCTCGGCCGTGGTAACCGGCGGGGTCGGTCTGTTTTTTGCCCTATTCCCAGCGCTTTTATCGAATGCCTTTACCGACAATCAATTGGCCCGCGATGCGGCACGGCTATATTTGCAAGTGGTGGCGCCATTTTACGCATTCTTCGGCCTTGGCTTATGTTTATATTTCGCCTCGCAAGGCACCGGACGGGTATTTTGGGCCGCCTTTGGCAATGTCGTGCGCTTTTTTATCGTCCTCACAAGCGGTCTGATTTTATACCAATATGACGCCGTCACTACCGAAGGTTTATTCCAACTCATCGCCTTCGGCATGGTGGTTTATGGCATGATTATCGCTGGCTCTGTATGGCTTGGCGCCTGGCGGCGCGGCTTGCCAATAGCGGCGAAAAATGACACAATTTAGGCTGATTAAAGGGGATTAAAATGACACTTAATATTACCAAATCAGGGCAAGCCTGCGGCGCCAGAGTGACCGGCCTCGACCTGTCCAAGCCGCTTGACGAGGCGTTGGTCAAAGAAATCCGCACCGCCTGGTTAGAACATCACGTGCTATGTTTTGCCGACCAAGATTTGAGCGATGATGATTTGGAACGCTTTACCTTAAACTTTGGTAATTTCGGCGATGACCCCTTCATTGCTCCGATTGAGGGCCGTCAGCATGTCATTGCCGTGCAGCGTGCAGCCGAGGAGACGGCGCCGATTTTTGCCGAGAACTGGCATACGGATTGGAGCTTCCAAGCGCGTCCTCCGGCGGGCACTTGTCTTTATGGCATCACCATTCCACCGCAAGGCGGCGACACATTTTTTGCCAATCAACATATGGCGCTCGATGCCATGCCAGATGATTTGCGCACCAAAATTGAAGGCAAACAGGCCATTCATTCGGCGCAATTGGCCTATGCGCCGGAAGGCTCTTACGGCGATGACGACGCCGCCAGCGACCGCAGTATGGATATTCGACCCTCTGAGGACGCCAAACAGACCATGTTGCACCCGCTGATTAGAGCGCATCCGGAAACTGGCCGTTTGGGGCTGTTTTCGACATTTGGCTATATTATTGGCATTGAAGGCATGGATGCGGAAGAGAGCTGGCCGCTGCTCATTGAATTGCAAGAATGGCAAGGCCGCGAAGAGTTCATCTATCGTCATCAATGGCACAAGGGTGATTTGCTAATGTGGGATAATCGGTCTGTCTTGCACCGCGCCAGTGGCGGCTATGATGGCTATGCGCGTCGTCTGCACCGCACCACGATTGCCGCATGGGATGGCGCGTCAGCTTAAAGAGCTTAGTCTTAGGAGCCAGTATGAGCGTTTATTTAATCGCTGAATTAAGCATTCACGACCGCGATACATATGCCAAATATGAAGCTGAATTCATGGAC
>JAHEGN010000038.1 GCA_024645085.1 Rhodobiaceae bacterium
ACTGCCACCAAACGCGTGCCGATTTTGGCAACATCAAGCAATAAAGCTTCCGTCGCTTTGTCGCTTGGCGTGGCATATTCATACGGTTCCACTGCAAAGCTTGGCTGGCTCGCGACCAATGCTGTCGAAAACGACGCTGTTGCGGCAAAAGCCAATGATGCAGTTAGTGTTACAGACTTAGCAAAAAATGCATTAAGTGACGAAAATGTCATAGTTTTTCTCCCTGAAGCGAGCTCCCGACCGCTATTTGAGGTGACAGAATAGGCGTTGAATTCGCCGCGTGCAAGCGGCAAATCGTCCCGCCGATAAATTTAGCCAAGACGTTTTCCTTAGCGTCCCAAACGGCGCACATTGGCCGGCGTATAGCGGTCTGGATCGAGATGATCGGCCTGAAAATCAATCGGCTTTTCCTCATTGACCAAACCAAGCATCAGATAACGGCCGACAATCAAATCATAGACCGTATCTCCCGAGCCACCGCATAGCGGCACATCATAGGCAACCCCGCCGCCAAGCTCTTGCACGCGCCATAATTGCCCGCGACCATCGTAAATTTCTGTGGCCACAATGCCTTTCGTATCCTCGTCAATATAGAACACGCGCTTGGCATAGACATGGCGGAACTCTTCTTTCAAATTGCCCTCAACCTCCCACACGCGGTGCTTTTCATAGCGCATAACGTCTTGGTTGATATGTTTCGGGCCGGTCAATTCGTCATAGGACGACTTAATCCGCCGAAAATTATTATAGGCAATAAATTTTTCTGACCGTGCGCGCATGGTCCAATCGAAACGGTCAGGAGCGCCATTATAGCCGCCAAAACTGTCCGAAGTGGTGATGCCGTCGGAATTAGTGCCCGGATTATCATAGGCAATCGTCGGCGCACGACGCACACGGCGGGTGCCGGGGCTATAGGTCCAGGCGCGGCGCGACTCTATCGCCATGTTTAAGGTCTCTTGCACCAGCACGACATAGCCAGCCGAGCGGGCCGGTGCTTTGGTCTGCAGTAGATAGAGAATGGACACATTGTCCAAATCTTCGGCCCGCGTCATTTGCGGGTCCGACCAGTTGAAAATCGCATCATCATGCACGGTAATTTGATAATAATCGCCACTTTGATTGACCGGAATGGCGGTGAATTCGCGCTGCAATTTATGGCTGCGATAGCGCAATGTATGGTTCCAGACAATTTCTAAACCATTATTGGGAATCGGAAAAGGCGAAGCCATAATCGCTTCGGCCACGCCATTGCCCTCGGCCACCAACTCGCCAACAAGGGCGTTTTTCTGAGCTGCCTTATAGACGTGCTCGGGGTTAGCGCAACTGCGGCGGCTTGGATAAACATCCATGAAATAAGTATCATGGCGCTCGAGCAGCGCTTTCTGGCCACGGGTGATGAATTGGTCATATTTATTGGTATTCGCACCTGTCACCCGAAACAATGGCTTATCGGCGGCGAAAGGGTCAGGCAAGTGCTCACCCTTAACATAGCCAATCCCTTCAGGTGGTGACGATAGACCGCCGGTCCATGCAGGAATTGAACCATCGGCATTGGCGCCCCTCTCTGAGCCCAGCGGCGTTAGATCTTCGCTAAGCCGTTTGGCTTGTTCAGGCGGCACTTTAGCTTGCGCGGCAAGCGTCAAACCGAAAACAACAAATAGGCGGATTAAAATTGGCATGGACAACCTCATGAAGTTACACCCGAATAATTAAGCCGATAAATTTGCTTCAAGCAAACAAAAAGGGCGGTGCCGAAGCACCGCCCTCAAAGTCTTCACACAGTTCAGATTAACGGCCGAGACGACGGACGTTAGCTGGTGTGTAGTAGTCTTTTGTCAGACGTTCCAGACCGGTTACGAAGTTGGCTGGACGGCCAGACTTCATAGCCAGACCGAGGTAACGGCCAGCCAGAAGGTCATAGGTGAACTCACCACCGGTTGTCCAGCACACTTGTGCTTCTGGACGGTAGTCAGGGGCCTGACCAATTTCTTGGATCCGCCACAGCTCACCACGACCGTCATACATTTCGCCAGCACTCATTTGATTGCTGTCTTCATCCATGCGCAATACGCGCTTGGCATAAATGTGACGGGCGTTGCCCTTCAGATTGCCTTCGACAACCCATTGGCGACGCATTTCATAACGCATCACGTCTTGGTTGGCGTGGCCAGCTTGAAGCAGCTCTTCATATGGTGTCAGAACGGCCTGATAGTTGTTTTGCTGAGAAAGTTTCTCGGCTTTAGCAGCTACAGTCCAGTTATAACGATCAGGCGCACCATTGTAACCATCATACTGGTCAGATGTACCCAGACCATCACCATTGGTCACTGGATTGTCATAAGCGATATTTGGCGCACGACGCACGCGACGTGTACCTGGGCTATATGTCCAGGCTTTACGGCCTTCTTTCGCCATGTTCAATGTTTCGTGCACAAGCACAACGTTACCGGCACGACGTGCAGGCGCAGATGTGTAAGCCACAAACCAGATTGAAATATTGTCAAGGTCTTCAGCACGCGAATTTTGCGCATCTGAATAACTAAACACAATCTCGTCACGCGTATAAGTCAATGTGTAATCACCATTGGCTGTTGGCGCAGCATAGTTGAAGTCACGTGCAACCCGCTCACCGCGATAACGCAATGTGTGGTTCCAAACGATTTCAAGCGCTGAAGACGGGATTGGGAATGGTGAAGCCATAATTGACTCTGAGATACCATTACCACCATCAACGACTTTACCAACTTCGGCATTCCGCTTAGCGGCTTTATAGACGAAATCAGGATATGTGCAGCTACGACGAGACTCATAAACATTCAGCTTATAAGTGTCAGGATAGGTTGCCAGCAATGCTTTTTGACCAGTGGTCAATTGCGCATCATAGTCACCGGCGTTGGCAGCTGTAATCGTGTATAGCGGCTTGTCAGACGCATACGGATTTGGCAGCGCGCCACCATCATAGCCTTGCAGCAAAGCAGAACCGTCGATCGACGCACCGCTCCAGCTGCCGACACCTGAATCAGAGCCAGCTTTTTCGGCCCCCATTGGTGTCAGATCTTGACCCAGACGATTGGCTACATTGGCAGGAACATCTGCCATAGCCGCACTGGCCACGAGGCTCAGTGTCAGGGCTGTTGTTAACAATTGGGTTTTCATTTCATTTCCCTCCAAAAGAATTGGTTATTAGGGGCGGGC
>JAHEGN010000037.1 GCA_024645085.1 Rhodobiaceae bacterium
TGCTGACCTACGCCGACCCGCGGCGTTTCGGGTTTATGGATTTGGTCGATGGCGGGCCCAATAATACGCCATTTTTGGCCCATCTCGGGCCTGAACCATTGAGCAATGATTTTCATGCCGCGCATATGGTGGCGGCGTGTCGCCAGCGCAAAAGCCCGATTAAAAATGTCCTGCTCGATCAGCGCGTGGTGTCAGGGCTTGGCAATATTTATGTCTGTGAAGCCTTATTCATGGCGGGCATCAGCCCCAAGCGCTTGGCCTGTAATATCGGCCTGGCGCGGTTTGAGCGTCTGGTGCCAGCGGTGCGGCAAGTTTTGCAGGCGGCGATTGATGCCGGCGGGTCAACACTGCGCGACTTTGCCGCCAGCGATGGCGAGCTGGGGTATTTTCAGCATCAGTTTCGGGTCTATGATCGGGCGAATGAACCTTGTTCGACGGCTGGCTGCCATGCTAGCGTGAAACGCATTGTGCAGTCGGGCCGGTCGAGCTTTTTCTGTTCCGCCTGTCAAAGATAATTGAAATGAACCAAATGACTTTACTTTCCCGTTTTGCTTTTGCCCTGATGCTGGCCTGTGCCACCGTGCTATTTGCTGCTCAGCCGCTGATGGCTGAAGACAATTATTTATCGGCCGCGTCAGATATTCCCTTGGCCACGCAATTGGATGAAAACGTCGATGAGGTGTTGGTTTTCGACAAGCCGCAGGGGCGCATTATTCAAATGACAGCGACCTATAATACTTGGTTTTCTAAGCCGGCGGCGGTCAAACAGTTTTATCGCTCGAATTTGCCCAATCTGGGTTGGCAGGATGTCACCTCGGGGGCCGACGATCGCTTGACTTTCCGGCGTGAAAGCGAAATGTTGCAAATATCGTTTACCGCAGAGACGGTGGTTTTTAACCTCACGCCGACGCCTTAGCGCGGCTCTGCTCTTGTTTAGTTTAATTGGTTTCAAATTGGGGACACATTGATGAAATATGAAAATATTCTTTCCGAGAAACGCGGCGCGGTTGGCCTTATTACGTTGCACCGCCCGCAAGCCTTAAACGCCCTTTGTGGCGCGCTGATGGATGAGGTCACCCATGCCATTCAAGGGTTTGAAGCCGATGATGAAATTGGCTGCATGGTGTTGACCGGCTCTGCCAAGGCATTTGCCGCTGGCGCTGATATCAAAGAAATGTCCGGCAAGACCTATGCTGATGCGCTGAACATGGATTTCATTTCAGCCAATTGGGAGGCCGCCGCGCGAGCCCGCAAACCAATCATTGCCGCAGTGGCTGGCTATGCGCTGGGCGGTGGCTGCGAATTGGCGATGATGTGCGACTTCATTATTGCCGCGGATACCGCTAAATTCGGCCAGCCAGAAATCAACCTTGGGGTAATTCCCGGCGCCGGCGGCACTCAGCGTTTGACCCGTTTTGTTGGCAAATCCAAAGCCATGGAAATGTGCCTAACTGGTCGCATGATGGATGCCGAAGAAGCCGAGCGCACCGGGCTGGTCAGCCGCATTGTGCCAGCTGATGATTTATTGAGCGAGGCCATTAGCGTGGCTGAGAAGATTGCTGAAAAATCACGCCCCTCTGTTTTGATTGCCAAAGACTGTGTGAATGTCGCCTATGAGACGACATTGCGCGAGGGCGTGCATTTTGAACGCAAGGTTTTCCACTCGCTATTTGCCTTTGATGACCAGACCGAAGGCATGCAGGCGTTTATTGAAAAACGGGCGCCGAAATTTACCAATAAATAGGCGGTTGACCTGTGCCATTCGGCACCTTATAACGCCCAGATTATAGGCTTTGCATAATTTGCGGGCCAAACAGATGAGTTTCTAAAGAAACAGGAAAGATATTATGGCCAACACAAGTTCTGCCAAAAAAATGGTTCGTAAAATTGCCCGTCGCACGGCGATCAACCGCGATAAGCGCTCACGTATGCGCTCTTCTATTCGTTCGGTTGAAGAAGCAATTGCCAGCGGCGATAAAGACGCAGCCCAAGAAGCTCTGCGTTTGGCACAGCCATTGATTGCCAAAGCCGGTCAAAAAGGTTTGGTACATAAGCGCGCTGCATCGCGCAAAGTGTCTCGTCTCGCAAAGCGCGTTTCGATGGTCGGCTAATTTGCCGTCACTAAGTTAAAACAGGGCGTCCGTTCGCGGGCGCCCTTTTTGTTTGTCTAAATGCCGATGATCAAATTGGCGACACGGCAAAAAAAGACAAATTTTTGAATTTTTTTTGCTGTTCTTGTTTCCTTCCCGTTGCGCCATCGGCAGCTAATTTGTATCGTCTTTCTAGTCAAGGAGAGGGTTTTACAGCACGTTTTTTACGGCAAAAATGGCTTTCAAAAAAAACGTTCATTAAAACAATCGACTAGGCTTCGGAGGAGATCAAATCGCTTATCGAGTTTGTTCCAAGACCGGATTTGTCTTGGACTGGGGGTGCTCGTAAAAGATAAGTGAGCAAGTTTATCCAAGACCGGTTCTCGGTTGAGGTGTGAACGGCTGGATCTTAAGAAAATAAAATGGTTAAGGCCGCCACGCGCTTCAGCGCACAGGTGCGCCGCGTGAAGTAGAGTAGGGACGATAAGCATGAGCGAGCGCGACGGTAAGGCTCTTCCAAAGGAAGATAAAAAAGAGGTAGCTTCCTCGACAGCGCAGCTGACTGCATCAACTCAAGGTCTCGAAAATAACGCCGCATCACCAGAATTGCAGGAACAATGGAACCGCGTTCGCTCGCGTTTGCGCGCTGAGCTAGGCGAAGCGACATTCAACAGCTGGTTCAAATTGCTCGAAGTCTCAGGCGCTCAACGCGGCCGCGTGACTTTGCGTGTACCCACCGGTTTCGTCCGCAGTTGGATTGAAGCCCATTATTTGGCGCGCATTCGTCAGCATTGGCAGGCCGAAGACGCCAGCGTGAAGCGGATTGATATTGAAATGAAAACCGAATGGGCGCCGGCGCAAGAAAAACCAGCCCCGCGCGAACAAAAAGCCATGCCGAGCCGCATGATGCCACCAAGCTTGGCGGCCACAGCGGCGCGCGCGCCAGCCGCCCCAATTGCCGAGGCTCAGCCTTTGCGCGATGAGGTGGGTGCCCCGCTTGACCCGCGCTTTACCTTTGATAATTTTGTCGTGGGCAAGTCCAATGAGCTGGCCCATGCGGCGGCACAACGTTTGACGCGCACCGACTCAGTGGCCTTTAACCCGCTGTTTCTCTATGGCGGTGTTGGCCTTGGTAAAACCCATTTGATGCACGCCATTGCCTGGGAAATTCGCCGCCAAGACCCGTCGCGCACCGTGCTTTATTTATCGGCTGAAAAATTCATGTATCAGTTCATTCGGGCGCTGCGCTTCAAAGACACAATGGCTTTCAAGCAACAATTCCGTGAAGTCGATGTGCTGATGATTGATGACATTCAATTCATCGCCGGCAAGGACTCGACACAAGAAGAATTCTTCCACACTTTCAATGCGTTGATTGACCACAACCGGCAGGTGATTGTATCCGCCGACCGTTCGCCAAGCGACCTTGAGGGCATTGAAGAGCGCATTCGTTCGCGCCTCGGCTGGGGTCTGGTCGCCGATATTCATCCGACGGATTATGAATTGCGCTTGGGTATTTTGCAGTCAAAAGCCGACACGCTATCCGCGCGGGCTGAAAACGCCACCATTCCACAACCGGTTTTGGAATTTCTCGCCCAGCGCATTGTCAGCAATATTCGTGAGCTTGAGGGGGCGCTTAATCGCGTCGTCGCTTATGCGTCTTTCGTCGGGCGGCCGATTTCTCTGGAAATGGCGCAAGATGTGTTGCGCGATTTGTTGCGGGCTTCTGAGCGCCGCGTTACCATTGATGAAATTCAGCGCCGTGTGGCAGAATATTTTAACGTCCGCATGGGCGATATGTTGTCAGCACGTCGGGCCCGCTCAGTGGCCCGTCCACGGCAAATTGCTATGTATTTGTCAAAGCAATTGACGACGCGTTCTTTGCCTGAAATTGGCCGAAAATTCGGTGGTCGAGACCACACAACAGTGATTCATGCGGTGCGTAAAATCGAGCAATTGCGTGAAGAAGATGCGGCACTTGATGAAGATGTCGATCTGTTGCGTCGGATGCTTGAAAACTAGACCAAACAAGGCGCCGGTTTAGACAAAAAAAAGTCCCGTTACTAGGCAATTCTGTTATAGTTTAACCAGAGATTCGTTGAATTTTGGCGCCGTGATTCGCGGCCTCTTGCGGCCATTGGCGTCGCGCCAAAATAACGAAAATCATTAGCCAAGAGTGGCTCAATAGAGCCGCTTGTCCAGCCGAGTGAGGGTCGCATGAAAACCACAATTGAACGCAGTGCTTTGCTAAAAGCTCTTAATCATGTCCAAAGTGTCGTCGAGCGCCGCAATACAATTCCGATTTTGTCCAATGTGCTGCTTGAGGCAGACAACGGCTCTCTCGGCCTGACGGCAACCGATTTAGAAATTGAAATGCGCGAGCGCGTCGAAGCCGATGTCGCCCAGGCCGGTGCCATTACCGCGCCAGCCCATATGCTTTACGATATTGTTCGCAAATTGCCCGATGGCGCGCAAGTGGAGCTGTCGACCGATGAGACCGGCGGCCGTTTGGTGTTGATTTCCGGTAAGTCATCTTTTGCTTTGCAAACCTTGCCGCGCGAAGATTTCCCAGCCATGGCGCAAGATGAAATGCCCGTCGCTTTTGCCCTGCTGGGTAGCGATTTGCGCCGGTTGATTGAAAAAACCCGCTTTGCGATTTCGCAAGAAGAAACCCGTTATTATTTGAACGGCATTTATTTGCATGCGCTGGAAGATGACGGCCAAGCACTGCTGCGCGCCGTTGCCACAGACGGTCACCGTCTGGCGCGGGTGCAAATGGCCCAGCCAGTTGGTGCCGCTGATATGCCAGCAATTATTGTGCCGCGCAAAACAGTCAATGAAGTGCAGAAACTTTTGGAAGAGGAAACTGGCGAAGTGTCCTTGCAAGTATCTGAGACCAAAATCAATTTCGCCTTTTCAAATATTGTGCTGACATCGAAATTAATCGACGGCAAATTCCCTGATTACACGCGCGTCATTCCGCTGAATAATGACAAAGTGCTGGGTGTCGATGCCAAAAGCTTCGCCCAAAGCGTCGATCGCGTGTCGGCGATTTCCAGCGAGAAATCGCGCGCTGTTAAATTATCCCTCGAAGGCGATCGCTTGAGCCTGTCCGTGTCCAACCCAGATAGCGGCAGTGCCTCCGATGAATTGAGCGTGAGCTATCAATCAGCGCCAATGGATATTGGGTTCAACGCCCGTTATTTAATGGACATCACTGGCCAATTGGACGGCGAGTCGGCAACCTTTGAACTGGCAGATAGTGGCTCGCCAACCATTGTGCGCGATGGCGAAGACACCAATGCGCTTTATGTGCTGATGCCGATGCGCGTGTAATGAGTGAAGCGGTGCCGATGGAGCAAGCGCGTGCTGACATAAAGCCAAGCAGCGCCATCAAGGCGCCGCATTTAACACGTTTGCGTTTGACGCAGTTTCGTTCGCACCACACGCTGGATATTCACTGCCAATCGGGCACTGTCATTTTGACCGGCGAAAACGGCATTGGCAAAACCAATGTTTTGGAAGCCATTTCCATGCTGGCGCCGGGTCGTGGTTTGCGCAGTGGTCAGCTTGACGATATGACGCAAAATGGTCAATCCGGCTGGCATGTGCTGGCCGATGTTGACGGCCCCACGGGCTCAATGCGGGTCAGTGTTGATTATCAAGGCGATGCCACGGGTCGCCGCTTGCGGCTAGATGGCGAGACCGCCCGCGGCTTTGATGTGATTGGCGAAATGCTGCCGCAATTATGGCTCACCCCAGCGATGGACCGTTTGTTCAGCGACGCGGCCAGTGGACGGCGCAAATTCCTCGACCGTTTTGCACAAACGCTCGACGCTGGCTTGTCGCGGCATTTGTCGCAATATGAAAAAGCCATGCGCGAGCGCAATAAATTGCTGCAAACCAATGGCACAATATTCAGCCAGAATAGTTGGCTCGACGGTTTGGAAGACACAATGGCCTTGCAGGGCGTGGCCATTGCGGCGGCCCGTTTATCGGCGCTTGATATTCTGGCGCAGGGGTTAACGCAAATGCCAGACAATGCGTTTCCGCGCGCCGAAGTGGCGCTGGAGGGGGCTTTGGAAGCCGCTTTACGTGATCATTCAGCGCTTGAGGTTGAAGACCAATTCCGCCATCAATTGCGCCAAAGCCGGGGCCTTGATGCGGCGGCTGGTCGAACCTTAGAAGGCCCTCACCGCAGCGATTTGCAAGTTAGCCATTTGGCCAAATCCATGCCTGCCTCGGCCTGTTCGACCGGCGAGCAAAAAGCGCTTTTGGTCGGTTTGATTTTAGCCCAAGCCCGCAGTGTGGCCGCACGGCTGGGCGATGTGCCGATTTTACTCCTCGATGAGGTGGCCGCCCATTTAGACGCCCATCGGCGCGCCGCCTTGGCTGATATTTTATCCGACCTTGGCGGGCAAAGTTGGATTACCGGCACGGACATGGAGAGTTTCGCCGCCTTTGGCGCCACTGTCAGCCATGTTGATTTTAGCAATTTGACCGCCCCTACTTCCGAGGCCTCCCGCATTTAACGGCGAAGCCGCCAAAGCATGAAAGAGAAAATGATGAGTGATAATGAAAATCTTGAGAATGGAGCCGCAGAAAGCGCCGAATATGGCGCCTCCTCCATTAAGGTGCTGAAGGGTTTGGAAGCCGTACGCAAACGGCCTGGCATGTATATTGGCGACACTGATGATGGCACTGGCCTGCATCATATGGTCTATGAGGTGGTCGATAATGCGATCGACGAAGCCCTGGCCGGCCACTGCGATACTGTTTCCGTGGCGCTGAACGCTGACGGCTCGGTCACGGTTTGCGACAATGGGCGCGGTATTCCAACTGAAATGCACCCGGAAGAGGGCATCTCGGCGGCGCAAGTAATTATGACGCAATTGCATGCTGGCGGTAAATTTGACCAGAACAGCTATAAGGTTTCTGGCGGTTTGCACGGCGTTGGCATTTCAGTGGTCAATGCGCTGTCCGATTGGCTCGATCTGACGATTTATCGCGATGGCAAAGAACACGCCATGCGCTTCACCCATGGTGATGCCAGCGAAGATTTGGCGGTGGTTGGCGACTCCGACCAGACCGGCACTAAGGTGACTTTCCACCCTTCGTCGGGCACTTTCACCATGACCGATTTCAGCTTTGAAACCTTGGAACACAGATTGCGCGAATTGGCGTTTTTGAATTCCGGTGTGGCCATTGTCTTGGAAGATTTGCGCGGCGCCGAACCTAAGCGCGTTGACCTATCATTTGAAGGCGGGCTTGAAGCCTTTGCCGAATATCTAGACCGCAATAAAACCAATCTCATTGACAAGCCAATCACCCTGCAATCTGAGCAGGACGGCATGTCGGTCGAATTGGCTCTGTGGTGGAATGACAGCTATCACGAGACGGTTTTATGTTTCACCAATAATATTCCGCAGCGCGATGGCGGCACCCATTTGGCGGGCTTTCGTGGCGCGTTGACGCGGACGGTGAATAATTATGCCAATCAATCGGGCATTGCGAAAAAAGAAAAAGTCTCGATGACTGGCGATGATTGCCGTGAGGGGCTGACGGCGGTTTTATCGGTCAAAGTGCCAGATCCAAAATTCTCCAGCCAGACCAAAGACAAGCTGGTGTCATCGGAGGTGCGTCCGGTGGTAGAGAGCGTGGTCAATGAAGTGCTCAATAGTTGGTTTGAAGAACACCCAACCGAAGCTCGCTTGATTATGCAAAAAGTCGTTGAAGCGGCTGCGGCGCGCGAAGCCGCGCGCAAAGCCCGAGAGCTAACCCGCCGCAAAGGGGCGCTGGATATTTCCAGCCTGCCGGGCAAATTGGCCGATTGCCAAACCCGCGATCCAGCCCTGTCCGAATTATTCATCGTCGAGGGCGATAGCGCTGGCGGTTCGGCCAAACAGGCGCGCAATCGGTTTAACCAAGCGGTTCTGCCTTTGCGCGGTAAAATTTTGAACGTTGAACGGGCGCGGTTTGATAAAATGCTTTCCTCAGCCGAAATTGGCACGCTGATTACCGCGCTTGGCACGGGCATTGGGCGCGAGGATTTCAATATTGAGAAGCTGCGCTATCACAAAATCATTATCATGACCGATGCGGATGTTGACGGCGCGCATATTCGCACGCTGCTGCTGACGTTTTTCTATCGCCAAATGCCGGAAGTCATTGACGGCGGATATCTATATATCGCCCAGCCGCCGCTTTATAAAATTCGCCGCCAAAGCTCGGAAACCTATCTCAAAGACGAAGCCAAGCTGGAGGAATATTTGATTGAAACCGGACTTGGCGAAGTGGCGCTCACTCTGGCCTCCGGCGAGCAACGCATGGGCGCAGATTTGGCCGAATTGCTGCACCAAGCGCGCAAAATGCGGTCTATTCTGGCGGCTTTACCGGCGCGTTATCCGAAATTCATCATTGAGCAAACTGCCATTGCCGGTGCGCTGACGCCAGAAATCTTGTCAAAAAGCGATTTGGCCGAACAAAGCTCACAATATATTGCCAGCCGCCTCAACCGTATGCTCGATGAAGTCGAGCGCGGCTGGGAAGGCCGTCCGTCGGGCGATGGCGGGCTGACCTTTAGCCGGGTTTTGCGCGGTGTGCGTGAAGAGGTCAATATTGATGGCCCGCTGATTGCCTCGGCTGACGCCCGCCGCCTCGACCAAATGGCGCCTGATTTGCAGGCGGTTTATTTGGAGCCAGCGCAATTGACCCTGAAAGATAAAACCATTCAAGTCGGGTCGCCGACGCAATTATTGGAAGCAGTTTTGGCACAGGGCCGTCAGGGCGTGTCGCTGCAGCGTTATAAGGGCTTGGGCGAAATGAACCCCGACCAGCTTTGGCAAACCACCCTTGATGAGAATGTCCGTTCACTGCTGCAAGTGCGGGTGCAAGATGTTGCCGAGAGCAATGGTTTGTTTGAGCAATTAATGGGCGATGTCGTTGAGCCCCGCCGTGAGTTTATTCAAACCAATGCGTTGGCGGTTGCCAATCTTGACATTTAGGTGCCGCCGGTATTTTAACCGACGGTGCGCAAGGGGCGTGCCATTAGCCAACAGCAGACCACCTCGAGACGCGGCTTTTACCGAATAGCCTATTGGACTGTTGTCCTCGGCCTATGGGCTGGTATCGCTTTGGCTGGGCTGGTGTTTTACTATGCCCTTGATTTGCCGGACACGGATGATTTGTGGAAAGTCTCACGCTCGCCCGAGGTCAGTATTTATAGCGTTGATGACCGTTTGGTGGCGCGGCGTGGACGCCGTGGTGGCCAAGCTTTGCGCTTTGAAGACTTGCCAGATCATTTGGTCTATGCCGTCGTCTCCATTGAAGACCGCAGATTTTTCAATCATTTCGGCCTCGATCCGCGCGGCTTGATGCGCGCCATGTGGCATAATTTGAGCACCGGTCGTTTCAGCCAAGGCGGCTCAACCCTGACCCAGCAATTGGCCAAGAATGTGTTTTTGACGCCCAATCGAACCATCAAACGCAAAGTGCAGGAATTATTATTGGCCTTTTGGCTCGAGGCGCGCCTGACGAAGCAGGATATTCTGGCGCTATATTTCAATCGGGTTTATTTCGGCGCCGGTGCCTATGGGGTGAAGGCGGCGGCTGAGACTTATTTCAATCGGCCGGTGCAAAGTTTGACCCGCGGCGAAGCAGCAATGCTGGCCGGATTATTAAAAGCCCCGTCGCGTTATGCCCCGACCCGCGACCCAGACGCAGCCCGCCAACGCGCCTTGCTGGTGATTAACGCCATGCGCGAAACCGGATTTTATGACACGGCCACGGCCCAAGAAGTCGCCGCTGAGCAAGTGATGATTGTCAACCGCAGCAGCGATGCGGCGCATTATGCGGTTGATTGGACGCTTGGCCAACTGCCAGATTTCGTCGGCCATCCGCGCTCTGACCTTGACGTGCTGACGACGATTGACCCGATTATTCAACTGGCGGCAGAAAAAGCCATCAATCGGGTTTTGCGAGATCAAGGCAAGGCCCGCAATGCCGAGCAAGCGGCGATGGTGGTGATGACACCGGAGGGCGCTATTCGGGCCATGGTCGGTGGCCGGTCTTATGAAAAAAGCCCGTTCAATCGCGCCGTTCTTGCCAGCCGTCAGCCCGGTTCAGCTTTTAAGCCCATCGTTTATCTGGCCGCTTTAGAGGCGGGCCTGTCGCCAGATGATCAATTCATTGATCAACCAACCTCAGTCGGTGATTGGGCGCCTAAAAATTATGATGAAAAATATCACGGGCCAATGACCGCCGAGCAATCTTTGGCACGCTCTATCAATACGGTGGCCGTGCAAATCAGCGAACAGACAGGGCGCAAGAACTCCATTGATGTGGCCCGTCGTTTGGGCATATCCAGCCGCATGCGCCCGCATCCGTCGATTGCTCTGGGCACATTTGAAGTTAACCTACTTGAGCTCACCACGGCTTATGCGCATTTTGCTAATGGCGGCCGTCAGACGATTCCCTATGTCATCAATTCGGTCACCACTGGCGGTGGCGCGGTTTTATATGAACGCATGGCGTCATCACCTTTGCCAGTGTCTGAGCCACGCCATATTGGCACGCTCAATAAAATGCTGCGCACCGCCGTTGACCAAGGCACGGGGCGGGCAGCGCGCATTAAAGGCCTCGAATTAGCTGGCAAAACCGGCACCTCACAAAATTGGCGCGACGCCTGGTTTATCGGCTATAGCGGCAGTTTGGTGGCGGGCGTTTGGGTTGGCAATGACGATGGTTCGTCAATGAATCGGGTCACTGGTGGCGGCCTACCAGCGCAAATTTGGCATGAATTTATGGTCACCCAAAAAGCCCTGTTAGACGATGTGGCCTTGCCAGCGGGCAAGCCGGTCAGCCGTGGTCTTGGCGGCCTGTTCGACTGGTTGTTTAACGATTAGCGGATGAGCTTGCCCAAAGCGGCGGCAATTTTCTCGGCTGGCGTGGCGTGATCAAAATGCGCGACAAATTGATTATTGCCGTCCATCAAATAGAAAAATGAGCTGTGGTCCATCATATAGCTTTCGGCTGCTTGATCAGCTTGGTTGGGGACTTTGGCGGCATAGACGCGATAGGCTTTAATGGTCTGGTCAATTTGCGCCGGTGAACCGGTCAGGCCAATAATATTGCGGTTAAAATATTTCAAATATTCAGCCAAGGCTTCTGGCGTGTCGCGCTGTGGGTCAATTGAGATAAACAGCGGTTGCAGCCGTGCGGCTTTTTCTGGCGCACTGGCGGTTAATTGCTCAATTGCAGCGCCCATAATATCCAAACCCATCGGGCACACATCGGGGCAATAAGTAAAGCCGAAATAAATCAGCATATAGCGGCCAGCAAAATCGGCCTGCGTTCGGGTTGCGCCCGTTTGGTCAATTAGAGTGAAATCGCCGCCAACATCGACCCGGCTCTGGCTTAATTGAATTTCTTGCGGCGGCGTGCGGCCTTGCATTTCAAAAATCAGTAAACCGAGCACGACTAGCAGACCAAGGCTGGCAATCATCAGGCTAAGGCGACGGGCGGTGAGTTTTTTCTGGCTCATTTGAATTCCTGCAAATTATGGTCGGACGATCGTCATTCTAGGCTCTTGCCCCAGAACCGTTTTGGCGGCTATATCTTGTGCATGTATTATCACCTCATCTCGCAGCTTCGACAAGCAGGACGCATGGTCGCGGTTGGCCATTATTTTGGTCTCTTGTTTATCATGTCTTTCTTCGCCCATACGGCGACAGCTCAGGAGCTGCCGGTGGTGCCTGATTTACCATTCATCGAAGCGGCGCGCGTCGGCGATGTTGAAAAAATGCAACAATATATGCTCGTCGGCAGTAAAATCGACCAGCTTGGCTATGAGGGGCGAACCGCTTTGCATATTGCTGCCGAGTGGGATCAACGCCCGGCGGTGAAATTTTTGATTGAACGCGGGGCGAAAATTGATAAGCGCGCCCGCGACCGGCACACTGCCTTGACGCTTGCGGTGTTGCGGCAGCGAGTGGATATTGTCGCCGACTTATTAACCGCTGGCGCCGACCCCAATCGCGATGGCTTTAATTATGAGACGCCATTGATCACCGCCGTTCGCTTGAACAATAAGACCATGGTTGAAGCGCTGCTGGCGGCTCAAGCTGACCCATCCTTGTCCGACAGCACCGGCCGCGACGCCTTTGATTGGGCCCGCCAAGGGCGCGGTCAAGATATGTTGGCGTTGCTCAATCAAGCGGCGGCCCGCTAATGGCTATTAACGAAGATATGCCCAGCATGGATAGTCTTGCCGTGCCGGTACCGGCTTTGTCGCTGCGCCTCAGAGTGCAAATATTTCTGCGTTGGCTGGCGGTTATCGGCCAGCTGGTCGCCGTGCTTGTGGTGTTTTTCGGCTTTGGCTTTCCGCTGCCCTTGGTTGAATTGCTTTTGGTGATTTCGCTATCAGTGGCGCTGAATATTTGGTTGGCCCTGCGGTTTCCGTTTTCGCATTTGCTTACCCGCACGCAAACCGCTGGTTATTTGGCTTATGATTTGGCGCAATTATCGGCCCTATTATATTTGACCGGCGGCCTTATAAATCCGTTTGCGCTGTTATTCTTGGCGCCAGTGACCATATCGGCCAGCCTTTTGGACGCGCGCACGACGGCGCTATTGGTGGCCTTTGCCAGCCTGCTGGTTACCGGCCTGTTGTTTTTCTATCAGCCCTTGCCATGGCAGGGCGCGCCGCCGCAAATTCCTGAGCTCTATCGTTTCGGCCTGTTCGCCGCTTTGCTTTTGGCGTTGGCGTTTATTCCGTCTTATGTATGGCGGGTCAGCCGCGAGGGGCGACGCATGTCAGCTGCTTTAACGGCGACGCGTAGTGTCTTGGCGCGCGAGCAGCGCTTATCGGCGCTTGATGGTTTGGCTGCCGCCGCCGCTCATCAGCTGGGCACGCCATTGGGCACGATTGTTCTGGTCAGCGGTGAGTTGCAAAACAACAAAGACCTACCCGAGGCGCTGCGCGAAGATGTGCATCTGATGCGCGAACAAGCCCTGCGCTGTCGCGAAATCCTTACCTCGCTATCCAGCGAGGAAGATCATGATCCGGTCATCTCAACCCTCACCATGCGCGGGTTCCTTGACGAAGCGGTTTTGGAAGTCGGGCTGCAAGACAAGAAAATCCACATTGAATGCCGCGCCGATGGCACATTGGCGACCAGCGAGCCGCGTTTGCAGCGCCGCCCTGAGCTGATTTATGGTCTCGGCAATATTATTGAAAACGCCAGCGAATTTGCCAGCGGTCACGTCTGGCTGCGGGCCAGCTATTCGGCCCAGCAAGTGGTGATTGAGGTTAGCGATGATGGCCCCGGCTTTGCCCCGGATATTTTGGCGCATTTGGGCGAGCCCTATACCAGCTCGCGGCGGCATAGTGGGCGCCATGAAAATAGCGGTGAATTTGGCTTGGGGCTTGGGTTTTTCATTGCTCGCACGCTTTTACAACGCTCCGGCGGGCAGATCAGAGCGCGTAATTTGCGCCCGCATGAAGCGGCTGAGCGCGCCGCCAGTATCGATAATAATATTGATGATACGGTCGCCCGCGCCGCCGCCAGCGCAACCGGTGCCTGCGTGACCATAACTTGGCCGCGTGAGCGTTTGGAACGGACGCATTGAAATTCTACCTAGCTGACATATATAATCAGTGAACGTAGAGAGAGAGCCAAAATGGCAGAAAAAATGGATACAGAGCTAGCAAAACCAAGCCTTTTGATTGTTGATGATGATCAGCCATGGCTTAACCGTTTGGCCCGTGCCATGGAAACACGCGGCTATGAGGTGCATTGCGCCGAGTCGGTGAAACAGGGCATTCAGCTGGGCAAGCAAATCAAACCGGCCTTTGCCGTGGTCGATATGCGTCTGGAAGATGGCAATGGTCTTGATGTGGTGCAAAGCCTGCAGGCCGAAAACCCCGATGCACGCATTATCATGCTGACCGGCTATGGCAATATTGCGACGGCGGTTGAAGCGGTCAAACGCGGTGCCGTTGATTATCTCGCCAAACCGGCCGATGCCGATGAAATCCATGCCGCCCTCAGTGCTGATGCTGAAAACAAAGCCTCGCCGCCAGAAAACCCAATGTCGGCCGACCGTGTGCGTTGGGAACATATCCAGCGGGTGTTTGAACTATGCGACCGCAATGTGTCAGAAACGGCGCGCCGGTTGAACATGCACCGGCGCACATTGCAGCGGATTTTAGCCAAACGGGCGCCGCGCTAGGCGTTATTTTTGCACACCATTGCTTGGCCGTGGGTCAGATAAACGCGCCCATCGGAAACTACCAATGCGGGCCAGCCGTCGGGTTAACAAAGCGCGCCGAGCGGGGGCTAATTTACCCGCCTGACAATCACCCTCGCCCTCGCGCATGATTTCCGCTCCATAGCTATCAGCAAGTATAAAGCCAACCTGCTCGGGCAGCGCCTCAATTGGAAACTCGGGATCGACCGCGAAATAAAATCGGTCGCAATAGTCGAGATAATGGCGCCATTTTTTGTCGCTTTGATAATCGGCCAGCCCGCTTTTAATCTCAATGATAGATATCTCACCCTTGGCGGTCAGTGCCATCAGATCGGCTCTTTGATAATTCGGCAGCACAACTTCCGGCAGGCAGGCGGTGTTTTGACTGGCCAATAAGCGGGTGACGCCGCGCTGAATGGCCAGTGCTGCGTCGGACTGTCGGCCATCTTGCAGCCATGCGTCTGTCGCGGTGATGTCATCATGCAGGCTCATAAAGGCGTTTTAGCAGGCTTTCAATGTCCCGCATAGGGGCGATAAAACCCGATAAAAGCTCAATTTTTGCCAATATTCACAAAATTCACGCGGCATTTGGTCTCGCAGCCGAAAATAAGAAGATTTCGCTTGAAAAAATCTCACCAATTGTCGAGACTGCAGGCTTGAGTTAGGCCCGTTGTGGGTCAGTTTTGAGCTTCGGGAGGGCTTAATGGTTCCAGCTTTAGAAAATTTCGTATTCCGTTTCCGCATCTATATTTTAGCTGTGTTTGCGGCATTCACCATTTATGGCGGTTATTATGCAACTCAGCTGAAAATGGACGCTGGCTTTGAAAAGCAGCTGCCATCCGGTCATGAATATATTCAAACCTTTCAAGAATATCGCGACCGTTTGTTTGGGTCGAACCGGATCATCATTGTTCTAAAAGAACGTGACGGTCAGATTTGGAATAAAGATTATTTCCGTACCTATAAAGATTTGACGGATGCGCTGTTCTATCTACCAGGTGTTGCGCGTCATACGCTGACATCATTGTGGACTCCGAACTCACGTTATTTCGAAATCACCGAAGACGGCTTTGTGGCTGATGATGTGATTCCGGGCACGATTACGGTTGATAATCTCGACAATCAATGTGTGTCGCGTTTGAAAACAGCCAGCCTCGCAACAACCTGTATGCCAGCTCTTGA
>JAHEGN010000040.1 GCA_024645085.1 Rhodobiaceae bacterium
TTACATCAACATTGGACGGGTCTTCCAGCCACGCCTGACCGGCTTTATGCAAAACAGCGCGCAAGCTCTCGGGCGGCTGCGATAAAAACGGCCGTAACAAGGTCACTTGCTCGCCCTCAAGATGTAATTTTTGCCGCGCTGCCATGCCAGCCAGCCCATTAATGCCGCTTTGATGGGCCAGACGCATGAGCACGGTCTCGGCTTGATCTTGCTGGTGATGGGCCAGCACCAGCGCCTCGGCCTTGTGCTGACGGCACCAGACGGCCATTAAGTGATAACGCTGCTGACGGGCAGCTTCTTGCACGCCGGTTGATTTGATCTTGGCGGTGACTTTCAACGCATGATGAGGCAAGCCCAATTGACGACACCACTGGGCCACTTGCTTGACCTCATCTTTGGCCGCGGAACGCAGACCGTGGTCGACGCTGAGCACGGTGAATTGCGGGGCGTTTTTCAGCCGCGCCGCTTGGCTAGCCAGCACCACCAAAGCCATGGAGTCAGCGCCGCCCGACACTGCTAGCGCATAATGCGACGCCTTATGCAGCCTTTTGAGCTGGCGTAAAAAACCCGAGGGGGTCATACCAAGCGGCTGATTATCCTTGGCAACCGGCACGGCGTTTTTCAATCTCGGCACGTTTGACAATGGCTTGCGCTGCCGCAGGGAATTTCGCCCCGAGCTCGGCCAATGCGTCGCAACCGGTTTTTTGTTCATTCATAGAAATCAAGGTAATGCCTAATTTCAAGAGGCTATCGGGCGCTTTATTGCTTTTGGCATATGTCGTGTAACCGGCCAAAAACGCTTCAGCAGCCCGCTTGTAGTCTTGCCGGACATAATGTGTCTCACCCAGCCAATATTGCGCATTGCCAGCTAAATTATGGGCTGGGAATTCGGTCAAAATTTGCGTGAAATCGGCCTCAGCCTCAACATATAGGCCTTTACGCAAATCAGCCAAAGCGCGTTCGTATAGCTGTTTCGGGTCTTGCAAGACCGGCCGCACCGGCGCCTCAAGGCCGAGAACCACCATATCGCCCTCGCCGATTAATTTATCATCGGCCGCTAAAGGCGCGATCAAAGTAGCATTTGGCGTGAGCGGCACAGCGCTAGCATTTGTTGCGTCGAGGCTGCCTGTTTGCGGGCTTGCTGACGGAGGAATTGTGGGGGTGGTAATCGACACTACTGGTGCGGGCATTTGAATGCGGCCAAGTACTTGCGGTTCAACTGCCGTTGACACGCCACCATTTTGAATTTTGCGCAAAGAGGCTTCAAGCTGCTGAAAACGGAACTCGCTATCGTCGCGCGAGCGCAGATTATCTTGAATCAGCGCTTCAAATTGCAGCAGCAGCGCATCAATTTGGCCGCGCATCATCCGCATAGCGTCTTCCAATTCATTCAATCGACTGCGGGCAATGGCGTCATTTTGTGCCAGATTGGCGGCGACATTATCAGGCACTGAACCCGTAATTGGCTGTGTCGGATTAACACCGGATAATTTGCTTTCCAACACTTCCAGCCGGTTGCGCAAATCCATTGCCTCTTTCATTTGACTGCGGGTCGACAACACCCGCTGCGCTTGCAGTCTTTGCTGGGTTTCAGCCAAAGTCATCTCCAAACGGTCGATGCGACCTAGAAGCAAGGCGTCTGAAGATAGAGCTTCCGCGAGGCTGTCCTCAATGGGCACGTCGACCACCAGTGGCACATCAACAACCACTGGCGCATCAAATTGTTGGGCGTGGGCCCAATTGGCCGTCACCACCAGCGCCAAAATAAAGGTGGCATATTTAGACAATTGACTGACTGATCTCATTTTAACAACCTACACTACAAAATCGGCAAAAATACGGCACGAAAAAGGGCACCCAAAGGGCGCCCTTAATTTTACTTTATCGTGTTCAACAGCGCAAACTAGCGTGTGGTCGAAACCGCACGACGGTTTTTTGACCAGCAGCTCTCATCTGAGCACAAAGACACGGGACGTTCTTTACCAAAAGAAATCGTCTCCAGACGGTCGCTGTCGACGCCTTGGCTTATCAGGAAATCGCGAACGGCATTGGCACGACGCGCGCCCAAGGCCAGATTATACTCGCGCGTTCCACGCTCATCGGCATGACCTTCAATAACCAAATTAGTGCTGGCGTTTTGCGCCAACCATTCAGCCTGCGCGCGCAATACGGTCCGCGACAAGCCATCAATGCTGGCCTGATCAGTGGCAAAAAACACACGATCGCCGACGTCGACGCCCCAATATTGCACAGCTTCAACCGACGAACTGCTATCATATGCAGACGATGAAGACGAGGTTTCAATCGGCGATGGTTCGCTCGCCGGCTCTGGAGCCATGCCACCGCACGCTGCCAGAATAAAACTCAAAGACGCGACGGAAACAATGGATTGTATTTTTTTCATTTGAAGCTCCTAATTCTATCAAATTTTATTATCGTTATGCGTAAACTATCAGCAAAAGCGATAAATAACAACTGGACGTCTAAGATTGTTAACACGCCAATGTGACAGTTTTATAATACGACTTTTAATAGATTCAGCGAATGAGTGGCGACCAAGCTGGGTCAGAGGCCCAACTTGGGGTTGATAAAGGCCGCTCATTATACCCAGTGACATCGACCGTCCACAGACCAGGGCCTTCCTCGGCGCCTTTCTTTTCACGGAAAAACGCCAAAACGCGGCCATTGGGCGACCATGCCGGGCCCTCATTGTGAAAGCCTTCAGTCAATATGCGCTCGCCACTGCCATCGGTTTTCATCACGCCAATGAGGAAGCGGCCCTTATAGGTTTTGGTAAAAGCAATCAAATCTCCGCGTGGTGACCATACTGGCGTGCCATAACGGCCCTGGCCATAGCTGATGCGGCGCACATTGGTGCCATCGGCTTCCATCACATATAATTGTTGTGTGCCCATGCGGTCGGACTCAAAAACAATCTGGCTACCGTCGGGCGCGTAACACGGGGCCGTATCAATCGCCAAAGAGGACGTCAAACGGCGGGTTTCGCGGGTCCGCAAATCCATGGTGTAGATATTGGAATTGCCGTTGCGCTCGAGGCTCATGATGATTTTTTGGCCATCGGGCGAAAATCGTGGGGCGAAAGTCATGCCAGGAAAATC
>JAHEGN010000020.1 GCA_024645085.1 Rhodobiaceae bacterium
TTCCGCTGGTTTAGGCAAGCGCGCCGCAATTGTCAATTGCCAATCAATCATTCAGTTAGGGCTTCACCCGGTCGATGCTTTGTTCTATGTAAGGCACTTAGCATAGGTTCAATCGAGCGCTGCTTTTGCCGCGCTGAAACAGACACGCAATAACCTGCATGAGGATAAAATGACAGAATTAGCACAGGGTAGTTTGGTGGTGGTCTTTGGTGGCTCTGGTTTTCTTGGCCGTCATATTGTGAGCCGATTGGCCAAGTCGGGCTATCGGGTTCGTGTTGCTGTGCGTCGGCCCAATGAAGCGCTGTTTCTGAAAACTGCTGGCCGCGTCGGACAGGTCGAAATTGTCGCCGCCAATTTACGCCATGCCGATAGTGTCGAGGCGGCCCTTGAAGGGGCCGATGCGGTGATCAATACGGTCGGTATTTTATATGAAACCGGCAAACAAAAATTCGCCGCTGTGCAAGCCGCCGGGGCGGCCCGTCTGGCGCTGCTGGCAGGGCAAAAAAACATCACCAAATTTGTGCATATCTCAGCTCTTGGCGCTGATCAGCAATCGGCCGCCGTCTATGCGCAAACCAAAGCCGCGGGTGAAGAGGCGGTGCGGGAGAATATTGCGAGCGCACATATTCTGCGCCCGTCGCTTGTTATTGGGCCGGAGGATGATTTCTTTAACCGTTTCGCTGCCATGGCCTTGATAGCGCCTGCCCTGCCTTTGATTGGCGGCGGGGTAACCAAATATCAGCCGGTCAGCGTGTTTGATGTGGCCAATGCTGTCGCCGCCTGTTTGGCCGGTGCGCCAGCGGGCACTTATGAGCTCGGCGGCCCGACGGTTTATCAATTCAAAGAGCTGATGGCGCTTTTGCTGGAGCAGATTGGCCGCAAACGTTTACTTTTGCCAATGCCGTTTTTTGTCGCCCGCATGATGGCCAGCGTTACGCAATTCATGCCCAAGCCCTTGCTGACGCCCGACCAAGTTATTTTATTGCAATCTGACAATATTGTAACCGGCGAAGAAGATGGCGATTTGGCAAGTTTGGATGTTGAGGCAACGCCAATTGAAACGCTTTTGCCGCGCTATTTGCGCCGCTTCCGGCCAGATATTCGCACTAGCTAATCAGCAGTAATAAGCCAATACCAAGGGCGATGCGGTAAATAACAAATGGCGCCAAAGTCATGCGTTGCATCATGCGCATGAAAATATCGATGGCGATAAAGGCAAACACTGCCGCTAATGCAGCCGCCAAAGCCGCGTGGCCGAGGGCTGTGGGGTCGCCATTGGCCAGCAAATCTGCAAGACCAATAATGGCAAAGCAAAAAATAACTGGCATCGACAGCAGCATTGAAAAGCGCGCTGCTTGCGCGCGGTCAAAGCCCAAGCCACGGGCCGCCATAATGGTTACGCCTGAGCGACTGGCGCCTGGGATGAGGGCCAAAACCTGTGCCAAACCAATCAGCAGGGCCGGACGCGCGGCGAGGGTTTCGAGCGATTTATCGCTGGCCCCATAGCGGTCTGCGAGATAAAGCGGAACAGCAAAAATAATACTGGCCCATGCAATCACTTGGGCGCTACGCAATAGGGTCAGCCAGCCGCTGGCCATCAGCGCGGCGGCGGCCAGCAAAACCGGTACGGTGGCCAGTATAATCATCCAAGCTTGCTGCGCCGCAGGGCTTTTACGGCGCCGTAAAATGTCGACGCCGCCGCCAATTAAGTGGCCGGTATCGCGGCGGAAATAAACCATCACCGCCAGCAGCGTGCCTGCGTGCAGGGCAACATCCAAACCGACGCCCAAATCGGGCAAATCGGTCATGGCATGCACCAAATTCAAATGCCCTGACGAGCTGACCGGAATAAATTCGGTAAGCCCTTGAATGGCGGCCAGTAAAAAGATGTGTGCGAAGGTCATAGCGAAACTTAATGTGCCGCGAAGGCCAAGACAAGAAATTCCTGTGTGCCAAATGCAAATGCCGCAAAGAAGTGTCCTTGGCCACTTGCCCGATCACGAGTCTCAGCGTAAATTCCCTAAATGCCTAGTCTTTTTCATCAACCCGTCTGTCCATTTTCGCGCAAGATTCGCCTCATGTTGGGGGAGAAGAAATTTGCCGTGGAATATGTCGAAGAACGACCATGGGAACGGCGTCTGGACTTTTTAATGCTTAACCCATCTGGCGAAGTGCCCGTACTGGTCGGCGAGGCGGGGACAATTTCAGGCCATTATGCCATCAGCGAGTGGCTGGAAGAAAAGGGCGGCGCTACGACACTCATGCCCACCAGCGGCTTATTGCGCGCCGAAGTGCGCCGCGTTACCGCATGGTTTGATGATAAGTTTCACCATGAGGTTGGCCGTCTGATCACCCATGAAAAGATCGACCGCCGTTTCAAAAGCGACAGCGATGGCGGCGGCGGGCCGGATATGGCGACAGTGCGTGTTGGGCTGCACAATCTCAACCTGCATTTAGAATATCTGACCTATCTTCTCGACCAGCGCGATTGGCTGGCTGGCAATGATTTGTCTATGGCCGATTTGACGGCAGCGGCGCATTTGTCGTGTCTTGATTTCACCGGCGATGTGCCGTGGAAACAATGGCCAGATGTGCGCGATTGGTATGCCAAATTGAAATCACGCCCAAGCTTTCGTCCGCTCTTGGCCGATCATGTGGCTGGCATGCGGCCACCGCCTTATTACACAGATCTAGATTTTTAGGCTGGTGAGGTGCTGGAGATAAAACAGCAACTCATTGAGCGGGCGCGCGCCGAGGGTTTTGAGCTTTGTCGGGTCACCCGACCTGATGCAATTCCAGAGGCGGCCGACCGCTTGCGTGATTTTTTGGCGCAGGGCTATCACGGCGATATGGGCTGGATGGCGGAACATGAAATCCGTCGTGCCAGCCCCGAAAACCTATGGCCAGAGGCGCGCAGTGTGATCATGCTGGCGATGAATTATGGGCCTGATCGAAATCCATTGGATGATTTAGCGGCGCAAGATTCCGGCCTGATATCAGTCTATGCCCAGCGCCGCGATTATCATGATGTGATGAAGAAAAAACTCCGCCGTCTGGCCCGTTGGCTCAGCGAAACCGGTGAGGCTGAGGTTAAATTATTCGTCGATACGGCTCCGCTGATGGAAAAACCATTGGCTGGCGCCGCTGGTCTCGGCTGGCAGGGCAAACACACGAATTTAGTGTCGCGCGACTATGGCTCATGGCTGTTTCTTGGCAGTATTTTCACCACACTTGAGCTGCCAATAGATACGCCCGAAAGCGATCATTGCGGACACTGTTCGGCCTGTCTCGATATATGCCCGACCAAGGCCTTTCCGGCCCCATATCAGCTCGACGCGCGGCGCTGTATTTCCTATTTGACGATTGAGCACAAAGGGGTGATTGATGCCGAATTGCGCGCCGGTATTGGCAATCATATTTATGGTTGCGATGATTGCTTGGCGGTGTGCCCGTGGAATAAATTTGCCAAACAGGGCAGCGAGGCCAAATTGGCAATGCGCGATGATTTGGATTTACCCGACCTCATCGGCTTGTCGCAATTGGATGATGCGGGCTTTCGCACGCGTTTTGCCGGTCTGCCGATTAAGCGCACGGGGCGCGACAGATTTGTGCGCAATGTGGTTATTGCCTTGGGCAATAAAGCCGTAGCCGATGCGGCCAGTGTTGAAGCGGTGGAAGCACGGCTAGACGATGTGTCCCCCTTGGTGCGCGGCATGGCTATTTGGGCTTTGGGGCGGCTCGATAAACCCCGCGCCAAAGACATTGGCACGCGAATGATGGCGGCGGAAACCGACGCTGATGTCGCAGCAGAATGGCAGGCGGTGATGGCATGACACATATGATGTTTTTCGGATTTGGATTTTGTGCCGCCGCTTTGGCCCCGCGTCTGCAGGCAAAAAACTGGCGCTTGTCGGCCAGTTGCCGCACGCCAGAAAAAGCTGCGCACTTGCAAGCTCAAAATATTCACCCCGTTGTTTGGCCAGAGGCCGGCGCACCCTTATCTGCTGATGTACTTACGGGTGTTACCCATGCGCTGATATCGGCCCCGCCCAATGATGCTGGTGATCCGGTTTTGGCAAGTGCCGGTGAGGCGCTGGCGTCGATTGCCGGTGACCTGCAATGGCTGGGGTATTTATCGACCACAGGGGTCTATGGCGACCATAAGGGGGCGTGGATAGACGAAGACACGCCAGCTGGTGAGATTGGCGAACGCGGACAAAAACGGGTTAATGCTGAAGCCCAATGGCGGGCCTTTGCTGAAACCCATAATGTGTCCACCATGTATTTTCGTCTCGCAGGCATTTATGGCCCTGGGCGCAATCAATTGACCAGCGTGGTCAATCAAACGGCGCGGCGCATTGACAAGCCGGAGCAAGTTTTTTCGCGCATTCATGTTGAGGATATTGCGACGATTTTAGCTGCCTCTATTGAGCGCCCCAATGCCGGGCGCGCTTATAGTGTATGCGATGATGAGCCGGCGCCGCCGCAAGAAGTTGTCGCCTATGCGGCAGAGCTATTGGGCCAGTCGCCGCCGCCTTTAGTGCCATTTGAGGCGGCCGAGCTATCGCCCATGGCGCGCAGTTTTTACGGCGATAATAAACGTATTCGCAATCAGCGGATTAAAGACGAGCTTGGCGTGACGCTGGCTTATCCGAGCTATCGCGAAGGGCTTAAGGCTTTGTTCGAAGCCAAGGATTATTGAGACAAAAGCTCTTCAATTAGGCTGATGAGCGTTTTCAAATGCGCGTCACTAGACAGACGGTGGTCGCCATTTTTGATGAAATGCAGCGCCACATCCTCGCTATCCAGCGCATCGGCCAGTTCTAAAGACAATGTCCAAGGCACTGCATCATCGCATTGACCGTGCAAAATACGCACCGGAATATTCAGCGCAATCGCTTTATCAAGCAGCAGATGTTGGCGCCCATCTTCGATGAGGTTTTTGCTGATAGGATAGCCTTCAGGGTCGTATTCAGATGGGTCATAGATCAGCCCGTCTTTTTCTAGTTTGGCGCGCGCCTTTGGCGAAAACCGATCCCACATCAGCCGCTCAGTCATATCAACGGCTGGCGCAATGAGCACCAGACCGGCAATTCGGTCGGCGCGGTCGAGGGCCGCCAAAAGTGACAGCCAGCCACCAAAGCTGGAGCCAACCAGAATTTGCGGACCCTTGGTCAAACTATCTAGAATATGCGGAATATCGCCGCGCCAATGGCTCATTGTGCCATCGGTAAAAGCCCCGTCTGAGGCGCCATGACCAAAATAGTCAAACCGCACATAGGCTTGCCCGCGGGCCTTGGCCCAAGCGGCCAGGGCGCTGGCTTTGGTGCCGGTTAAATCAGACCGAAAGCCGCCGCAAAATATCACTCCTGGGCTGCGTCCTTCGAGCTGTTCATAGGCTAACTTTTGAGGCCCATGAGTGGTTTCCGAGCGGCTGGTGAAAAGCAGATTTGTCATATTGGTCATCACACTCATCAGATAGTTATTTGGGGTTTTATTCAAATCGCAGTATGACTGAGAAATCGAAATCTTGATAGAGCGAGAATCTTCAAATGGCTTCTGATTTTACCGCCATGGCATTGCCTCAAAAGCCGATTGATTTAACCGGCCGGACGATATTGCAGGTCATTCCCGAATTGGATATTGGCGGCGCCGAGGCAACTACGGTCGAGGTCAGTGAAGCCATCATCGCCGCAGGTGGAAACGCTTTGGTAGCTAGTCAGGGCGGCCGATTGGTTGAAAAATTAACCGCTCTTGGCGCGCGCACTTTGATTTTACCAGTTGCTTCAAAAAATCCAGTCATCATGTGGCGCAATCGGGGACGTTTGGCGCAGATTATTGTGCGTTATGGTGTCGATATTATTCACGCGCGATCGCGGGCACCGGCCTGGTCGTCATATTTTGCGGCACGGCGAACTGGCTGCATTTACATGTCGACCTATCACGGCACAGTGCATAAGGCGCCCGCCAGCAAGGTGTTTTACAATTCCGTCTTGACCCGTGGTGCCGCAGTGATCGCCAATTCATCTTATACGGGGGGGCTTATCGCCGAGGTCCATGGCTTGGCGGCGGAGAAAATTAAAGTTGTACCGCGCGGATGTGATGTCGATCTTCTGGCGCGCGACAATGTCGATGCGGCGCAGACCATTGCCAAGCGCGCACAATGGGGCGTTGGCGCAGAAGACTTTGTTATCTTGTGTCCGGCCCGCCTCACCGAAATCAAAGGCCAAGATATTTTGATACAGGCATTTGCTGGCTTGGCTGAGAAGGCGCCAAACGCCATGTCGATAAAACTAGTATTTGTCGGCAGCGCTCAGGGGCGTGAGGAATATTTCGCCCGATTGACCGATTTGGTGGCGCGTCACGACTTGCAAGATCAGGTAGTGTTTGCTGGCCTTGAGCACGAAATGGCCATTGCTTATGCGGCCAGTGATGCGGTTGTCGCGCCGTCGACGCGCGCTGAACCATTTGGTCGCGGGGTGATAGAAGCACAGGCGGCGAGTTTGCCGGTTATTGCTTCCGATGCTGGGGGGTTTCGCGAAACCATCACAACGGGCTCGCCTACCGAGGGAGCTAGCGGTTGGTTGGCGGCGCCCGGTGATGTTGCAGCATGGCATCAAGCGCTGGTGACATTGGTCAATACAGATGGCGCAGTGCGTCAGCAAATGGGTGAAAATGGCCGCGCTAATGCGAGCACATATTTCACCGAACAAGCGCTTTGCGCGCGCACTTTGAGTGTTTATCAGCAAGTGATAACGCAGCAGCAAACAGCGAGCCGCCGGTGAGCTTAAAAAACCCGCGGCGTGTCAGCGAACCGGGCGGGGTTTTGCTAATCACTCTTGGCATGAATTTAGATGAGGCGCGGGCGGCGATTGACCATCATTATCCAACCGCCAGTTCGCTGACCTTGTTGGTTGGCCCGCAGCAAACGGCGCTGAGCGCTTTGGCTGATGAGGTCTGGGTGTATGGGCCCTTGGGGGCGGCTGGTTTTTTGGCGCTAATTCGTCGAATCTCTTGGCGCCATTTTGATGTGGTTCTTCAACCATCTTCTAAGGTGCTGCCATGGTTAAGGTTTTTTATCTGGCCGCGTCCGCCGTGGCGCCGAAGTTAAATTCAGTGTTGACTTCCGCGCATCTTCGCCTAAATCTGTGCGTTGGGTTGGCCCAAAATAAGAATGGACAGCCCAAGTGCAACAAACAAGGAGCGAACCCATAGTACGCAGACCACTAGCCGCGCCCCCTTCTCGAGAAGGCCCGCGCATAAATGCCATGATCACAGTCCCAAAAGTTTTGGTTATTGGCGCCGATGGAGAAAAACTAGGTGTTGTCGACACTGACAGTGCCTTAGCAATGGCTGAGGAGGCCGGTCTCGACCTCGTCGAAGTGTCGCCAAACACCTCACCGCCAGTCTGCAAAATTCTTGACTATGGTAAGCTAAAATATCAAGAACAGAAAAAAGCCAGTGAAGCGCGCAAGCGTCAGAAAACTGTTGATGTCAAAGAAATCAAAATGCGCCCGAATATCGACACGCATGATTATGATGTCAAAATGCGTTCAGTGAATAAATTTTTGGGCGAGGGCGACAAGGTTAAAGTGACCATGCGTTTTCGGGGCCGCGAAATGGCTCACCAAAATTTGGGCATGGAATTGCTTCACAAAGTGCGCGACGACACCAATGAGATTGCTAAGGTTGAGGCCATGCCGAAACTTGAAGGCCGTCAAATGATCATGGTTTTGGCGCCGCGCTAAATACCTGTTTATAGGTTCAGCATAATATCGGGGCGATCGGTGATGATGGCCTCGACGCCCGCTTGCGCGAGTGTCTGCATGATGCTGGCATCATTGACCGTCCAAGCGCTGACTGTCAGCCCCAAATCGGCAGCAATGGCCATATTCTGGCTGGTAATGTCATGCGCTTCGGCAAACCATCCACGCCCGCCAGCCGCGGCAATTGCTTGCAAAACCCGCGCTCCATGGCTGTCACCATTTTGCTCTCGCCAGTCATAATCGCCCCACCATGGTGCGCCTTGCGCTGACGCACGCCGCGCCTTAGCGGCATAACCATCGGGCTGGTCATTTTGCGCGCTTGGGTGTTCTGGGTCGGTCTCGGAGAATGAAAGCGTGGTAAAGGCGTGCGGCAGATCTGGCAATTGCTTGAGCACCCGCGATAAACAGCGCCAGTCAAATGACACCAGCGTGATATAGGGCAAAATCGCATGGTCTTTAACATGGGCAACAAAACAATCGGCCAGCTCTTCAGCCGCCTGCGCTCTATCATCCATGTCGGTTTTTAACTCAGCATAGAGCCGAAAGTTCGGCTTGGCCCTTTGTAAAACCAAATCGCAGAGGACGGAAAATTCTTGCACCCGACAGCCGTCAATCGGCTGCTGGGTCGGGCGTCTTTTGGCCAAAGCGCTATGCGGATTAATGCGACCGACATCATAAGCCGCCAATTGCGCCAAAGTGAGCTGGTGAATATACGGCGTTGGCTTGCTCAAATACGCACCATCGCGGCGCGTGATATCAGCATTGAGCCGATTATCATGATGCAATACGAGTTTTTTATCAGCCGTTAATTGCAAATCAAACTCAATGCCATCGGCCCCCATCTCAATGGCATTGGCAAAGGCCTCTAGGGTGTTTTCAGGCCATAAATTGGCGCCGCCGCGATGGGCGATGTTGAGGGCGTTTATCGGCATGTGGCGAATCCATCTTGGCTGTTGCAATTTCTGCTATATTGCGTATAACACGCCCTGCTTTGCAACAATTCTGTAAAGCGCAACCGTCTGGCTGAAAAGGGCTGCCATGTCGGTTGGATTTGCACCTCACGGCCTGCCAGTTGTCGGCCATAAGATAAAGGATGACGAAATGCCCAAAATGAAGACCAAAAGCGGTGCCAAAAAGCGATTTAAGCTGACGGCATCAGGGAAAGTGCGCGCCGGCCAAGCCGGGAAACGCCACGGTATGATCAAACGCACAAATAAGCAGCTTCGCAATCAGCGCGGGACCACAATCCTTGCCAGCCAAGATGCTAAAACAGTGCGCAAATTTTTGCCGAACGGTTAGGGGAGAATAGACTATGTCTCGTGTAAAACGCGGCGTGACATCCCACGCGCGCCATAAAAAAGTTCTTGCGAAAGCCAAAGGTTATTATGGCCGCCGCAAAAATACCATTCGAGTCGCTAAGCAAGCGGTCACCAAAGCCGGGCAATATGCCTATCGTGACCGTCGTGCCCGCAAGCGCAATTTCCGCGCTTTGTGGATTCAGCGTATCAACGCCGGTTCTCGTGCCCATGGGCTGCCTTATGGCCAGTTCATCGACGGTTTGAACAAAGCCGGTATTGAGGTTGACCGCAAAGTGTTGGCTGACCTTGCTGTGCATGAGCCAGCCGCTTTTGAAGCGCTTGTTGGCCAAGCCCGCGCCGCACTCGGTTAATCGCTAACGCGAACGTATTTTGTTGACGCTGTTTTATAGCGTTGCAAACATAGCACTTAAGCCGCGCCAGTTTGGCGCGGCAGTGCGTAACGTGATACGGGTGGGCCATGACCGCGCAGGATAATTCGACCGAACTTGAAAGCTCGATTGTACAAGCCATCGAAGCGGCCACCAATGTGGCTGCTTTGGAAGACGTGCGCGTCGCGGCGCTTGGCAAAAAAGGCTCTATATCTGCCTTGCTCAAGACCCTTGGTGGCATGAGCAATGAACAGCGGCAGGAAAAAGGGCCGGTGTTTAACCAATTGCGCGATCGCATCACTCAAGCCATTGCTGAGCGCAAACAGGCGCTTGAAGCCGATGCGTTGAGCGCTCAATTGACCAATGAAACGCAGGATATGACCCTGCCGGTTGAAGCCGACCCTCTCTTATCGGGGCGTATTCATCCGGTGAGCCAAGTCATGGATGAGCTATCCGCGATTTTCGCCGATATGGGCTTTGATGTCGCCGAAGGGCCGGACATTGAGAGCGATTATTATAATTTTACCGCGCTCAATGTTCCAGAAGCCCATCCGGCGCGGCAAATGCACGACACATTTTATTTTCACCCCAATGCTGAGGGTGAGCGGTTACTATTGCGTACCCATACAAGCCCAGTTCAAGTGCGTACCATGCAAGCTGGTGGCCCGCCATTTCGGTTTATCGCGCCGGGCCGCACATATCGCTGCGATAGCGACCAAACTCATACGCCAATGTTCCATCAGGTTGAGGGTTTAGTGGTCGATGAAAGCACCCATATGGGGCATTTGAAATGGACTTTGCAGGCATTTTTGGCCGCGTTTTTTGAGATTGATAATATCGCTATTCGCCTGCGCCCGAGCTATTTCCCCTTCACTGAGCCGAGTATGGAAATTGACATGCAATGTCGGCGCGACGGCAATCAATTGATTGTCGGCGAGGGCGATGATTGGATGGAAATCGGCGGCAGTGGCATGGTGCATCCAACGGTTTTGCAACACGCCGGTATTGATAGCGAAAAATATCAAGGTTTCGCCTTTGGCATGGGCATTGACCGCTTGGCGATGCTGAAATATGGCATGCCAGATTTGCGGGCATTTTTTGACGCTGATTTGCGCTGGCTGAAACATTACGGCTTCGTGCCGCTTGATGTGCCGAGCCTGTCGAGCGGCCTATCCAATAAATCTCTGGCCGGGAAATAGGGGGCGGATATGAAATTTACCCTTTCTTGGTTGCACGCGCATTTAGACACTACGGCAGGTCTTGATGAGATCGTTGAAAAACTGACTTTGGTCGGATTGGAAGTAGAGGCGGTTGAAGATCCAGCGGCCCGCCTGGCGGGTTTTGAAGTGGCCGAGATTATTGCTGCTGAGCCGCATCCCGATGCTGATAAATTGCAAATTTGCACCGTGCAAAGCGCCAATGGCACGCAGAAATTAGTCTGTGGTGCGCCCAATGCACGCGCGGGGCTGCGCGGTATTCTTGCGCAACAAGGCGCGGTTATTCCAGCCAATGGCATGGTTTTGACAAAAGCCAAAATTCGCGGTGTCGAAAGCAATGGCATGATGTGCTCCGGCGCCGAGCTGGATTTGTCTGACGACCACGACGGCATTATTGAGCTGGATAAAACATTCGATATTGGCACGCCGGCGGCTGTTGCTCTGGGTCAAACCGACCCGATGATTGAAATTGCTATCACCCCCAATCGGCCTGATTGTTTGGGCGTGCGCGGCATTGCCCGTGATTTGGCGGCGGCTGGCTTAGGCACGCTGAAAGCCGATTCTTTGTCGCCACCAACCAGCAATGGTCAACCAAGTCCCGATATTTCAGTGTCTGGCGATGTCTGTCCGGTATTTGCCGGCGTGTTAATCACCGGTGTGAAAAATCAACCGAGCCCCGATTGGTTGCAGCAGCGTTTGCGGGCTATTGGTTTGAAGCCGATCAGCGCCTTGGTCGATATCACAAATTATATTTCCTATGATCGCGGCCGCCCGCTGCATGTTTATGACGCCGATAAGCTGACCGGCGGCGTACAAGCGCGGCAAGCCAATGCCGGTGAGAGCTTTGTGGCTTTGGATGAAAAAACCTATGAGTTGACGGCCGATGATTGTGTCATTGCCGATGAGGCGGGGGTTTTGGGACTGGCCGGTATTATGGGCGGTCTGGCGTCTGGTAGCGGTCTGGATACGGTTAATGTTTTGCTCGAAAGTGCTTGGTTTGAGCCAATTGCCATCGCCATGTCAGGGCGGCGCCATTATATCGAAAGCGACGCGCGCTATCGTTTTGAGCGCGGCGTCGACCGTCACGCGGTGACCACAGGGCTGAATTTAGCAGCGCAAATGATTATTGATATATGCGGCGGTCAGCTGCATGAGACGAATCTTGCGGGTCAAGAACAAGTGGCGCCAATGACACTTGATTTTGCACCAGCAAAGGTCAAAGCCCTGACTGGTTTGACGCTGGATGAAACCCATATGCAGCAGATTTTGACCGATTTAGGGTTTGTGGTTGAGAGCGGTAAGACGTGGAAAATTACTGTGCCATCTTGGCGCCCTGATATTGAGGGGCAGGCCGATATTGTCGAAGAGATTACGCGCATTTTCGGGCTTGAAAATGTGCCCGTAGAAGCTTTGCCAATGCGCCATGATGTGACGCGGCCAACGCTGACGCTGGAGCAACGCCGTGTGCATATGATGCGCCGCGCGCTGGCCGGTCGTGGTTTGATTGAAGCGGTGACCTGGTCATTTATCAGCCAAGCCGATGCCGATTTATTCGCCGTTGCTGACGGGCTGGAACTGGCCAATCCGATGTCGGCTGAGTTATCGCATATGCGCCCGTCGCTTTTGCCCGGCTTATTGGCGGCGGCGATGCGCAATGTTGATCGTGGTTTTGGCGATGTCGCCCTGTTTGAAATTGGTCAAGAATTTTTGGCGCCCACACCGGGTGCGCAACGCCTTGCGGCCTCTGGCGTGCGTCGTGGTCATCATGCGCCGCGCCGTTGGCAGGGCGCGCCACAGCCAGTTGATGGGTTTGGTGCACGCGCTGATGCAGAAGCGGCTTTGGCGGCATGTGGCGTTGAGGCCAGTAGTTTGCAAGTTCTGCCGCCGCAATCAACTTGGTATCATCCGGGACGGTCTGGCATTTTGGCACGTAATCCGAAACAACCCATGGCGGCGTTTGGTGAAATTCATCCAGCCGTGCTGAAACATTTTGGCCTTTCGGGGCCGCTGGTGGCGTTTGAAGTGTGGCCGCAAACCGTGCCAAGCGGCAACGCCAATAAGGGCCACGCACGGCCGCCGCTGGATTTGTCAAATCTACAGCCGGTGCGCCGTGATTTTGCCTTTGAAGTGGCCAGCGATGTGGCGTCGGATATTCTGGTGCGCGCGGCACGCGGCGCCGATAAAAAGTTGATCAGCGAGGTGCGCGTGTTTGACGTGTTCCAAGGGGCTGGCTTGACCGAAGGGGCCAAATCAATTGCCCTTGAGGTGACATTGCAGCCGGTTGAGGCGACTTTGACCGATGTTGAGATTGACGCGGTGGCAGCGAAAATTACTGCCTCTGTAGAAAAGGCCAGCGGCGGCAAATTGCGTGGCTGAATTTGCCGCATTGGCGACAGCTATTGACAGTGCTATAGGGCAATCATGACAACGCAATCACATATTCGCAATTTCTCTATTATCGCCCACATCGACCATGGCAAGTCGACTTTGGCTGACCGGCTGATTCAATTGACCGGTGGCCTCAGCGCGCGTGAAATGTCTGAGCAAGTGCTCGACAATATGGATATTGAGCGCGAGCGCGGTATTACCATTAAAGCGCAGACTGTGCGTCTTGATTATACAGCCAAGGATGGCGAGACCTATCAGTTGAATTTGATCGACACGCCGGGCCATGTCGACTTTGCCTATGAGGTGAACCGGTCTTTGGCCGCTTGCGAGGGGTCTTTATTAGTGGTGGACGCCAGCCAAGGCGTCGAGGCGCAAACTTTGGCCAATGTCTATCAGGCGATTGATGTTGACCATGAAATTGTGCCGATATTGAACAAGGTTGATTTGCCAGCCGCCGATTGTGATCGGGTGCGGCAACAGATTGAAGATGTGATTGGTCTTGATACTGAAAATGCCGTCAATATTTCGGCCAAGACTGGGCTGGGCATTGAGGATGTGCTGGAAGCCATTGTCACCCAATTGCCGCCCCCGTCTGGCGACCGCACGGCGCCGCTGAAAGCCATGCTGGTGGATAGTTGGTATGATGCTTATCTCGGTGTGGTGGTTCTGGTTCGGGTGATTGACGGCGAAATGAAGCGTGGTCAAAAAATCCGCATGATGTCGTCAGGCGCCAGCCATTTGGTTGATCAAGTCGGCGTGTTCCGCCCCAAGCGCGATACCATGGCCACATTGGGGCCGGGCGAAATTGGCTATTTTACCGCCGCCATTAAAGAAGTGGCAGACACACGCGTCGGCGATACAGTGACCGAAGAACGCCGTCCTTGCGAGCAAGCATTGGCCGGTTTTAAGCCATCGCAGCCAGTTGTGTTTTGTGGCTTGTTTCCGACCGATAGTAGCGAATTTGAAGATTTGCGCGATGCAATGGCGAAATTGCGCCTCAATGATGCCAGTTTTGAGTTTGAAATGGAAACCAGCGCCGCCCTCGGCTTCGGTTTCCGCTGCGGCTTTTTGGGTCTGCTGCATTTGGAAATCATTCGCGAGCGCATTGAGCGCGAATTTGATATTGATCTGATCACCACCGCCCCGTCTGTGGTTTATCAATTGGCGATGACCGATGGCAGTATGGTGGAATTGCACAATCCGGCGGATATGCCTGATGTAGTGAAAATTGATCATATTGATGAGCCATGGATTAACGCCTCAATTTTGGTGCCAGATGAATATTTGGGTGCGGTATTGAAGCTTTGCGAAGACCGGCGTGGCCGGCAGCGCAATTTGAGCTATGCTGGCTCGCGCGCCATGCTGGAATATGAATTGCCGCTCAATGAGGTGGTGTTTGATTTTTACGATCGCTTGAAATCGGTCAGCCGTGGCTATGCTAGTTTTGATTATCAAATTTCTGAATATCGCACTGGCGATCTCGTGAAAATGTCGATTTTGGTCAATGCCGAGCCGGTGGATGCGCTGTCGACGATTGTTCACAAGGATAATGCGGAGAGCCGTGGACGCGCCATGTGCGAACGGTTGAAGGGGTTGATTCCGCGGCATTTGTTCAAAATTCCTATTCAGGCGGCGCTGGGTGGCAAGGTGATTGCCCGCGAAACGATTGCTGCTTTGCGCAAAGATGTGACTGCCAAATGTTATGGCGGCGACGTCAGTCGTAAGCGTAAATTGCTGGATAAGCAAAAAGAGGGCAAAAAGAAGATGCGCCAATTTGGCCGCGTTGATATTCCTCAAGATGCGTTTATTCAAGCGTTGAAAATGGATGATTAAGCGGGCGCTTGCGACTTGTTTTAGGCCAGCGTTTGTTTATATTCCACCCTCTGGACAGGTGGCCGAGTGGCTGAAGGCGCACGCTTGGAAAGCGTGTAGGCGTTAACGCGTCTCGAGGGTTCGAATCCCTCTCTGTCCGCCATTA
>JAHEGN010000013.1:0-8523 GCA_024645085.1 Rhodobiaceae bacterium
AACGCACCAGACCTTTTTCGACATATTTTTCTTTTAACAGGGGCAAGGTGTTGGTGTGAAATGCACCGCAATGGCCGCAGGTTAAAGAGGCATATTCAACGATTGTTACCGGCGCATTTGCATCGCCTAGCTCAATTTCGCCGAGCGGGTTGGGCCGCTCAAGCGCTCCCAAATCACCGTTTGTTTCGGCCGGTGACGAATCTTGCAAAGTGGCGCCAGATGCGGGATTTTCCGCCTGTTGGCCTTGCGATGGCGCCAACATATAGGCACCGATTAAAATAAGTACTGCGACGAGACCGCCGATAATGATTTTATTCTGTTGTGACATTTTATTCTCCTGCAATACTCGCCAATACGCCGCGCAGGGCACCCGAATCGACTTGGTGTTTCTAGTATAAACCAGCCAACGCCATTCGCGGGACCTAAACAACGGCTTTTGCCCGCGCTTGTGGAAAACTTTTAGCCGTCGGTTTTTTCGCGACGAGCAATACGGGCGCCTAACCGGGCCAAGGCCTGCTTTAAGCGACCACTGGGAAGCCCGACCAAAGCTTTTTCCGCCTCGGCCAGCTCATCGGCGTCTGGCGCCCGATTTTTCTTTTGTGGCGGCGCTAAAGGCAGTGGCCCTTGGATGATTGATAATTTGGCAATTGAGCCAGCCCCGTAATGCTGATTGAGGCGTTCAAGAATCAGCGGCGACATATGCTGCACTTCCAGAGCCATGGCCCCTTCAACGCGGACCAGCAAAACCGCACCATCGGCACCACGCCGACTAATTCGCTCAGGGCAAGAAAGGGCCGCAATATGTTCGCCAACAATATTTGGCCAATGCGCCAAAATATCAATTTCGCGAAAACCACGCTTGCGCATAGTGGGGGCAACGATTTTGCCCAATACCGCGCCGACCGAGCGACCTTGGAACCCGCGCGCCGGTTGTGTCGGCGGAATATCGCGTTTGAATTCGGGTGGTTTCGTGGCCATTTTTGGCGACTTGCTCCTCGGTTAATTTCAGTTAGCATAGCACAATGAGTATGTCGCCCGCATCCGAATTACTGTCTTGGTATGACCAACACGCCCGCATATTGCCATGGCGTGCGAAAGTCGGTCAGACGCCCGACCCGTATCATGTCTGGCTCTCGGAAATCATGTTGCAACAGACCACTGTGACGACCGTCAAACCCTATTTCGAAAAATTCCTACGCCTGTTTCCGACAGTGCAAGACCTAGCCGCCGCCGCTGAGCCATCGGTCATGGCGGCATGGGCTGGGCTGGGCTATTATTCGCGAGCTCGCAATTTGCATGCATGCGCGCGCCAGATTAGCCGTGATTTTGGCGGAAAATTTCCGGAAACCGAGGCCGCCTTGCAGCTTTTGCCGGGCATTGGGCCCTATACGGCAGCGGCGATTGCGGCGATTGCCTTTGACCAACCAGCGGCCCCGGTTGACGGCAATATTGAGCGCGTTTTATCGCGTATCAGCGCTGACACGACACCGCTACCCGCGCTAAAAAAACCCATCAAAGCCTATAATCAAACACTGGTGCCAGCGCAGCGACCGGGCGATTTTGCGCAAGCCATGATGGATTTAGGGTCAAGTATTTGCACTCCTAAGCGTCCCAATTGCGCCGCCTGCCCATGGCAAAACAGATGCCAAGCCCACCAGCAAGGCATAGCCGAGAGCCTGCCGCGACGGGGGCCAAAAAAACCCAAGCCGGAACGCGCTGGCACTGTGTTTTGGCTGGAAAATAATGCCCGTGAGGTTTTGATGGCGCGGCGGCCCAATAAAGGCCTATTGGGTGGCATGCTGATGTTTCCTTCACGCGGCTGGGATCCACAAAATGACACACAAGTGCCGGATCTTTTACCGGCCAATTGGCACAAGCTCAGCGATGAAGTGGTGCATGTGTTCACGCATTTTCGCCTGACCCTAAAGGTTGAAGCACAAACCGCCCCGCCCGGCTTTCAAGAACCCGATGGCTATCAATGGGTCAATCCGCGTGACTTTGCCGATGAGGCTCTGCCAAGCGTTATGCGGAAAATTGCTCGTTTAGTTTTAGCTTAAATTTCGTCGCGGATTTTTTGCCGCAAATTATCAATCGGCACCAGCTGGTCGCCCTCGGCGACATGCCAGAAAGTCCAGCCATTGCAGGCTTGTGCGCCTTGCGCGGCGGCGCCCATTTTATGAATTGAGCCGGTTGGGGCATTTTTTTGTGGCCCTAATTTAACACTGCCATCGGCCCGTACTCGCGCCTGATATCGCCGCGCTGGGCCAAATAATTGCGTCCCCGGCTTGACCAGACCGCGCTCAACCAATGTGCCAAACGGCACACGCGGCAATTGTTTGGCCGATTGGGTGACCGTCAAACTGTCAAGATCAAGAGCCTTGACCCGCCCAATGCGCTGCATGGCCGCTTCGGCGTAATCAGCTTCAGCCTCAATACCTATAAAATGACGGCCCAATTGTTTGGCCACGGCGCCAGTGGTGCCGGTGCCGAAAAACGGATCTAAAACAATGTCGCCCGGATTGGAGGACGATAAAAGCACACGGTGCAGAAGGCTCTCGGGTTTTTGCGTTGGGTGCAATTTTTGCCCTGCGGTATTTTTAATACGCTCGCCGCCATTGCAAATTGGTAGTGTCCAATCAGACCGCATTTGCACGTCTTCGTTCAACGCCTTCATCGCCTGATAATTAAATGTATAGCCTGTTTGCGCCTCATCGCGAGCCGCCCAAATCAACGTCTCATGCGCATTGGCAAAACGGGTGCCGCGAAAATTCGGCATTGGATTGGATTTGCGCCAAATAATATCGTTCAGCACCCAATAGCCAAGATCTTGCAACGCTGTGCCGACGCGAAAAATATTGTGATAGCTGCCAATCACCCAAAGCGTGCCCGTCGGTTTCAGCAAACGTTTGGCTTCGCGCAGCCAATCGCGGGTGAAAGCGTCATAGGCGGCGAAACTGTCGAATTTATCCCAATCATCATCAACCGCATCGACTTTGCTTTGGTCGGGACGATGCAAATCACCCTTTAACTGCAAATTATATGGCGGGTCGGCGAACACCAAATCAACGCAGCCATCAGGCAAAGCGCGCATTTGCGCCAGGCAATCGCCCTGCAAAATAGTGTCACGGGGCAGTTGTACTGCGGCGGCTGGTTTTTCAATGGTTTTTTCTGTCATGCCGCCACCATGAGTCATCCCGGAGTCGGCGTCAATAGCGCAAAGATTCCAATGGCTTATATATTTTCATCTTATCCACAAAGCAGCCCACAGGGACTATATAGAGGGTGTTTTGCCTATTCTTGCCCCAATATCTTGCGGATTGGTGCATAAGATTTTCGGTGATGCGGGCTCACCCCATGCTGTGCCAGTCCCTCGCTATGGGCTTTGGCGCCATAACCTTTATTACTGGCCCACCCATAATACGGAAATGCCTCGTGCAATTGCCGCATCAGGCGGTCGCGCGTGACTTTGGCCAAAATTGAAGCAGCGGCGATAGACGGCGAGCGGCCATCGCCACCAATGATCGCCTGTGATGGGTAATCCCATGCCGGCAAATGATTGCCATCGACCAAAACATAGGCAGGGTTTGGCGCCAACGCTTCGACAGCGCGTTGCATGGCTAAAAATGTCGCCTGCAAAATATTCATCGCGTCGATTTCTTCAACGCTGGCAAAACCAATACCATGCGGCAGGTGCACTAATTCCTCGAACAGACGCTCGCGGGTTTTTTCCGTCAGTTTCTTACTGTCATCAACGCCCAAATCAAAACCGGCGGGCAAAATAATCGCCGCCGCCGTCACCGGCCCAGCCCATGGGCCGCGTCCGGCTTCATCGACGCCACACACGGGCCGGTTAGGCCAGCCTTGTTCACGCTCAAGCTGCCAGTTCAGCGCCATGCGCCTATTCGGCCGCTTGACCCGTCACTTGCGTATCTGGCTCAGGCTGGCGCCAGCGCAACACCGGATTGCGAGCGGCCAGCGTCTCATCAAGACGCCGACGCGGGGCCAATTCAGGGGCTTGTTTGAAGCGCGCCAAATCGCCGGATTTCGCACCGGCCACCAAATCGCGCATGGTGCCAATAAACAAGTCCAGCGTTGCTTTGCTCTCAGTTTCGGTTGGCTCAATCAACATGGCGCCATGAACCACCAGCGGGAAATACATGGTCATTGGGTGATAGCCCTCGTCAATCATCGCCTTGGCAAAATCAAGCGTATCAATGCCAGTGCCTTTCAAAAAGCCATCGTCGAAAAGCGCTTCGTGCATACACGGGCCATTAAATGGCGCGGTCATGACATCTTTCAAACTGGCCAGCACATAATTGGCATTGAGCACCGCATCTTCAGCGACCTGCCGCAGACCATCAGAACCATGGCTCATCATGTAAGACAGCGCGCGGACAAACATGCCCATCTGTCCATGAAACGCCACCATGCGACCGAAACTCGGCTGATCGGTCTGGCTGGCATCTTCGATGAGTTTGAAGCCATCGCCTTCGTCGACCACAAAGGGAAGCGGGGCAAAGGCAGCCAGACGATCTGACAAGACGGTCGGACCCGAACCCGGGCCGCCGCCGCCATGCGGGGTTGAGAAGGTTTTGTGCAAATTAATATGCATCGCATCAACCCCCAAATCACCGGGCCGCACGCGACCAACAATGGCGTTAAAATTAGCACCATCGCAGTAGAAATACCCACCGACCTCATGCAGCGCATCGGCGATTTCAATAATATCGCGCTCGAACAAGCCGCATGTATTGGGGTTGGTCAGCATAATGGCGGCGACGTCTTCGCCACCATTTTCGCTTAACTTGGCTTTGAAGGCCTGCAAATCAACCCGCCCGTTAGCATCGGCTGGAATGCCATCGACCTTAAAGCCCAAAAGCGCTGCCGTTGCCGGATTGGTGCCGTGCGCCGATTCGGGCACCAGCACGCGCTTACGCGTGGCCAATTCGCCCTTGGCTTCAATCGCCGCGCGAATCGCCATCATGCCGCAAAGCTCGCCATGCGCACCAGCTTTCGGCGACAGAGCCACCGCCGGCATGCCGGTCAGGGTTTTCAGCCAATGGGCCAGCGTATCCATTAATTGCAAAGCCCCTTGTACGCTTGATTGCGGTTGTAAGGGATGAATGTCACCAAAGCCCGGCAAGCGCGCCATTTTTTCGTTCAGGCGCGGGTTGTGTTTCATCGTGCATGAGCCGAGCGGATAAAGACCGGCGTCAATTGAGTGGTTTTTCTGGCTCAGGCGCACATAATGGCGCATCGCTTCGGGCTCGCTCAGGCCTGGCAAATCAACCGCTTGCTCAGCCGCACAATCGCCCAGCATAGAGCCAGTGTCGGGAATCGCTTCCATATCAACACCACATTTCGAGGCGACGCCAATTTCGAAAATCAGCGCCTCTTCGAGTACCAGCCCTTGATTGCCGGAATAGGTTTGCTTCTTCGCGCTCATGATAGCACCTCCTGCAAAGCCGTTTGATAGGCTTCTATATCTTGTTCACTGGTCACTTCCGTTGCCGCCACAATCAGCACGTCATCTAAATTGCCGTGCGGTAGCAAGCGCGACGCCGGCACGCCGCCCAAAACGCCTTTGTCGGCCAAGGCTTCAACAACCTCAGCAGCCGACCGAGGCAGTCGGATGGCAAACTCATTAAAGAACGCACGATTGACCAAGCTGACCCCGTCAACAGATGTCAGGGCTTCGACCAATTGCACGGCGCGGGCATGATTGAGCTTGCTCAAATGTTGCAAACCCTGCCCGCCCAGCAGCGTCATATGGGCGGTAAAGGCCAGAGAACACAGGCCCGAATTGGTGCAAATATTAGAGGTCGCCTTATCGCGACGAATATGCTGCTCGCGTGTCGATAGGGTTAGCACAAAGCCGCGCTTGCCATCAGCATCGACCGTTTCGCCGCATAGCCGACCGGGCATTTGCCGTATGTGTTTTTCGCGGGCTGCGAACAGACCGACATAGGGGCCACCAAAATTCAGACCATTGCCGAGGCTTTGCCCTTCGCCAACCACAATATCAGCACCCATATCGCCCGGGCGTTTCAACAGGCCTAGCGATATTACCTCTGGCACAACGGCAATCAGCAGACAGCCTTTTTCCTGCACTTTCGCCGCCAAGGCGGTGAAATCAGACACATTGCCGAAGAAATCAGGGTTTTGAATCACCACGCATGAGGTGTCGTCATCAATCAACGCCAATACATCATCATTGCTCAAATCATCAAGCTGCAGCGGCGTTTGCGCGACGTGGAAGCCGCCCATTTCTGACAAATTTTCAATCACTGCTGTGTAATGCGGGTGCAAACGACCGGATAAAACCGCACGCGTTTTGCGGGTCACGCGATGCGCCATAAGCACCGCTTCGGCAGCCGCCGTTGAGCCATCATACATGGACGCATTGGCCACTGGCATGCCGGTTAATTCTGACACTTGGGTTTGAAACTCGAATAAATATTGCAGCGTGCCTTGGGTAATCTCTGGCTGATAAGGCGTATAGCTGGTCAAAAACTCAGAGCGCTGAATAATATGATCCACAGTCGCTGGCACATGGTGTTTATAAGCACCGGCACCGCAGAAAAACGGCACTTGCGAAGCGCTGGTGTTTTTACTGGCCATTGCCGCCAATTGCCGCTCGACCTGCATTTCGCTTTGATGGCGCGGCAAATCTACATTTTCAGCGCGATGGGCGGCATGCGGCACGTCGACGAATAAGTCATCAACGGAGGCCACGCCAATGGTCGCCAGCATGTCTTGGCGATCGATTTGAGTGAGCGGTAAATAACGCATTAGCCAAGCTCCTTTAAAAACGCCTGATAGGCCGCCTCATCCATCAGCTCGTCCAATTGGCCAGCGTCGGATAATGTCATTTTGAAAAACCAGCCGTCTTCGTCTGGCGACTGATTGACCAGTTCGGGATTGGCTTCCAAGGCGCCATTGCCCTCAACCACCTCGCCGCTCAAAGGCGCGTAAACTTCACTCGCCGCTTTCACGCTTTCAACCACCGCTGCGTCATCGCCTTGCGACACTTGACGGCCGGCTTCAGGAACTTCGACAAACACAACATCACCCAATTGCTCTTGCGCATAGGCGGTGATGCCGACGGTTGCAATATCGCCATCAAGGCTGATCCACTCATGGTCTTTGGTAAATTTTTTGCTCATTTTCTATCCCTTAGCATAACGTTGCGGCACAAATGGTAGTGCGGTGACAATGGCGGGCATTGGTTTACCCCGCACGATTAACTGAACTTCGGTTCCAATTTGACTGGCTTGGGCAGCGACATATCCCATGGCAATTGGCGCCCCAAGACTGGGGCCAAAGCCGCCGCTGGTGATGATGCCAATCGGTTGACCAGCGCTGTTTTGCACCTCTGTGCCCTCGCGGGCTGGGGCGCGGCCTTGCGGCTGAATCCCGACCCGTCGGCGGCCGACACCGTCGCTGATTTGTTGATTAATAATCGCCGCGCCGGGAAAATTGGCTTCCTCGCGGCGGCGCTTGGGCACCGACCATAAAAGATCGGCTTCGGCTGGCGTGGTGCTGCCATCAATATCATGACCATAAAGGCAAAGACCGGCTTCAAGGCGCAAACTATCGCGGGCGCCTAGGCCAATCGCCTCAACCTCGGCTTCTGCCAAAAGCGCCACAGCCAGAGCCTCAGCCTGTTGATTGGCAATTGAAATTTCAAACCCATCCTCACCCGTATAGCCGCAGCGCGAGACCAAAACATCGGCGCCCTGCCAGCTCAGCCAAGCGGCCTGCATGAAGCGCAAATCGGCAGCGCCGTCGATAAAACGCGCCAAAACCGTGACCGCTTGTGGGCCTTGCAAAGCAATCAGCGCACGGTCTTGAACTTCAAGCGTCGCTTGGCCTTCTAGCTTGGCTGCAATATGAGCAAAATCATCTTGTTTGCAGGCGGCATTAACCACCAGCCATAATTCATTGCCAAACCGCGTGGCCATTAAGTCATCGCGAATGCCGCCTTGTTCATTGGTCAATTGGCTATAGCGAATATGGCCATGTTTCAGCGTCTGAATGCCGCCGGGCACTAATTGCTCGAATAAGGCCGCCGCGTCATCTTTTGGGTTCACCGGCATAAGGCGCGCTTGGCCCATATGCGAGACATCAAACAGACCGGCTTTTTCGCGGGTGTGTAAATGCTCGCCCAAAACCCCCAAGCCATATTGCACCGGCATATCATAGCCAGCGAAAGGCACCATTTTGGCACCTTGTTCAATATGCAAGCTGTGCAGCGGCGTGTGCTGCAAAACCGGCTCAGTAGCTAAATTTTCTTGTGTCAAAGCGCGACTCCAAAAACATAGACTGGTCCATTCCAATCCACGCTCTCCTCTGTCGCTTGAACCTGAGAGATTTCGGCATTTACCATGCCTTACCCCGTCGGTGAGATCCAATGGATCTGCTTTCCAGAGTTACATCGCCACACGGTCCTTTTGCCTGAGAGTTTCCGAGAGCGGTTGCTCCTTCGGCACTGTCACGAGGACAGCTTCTCCCGTGCGGGTC
>JAHEGN010000013.1:8623-62176 GCA_024645085.1 Rhodobiaceae bacterium
TGAGCAATGAGGCGCGGCTATTGATGCCCCATGGCTTTCAGCCAGCCTTCGCGGTTTTGCGATAATTGCGCATCGCTGAGCACAAAGCCAACAAGCAAGCGGCTGGCCTTTGGCCCGTCATCTATTTTGCCATATGCAATGTCTGACACTTCTTGCGAAAAACTGCCGGCATCGGCCTCAATCACGATTTGCTGGCGGGCGATAATTTGCCCCTCAGCCGACAGCGAGGCAATAAATACTGGCAAGCGCGCATCATCGCCCTGCCCCACACCAGAGATTTCGACTTCAGCCAAATATATCCCTGCGTCCTTGTCTTTTGCGCACGAAACGCTGACACCTGTCAGACGCGCCGCCTCAGCCTTACCTGCTGGCAGCTTTTCGGCTGTCGTTAAGATATAAATAGGTGGACATTCACTTTTCTTCAGGCTCTGTGTCCCGCCGCAAGCAGCGAGAAAGGGAAGCAAGATGAGAATTAATCCGTGACGAGGGTGCAAAAGTTTCATAGGTATTTTGTTACCCCTGTGCGCGCTTTGACGCAAGCCTAAACCTCCGATATGTGTTTGCGCATAACCCATGCATAGGCCATTATTTACCGGTCTTAACGTAACAGTCAGGAACACCGTGCCAGCCTCGCCGACAAACAAGCCATCCATGCAACTGACCCTCGCCCAACCGCGCGGGTTTTGCGCCGGTGTAGATAGGGCCGTGCAGATTGTTGAGCGCGCCTTACAAAAATATGGCGCGCCCGTCTATGTGCGCCATGAGATTGTCCATAACCGCCGCGTGGTTGAGCGTTTGGCGGACATGGGGGCGGTGTTTGTCGAGGAAGTCTCGCAAGTGCCCGACGACCGGCCGGTTGTCTTTTCAGCCCATGGCGTGCCCAAATCAGTGCCGCAACAAGCTGACGCGCGCGGCCTTAATTGGCTCGACGCCACCTGTCCGCTGGTCTCCAAAGTGCATATTGAAACCGAGCGCCATTATGAGCAAAAGCGGCATATTTTGCTGATCGGCCATGCCGGTCACCCAGAGGTGATTGGCACAATGGGACAAGTGCCCGACGGCGCCATCAGCTTGATTGAAACCGAAGCCGACGCGCGGCAAGTGACGCCACCGCAAGGGCCGCTGGCCTATGCCACACAAACCACTTTATCGGTCGCCGATACAGCAGACATTATCAGTATTTTGACGCAAAGATTTCCTGATATTGCGGCGCCTCATAAAGAGGATATTTGCTATGCCACGACCAATCGCCAGCAGGCGGTGCAGGATTTGGCGCAGAGCGTCGATATGGTTTTGGTGATTGGCGCGCCCAATTCATCAAATTCGCAACGTTTGGTGGAAGTGGCACGCAACAGCGGTTGCCAAGACGCCAGATTGATTGGCGAGGCGGTCGATATTGCATGGGATGAGGTCAGCCAATATCACCATGTCGGCCTGACGGCGGGCGCCTCAGCACCGGAAGACATTATTCAAGAAGTCATTGCCGCTTTTGAACAGCGTTTTGACTTGAGTGTGAAAATTTTGGATGGGGTGGAAGAAAATGTTCACTTTAAGCTGCCGCGTGGGTTAAGACAGGACTAATGGCGGTTTATACAAAAATTGATGATGCGCAATTGAACGGCTTTTTGGCCGACTACCCGATCGCGCCATTAAAAGAAGCGCGCGGCATTCAAGCCGGTGTGCAAAATACCAATTATCTCGTCACCACGCAGGATGCGAAATATATTCTCACCCTATATGAAGACACCGAAACCGGCGTGGAAGCCAAAGATCTGCCGTTTTTTCTCGGCCTGATGCAGCATTTGGCGGCCGCCGACATTCAATGCCCAACACCCATTTTGCGCCATGACGGTGCCTTATTCGGCACTTTAGCGGGCCGCCCCGCTGCCTTGGTCAGCTTTCGCGAAGGCCGCAGTGTCTCGACCCCGCAGCCCAAACACTGCCGCGCTGTTGGCGCTGCTTTGGCGCAAATGCATGTGGCTGGCGAGGGTTTTGAATTGAGCCGCGTCAATGGCCACGCCTTTGCCCAATGGCCAGACTTATTCGCCCAATGCGCCCCGCGTGCCGATGAGGCGGTGCCAGAATTAAGCCAAACCATTGAAGTCGAATTACAGCGCATTATCAGCCAGTGGCCGCATGATTTGCCGCGCGGCATTATTCACGCTGATTTATTCCCCGATAATGTGTTTTTTGTGAACGACCAAGTGTCGGGCTTGATTGATTTTTATTTCGCTTGCGAAGACGCCTATGCCTATGACCTGGCGATTATGCTCAATGCTTGGTGTTTTGAGGCGGATATTAATTTCAACATCACCAAAGCCCGCGCCTTGATGGCCGGTTATCAAAGCGTGCGCAAATTATCGCCTGCTGAGATACAAGCGCTGCCAATTCTGGCCAGTGGGGCGGCCATGCGGTTTTTGCTAACCCGCCTATATGATTGGCTGCATCAAAAGCCCGAGGCGCTGGTGACCCCGAAGAATCCGACGGATTATCTGCGCCGTTTGCGGTTTCATAAAAATGTAAACAGCTCGGCTGATTACGGTTTGGAGAGTTAAAATGTTCGTGATTTACACTGATGGTGCGTGTTCGGGAAACCCCGGCCCAGGGGGTTGGGGGGCGCGCATTGAAGGCCCCGACGAGGTCAGCGAAATCAAGGGCGGCGAAGCGCAAACAACCAATAATCGCATGGAATTATCAGCCGCCATTGAGGCCTTGGCGCACTTGCCAGATAATAGCGCTGTGACTTTGGTCACCGATAGCACTTATGTCAAAGACGGCATGACCAGCTGGCTAGCTAATTGGAAAAAACGCGGCTGGAAAACCGCCGCTAAAAAACCGGTCAAAAATGTCGACTTATGGCAAGCCCTTGATACCCAATGCCAACGCCATCAAATGACGTGGCAATGGGTCAAAGGTCATGCTGGGCACCCGGGCAATGAGCGGGCTGATGAATTGGCCCGTCTTGGCATGGCGCCCTATTTAATTTAGCCAAGTTGCGACAGCAGATTGTCGACGCCTGAGTCCACCGCTTGGCCGGGATTGCTCTCGACATTTAATGTCTCAACCACGCCGTCGCGCACAATCATTGAGTAACGCAGTGAGCGCAGGCCCATGCCGAAACCTGAGCCGTCCATGGACAGGCCAAGTTTTTCGGTCAATTCGCCATTGCCGTCACCGACCATCATTACTTTGCCGCTAGCGCCTTGTTGCTTACCCCAAGCGCCCATGACGAAAGCATCATTGACTGACAGGCAAACAATGGTGTCGATACCCTTGCCGCGCAATTCTTCTGATTTCTCAATGAAACCCGGCAAATGCTGGTTCGAACAAGTTGGCGTGAAGGCACCCGGCAGGGCGAATATGGCAACATTTTTGCCACCAAAAAGCTCTTCGGTTGTAATGGGCGTTGGGCCAGCATCGGTTAAATGCATGAGTTGCGCGCTTGGAATTTTATCACCTGGTTGAATGCTCATTTTATTTCCTCTGGTTAATATGACAATCAGTTTGAGGTTTTCATGACCTCAATATTTTGTTCAATAGCGCGATATTGGTCGCGCACGACTATCGCTAACTTACGACCAATCAGCCCGTGGTCAAGTGAAGACCAAGCCGAAAGCTTAAAAATATGTTCGCCCGCCGTATTTGTAACCAACTTTGGCGGGCCAATGACATCATCAGCTGTCGGCACAATGAATATTTGCGGCTGGTCAAGCGCCTTACCCTGAACGCGCACATATAAATCGGTACCATCATAGTCAGCGGCGGCGATGAAAAGCGCGTCAGACGGCGGTTGTGGGCGTTGCGCCAAAAGATTGGCAATCAGCTGTTGGCTTGGCTTTTGCTGCAGGCCGGCAGCGTCGATGCGCAACGATAAATCAACCGTCAATGGAATACATATGTCGCGGCACACGCCAATCATCGCTCGTAATGTTAACAATTGTGGCCCAACTGGCGCGGCCGTGCCAGATGGCGCAAGGGCAAATGGCAAGACAAAGCCAGCGGCACCGGCATAACCGTTAAACCCGCCTGCTCCATCTTCAAAAAACCTTGGGGCGGGATAAATTGTTTGGCCCAATGTGGCCTCAGATGGCGCAATCAGCTCAAATTGCGGTGCAATGCCACTGGCTCCCGGGTGGCGCCAATATGTGTGCCAGCCCTCGGCCAGTTGAAAGTCAACGGCGAGAAAAAGCTGTTGGTCAATCTGCGCCGCCACCAGCCGCAGGCGCCCCGCATCAATCTGCACCCACGGGCCCGACTTGGCATCGGCTTGCGGCGCCAACAACGCGCTTATTGTGAAAAACACAGCGGCGAACAGCGCGACTGGCGATAAATTAAATAGTTTCATAAAAACAACTTAGCGCAAATTTCATTGCAACTCGACACTTGCGAGATATGCCAGTCTTGATAGATTTAATTTATGCAAAGAAACCAGAATATTTCGGGCCTGCGCGGGCAGTTCTTATTGGCCATGCCGAGTATTGGTGACACACGCTTCGCCCGATCTGTGATTTATATCATTGCCCATGATGTTGAGGGCACAATGGGCTTTATCGTTAATCAGCCAGCCAAAGGGATGACTTTGGGGGATGTCGCGCGCAATCTGCCTAATCAAATTGCCACAACCGGGCTGATGAAATTGCCGGTATATTTTGGCGGGCCAGTTGGCGGCGATGGCGGCTATGTTCTGCATTCTGACGATTATGCCCCAACCGCCTCTGAATTGACCGATGGCCTGCCAATTCATTTGACGCAGTCGGTGGATATTTTGAACGAAGCCTCGCATGGTCGTGGACCGCGTCATTTGCGGCTTTTCCTTGGTTATACAGGTTGGGGGCCAGGCCAGTTGGAAGACGAATTGCAGGACAATGCCTGGCTGGTGGCGCCCGGCGACGTCGATTTATTATTCAGCGCCGATTGCAGCAAACTCTATTCTGGCCTATTGGCCTCTTTGGGGATTGATTTGGCGATATTAAGCAATGATGGCGGCGAAGCGTGAGTTAGACGCCCAGATTTATTCCAAATGCGTATCGCGACGGTCAGGCAGAAAAATCACACCAAGTAGAATACAAGCAATGGTTAGTGACAAAGCAATATGCGGCATTTCAGCTCCCAGCACACCGGCGAAATTTGGCGAGGCATAGGCCAAACTCCATAGCGATGCGGTGGCTATCAGACAAATATCGGCCAGAATAATCACCCGCGTCCAGTAATTGCGGTTAATAACCCGGCGAAACAAAAGGTTCAAATGGCCAATACCGGTCATGATGAGGCCCAAGACAAAGGCGAAAGGAATTAATAAATCATTACCGGTGAGCCAAGTGATTTCAGTGCCCAGACCTTGCACCAAATCATCGCCCCAAAGACTGCCCTGCAAAGTAATTAACCCCATGGCCATCACCACCGCATAGGCCGCACGGCGCGACCGGCGTAAGACGGCAACAATAATCGCGACCAGCAACAAGCCTGACAATAAAGATAAAAGGCTCAGCTGGACGGTATAAAGACGACTTTGGTAGGACGCGTAATAATTCGGCGACCAAAGATAAACCGGCTGCCAGCCAACGGCATCGGCTAACAAGAAAGTTTGCACTTGATTGGCTGGCACATTTAGGCGCACCAAATTCGGCTGCCCGGGAGCGGCGGCGAATTCATTGTCATCTGATGAGAATAAGCGCAGCGGCGTCTCGGAGGGGGCGCTAAGACCGAGCGCGGTGGTCAATTTGGGGGGCGCCAAACGGTGCAGCAGTAAGTCAACGGACTGATTAGTGGCGTTTTGAATGGAAAATTCATAATCATTTTGATTGATGGTTTTGACAAAAGGCGTCAAATCCAGCGTACGAAAATTATCTTCTAGACGCAGCACATCGCTGGCTTGGCTAGGCGTCCACACATTGAACAGCAGCGCCACAAAAACCAAAAAAATTCGGCTAAAATGGGCCATCGACACTGACTTTAGGCCTGCGCTTTGGCGCGTATGAGCGCCTGAACATCGGCCAATTTATTGGCCACGGGAATGAAGTTTTCTTCAAGTGTCAACATGTCGACCACGCGCTGTGGCGTGTCGGGCTGTTCATCATAGGCTTCCACCACGGCTTTGGGAAACTTCGCCGGATGCGCCGTCGCTAAAGAGACAATCGGCACACCATCAGCCACAACCGCTTGCCGCGCCGCACCGACGCCAATGGCACTATGCGGATCGATTTGCATATGATGCTCGGCCTTCACTTGACGCATGACATCGAGGGTTTGCTGCTGGTCAATTCGCGCCGCGCCAAATAGCGCCCGCATGAGCGTCAACTCATCTCCGGCCATTTCGAAACGTCCTGATTGCGTCAACGCGTCCATATAGCCACGCACCCGCGAGGCATCGCGGCCGGTGAGTTCGAACAATAGGCGCTCAAAATTGCTGGAAACTTGAATATCCATGCTTGGGCTGCTGGTCGCCACCACATCGCCGGTTTGGTAAACACCGCTATCCAAGGTCCGCGCCAAAATATCATTGACATTGGTCGCCACCATTAGATGCGCCACTGGCAGGCCCATTTGAGCCGCCACATAGCCAGCGAAAATATCACCAAAATTACCAGTTGGCACCGAAAAGGCGACCGGCTGGTCAGGGGCGCCCAATTTCGCTGCGGCCGTGAAATAATACACAGTCTGAGCCATCACCCGCGCCCAATTAATGGAATTAACACCGGCTAGCGACATGTCTTGGCGGAAGCTCACATCGTTGAACATGGCTTTGACCAGAGCCTGACAATCGTCAAATGTGCCATCGACCGCCAAAGTATGAACATTGGCGTCTTTCAATGTGGTCATTTGTTTGCGCTGCACGTCAGACACCCGGCCATCAGGGTAAAGAATGAAAATATCGACCGCTGCGCGCCCCTTAAAGGCCTCAATCGCCGCCCCACCCGTGTCGCCCGATGTCGCGCCGATAATCGTCGCGCGCTGGCCACGACGGGTCAGCGCATCATCCATCAAGCGCGCCAAAAGCTGCATCGCAACATCTTTGAAGGCCAGTGTTGGGCCGTGGAATAATTCCAGCAAATAATGCCCATCTTCTAGGGCAACAAGCGGCGCTACTTCCGGATGATTGAAACAAGCATAAGCTTCATCGACAATATCGCTCAATCTCTCGGCACTAACATCGTCGGCCATGAACGGATGCAACACCGCTTTGGCGACGCTTGCATAATCAGCGCCAATAAAACTGCGCAATGTCGCATCGCTTAAACGCGGCCATGACTCGGGCACATAAAGCCCGCCGTCACTGGCCAGACCAGCCAATAAAGCGTCCTCAAATGACAAACGCGGTGCCTGCCCTCTGGTGCTGATATATTTCACGCCTAATTTCCTTGCCGTTTATGCTGTTTCCAAGCACGGATGTGCCACAGACCAGAGATAAACACAAGAACCAGCGCCAAGCCATACCAAGTCACCGCATATTGCAAATGCCGGTTGCTGAGCACCAGACGTGTCTGTCCGGCCAAGGGCCATGTTGGTGTAACTTGGCGGCTGGCCACCATTTCGCCAATCACCGGCGGCAAAGCGAGCTGCCAATATTGACCAATGACTTTCGGATCGCGCACGTAAAACAAATTCTGAGCCGGCGAATCATCGGCGTCAAACAAGCCGCGTTTATCGGGCCAACGTAGAATAATATCGATCTCTTGCAACGCTTGCGAGGGCGCGGGCAGCGCATCTTTTTCACTCGCGGGCACAAATCCACGGTCGATCAAAACCGCCGCGCCATCGGCTAAATAAAATGCCGACAAGACGTGATATCCGCGCCGCTGTTGTGGCGTGATACCGCTGGGTGGGTTGTGAATTTGCGTATACCAAAAGCCCTGCTGCGACCCAAAGGAGCCGCGCAAACGGGCCGGTTGATAATGATGCTGCGCTTCCGTGAGAGCGCCGATATCTGCTTGGTTTTGCAAGCGCAGCGGAGGCGTATTCTGCCGCGCTTCGATTTTAGCAATTTGCTGCAATTTCCATTGCAGACGTTGCATCTGCCAGCTGCCGAGCCCCAACAAGCCGATCAGCATGACCACGGTTAGAATCGCAGGCATAAGAAAACGCGGAGCCGCCATTATGCAAAACCCCGCGTTCTCAAAAACTCAGCAGACCTATTAATGGGCGCCAGCCGGCCCGCTGCCAATGATGTAAATCACGACAAACAAGAACAACCAGACCACATCAACGAAATGCCAATACCAAGCCGCCGCTTCAAAACCGAAGTGCTGCTGCGGGGTGAATTGGCCAGCCATGGCGCGCATCAAGCAAACCAAGAGGAAAATGGTGCCGACCAGCACATGGAAGCCATGAAAGCCTGTCGCCATATAGAAGGTTGAACCATAAATATGACCAGAAAAACCAAAGGCGGCGTGCTGATATTCATAGACTTGGAAGACGGTGAACAGCGCGCCCAGTGCAACGGTTAAAATCAGGCCCCATTTGAGACCCTGACGGTCGCCGTGCTGCAAAGCATGGTGCGCCCAGGTCACGGTGGTGCCTGAGGTCAGCAGAACCAATGTGTTAATCAATGGCAAATGCCACGGGTCAAATGTCTCAATGCCTTGTGGCGGCCATGTGCCACCGGTCAAAGCGGCGCGCGAAGCTTGAATCGCCTCGCCCGGATACAGGCTGGCGTCAAAATAGGCCCAGAACCAAGCGACGAAGAACATTACTTCCGAGGCAATAAATAAAATCATGCCATAGCGATGGTGCAATTGCACGACCGGCGTATGGTCGCCTTGATTGGCTTCGCGCAAAACATCGCGCCACCAAACAACCATTGAGTAAAGCACGCCGGCAAGGCCAACCAACATGACCCAAGGGCTAGAGTCGTGGAGGTATTGCACGGCACCAACAGCAAGAATGAAAACACTAATCGACGAAACAACCGGCCAAGGACTTGGATCGACCAAATGGTAATCGTGATTTTTAGCGTGACTGTCGGCCATGATATTTACCCCTTCGGAGACGTTGATTTGACGCTTGTTTGTTGCTGCGCCTTAAAGAATGTATACGACAAAGTGATGGTTTTGACATCATCCATTTCTTTGTCAGTTAAAATTTCCGGATCAACAAAAAAGCTGACCGGCATATCAATGCTCTGCCCTGGCTCGAGCACTTGTTCGGTGAAGCAGAAGCAATCAATTTTGGAAAAATAAATTCCGGCTTTTTCCGGCGCCACATTATAGGTCGCCGTGCCAGTGATGGTTTCATTGGTCATATTACTGGCCCGATAAAACGCCAAATTTGACTCGCCGACTTTTACCGTCATGGGCGCCTCTGGCGCCTCAAATGCCCATGGCATATTGCGGTTTAAGCTGGCGTCAAAACGAATGGTGACCAAGCGTTCTGAAGTGGCCCCGGGGGCGGCGCTGGCGACTTGTGTGGTGCCGCCAAAGCCGGTGACACGACAAAATAAGTCATATAAAGGCACCGCCGCATAGGCCGCGCCGATCATCATCACCGCCATCAGCGCCGCGCCACTCGCAACTTTTTTATTGCGGCGGTCTTGGGTTTGTTGATCGATCGGCAAATTTTGGCTCATGCGGGATTTCCTATTGACCAGATGCAGCAATATTGGCGCTCAAACGCACCACCGTAACCAGAAAGAACATGGTGACCATAATCGCCAGCGCAATGCCCATAATGGCGGCGCGACGACGACGCTGTTTCAATAGTGTGGGTGTCCACCCATTGGCGTCTTTTTGTTCATTATCACTCATTAGCCCACCAACCGATCTGCCAGAAGCAAGGTAAAGATTAAAAATAGATAGAAAATCGAATAGGCAAATAACATGGTTGCCAAGCGATTGCGTTGGGTGTCGTCGGCGAAGCGCAGAAGCACCGCCAGAGAGATGAAAATAAGGTTCAATACGGCAGCGCCCGCGGCATATAGCATGCCCGAAAAGCCGAGAATATAGGGCAGCATGACAACACCAATGAGGACAACGGAATAGGCGACAATTTGGTTTAGCGTGGTCGCCGTGCCCGCCGTTACTGGCAACATGGGCACATTCGCAGTTTTGTAGTCTTCATTTTTCACCAAGGCCAAAGCCCAGAAATGTGGCGGTGTCCAAATAAAAATAATGGCGAAGAAAATGAGTGGCTCTAGGCTCACACTATTGCTGGCCGCAGCCCAACCAATAACCGGCGGCAGGGCCCCAGCAGCGCCGCCAATGACGATATTTTGCGCCGTCCGGCGTTTCAAATACATGGTGTAAACCACCGCATAAAAGAAAATCGTAAAGGCCAAAAGCGCGGCGCTTAAATAATTAATCAGCACGGCCATGCTCAACACCGATAGGCCAGACATCCACAGGCCAAATGACAAGGCGGCGTCACCGTCGACCCGCCCTGACGGCACTGGCCGGTCTTGTGTACGACTCATCACCGCGTCAATGTCAGCGTCATACCACATGTTCAAAGCAGCCGAAGCGCCAGCCCCGACGGCAATCAGCACAATCGCTGAAATTGCCATAATCGGGTGCATTGTGCCCGGTGCCATCACCATGCCAATCAGGCCTGTGAACACCACCAGAGACATCACACGTGGTTTCATCAGAGCAATATAATCAGCTGCAGAGCCAGCATCCAAAGATGCTGGCTCTTGAGCCTGATTCAAAGTCTCGTTTTTAATTTGAGACATATTGCCCCTCCAACTGCCTATTTAATTTTCGGCAAGTCGCTGAATTGGTGGAATGGTGGCGGTGAACTCAATGTCCACTCCAAGGTTGTTGCGCCTTCGCCCCACTGATTGTCACCAGCTGGTTCACGACGCAGCACCGCATGGAATACACCGACCAAGAAGATCAGCACACCAAAGGCAGATACATAGCTGCCGATTGATGACCAATAATTCCAATCTGAATAGGCATCTGGATAATCAGCATAACGACGCGGCATGCCGGCAAGACCGAGGAAATGCTGCGGGAAGAAGATCATGTTCACACCAATAAAGGTGACCCAGAAATGCAATTTGCCGATAAATTCAGAATAAGTGTAACCAAACATTTTGCCGAACCAGTAATACCAGCCTGCGAAAATCGCAAATACGGCGCCCAATGACAGCACGTAATGGAAATGCGCCACCACGAAATATGTGTCGTGATAAGAACGGTCTACACCCGCATTGGCCAGCATCACGCCGGTGACACCACCAAGGGTGAACAAGAAGATGAAGCCCAAGGCCCAAAGCATTGGCGTTTTGAACTCAATTGAACCGCCCCACATTGTGGCAATCCATGAGAAAATTTTCACCCCAGTGGGCACCGCAATGACCATTGTTGCCGCCACAAAATAAGCTTGCGTATCAACGCTCAGGCCGACTGTATACATGTGGTGGGCCCAGACGACGAAGCCGACGCCGCCAATGGCGACCATGGCATAGGCCATGCCGAGATAACCAAAGATTGGTTTTTTCGAGAAGGTTGAAACAACGTGGCTGATAATGCCAAAGCCTGGAAGAATAAGAATGTAAACTTCAGGGTGACCAAAGAACCAGAACAAGTGCTGGTACAAAATCGGATCACCGCCACCGGCTGGATCAAAGAAGGTTGTGCCGAAATTACGGTCAGTCAACAACATGGTGATGGCGCCGGCCAAGACTGGCAACGACAGCAGCAGCAAGAAGACGGTGACCAAAACCGACCATACGAACAATGGCATTTTGTGCAGGGTCATGCCCGGCGCACGCATATTGAAGATGGTGGTAATGAAGTTAATTGCACCCAAAATTGACGAAATACCGGCAACGTGAAGCGACAAAATGGCGTAGTCCATGGCTGGGCCAGGCTGACCAGAGGTCGACAGAGGCGGATAAATCGTCCAGCCGCCACCGACGCCGTTATTGCCCGGAGGCCCTTCTGCAAAAATCGACATGCCCAGCAAAATGAAGGAAGCCGGGAGCAGCCAGAAGGAAATATTATTCATGCGCGGGAAGGCCATATCTGGCGCGCCAATCATCAGCGGCACAAACCAGTTACCAAAACCGCCAATCATGGCTGGCATCACCATGAAGAAAATCATGATTAGACCGTGACCGGTGACCAGCACATTATACAGATGGTAATCACCACCCAAAATGCCGTCGCCTGGCGCTTGCAATTCCATGCGCATGACAACTGACATGGCGCCACCGATAATGCCTGCGAAAATCGCAAACAAAAGATACATGGTACCAATGTCTTTGTGGTTGGTTGAATAGACGTAGCGACGCCATCCGGTTGGATGATCTTCGTGTCCGTCGTGAGCTGTTACATCATTTGCCATTGTTTTCGCGCTCCCTACTGACGTGGAGTTGTCAGGTTTTGAAGGCCAGCAAACTGGCCATTACTTGAATCAATTTCAGCATATTCCTCTTGCGCTTTTTCTACCCAAGATGCGAATGCTTCTTTTTCGACGACCTCAATACGGATTGGCATGAACGCATGACGAATGCCACACAGCTCAGAACACTGACCATAGAAAGTGCCGGTTTTATTGGCTTTGAACCATGTCTCATTCAATCGACCGGGGATGGCGTCGATTTTAAGACCAAAGGCTGGCATGGCGAAACTGTGCAACACATCTGCACCGGTTACCACCACACGAATGGTTGTGTCGACCGGCACCACCATGGCGGTATCTGTCGCCAATAGACGTGGCTGGTCGCCGCGCTCGTCATCATTGAGCATCAAGGAATCAAAAGCGAAATCGCCATGGTCTGGATATTCATAGCCCCAGTACCACTGATAGCCGACCGCCTTCACCGTCATTTCAACTTCGGGAATAACCCGTTGGAAATACAGCAAGCGGAAAGAAGGAACAGCGATAACCACCAAAATCACAATCGGCAGAACCGTCCACAAAACCTCAATCAGCGTATTATGGCTGGTCTTTGACGGTGTTGGGTTGGCTTTGGCATTGAACCGCAGCATGACATAAAGCAACAGAGCGAGGACAAATACGGTGATGATGGTCATCAGAATCAATAGGAAATTATTGAAGTCCGTAATCGTCGTCATATTGTCTGTGGCGGCTTCTTGAAAAGTCATTTGCCAAGGCTCTGGCTTATTAGCAGAGGCCAAGACCGTCGTTCCCATTAAGGCCATGAAGGCCGCAACCATGCGTTGCAATTGCGTTTTTAAAAGATTCATTTGCTATTCCCCACGAAATCTTTCGGAGATTCTTTTTCTCCGTTGTCTTTTTATATAGGTAAAACAGCAAAAAAGCACGGTCTGCGCAACACATGCGACTTTATGACCACAGAAAATCAATCAAGCGAATTAGGTTTTCTGCACTGGCCCCTTGCCTCGACGGCGTGGCGCGGACATATTAGATGCCTGCGCGATAATGTGCATTCACAGGAGCCTATTTTGACGCATAATCCACGCGAGCTATTTTTTGCCAAATCAGACCTCGACCTTGAGCAAACCCACCGCTTTACCGAACAGGCCTTGGCTGGGGCAGATGATGGCGAGTTATTTCTCGAATATACACTGTCGGAAGGCTTTTCCTTTGATGACAATCGCCTGAAATCAGCCAGTTTCGATACGGCGCAGGGCTTTGGTCTGCGGGCCGTCAGCGGCGAGACCATTGGCTATGCGCATGCGACGGATTTGAGCATGGCGGCTTTGAAGCGGGCTTCAGAAAGCCTGTCACCTGTGCTTTCGGGTCATTCGGGGCAATGGGCCGGTGCACCAATCGCCCCCGGAGCGGCTTTATATATGGCCGAAAACCCGCTTGATGGCGCCGCCTTCACCGATAAGGTGAAATTATTGGAAGAAATCAACGCCTATGCGCGGACCAAAGATAATCGCGTCCGCCAAGTCTCGGTCTCCTTGGCCGGTGAATGGCAAGCGGTTAGCATTATCCGCCCCGATACCGGGCCCCTATTCGATGTGCGGCCGCTGGTAAGGCTGGATGTGTCAATTGTTGTTGGCGAGGGCGAGCGCCAAGAAAGTGGCCATAGTGGGCGCGGTGGACGGGCCAATTATGCGCAATGGCTGGCGCCTGAAAACTGGCAGGGGCAAGTGCATGACGCCTTGCGCCAAGCGCTGACCAATTTGGAATCGATTCCCGCCCCAGCCGGTGAAATGGCTGTGGTGCTTGGCCCAGGTTGGCCCGGTATTTTGCTGCATGAAGCCGTCGGCCATGGTTTAGAAGGCGATTTTAATCGCAAGAAAACTTCGGCCTTCTCCGATCGTATTGGCGAGCGCGTTGCCTCACCCGGGGTGACGGTGATTGATGATGGCACTTTGCCTGACCGTCGTGGTTCACTGACCATTGATGATGAGGGCACGCCAACAGAAAAGACCGTGCTCATCGAAGACGGTATTTTGAAAGGCTATATGCAAGATCGGATGAATGCTCGGTTGATGGGCATGGCCGCCACTGGCAATGGCCGTCGCGAGAGTTTTGCCTGCCAGCCAATGCCGCGCATGACCAACACTTATATGCTCGGCGGCGACAAAGAGCCGGAAGAAATTCTGGCCAGTGTGAAAGACGGTATTTACGCCACCTCCTTTGGTGGCGGGCAGGTCGATATCACTTCCGGCAAATTCGTGTTTTCTTGCACCGAAGCCTATGAGATTAAAAACGGCAAGCTCGGCGCCCCATTAAAAGGCGCGACCCTAATTGGCACCGGCCCTGAATCAATGCAGCGAATTTCAATGATTGGCAATGACATGCAGCTCGACGAGGGCATTGGCACCTGCGGCAAAGCCGGTCAAGGCGTGCCAGTGGGTGTCGGCCAGCCAAGCTTGCGCCTCGATGGCATTACGGTGGGCGGCACTGGTTAAGGGCGCCTTAGAATTTCATTTCTTGGAAAATCGGCCGTACATCGCCGCCCCATGGACCGTGATATTTGTCCAGCAAAGCCATAGCCGGCGACCGACCATCGGCGACAACCGCTTGTAAATACGCCAAAAATTGCGTTTCATCCCCGCCCGACCCGTCGGAGCGTGCCCGTGCCCGCAGGCCTTTTTCGGACAACACCATCACCTCGCGGGCAACATCTAATAATGTGCCACCGCGAAACGGTGTCGCCAGACCGGTGACTGGCGCGCCAAGCCGCAGGGCCATGCGTTCCTCGGCTGTCCAATCAGCGACCAAGGCCGCCACTTGTTTTTGCGTGTCAGCATCGTAAAGCAAGCCAACCCAGAAGGCGGAGAGCGCACACAGCGATTGCGTTGGGCCACTATCGGCGCCGCGCATTTCAATAAAGCGCTTCACCCTTGCTTCTGGAAATAAAGTGGTGAGGTGATTTTCCCAATCGACTTTGGTTGGCTTTTCGCCCGGCAAGGCTGGCAATTTAGCATCCATGAAATCGCGGAAACTCATACCCAAGGCGTTGATATAGGCGCCATTACGCACCACGAAATACATTGGCACATCCAGCGCATAATCGACATATTGCTCAAAGCCGAAACCTTCCTCAAACACCCAAGGCAACATGCCCGTGCGCTGATTATCGGTTTCCAGCCACACTTTCGAGCGCTCCGAAACATTGCCCGAGGGCTTGCCGTCTTTGAACGGCGAATTGGCAAATAGGGCTGTCGCCAGCGGCTGCAAGGCCAGAGAAATTCTTAGTTTTTCGACCATATCGGCCTCAGAGCCGAAGTCTAAATTAACCTGCACAGTGGCCGATAAATACATCATTTCCAGCCCGCGTGCGCCGCGCGTTGGCATATAGTTATTCATTAACATATAGCGCCCTTTGGGCATTTGCGGCGCGTCTTTCAGTCCCCACAGCGGTGAAAAGCCAGCCCCCAAATAGGACTGCCCCAATTCCTTGGCAACACTGCCGACTTGATGCAAATGAGTGCTGATTTCACCACAGGTCTGATGAATATTTTCCAATGGCGCACCGGATAATTCCAATTGCCCACCCGGCTCAAGCGTCACTGAGCCCCCGCCATCGGCATCAGATCGGGTCAAGGCGACAACATTATCGCCCTCATAATGACCTTCCCAGCCAAATGCCATCAGCCCCTCAAGCATGGCCCGAATTCCATCCGGCCCATCATAGCTCAGCGGCGTTAGATCTTTTGAGTGAAACCCAAATTTTTCATGTTCAGTGCCAATGCGCCATTGCTCAATCGGCTTGCTACCCGCTTCCATCCAAGCTTTCAAATGCGTTGGCGTGTCGAAATGTTCGGGGGTTTCTGGCGTGTCGGACATGGTGTTTCTCCTACACGCAGAATCAGGCGTGTTCTCCGACATTTGTAGACATATTCGCGCGCTTCTTCAACAATTCTCACGCTGGTCTTAAAGGTTAAATCAGCCCTGACGCCAATCGCCAATTTGGCTTTGCACCAAGGCCAAGGCGGCCACAAGAGCCGTATCAGCGCGCAAAATACGCGGCCCCAAACTTACTGCCACTGTGTCTTTGCGGGCCAGTAAACCAGCCCGTTCTGCCTCATCAAAGCCGCCCTCAGGGCCAATTAAAATGGCTATTTTCTGGCCCTTTAAGTGCTGTAAATCGCTCAAGCCTTGCTCAAGGTCGGCGTGTTCATCGCAAAAAATAATACTGCGGTCGCTCGGCCAATCGGCCAATATTTGGTCAAGACGGCGCGGCGCCTCTATCTGCGGCACGTGCAATAAATTGCATTGCTCGGCCGCCTCAATGGCATTGGCTTGCAAACGCTCAATATTCAATTTGCTGTTTTGCGTGCGTTTGGTGATCACGGGCAGCAAATGGCTGGCGCCCATTTCAGTGGCTTTTTGCGCTAAATAATCCAGCCGATCGCGTTTAATCGGCGCCAGCAAAAGCATAATATCGCCCGCCTCATCTTGCGGGCGGGTTTGATTTTGCAGAACTAAGGCGGCGCGTTTTTTGCCCAATTCAGTAATTTCCGCCAGCCATTCGCCATCGCGGCCATTGAAAACCAGAACCGCATCGCCAATCGACATGCGCACCACGGAACGCAGATAATGCGCTTGGCTCTCGCCGAGGCTGATGAGCGCTTGCGCGGTTAAATCGGTCTCACAATAGAGCCGCTGGACGGATTGATTTGGTCGTGGCATGACTACCTTCTGAACACTTACTTGGTTGTGCCACAAGTTTAGAGGAATGCAAATGCCTGAACCACATGGCGAGGGAAAAAATCAAAACCCGCAAGCCATTGCTGACGCCCAAATCGACGCCGGTGTGATGCGGCTTTTGCCGTCATCTTGGCTGCCCTATGCGCGACTGGCACGGCTCGACCGACCGATTGGCACATGGCTTTTATTTTTGCCGTGCTTCTGGGGCCTGTCGATGGCCAGCGCTGATTTGCACAGCTACCCGCCCGCCTCACATATTATTTTATTTGCGCTGGGGGCGTTGATTATGCGCGGTGCTGGTTGCACGCTGAACGATATTGCCGATCATGACATTGACGCCAAAGTCGCGCGCACCGCCAATCGGCCGCTGCCCTCGGGACAAGTTAGCCTTTGGCAGGCTTGGGCGTTTATGATTTTTCAATGCCTGCTTGGCCTGCTGATTTTACTGCAATTCAACCTTTACACCATCTGGCTTGGCGTGGCGTCGCTGGTTTTGGTGGCCAGCTATCCGTTTATGAAACGGGTCACATGGTGGCCGCAGTTTTTCCTCGGCTTGACCTTTAATTGGGGTGCGTTAATGGGCTATAGCGCCCTGACCGGCGGCCTGTCAGCGGCTGCCTTGGCGCTATATGGCGCCGGTATTTTTTGGACACTGGGTTATGACACAATATATGCCCACCAAGACCGCGAAGACGACGCTTTGGTTGGCGTCAAAAGCTCGGCCCTGCGGCTTGGCAAATATTCCAAATTGGCCATTAGCGGCTTTTATTTAGCAATGTTGGCACTGCTGTCACTGGCCGGATTTTTCGGCCAATTGAGCTATTTATTCTATATTGGCATGGTGGTCACCGCCTGGCATTTGGCGATGCAGCTTTACCAGCTCGACATTGACCGACCAGATATTTGCCTGCGCCTGTTCCGCAGCAATCGCGACACTGGCATTATCGTTAGTGCCAGTATTTTGCTCGGCACTTTTTAATTTTTGTAAAAGGGGTGCACGGGAGCTTAAAAGCACCTATATTCCTGACATGACTAAGCAACGAACCAATCCTTCTGCGCAACGTGTGCCGGCGCGTTCGCTGGTGAACCCTGATGTTCTCAAGCACATCCAATCGCGTTCCGACTGGATTGCGTTTGGCCTGATTTTTCATGCTTGGGGGTTGATTTTTGCCGCCATGGCGCTGTTTGCCGCTTTTCCCAATCCGCTGACTTTTCTTCTCGCCATTATGATTATTGGCGCACGGCAATTGGGCTTGGCGATTTTAATGCATGATGCGGCGCATAATGCTTTGTTCAAGACCAATAAGTTCAATTTAATCATGTCAGATATTTTTTGCGCTTGGCCGCAAATGGCCCGCACCGATGCTTATCGGCGCTATCATTTGCAGCATCACGCGCGCACTCAACAAGCCGACGACCCCGACCTTATTCTCTCGGCACCATTTCCCATCACCGGCAAAAGCCTGCGTCGCAAAATGATTCGCGACCTAACCGGTCAAACCGGCTATCAACAGCGCAAAGCGCAAATCATTTCGGCCTTTGGCCCGCCTGGCCTGACAGTCATCGGTCGGCTGAAACATTTTTGGCAAAAATTAGGCCCGTCTGTGGTTGCCAATTTGGTTATTTTCGCCCTTTGCGCAAGCCTGTTTCACTGGAGCTATTATTTGATGTTTTGGATCTTGCCATTGATCACCTATCACATGGCCATCACCCGTTTGCGCAATATTGCTGAACATGCAGTCGTGCCCGATAATAACGATCCGTTTCGCAATGCGCGCACCACTTTAGCATCACCTTTGGCACGGCTTTTTCTGGCCCCCTATTGGGTCAATTATCATGTCGAGCACCACTTGCTCATGCATGTGCCTTGCTACCGATTGCGCGCCATGCACGAGGCTTTGCTGGCCGCTGGCCATGGCGATAAAATGGAAATTGCGCCAAATTATTTCACTGTCTTGCGCAAAGCCTGTTCCAAATCTGACGACCAAGACCGGCCGGGCAAAATTGTCCATGATGGCCGCCGTCGCGTAAGCGGCAATTTCACCGAAGGCTTTGCCGAGCCGCCGACCGCTTAACCGACTTGTAACCCTATTTGTGACGGGAATGATTTATGTCAGATGCCAATCTTGAGCTTGCTCAAAAAATAATTGATATGACGCTCAAATGCGGCGCTGATGCAGCTGATGCCCTCGTCAGCGATAGCGCCTCGCTATCGATATCTGCCCGCAATGGCCATTTGGAAGACAGCGAACGGGCCGAAAGCCGCGACCTTGGCCTGCGGGCGATGATTGGTCAGCAGCAGGCCTTTGTGTCGGGCACGGCCATTGATGACGACGCCTTACAGCAATTAGCTCAGCGCGCTGTCGATATGGCCAGCGCCACACCGGCCGATCGGTTTTGTGGCTTTGCGCCGCAAGAGCTTTTGGCCGATAGCTGGCCAGACCTTGATCTGGCTGACGATTATGAGCCGAGCGCTGACGAATTGCGCGATATGGCCTTGGCCTGCGAAGCCGAAGCGCGCAGCCATGCTGGCATTACCAATTCCGAAGGCGCTGGCGCCAGCTGGGGGCGTGGCACAACGGCACTGGCCACCAGCCATGGGTTTGCTGGCAGCTATACAAGCACCAGTTTTTCCATGAGTTGCTCAGCCATTGGCGGCACGGGCGATGCCATGGAGGGCGATTACGCCAGCCACTCAACCCGCTATATGGCCGACTTAGACTCGCCGCAAGCCATTGGCAAACGCACGGCTGAACGCACTTTGGCGCGGCTCAATCCTCGCAAAATGAAAAGTACAAAAACCCATGTGGTGTTTGACCAGCGCATCTCCGCCTCTCTTTTGGGGCATTTGGCAGGTGCCATTTCCGGCACCTCAATTGCCCGTGGCACGTCGTTTTTGCGCGATGATATGGGCAAGCAGATTATGGCCGAGACCATTCAAGTGATCGACGACCCGCATATTCAACGCGGCTTGCGCTCAACCGCTTTTGATGGCGAGGGCGTGGCACCAGAAAAATTAACTCCGGTAGAAAATGGCGTTTTGACCGGTTGGTTTCTCGATAGCGGCACCGGCCGGCAATTAAATTTGCCATCAAATGGGCGCGCTGGGCGTGGTACGGGCGGCCCGCCATCGCCATCGCCGACCAATTTATATATGGCGGCTGGCGCCCGCAGTGTTGCCGATATGTTGAAAGATATTGGCACTGGCTTTTATGTCACCGAGCTGATTGGCATGGGGGTCAATGGCGTGACCGGTGATTATAGTCGCGGCGCTTCTGGCTTTTGGATTGAAAATGGCGAAATATCATTCGCGGTCAGCGAAATGACCATTGCCGGTAATTTGCGCGATATGTTCATGCATATGACACCGGCCGATGATTTGACATTCCGGCGCGGCGTTAATGCGCCGACAATTTTGGTCGAGAATATGACATTGGCGGGTCTGTAAGCTGCGATAAAACCCGCCGTCAGGCCACATTTGTGTTAAAACGAATGATAAATTGGAAGTGAGTATTGTGAGCCAAGACACCCAACCAGCATCAACATTGGCGACGCATAATCAGCGTCATGATGTGAAGGCGCGCTATTATCGGCGCAAATCGCGTTCTTATGCGCTGATTGAACGGATGTTGCGCAGCTATTTGCGGCCCTATCTTTGGTTGCTCGGCATTTCCATTTTCGCCAATATTATTGTTGCAGCAACGACCGGCGCCCTGCCTTGGTTTATTCAGCAAGCTATCGATAAAGTCTTTACCGAACGCGACGAAAGCATGTTGGTTCTAATCCCCGCCGGCGTCATCATTGTGTCGATTATTAAGGGTTTGGCGACCTATGGCTCAAATGTGATTATGAGCTATGTCGGCCAGCGCAGTACGGCCAATTTGCAGCGCGATTTATTCGCCCGTTTGGTGCGTGGCGATTTGGCCTATGTCAGCAGCCAACACACAGGCGAATATATTTCGATTTTTATGAATGATGCGACCCGTCTGCGCGACACTGTCAGCACGATTATTGTCGCTCTGGCGCGGCATTTGCTGACAATTTTCGCTCTGATTGGTTTCATGTTCACCATTAATTGGCATTTGGCGATGATTTACACAGTGATTGTCGTGCCCATGGGCATTGTGTCCATGCGCCGCCTCGGTCGTGTGACCCGCAAGGCCTCGCGCCAAGGTTTGGAAGAAACTGGCGGGCTGTCAACGCTGATTGCCGAAACCCTTGGCGGCCTGCGCATTGTTAAGGCTTATGGCCAGGAAGATGATCAAATTAAGCGGGCCGGTTCAGTGGTCGATCGGGTGTTGCAATTCACCATGACCGCCCTGCGCGCCCGCGCCGCTGCCAGTCCAGCAATTGAGGCTTTGGCCGGTGTCGCGGTTGGCGCAATTATTTTCTTCGGCGGCTATCAGTCCATGCAGGGCAATTTATCGGCCGGTGAATTTATGGGCTTTATTACTGCTCTATTGGCCGTCTATCAGCCGCTGCGTTCAGTAGCCAATATGCAAACTATTTTGCAAGAGGGCGTCTCGGCCGGTGAACGGGTTTTCTCTATTCTCGACCAAGAAGACCATATTCTCGACAAGCCCGATGCCAAGACGCTGACGGTGACGCAAGGCGCATTGAAATTCGACGCTGTCACCTTCAAATATGCCAGCCGCGTCACACCAGCTTTGCATGGCGTCTCCATCGACGTGCCGGCTGGCCAAACCGTCGCTTTGGTTGGCGCTTCAGGGTCTGGTAAATCGACCTTGCTCAATCTGGTATTGCGGTTTTTCGACACTGATGAAGGCAAAATTGAAATTGACGGGCAAGACGTACGTGATGTGTCTTTGCTGTCTTTGCGCGCTGCCAGCGCTTTGGTGACGCAAGACCCGTTTCTATTCGACGACACCATCGCCAATAATATTGCCTATGGGCAAGAGACTTTTGATATGGCGAAAATTGAGGCCGCCGCGCGCCAAGCAGCGGCGCATGATTTCATTATGGAAATGCCTGACGGCTATGAAACTCGGGTTGGCGAAGGCGGTGCGCGCTTGTCTGGCGGCCAGAAACAGCGCGTCGCCATTGCCCGCGCGATGTTAAAAAACGCGCCCATTCTGCTGCTCGACGAAGCCACATCAGCTCTCGACACAGCCTCTGAACAACAGGTTCAACAGGCGCTATCCGAATTGATGAAAGGCCGCACTTCGCTGGTTATCGCCCACCGATTGTCGACCATTATGCACGCTGATAATATTTACGTCATGCGTGACGGCCAAGTGTGTGAATCAGGCACTCATAAACAATTATTGGCCCAAGACGGGGTTTATGCCGAGCTGCATAAAAAGCAATTTGCCGATGGGGACGCCTAATGTGGGCCTTACGGCTTTATCAATTGATAAGTTTGATCGCTGGCCCATTTCTTCTGCTCAGCTTGGCGGCAAGAGCTCGACGTGGGCGCGAAAATCCGGCCCGCTTAGCTGAACGCCGTGGACTGACACGCGCCAAGCGCCCGAAAGGCCAGCTGATTTGGTTCCACGCCGCCAGTGTTGGCGAAACCAATTCCATTCTGCCGCTGATTGCCGATATGTTCGCCGCCAATGACGACATCAATATTTTGCTAACCACGGGCACAGTAACCTCGGCCGAACGCGTTGCGGCAGCGCAAAACAGCCACATGCCAAAGCTCATCCATCAATTCGTGCCGCTTGACCGGCGGCCATGGGCGGAACGGTTTTTAGACCATTGGCGGCCCGATATGGCGGGCTGGATTGAAAGCGAAATTTGGCCAAATATGGTGCTGGCCTGTGCCCAGCGAAACATTCCCTTGGTGATGATTAACGGACGATTGTCAGATAAGTCTTTCGCCCGCTGGCAAAAAATCGCCCCGGTTGCGCGCAAGCTATTGTCATGTTTTTCTTTGATTATGGCGCAAGATCAAACCACCGCCAAACGTCTGCGCGCTTTGGGGGCCGAAGCGGTTGAAGTTTTTGGCAATCTGAAACTCGACACGCCGCCATTGGCGGCCGATGAGGCTGCCCTTTCAGCCCTCACGCAAGCTTTCGCCGGACGCCCGGTTTGGCTGGCGGCCAGCACACATGATGGCGAAGAAGCCATCATGCTTGATGTGCATAAGCGCGTTCAAACCGATTTTCCTGACCTTTTAACCATCATTGTGCCGCGCCATGCCAATCGCGGTGACGTCATTGCCGCGCAATTAGCCCGCCGCCTGCCCGACGCCTCTCATTTGGCGCGACGCAGTCATCAGCACCTGCCGCGCCCGCAAACGCAAATTTATTTGGCCGACACAATGGGCGAGTTGGGACTATTTTATCACGCCGCCAATATTGTCTTTATTGGTGGCACATTAGTGCCGCATGGCGGGCAGAACCCGATTGAGGCGGCGGCGCTGGGATGCGCGATTTTGCATGGGCCACATATTCATAATTTCACCGAAATTTTTGCCAGTCTGCACCATATGCAAGGGGCATTGAAAATCAAAGATAGCGCCGCTTTGTCGAGCCAGCTTTATGAATTATTGCAAGAGCCGCGCCAGCAAAAAGCCTTGAGCCAACAAGCCTTGGCTTTTGTCAAAACCCAAATTGGCGCGCGGCGTCAGGTGTTAGAGGCCTTGCAGCCCTATTGCGGAGGCGGCCATGGCTGAGCCGAAACATTGGCAAAGCGCCAGCCATCCGCTGAGCTTGGGCTTGCGTCCGGTGTCTTGGGCTTATCAATTAATTGAGGCCAGCAATCGGTTTTTTGTGAAGCCGCAACACCCGGGCAAGCCGGTTATTTGCGTCGGTAATTTAACCGCTGGTGGCGCCGGCAAAACCCCCGTGGTGCGATTTCTTGCCGCGCATTTTTCTGCCTCAGGGCGCCAACCAGCGATTTTATCGCGCGGCTATGGCGGCACTTTATCTGACAAATCATTGGCTGTGCGGGTCAACAGCCAGCGCCATAATGCGCAACAGGTCGGCGATGAACCGCTGATGCTGGCCGCTGATTGGCCAGTCTATATTTGCCCTGACCGTTTTGCCAGCCTGCGTGCGGCGGTCGCTGATGGCGCGCAAATTGCTCTGAAAGATGACGGTTTGCAAAACCCGTCCATGGCGCATCACTTTAATTTAGTGGTGATTGATGGCGCCAGTGGCATTGGCAATGGGCTTTTATTGCCAGCCGGGCCACTGCGCCAAGCGCTGCCAATTGCCCTGGCGAAAGCCGATGCCTTATTGGTCATGGGGGCCGCCACTCATGATAGTTTTGCCAATCTGCTGACCGCCTGCCAAGCGCATAATGTGGCGGTTTTTTATGGCCGCACGCTGGCCACGCCGCCGGTTTTTCCGACGCAAGAAAAGCCATTTGCCTATTGCGGCATTGCCAAGCCAGAAAAATTCCTCGCCAGTCTGGCTGCTTGCGATGTGGCGCTGGCCGGTCATCGGGCTTTTGCTGATCATCATCAATTCACCGAAGCCGAGGCGGCCGATTTGCTAAAGCAGGCAAATGTTTTTATCACCACGGAAAAAGACATGGCGCGGCTGCAAAACGCCGCTGCCGGTTCGGCCCTCAAGGCCTTAGCCGAGCAGAGCCACCTCCTGAAAATCACTGTCGAGATTGATGATGGCGATAAATTAATGGCGCTTATCGAGCGGGCCATTGACGCGCGTCAGGCCAATCAAAACTATAAATCTTACTGAGGTTTTTTGCCTTTACCGGCCCTGCTTGGCTTGGCCGTCATCGGCGGCACGAGCAATGCGGGGTCAATACGTTGTTGCTGCCAATACATGCGCCAATCGAGATGCGGGCCGGTTGAGCGTCCGGTGGAACCAACGCGGCCAATCACATCGCCCTGCTGCACAATATCGCCGACCGCCACATTGACGCTGTCCAAATGCATGAATACGGAGGTCACGGATAAACCGTGATCGATGAAAATCAAGCCGCCTTCAAAATACATATCAGTCTCGGCCAAGCTGACGCGGCCGCTGGCTGGCGCCCGCACCGGGGTTTTGCGCGGGGCGGCAATATCGACGCCGAAATGCGGCCGCCGTGGCTCGCCATTGTAAAACCGCTGGCTGCCATAAACCCCAGAAATGCGACCTTCTACGGGCCAAACAAACGGCTCGGCAAACCATGTCTGTCGCACTGATTGGGCGCGGGCGGCGCGTTTTATTTTGCCTTGGCGACGAATTTTTTCCAGCGCCTCTGCTGGTGGCGTCACCATTTTTTGCGGTAGGCCTTCAATCCTCTGGATTTGATAGTCGCGCGGGCGCAAAGTGAGCTCAAGCACAGCGGTTTGGGTTTTGGCCGCCATATCAACAAATTTCAATTGCTGCTGCAAAGGCGCGTCGCGGCCAAAGCCGATAACCGCCTGATTGTCCAAAACATCAATCGGCGCGTCATTGAGAAACACTTGCGTATGCGGTTGCAGCTGCATGACAATCAGACCGCCTTGGGTAAATTGCCCGCGATGTTGGGCAACAAATGGCTTGGGGAGGTCGACGCTTGCCGCCATAGCAACCGGCGCCAACATGGCCGACATGGGTGCCGCCATGAAGCAGAGAGCGAAAAATAAACCCGAAACGCCAGCTCTCATTTTTGCCGCTGCGCCAATTCGGCCTGCGCTGACGCCTCGGCATCGACATAAGCCTCTTGCCGGTCAACGCTCCAATAGCGCAAGTCCTCAAGATGAATAGTCTTTCCGGTGACCGCACAAATCACGTGATTACCCGGCAAAATGACGTCGAAATCGCCATCGAGATATTTTATTTTTGCTTCGCCGCCCATGTTCAATTCCTTTGTGCTGTTACAGCAATGTACCCTGTTCGCCATCATCAGTGGTAGGTTTTTTGCGCTTTGCCTTGCTCGGCGTTGGCGGCCGAGGGCCCTCAACGCGGGCTTGCAGGGTTTCTTGGCGCGCCAATTGCACGGTCAACACATCACCCGCTTGAACCGCATCAGCGCGGCGCACGGGCGACCCTGCGGCATCCAAAACCAGGGCAAAGCCGCGTTGCAAAATTGATTCATGGCTCAATAAAGTCAGCTCGCGCGCTGCCGCCGTTAGGCGCACTGATTGGCGCTCAAACAAAGCTTTAATTTGCCCGCGCCCGCGCCGCTCTAAGTCATAAACATGCTGGCGGCTTTGTTGCGCGCGCTGGCGCAAGGCCAGTGGCGTTAGGCGCGCGCCAATGCGTTCCTTGGCAAAACGATGGTGCTGCACATTGGCCTGCAAGCCAAGCGCTAAGCGTTGCCCCAAGCCATCTAAATGTTGGCGCGGCAAGGCAAGGATATCTTCTAGCTTAGGCAGACCACGGGCCAAGCCACTTAGGTGAGTGGCGGCTTGTTCAAGCAATCGGTTTTGCGCCCGCATTTGTCGGGTTTTCAAATCATTTACATTGGCCATTAAATCGGCCCGCACGGGCACCGCTAATTCAGCGGCAGCTGTCGGCGTTGGGGCGCGCTGGTCGGCGGCATAATCAATCAGGGTCGTATCAGTCTCATGGCCAATGGCTGAGATCAACGGGATGTCGGATTGCGCCACAGTGCGCACGACAATCTCTTCATTGAACGGCCATAAATCTTCCAGACTGCCACCACCGCGCGCGACGATAATCACATCGGGTCGCGGCACTGGCCCATCACCCGGCAGGGCATTGAAGCCTGCAATGGCGCGGGCTACTTCCTCGGCGCATGTTTCACCCTGAACGCGCACGGGCCAGACTAAAACATGGCGCGGAAACCGGTCAGCGAGACGATGCAAAATATCGCGAATAACCGCGCCGCTGGGGCTGGTTACCACGCCAATGACCTCGGGCAAAAACGGCAAAGGTTTCTTAACTTCCGCGTCAAACAGACCTTCGGCGGCCAATTGTTTTTTGCGCGCCTCCAGCAACGCCATCAAAGCGCCCTCGCCAGCAGGTTCAATACTGTCAACGATTAATTGATAGCGCGATTGGCCGGGAAAAGTTGTCAGCTTGCCAGTGGCGATGACTTCAAGCCCCTGTTCGGGCTGCACCGACATTTTCTGCGCCGTGCCCTTCCACGCAACCGCCGCCAGCACGGCTTTATCGTCTTTTAAATCAAAATATAAATGTCCCGAACCGGGCCGCGACACACGCCCCAATTCGCCACGCACGCGCACGCGATCGAAGTTTTCTTCGATCTGCCGTTTAATGGCGCCCGATAGCTCGCTGACGCTCACTTCAACTAAATTTGTTTGCATCTCGCTCATATTTATCGACGCGCTGCCCCCTGGCATGGAAAATGTGCTAGAAATTATGATACAAGATTCGACCAGCGATTCCGCACTAAACTGACAAACATAATGGCATTTTGATGACAGAAAACAAACTCAACATTCTGGTTCTCGGCAGCGGTGGGCGCGAACACGCCCTGTGCTGGAAAATCGCCCAAAGCCCATTACTGGCGAATTTATTCTGCGCTCCGGGCAATGGCGGCACTGGCAATGTGGCGCAGAATATTGATCTGAATATGGATGACCATCAGGCGGTGGTTGATTTTTGTCAGGCGCAGCAAATTGGGCTCGTCGTTATTGGGCCGGAAGCGCCCTTGGTTGCCGGTCTGGCCGATGCGCTGACCGCCGCCGGTATTGCCGCTTTTGGCCCCAGTAAAGAGGCTGCGCAATTGGAAGGCTCAAAAGGCTATACAAAAGATTTATGCGCTGAGGCTAATATTCCCACCGCCGCCTATGGTCGGTTTGACGCGGCGCAGGCGGCGCATGATTATCTCGACAGGCAAAGCGCGCCAATTGTTGTTAAAGCCGATGGGCTGGCGGCTGGCAAAGGGGTGATTATTGCCGAAACTTTACAACAAGCGCATGAAGCGATTGATGATATTTTTGGCGGTGCTTTTGGTCAGGCTGGTGCCGAATTGGTCATTGAGGAATTTTTGACCGGCGAAGAAGCCAGTTTTTTCGTTCTTTGCGATGGCGAAAATGCTCTGCCCATGGCCACGGCGCAAGACCATAAACGCGTCGGCGACGGCGACACTGGCCCCAATACTGGCGGCATGGGGGCCTATTCACCAGCTTCAATAATGACACCAGCCTTGGTTGAGCAGACCATGCAAGAAATTATTCTGCCGACGATGAAAGCCATGGCCGAGCGTGGCGCCGCTTATCGCGGGGTTTTATTTGCCGGCCTGATGCTAACCCCGCAAGGGCCGAAATTAATCGAATATAATTGCCGTTTTGGCGACCCTGAATGTCAGGTTCTCATGCAGCGCCTCGACAGCGATATAGTGCCGGCTCTGCAAGCCGCGGCCAATGGCTCTTTAGCCAATATATCGTTGAACTGGCGTGATGAAGTGGCGATGACGGTTGTCATGGCGGCCAATAATTATCCTGCCGCTTATGAAAAAGGCTCGGTGATTTCGCAATTGGAAAATGTCGACACAGACGACACAATGGTCTTTCATGCCGGTACGGCACGCGATGAAAATGGCACGATTACAGCGATTGGCGGGCGGGTGTTGAATGTGACGGCAAAGGGTAAAACAGTGGCGCAAGCGCGCGACAATGCCTATATTGGCGTCGGGAAAATTGATTGGCCTGAGGGGTTCTGCCGCCAAGATATTGGCTGGCGCGAAATTCAACGGGAACAGGGTTAACAGGGAGACGACCATGCAAGATGAGGGCATTGAAAAATTTGGCGGCACAAAAGACGTCGCCGACTCGCATAAATTTGACGAGAAAAAGCTCGAGGCATATGTCGAGGCGCATGTCGAAGGTTTCGAGGGCCCGCTTGAGGTTCGCCAATTCAAAGGCGGTCAGTCAAACCCGACTTATCAGCTCATCACGCCGAAGAAAAAATATGTAATGCGCCGTAAACCGCCAGGCAAGCTATTGCCATCGGCCCATGCGGTAGACCGCGAATATAAAGTCATCACGGCTTTGGGCAAAATTGGTTTTCCGGTGCCGCGCACTTATTGCATGTGCGAAGACGAAACCATCACCGGCACGATTTTCTATGTCATGGATATGGTAGAAGGTCGCATTTTATGGGACCCGTGCCTGCCAGATATTGCCAAAGAGGGTCGGCGGCCAATTTTCGAAGCAAAAATCGCCACTTTGGCGCAATTGCATAATGCCGATTATGAGGCCATTGGCCTTGCTGACTTTGGCAAGCCGGGCAATTATTTCGAACGGCAAATCTCGCGTTGGACCAAGCAATACCAGCTGTCTGAAACGCAAGATATCGACACAATGAACAAATTGATTGAATGGTTGCCGAAAAACATTCCGCATGATGACGCCAATTCAATCGTGCATGGCGATTATCGCCTCGACAATATGGTCTTGCATCCAACCGAGCCGAAAGTAGCGGCGGTTTTGGATTGGGAATTGTCAACCTTGGGCCACCCTTTGGGTGATTTCACCTATCACCTTATGCAATGGTATATGCCAGCCGATGGCGCCTCGACACAAACCCTCAATGGGGCCAATTTCGAAGCGTTGAATATTCCGACAGCCGAAGAATACACGCGCTTATATTGCCAACATACGCAGCGCGATGGCATTGAGAATATGGATTATTATATCAGCTATAACATGTTCCGCTTGGCCGGTATTTTGCAGGGCATTGTGGGCCGCGTGCGCGATGGCACCGCATCAAATGCCCATGCCGCCGCCATGGCCGATCGGGTCAAACCTTTGGCTGATGTCGGTTGGCATTATGCGCAAAAGGCAGGCGCTGTCTAAGGCTGACTTTTTAGTTTTCGCGGCTCAAAAAAACCAGCTCAGTGTCGCCATATTGGCGCCGGTCGATTTGCTGCAACCCTTTTGGTGCCTGAAATTGCGACCGTTTGTCTTCTTCCACGATAATCAGCGCTCGCGCCGCCAGCCAGTCTCCGCTCAGCACTTCTTGCAACGCCGCCTCAGCCATTTTTTTGCCATAGGGCGGATCTGCAAAGACGATGTCAAAGGCTGGTCCAGCGCTGGCTGGTCGCGGCCCAAGGCGCGTGGCGTCGCGGCGATAAATTTTTGACAATCCTAATGCCCCACAAGCTTCGCTATTGGCTCGAATAATGCCGCGTGGGGCAACTTCGGTTTCAACGAATAAGCAAAAACCAGCGCCGCGCGACAAAGCTTCCAACCCCAGCGCACCGGTGCCAGCGAAAAGGTCAAGCACGCGAGCATTGTCGAAATCGCAATCAGGGTGTGAGGTCAGAATAGAAAACAGCGCTTCACGCGTGCGGTCGGATGTTGGCCGTGTGCCGCGCCCTTTTGGCACTGCAAGCGGCGTGCCGCCAAACCTACCGCTGACGACGCGCATGGCTCGGTTTGCCTTTGAAGGTTTTGCCACCAGTGGGCCGATCCGGTGAAGTGGGACGCCGGGCGCTTTGCGGCTGTCTTTTAGGGGCTATTTTTGACTGTGTTTTTGTCTCGGTTTTTGCTTCTGCTTTTGCTTCAGAACGGCCGCTTGGCGGCGCTTCTTCGTCAATTAATTCATGCCACTGCTTGCCCAATTGTTGGCGCAAAATACGCCGTGGCACTTCTTCAATCTTGCCCTCTTCCAATTGCCCTAATTGGAATGGCCCAAAAGACAAACGAATGAGCCGGTTCACTTTCAGGTTCAAATGTTCGAGAACTTTTTTGATCTCTCGGTTCTTGCCTTCGCGCAATGACATGGTGATCCACACATTGCCGCCAACCCGGCGTTCGAGACTGGCTTCAATGGATTTATAATTCACCCCATCAACGCTAATCCCGTCTTTCAGCGCCTCTAATTGGCTGATCAGACGCTTGTCGTCAACTTTGCCCTTTTGCCCGTCAAAAGCGCGCACCCGATAGCGGCGCAGCCAGCCCGTGCTGGGCAATTCGAGATAGCGTTTTAAGCCGCCATCATTGGTGAACAGCAAAAGCCCTTCAGTATTAATATCAAGACGGCCAACACTGTTGAGGCGTGGCAGTCCGGCCGGTAATTTTTGAAAAACAGTGGGGCGCCCATCTGGGTCGCGCTCTGTGGTGACCAGGCCCGCGGCCTTATAATAGCGCCACAAGCGCGGCGGATCGGCTTCCCCAATCGGCTTACCATCGACGCTAATGTGATCTTTATCGGTGACGTTAAAAGCTGGCGTGTTGAGCTTGCGGCCATTAACGCTGACACGACCATCAGCAATCATTTTTTCGGCATCGCGGCGCGAGGCAACGCCGACGCGGGCCAGAACTTTTGCAATCCGCTCGCCGGCATAATCCGAGGTGCCGTCTTGCCGCTGACCCGACCTAGAGGCGGGCTTGGCTGAAGGCCGATAGGCTTTGCTCGGCGCTTTCGGGCCGCTGCGCGATGATGAATGAGATGGCGGTGTTTTAGTCATGCTCTCCTGTAGCACGTGCATGTGCCGACATGCTAGTGTTGAACGATGAGTGAGAAATTTTCGCAGCAAAAAGATTATATGCAATTGGCGCTTGCCGAGGCAGAAAAAGCCGCCGCGGCAGGCGAAGTGCCGGTTGGCGCGGTTTTAGTGGCACCCGATGGCACGGTGCTGGCGGCTTTGGGCAATGCCATGCGGCGCGCCCATGATGCGACGGCTCATGCCGAAATGCAGGTTATTCGGGCGGCCTGTGCGGCGCTGAATAATGAACGCCTAACCGGCTGCGATCTCTATGTGACGCTCGAGCCATGTCCAATGTGTGCCGGCGCCATTGCTGAGGCCCGCATCCGGCGGGTCTATTATGGTGTCGCTGATATGAAGGGCGGTGCTGTCGATCATGGGGTGGCGCTATTTGCCCAACCGAGCTGCCACCATCGCCCAGAAGTCTATGGCGGCCTGCGCGAAAGCGATTGCGCTGCCTTGCTCACAGACTTCTTCCGACTGCGGCGAAATGGCGAGATAAATTGATAATTCATACTAGCCAAGGTCGATTAGTTGGTGCTTAATAGCGGTCGAATTTATGGAAGAATGTAAGTTGGGAGAAACACATGATTTTCGAACATAATGATAAGACCAAAGAGCTTCTGGCTCGCCTCGAGAGCTTCATGGATAAATATATTTATCCAAATGAGGCAACCTATGCCAAACAAATGGAAGATTTCGGCGAAAACCGGTGGCAAGTTCCAGCGATTTTGGAAGAGTTGAAAGTCAAAGCCCGCGAAGAAGGTTTGTGGAATCTTTTCTTGCCTGAAAGTGAGCGCGGTGGCGGCCTTTCAAATGTCGAATATGCAACTTTGTGCGAAGTCATGGGGCGCGTTGGTTTTGCCTCTGAAGTGTTCAACTGCTCAGCACCAGACACAGGCAATATGGAAGTTCTGGAACGCTATGGTAATGAGCGTCATAAAAAAGAATATATGGAGCCGCTGCTTGCTGGCGAAATCCGTTCTGCGTTTTTGATGACCGAGCCAGCCGTTGCTTCTTCTGACGCAACCAATATTGAAACCAGCATTGTTCGCGATGGCGATGACTATGTCATTAATGGTCGCAAATGGTGGTCTTCAGGGGTTGGTGATCCACGTTGTAAAATCGCCATTGTCATGGGCAAAACAAACCCAGATGCACCTTTGCACCAACAACAATCACAAATCCTCGTGCCACTCGACGCACCGGGCATTGAAATTGTCCGCATGTTGCCCGTATTTGGTTATGACGATGCCCCGCATGGTCACGCCGAAGTGGTGCTGAAAGATGTGCGCGTGCCAGCCGAAAACTTGCTTCTCGGCGAGGGCCGCGGTTTCGAAATCGCTCAAGGCCGGCTTGGCCCTGGCCGTATTCACCATTGCATGCGCACCATTGGTGTGGCTGAGCGTGCTTTGGAAAAAATGTGCGAGCGCCTGCTCACCCGTACAGCTTTTGGTAAGCGCATTGCTGACCATAGTGTGTGGGAACAACGCGTTGCTGAAGCCCGCACTAATATTGAAATGAGCCGTCTGCTGACACTGAAAGCCGCCTATATGATGGACACAGTGGGCAATAAATTTGCCAAAAGCGAGATTGCGCAAATCAAAGTGGCTGGCCCACGTATTGCTTTGCAAATCATTGACGATGCCATTCAAGCCCATGGCGGCGGCGGTGTGACCTCAGACTTCGGTCTGGCCAAAATGTATGCCGGCATTCGTACCCTGCGTTTGGCTGACGGCCCAGATGAAGTGCATAACCGCACCATCGCCCGTCTTGAGTTCAAAAAATATGCTGACTTATCACAAGCTGGCGCCGGTGAGATGAAAACCCTCGACGTGCCGCGCAGCTAAGTTAAGCGCACTTAAATGGGAAAGGGCATCGGCCAGCGCCGGTGCCCTTTTTTGTTTCCGATTGAATTAGCCGCCCGTGGCGCGCTAACGGCGGCCAAATAGGCGCTCAATATCGTTTAGCTTGAGCTCAACATAAGTCGGTCGGCCATGATTGCACTGACCAGCATGTGGGGTCGCTTCCATATCGCGCAACAGGGCGTTCATTTCTTCAACGCTCAAGCGGCGGCCGGCGCGCACCGATGTATGGCAGGCCAACGTGCCGCAAATTTCTTCCAGTTTTTCTTTCAGGGCCAGACCTTGACCCAAATGCTGCATTTCTTCAGCCATATCGCGCAGCATGGCAGCACTATCGCTGCCTTTCATCATAGCCGGTACTTCGCGCACCATAATCGCAATGCGGCTATTGGCGCCGGGGCCAAAGCGTTCGACAACAAAGCCCAAATCGGCCAATTCATCGGCCCGCGCCAAAATCGTTTCGCCGTCATCAACTTCTAATTCGACAATATCTGGCACCAGTAAAATTTGCCGCCGGATACCTTGCTCGGCAATTTGTTTTTTCATCCGCTCATAAACCAAACGCTCATGGGCGGCGTGCTGGTCGACAATGACAAAGCCGTCATGGGTCTGCGCCAAAATATAGGTCTCGTGCAATTGCGCCCGCGCCAAGCCCAGCGGCAAGCTGGCGTCGGGGGCGGCGCCCATGCTGGCGCCAAAACTATTGGGGGCGCTGAGCCATTCGGCGGCGGCTTCGGCCAAAGCATGGGTGCGGGCCTGCTGGTCGGCCGTTTGCGGCGCCTGCGGGTCAATCGGCGCTTGATATTGGGCCGCCGCCTGATACAGCGTCGGGTTCACATAAGCGCCATTTCCCGGGCGAAAAGCGGCCAGCGTTTGGTCGGCAACTGTGGTGGCAGCGCGGTGTCCGGCAGTGCCAAGGGCGGCACGCAGAGCCCCGACAATCATTGAGCGCACCAGGCCCGCATCGCGAAAGCGGACTTCGGTTTTGGCGGGATGCACATTGACGTCAAGCTGCGCCGGGTCAATATCGAGAAATAGGGCTAATGCCGGATGACGATTGCCAGCGAGAAAATCCTGATAGGCCCCGCGCACGGCACCATTGAGCAAGCGGTCGCGCACCGGACGGCCATTAACCACGAGATATTGCTTTTGCGCTGTGGCGTGATTATAGGTCGGCAATCCAGCAAAACCATATAGCCGCGCGCCTTCGCGTTCGGCCATCACCGGCACCGCATTATTGCCAAACTCACTGCCCATAATCGCCGTCAGGCGGTCGAGTTGGGCGGCGTCGCCGGTCTCCTTTGGATAGGTGAAGCTTCGGCGCCCATCGCTGGTCAGGCTAAAGGCAATTTCTGGATGCGCCATGGCCAAGCGTTTGACAATGTCATTCACCGCCGTAGTTTCGGCCCGATCTGATTTCAGGAATTTCAGCCGCGCCGGTGTCGCATAGAATAAATCGCGCACCTCAACCCTCGTGCCCAATCCGCCAGCGGCTGGGGAAAGGCCAAGGTTTCGGCCGCCTTCGACACGAATTTGCTGGGCATTGGGCGCTTCCTGTGGGCGGCTGGTAATGCTCAAACGAGCAACCGCCCCAATGCTTGGCAGGGCTTCGCCACGAAATCCCAAACTGGTGATGCGGAACAAACGATCGCCCTCATCACCGTCTGGTAATTTTGAAGTGGCATGGCGTTCAATCGCCAGTTCCAGCTCCTCGGCACTCATGCCGCAACCATTATCTTCTATTAAAATCAATGCCTTACCGCCCTCACCCAAACTAATATCAATTTGTGTGGCGCCCGCATCAATGGCGTTTTCGACTAATTCTTTCACCGCACTGGCTGGCCGCTCAACCACTTCACCCGCAGCAATGCGGTTGATGGTTTCTTCAGATAGGCGGTGTATTTTGCTCATTCGGCTGTCTTAGCTTTGCCCGCATCATTCATGGCTTGCATATAATCTCTGGCGCGCAGTTTGCCCGCTTCCACTTCCGGCTGGTCAAAAGCGTCAATCGCCATGCCATCAGCCGCTAAAATGGTCTCTAACATATAGTGCATCAACAAGCCGCCAAGCTCCAGTTCATTTATCGCCGATAGCTCAAACAAACGTACTGGACGTTTGGCCGCGGCCAATGTGTCATAGCTGGCCAAGGCTTCGGCCGACACTAAATCCCCCATGGTGCGGCCGGTCAAATTGGCGGTCGCAGGCAAGCTGGCAAATTCATCTGGTACGCCAGTGCCTAGGTCGCGCGTTGGCTGAGTAAGCAGCGTGTAGAATTTGTCATCCGGCCCGCCGAGATAAAGCTGCATTTGACTGTGCTGGTCAACCGGTCCCAGCGCATTGCTCGGCAATGAACCAAGGCCATTTTTGCCCAAGCTTTCGGCCCATAATTGGCGATACCAGAACGACAATCGCTGCAATCGGTCGGCATAGGGCATCATCACCGCTATCATCCGACCAGCCTGCATATGTGCCAAATGCATGGCAGCGCCAATTAACGGCTGATTATCGGCCGGCGCATTGCCATAAAAGCCATCGAGCACCGCTTGCGCGCCAGCGCGAATGGCCGCGACATCGCATCCGGCCCAAATCGCCGGCAATAGGCCGACATTGGTCAGGACGCTAAACCGGCCACCAATCGCCTCTTCATGCGACAGACGGCGCAGGCCATGACGTTGCGCCAAAGTCGATAGCGCATTGTCGCCATCGCCGACAATGGCCGCAATATGCTCGTGCAGTGGCAGACCGGCAGCTTTGAGGGCGAGCATGACGCCACCCAATTGCATCAATGTTTCCGCCGTATTGCCTGATTTCGAGACCACGAGAAACCGCGTCGCGGATAAATCTTGCGCCAAAATAGCGGTAAAACTATCCGCGTCTAAATTATCAACAAAGATGATTTGCGGCCGCAATGGTGCCTCAGCCGGGGTCAAATAACCGTTTATTTGCGCCAAAACTTGCGCCCCAAGGCTGGACCCGCCGGTGCCCAAAATAATCAGCCGCGACGCGCCCTCAGCAAGGCTGGCGGCCAGATCTTGCATGGGTGCCAAATCATCGGTTTTTTGCGGCAGCAGAAAATGCGGCAGCGGATTTTGCCGATAGGCCTCAATGCGCGGTGCCAGTTTTTCTACCGCCTCAGAAAAATGATTTTGGCTGGCAGGACACAGAGCATGATCAACTATTTGGCGCATATTGGTTTCCATTTCCATCAAGGCAGACGAATCTATCGCCGAAAGCCAAGTCTAAACAACCGTCGCTATGTTGAACAGTAGTTATGCTTGCACTTCAAAACCCAATTGCTAAATTAGCGCCAGTTGGGAGAGTTAAATGTCTGAGCAGATAGACAACCGCGAAACATGGGCCAATCGTGCCTTGCTTATGGGCGCTTTGGCTGGCCTTTTAATCGCCGCCCTTGCCGCCGTACCGCGCCCTGATACCGATTTAACAAGCGACGGAGCGATTGCTCGGGTCAATCATCAGCATATTGACCGCACGGCTTTTGCCAGCGCCTATCAAGCATTATTGGCCGATAAAAACAAAGCCCCCACCGCCGCCGATAGAAAAATGGCGCTCGACCGATTGATTGAAGAAGAATTACTGGTTCAGCGCGGGCTTGAAATTGGTCTGCTGGATGGCGACGCCGCCGTACGCAAAGCAGTGGCCAGCGCAGTGATTCAATTTGTGCTGGCGCAAAATAGTAATCAGCCGATCAGCGAGGATGATTTGCGCGCCTATTATCAAGAAAATAGCGCCCGATTTAGCCCCGCCGCGCGTTTGCACATCAACCGTATTTTTATTCGTCGGTCAGCTGACGGTGCGCGCCAGAGCGAGAGCGATGATGCGCGGCGGCTGGAAGCTGTGCGCCAAGCCTTGCGTGCTGGCACGCCTTTTGCCGAGGTGGCGGCGCAATTGGGCGACCGTTTATTGCCACAATTGCCGCAAGTTCTTTTGCCGCGCGCCAAAATGATTGACTATCTTGGCCCTGAACTCACCGACGCCGTAGCGGTTTTGCCGCAAGGCAGCATTACCGATGCTTTGGTCACTGATCAGGGCTGGCAGTTTCTGCAAATTATTGCCAATCAGCCCGGCCAAACGCCAGACTTTGAAACCATGCGCCCGCAATTGACACAAGCCTTGTCGCGCAGCCGCGATGATCAAGCCTTGCGCGATTATATTAATTGGTTGCGGGCCCGTGCCGACATCGACCTTGCGGCTGATGCACCACAATGATTCGATCAACGCTGATTTGGCTGGTTTTAATGATGACGCCATCTCTGGCGCATAATAAAAGCCTGAGTTTTTCTGACTGGCTGTGGCAAGACACCAGCATTTCTGTCAGTTTTACCGTGACCTTGCGCGATGCCACCCTATTGCCTGATGTGGCCACCGCCACCTCCATTGATGAGGCGCTGGCAACGCATTTGACGCAACATATAGAGCTGCAACAATTGGACAAAAACTGCCTTTTGAGCCGCCCCTATCAACGCGCACCGGCGCATGGCGATTATATTAAAATGGTCGCCAGCTATCAGTGTTTTGATAGCGCCGCGCCACTCAAATTACGCAATCATGCGTTTTTTAACTTGGCCCGCAGTCATGTGCATTTTGCCCGCCTGAGGCTGGCCGCGCAAAGCCTTGAGACCAGCCAAGAGTTTCTCTTCACCGCCACCCAGCGCCAGCATATGATTGCCCGCAATGAACAGGGGCAATTGGTCAGCCAAAGCGATTTAGGCGACACGCTGAGCCATTATTTCAAACTCGGCCTGCAACATATTCTAACCGGCGTCGATCATTTGGCGTTTGTTTTATGCCTGCTGCTATTGGCGCAAAACCGACGGCAATTATTCATTCTCATCACCGGCTTTACGCTTGGTCATAGTTTGACCCTTGGCCTGGCGGCGCTTGGTTTTATCGCCCCTAATTCGGTTTTTGTTGAAGCCATGATTGGCGGCTCGATTGCCTTGGTGGCCAGTGAATATATTTTGGCGCGGCAAAACGCTATGACTAAAGTCGCCATGCTTAGCGTGATTGTCTTATTTGTGCTGTCAGGCATCTCGGTCATCCGAGGCGGCGAAATTGCGCTAACCGGATGGGCCGGTTTGATGCTGTTTTGCTTGTGCTATGGCTTACGCATTCGCTCCTCAGCTGACGCCAGCCAGTTGGCGCCGATTATGACCTTTGGCTTTGGCCTGTTTCATGGCTTTGGATTTGCTGGCCTGCTGAGCGATATTGGCCTGCCGCAAGGGCAAGTGATTGGCGGGCTTATTGGCTTTAACCTTGGCGTGGAAGTGGGGCAAATATTATTCATTGTGCCGGTCTTATTGGCAGCCCGCTATCTAGCGCCGCGTCTACCGCAAGGCAAATTATCATGGGCCGATGCCACCGCCAGCGGGTTGACCTGTTTTGGGGTGTTTCTTTTTGTGCAACGCACCCTTTTTTAATTGATCAAAAATGATTAGGCTCTTGCCAGACATTCAGGGAGATAAAAATGAGCAATAGATTTCTAGCCCAAACCGGCGCCAAATACCCAATCGTTCAAGCGCCTATGGGCTGGATTGCCCGCTCGCAATTGGCCTCAGCCGTGTGCAAGGCTGGTGGCCTTGGCATTATTGAAACGTCTTCCGGCGAGACCGATAATTGCAAGGCTGAAATTGAGAAAATGTTCGAGCTGACCGACGCCCCATTTGGCGTCAATCTGCCAATCTTATTCCTCAAAGATGATGCCATGCTGCAATATATTTGTGATAGCGGCGTCAAATTCGTCACCACCTCAGCCGGCAGTCCAAGCAAATTTGTCGGCCCGCTGCAAGAGGCTGGGATTATTGTTTATCACGCCGTACCAACGGTTGAAGCGGCCATTCGCTGCGTCGAAGCAGGGGTGGATGGGCTGGTGGTTGAAGGCGCTGAAGGCGGCGGCTTCAAAAACCCAGAAGAAGTCTCAACCCTCGTACTTTTGCAAGCCATTCGCGCCGCTGTTGATGTGCCTTTGGTCGCCGCTGGCGGCATTTGCGATGGACGCGGCATGGCCGCAGCTTTTGCGCTCGGCGCCGAAGCGGTGCAAATGGGCACACGGTTTGTTTCATCCGCCGAAAGCCCGGTGCACAATAATTACAAAAGCGCCATTGTCGATGCCCCAACCACTGGCACTTATATGTTGAACAAAAAGGCCTCGCCGTGCATTCGCGCGTTGAAAACCGAACGCACGCATAAAATTTATGATGAAGGCCTAATGCCAGCCGATACATTTGGCAATATTCTCGACCTTTATTTCGGTGGCGATATGGAAGCCTCCGTCGGTCTCGCCGGACAAACCGCCGGGCTAATCAATGGGGTCAAGCCTGTGGCTGAGATTATTGAGGAAATGGTTGTTGAGTTTCACACCATTGCCGGGCGCATGGGGCAATTGGCATCAGCCAGTAGTTTTTAATTGGCGCTAAAGCGATAGAGCTTGGTCGGCAATTAGCACACCATCCTCATCGGCATAAAGCCAGTCGCCCGGTGCAATGGTCACGCCACCAAAGGTGAGCGGCACATCATAGGTGCCGCCATCATTTTTTTGGCTCTTTTTTGGATGGCTGGCTAAGGCTTTAATGCCAACGGCTTCGGCCGCCAGTTCGGCACGGTCACGCACACAGCCGTGAATGACAATGCCAGCCCAGCCATTTTGCGCCGCCAATTGCGCCAGATTGCCGCCAAACAGAGCGCATTGCATGGAGCCGCCGCCGTCGACGACCAGAACATGACCGTCGCCCGCTTGTTCCACCGCAGCGCGCACTTTGGTGTTGTCATCTTGCGTCAGCAGGGTTTTGACCGGCCCATGAAACCGCAAGCGGCCACCATAATCTTGATAGCCCGGTGCCAAATGGCGCAGATCGCCGTCATATTTATCGGATAAATCTGTGGTTGCGTAAAAGCCTGTGTCACTCATTGCCAATTTCCCATGCAGCAGCAAAAAAAAAGGGTCCGCAAAGGTTACCCTTCGCGAACCCTAGTATAACGCAATTCGATTAGAATTGGTTCATTGTGTTGTCTTCACCAGAGGCCAAAAGTGCATTGTCGCCTGAGAAATATTCTTTGTGGTCATCACCAATGTTTGAACCAGCCAAATCTTGGTGTTTCACAGAGGCTTGATCACGGCGAATTTCCTGACGCTGAATGTCACGCACATAAGCCAACATGCCCAGATCACCGAAATAGCCTTCAGACAGAATATCTGTGCCCAAAGCGGTTTCGTGATAGGTCGGCAGGGTAATCAAATGGTGGAAAATGCCTGCATCGCGCGCCGCATCTTTCTGGAAGCTTTGAATCAGTTTGTCGGCTTCGACGGCCAATTCACTTGAGTCAAATTTCACATCCATCAAACCACGTGGTGTTGACGCTGGATCTGGATAGGCTGACACATCTTTGCCAGCAGCAACCCATTCGCCATAGACTTGTTCGCGGAAGGCCAGTGTCCAGTTGAAGCTTGGTGAGTTGTTATATACCAGCTTGGCATTTGGAATGGTTTCACGCACGCGGTTCACCATGCCGGCAATTTGCGCAACATTTGGCTTCTCGGTTTCAATCCACAATAGATCGGCACCATTTTGCAGCGAATTCACGCAGTCAAGAACAACGCGGTCTTCGCCTGAGCCGTCTTTGAAGGCATATAGACCATTTGGCAGGCGCACTGGTTTCACCAGCTTGCCACCTTGGGTCAGTGTCATTTCGCCATGGCCAATGTCGCTGATGTTTTCAACCGGCTCGACTTTCAAGAAGGCATTATATTGGTCAGCCAAATCGCCTGGTGTTTGTGACACAGGCACTTTTTGTGTCAGGCCAGCGCCGAGTGAGTCGGTACGGGCAACAATCACACCATTTTCAACGCCAAGCTCAAGGAAGGCGTAACGAACGGCATTGATTTTCGACAAAAAGTCTTCATGTGGCACAGTCACTTTACCATCTTGGTGACCGCATTGTTTGGCGTCAGAAACTTGGTTTTCGATTTGAATGCAGCATGCACCGGCTTCGATCATTTTCTTGGCCAGCAGATAAGTGGCTTCTTCATTACCAAAACCCGCATCAATATCGGCGATGATTGGCACAACATGAGTTTCGAAATTGTCGATTTTGGCCAGCGCCGCATCAACGTCGCCACCGCTCGCGCGAGCTTCGTCGAGATCTTTGAACAAGTGACGCAATTCACGCGCATCGGCTTGTTTCAAGAAAGTGTAAATTTCTTCAATCAAATTTGGCACAGTGGTTTTTTCGTGCATTGACTGATCTGGCAGTGGGCCGAAATCAGAGCGCAAGGCGGCAACCATCCAGCCACTCAAATAGACATATGATTTGCTGGTTGTTTTTTCATGCCGTTTCACAGCCATCATCATTTGCTGCGCGGTGAAACCGTGCCAGCAGCCGAGAGATTGTGTGTAATCAGCGCTATCGGCATCATAATCGGCCATATCTTTGCGCATAATATCAGCCGTATAACGGGCAACATCGAGACCGGTTTTGAAGCGGTTTTGCAATTGCATACGCGTTACATATTCTGGGTTAAGGGCGGCCCACGCACTGCCATTTGCTTCAAGCGTTTTGGCGTTCTGAGCGACCAGATCGGTATATTTTGTCATCGGAGGTTCCTATTCTTCAGGGTGACTAATGGCTGTGAGATACAATTTTGACAGGCCAATGTCGAGTCAAGAACAAGCCTTTGAAAAAATTAAAGTAAAAAAGTTTACACACAAACAAGTAAATTTTGTTATATATGTAAAACTTGTAAACTTTAATGTCTGAAAAATGGCTCAATGGGGCTTACAAACCACTGTAATTAAAGGCTTAATATGGCTGATACGACGAATAAATTAGTCGAACGAAAACTCTTCGCTGGCGCCCGTGTGCGTCGCCTTAGACGCGAACAACGGCTGACACAAGCAGCAATGGCTGAGGCGCTGGGCATCTCAACCAGCTATCTCAACCTGATTGAACGCGACCAACGACCGATTTCGGCACAGATTCTTTTGCAATTAATCGACGTCTTCGATATCGACCCGCGCGGCCTAGCCGGTGACGAGGAGGCGCGCGCTCAGGCGCAATTGCATGAAGTGTTTTCCGACCCGATGTTTCGCGATGCGCCGTTACCAAAAGATGAGCTGAAAGATTTCGCCGCCGCCAGCCCAGCTGCGGCCGATGCGGTGGCGCGTCTGTACCAGGCGTTTTTGCAAAGCCGCTCGAATAATTCTCTATTGGCCGAGCAATTGGCCGGTAGCGGTCCGGCTGATAATCCCGGCGCGGTTATGGCGCTTGAGGAAGTGCGTGACTTCATTACCCATCAGAACAATCATTTCGCCGCCCTTGATGAAGAAGCCGAGGCGGTCTATCGCGCCTCAGTAGCTGAACATGATGAGCCTTATTTGGCCCTGCGGGCGCGACTGGAAGAACGCCACCGGGTGAGCACGCGCATTGCTCCGGTTGAAGTCATGGAAAATACCCTGCGCCGCTATGACCGGCATCGGCAGACGATTTTTCTATCGGAATTGCTCGACCAGCCCGGGCGGTCTTTTCAGCTGGCCTATCAATTGGCTTATTTTGAACAAATGCCAGCGATTGAAGAAATTATTCGCCAAGCGGGCATGGAGAAAGAAGAGACCCGGGTGGTGGCGCGGATTTCGCTGGCCAATTATTTTGCCGCCGCTGTGCTGATGCCCTATGACTCGTTTTTAAAAACCGCAGAAATGAATCATTATGACATCACCCTGCTGGGGCGTCGCTTTGGCACGAGTTTTGAGCAAGTATGCCATCGCTTGACGACTTTGCAGCGGCCCGGCGCCCGTGGCATTCCCTTTTTCCTCATCCGCGTCGACAATGCTGGCAATATTTCCAAACGCTTTTCAGCCGGTGGCTTTCACTTCGCCCGCTTTGGCGGCACCTGCCCGCGCTGGCACGTGCATGACGCGTTTCGCATTCCCGGTAAAATTTCAACACAGATTGTGCAAATGGAAGACGCCACGCGCTATTTCTCCATCGCCCGCACAGTGAGCCGCGATAATTCTGGCTTTGGCGTGCCGGATAATCAATTCGCCATCGCTCTGGGCTGCGAGATTAAACATGCTGAGAAACTGGTCTATGCGCGCGGTGCCAGTCTCGAAAAAGAAGAAGGCGACACGCCGATTGGGGTGAATTGTCGGCTATGCGAAAGATCAGATTGCAACCAGCGCGCCACGCCCTCGGTAAACCGCGACCTGCGGCTCGACGAACATGTGCGCGGCCTGTCGCCTTTCGGATTTTAATATCATGACGCAAAATACTTGCCCTCGAGGAGATGACGCGATAGGAAATCATCATGTCAAATCGTAAAGCCAAAAAGCAAAAGATCTTTAAGCCGAAAGCCCGCACGCCGCGTGGCTTTCGCGATATGTCGGGCGATGAACTGAGCCTGCAGCAATCCATGATTGCAACAATTTCGTCTGTCTATGAACGCTATGGATTTGCCGCATTGGATACATCGGCTTTTGAATATGCCGACGCATTGGGCAAATTTCTACCCGATGATGACCGCCCCAATGAGGGTGTGTTCGCGCTGGAAGATGATGACGGCCAGTGGATGAGCCTGCGCTATGACCTCACGGCGCCATTGGCGCGTTATGTGGCGGAGCATTACGACGCATTGCCGAAACCACTGCGGCGTTTTCAATGGGGGCCTGTATGGCGCAATGAAAAGCCCGGGCCTGGCCGCTACCGGCAATTTTTGCAAATTGACGCCGATACAGTGGGGGCTGGCAATATGGCAGCTGATGCAGAAATCTGCATGATGGCCGCCGATTGCATGGCAGCACTTGGCATTGAGACCGGTGATTATTTGGTGCGTATTAATAATCGCAAAATTATGGACGGCCTGTTGCACGCCATTGGGCTAGACAGCGATAGCGACGACTATGAAAACCAAAGGCTAACAATTTTGCGGGCCATGGATAAATTTGATCGCCTCGGGCTTGATGGGGTGCGCGATTTATTGGGCGCTGGCCGCAAGGACGACAGCGGGGACTTCACCAAAGGGGCGGGTCTGGACGACAAACAAATTGAGCAAGTGGCCGCCATGGTCTCGATTCAGGCGAACAACCGACTGGCCGTGATTGATGCCATGGAAGCTTTGGTTGGCGGCTCGCAAGCAGGCGCCGACGGCGTCGCTGAATTGCGCGAAATGGATGCGCTGTTTACCGCCCTTGGCTATCAGGCCGACCGGCTGGCGATTGACGCCAGTATTGTGCGCGGTCTCGGCTATTACACTGGCCCCGTCTATGAAATTGAACTGACCTTTGACGCTGAAGATGAGAATGGCGACATCACGCGATTTGGCTCGGTTGGCGGCGGTGGCCGTTATGATGATTTGGTCAAACGTTTCAAAGGTGTTGAAATTCCGGCCACCGGTATTTCAATTGGCGTCAGCCGTCTGGCCGCCGCTCTTACCATGTTGGGCAAAACTCAGGGCAGCCAAGCCGACCCGTTGATTGTTGTTTTGGTAATGGACAAAGAAACCCGGCCGGCGCTCATGCAATTGGTGCAGAATTTGCGGCAAGCCGGTTTGCGGGCCGAACTCTATATTGGCGACAGTGCCATGAAAGCGCAATTGCGCTATGCCGATTTGCGCAATGCGCGTCTGGTGATTATCGAGGGCGAGGACGAACGCCAAGCCGGCGTGGTGACGCTAAAAGATCTCGAATTGGGCAAGCAGCAATCAGTCGAAATTGAGGATAATGCTGAATGGCGCGCCTCAGCCCATGCGCAGCAGCAAGTGCCGCGCGACGCCTTGATTGACACAATTAAACAGATTCTCGCCTAAACAAGGCAAACATTCATTTAATATGAATTATTGAATTATTTTTGACATTATTTATCTTTATTTATGTATTTACATATTCATTTTATTAAAATATGCAAAAAATTATCATTTTAGTTTTCTTTTTGTAAATTTTATGCCATATAGCCTTATGGCTTATGACAACACCCCTTCTGCTGAACCGGCAAACCGCGCACCGCTCGGCCGGCTAACCACAGCCAATGCGGTGATAGACGCTTTGGGCGGCACCAAGGCGGTCGCCGACTTGCTTGGTGTTGGCGCATCGTCTGTGTCGAATTATCGTCGCCTCGGGTTTCCGGCGCGCGCCTATTTTACCCTCGCAAAAATTTGCCAAACCCGCGGCCTTGATGTCGCCGATGCGGTATTTGGTGGCGCGGCAACTTCCGGCAAACCAGCCAAGCGGCAAGCCGCTCAGGCAGCGCGAACCAACCAAACCGCCGCCCTGTCCATGTTCACTGCGCAAGGCTTCGAGCCGTGCCACACGCCGATCATGCAGCCAGCGGGGCCATTTATCGATCGATTGGGCGAAGAAATGCGCCGCCGCCTTTATTTGTTCACCGACCCCGGCGGCGAGCAATTATGTTTGCGCCCGGATTTAACCATTCCCACGGCTTTGGCCTATTTGGCCGATAATTCGGATACGCCGAAAGCCCGCCTTGCTTATGAAGGCCTCGCCTTTCGTTATCAGTCGCGCGGGGCTGGTAAGCCGGAAGAATTTTATCAGGCCGGTATTGAAATATTGGCCAGCCCAGCCGACGACCATTTGACCGATGAGGCCGAGGTCTTGCAATCAATCGTGCAAGCCGTGGAAGCGGCAGGGGTGCAGCACTATCAAATCATCGTCAATAATTTGACCATGTTCAGCCAGTTTTTGGCGGCGTTGGATTTATCGAAAGGCACCACCAAGCGGCTTGAGCGGGCCTATCACCAAAGCGCCAATTTTGACGCTGTGCTTCAAACCCTTTTGGCCGAGGCGGAAAACCCGCAACCGCCGCGCGATATTGCTTTTGTTAATGGCGACCCGCAGGCCGAAATTGCTGGCCGCACGATTGGCGACATTAACGCCCGCATTGTGCGCCTGCAAAGCGAGGCTGATGCCGGTTTGACGCCAGAGCAAGCCAAGGCAATTGTGCAATTTATGAAATTATCCGGCCCCATAGAGCGCGTCTTGCAAGATATTGAAACCGTGCTCGGCAGCGCAGGCGCCATGGCGCCTATGCATAATTACTGGCAGGACTTACTGGCAACGGCTGGGCTCAATCAACAAAACCCACAAAAGCCAGTATTTCTGGCCACGGCGCAGGGCCGCAAAATGGCTTATTACACCGGCTTGGCATTTGAAATTCACGTGCCAGCACTCAATGCCCAGCGGGTGATTGCCAGCGGCGGGCGCTATGATGATTTATTGCAAAGCCTCGGCGCGGCGACACCTTTGGCCGCCATTGGTGGCGCCATTGCCTTAGAGCGCCTGCGTGCCGCCAGCCAACAGCAAGGAGGCGCCGCATGAGCCGGTTGATTTTAGGTGTGCCGTCAAAAGGCCGATTGGAAGAAAATGCCGCCGATGTTTTTGCGCAAGCGGGCATTGGCCTGAAACGCGCCGGTGCGCGCGGCTATACCGGCCTTGTGAAGGGCATTGTTGACATTGATGTGCAATATATTTCCGCCTCCGAAATAGCCGGGCGGCTGGCTGATGGCAGTGTGCATTTTGGTATTACTGGCGAAGATTTATTGCGCGAAGAAGTCGCCGATATGGACAGCGTCATTCAATTGGTTCTGCCCTTAGGCTTTGGCCGCGCCGATGTGGTGGTGGCCATTCCCGATGCATGGGCCGATGTCACCACCATGGCCGATTTGGCAGAAGTGGCGGCTGATTATCGTGCACGCCACGGTCAACGGCTGCGGGTGGCGACAAAATATACCCAATTATGCGCCGATTTTTTTGCCCGTCACGGGGTCAGCGATTATCTGATTGTGCAAAGTTTTGGCGCCACAGAAGCGGCCCCCAATGTTGGCGCCGCTGAAGCCATTGTCGATATCACCTCGACCGGCGCCACGCTAACGGCTAATCAATTGCGGGTGCCGGAAGATGGCGTCATGCTGAAAAGCGAAGCCAATTTGGCCGCCTCATTGCGCGCCGATTGGTCCGAAACAGCGCGCGGGGCGGCGAAAACTTTGCTGGCTCGTTTGGCCGCCTATCGCAGTGCCGGTGCCACACGGCAAGTGCAGTTTATCGCCGAAGCCAGCAATCGACAGCGCGCCCAACAACAGCCAAACCAAGGCGATTATGACGATATAGCACGGCGTTTCGGGGCCCAAAGGCTGGCTGATGAAAACGCCATGTCACTGGCCGCTGAGGGCGATCGGTTTTTTGTTCCCGAAGCCAATTTGCAGGCCATGATTGACCATTGGATGGCGCGGTTTGGCTATGACCAAGCAGTTGTTACGCAAGCTGATTTCATTTTTCAAAGACGCAATGATTTATATGAACGTCTGGCGGGCGCCCTGCTGTGAGTGTGCTGATTGTCGCGCTGATTGTCGTGGCAAGTTTCGTAACTGCCTTTATGTCGAGCATGTTTGGTATGTTGGGCGGCATGACTCTATTTGCCGTATTGGCCAATGTGATGCCGATTGGCGCCGCCATGGTACTGCACGGTATTTTGCAATTAACCGCTAATGTCTATCGTGCTTGGCTCAATCGGCGCGACATCCAATGGGCAATTATTGGATATTTCGCTATTGGTGGGCTGATTGGCTTGGCGATTTTGAAAATTATCGACTTCTCGCCCAATCGCATTGTGGTTTTATTTGGCCTCGGCATTATGCCTTATATTATTGTCGCCATTCCCAAGGCCTGGGCCCTTGATGCCACCAAAAAACCAGTCGCCTTTGTGGCTGGCTGGTTGGTGGTGTTGATCAATTTGCTGACCGGCGTCTCGGGGCCGGTTTTGGATTTATTCTTTCAAAAAACCGCACTGACCCGACATCAAGTGGTGGCCACCAAAGCCGTGCTGTCGGGCATAGGTCATAGCGCCAAAATTATTTTCTTTGGGGCGCTGGTGTCAACCGCCAGTCTCGCCAATTGGCCAGCCCTTGAGCTGCTCATATTGGCGATGATTGCCTCTATGCTTGGTACCCGAGTTGGCAAATACGCTTTGGACAATATGCAGGACGCGACATTTTTTTCATGGACGCAGCGTATTCTGCTGACCATGGGCGCCCTACTGATCGCCCGCGCCATTCAGCTGATGCTTGAGGGCGGCTGATTAATTTTCGCGGAACACAACCCCGGAAGCGCGATTGAGCGGAGTGAAAATATAATTCAGCACGCTGCGCTTTTTGCCAATAATGTCGACCACCAGCGACATGCCGGGAATAATCTCGACCTCTTCGTCGCTTTTCGACAATTTGGCCGAGGGTATCGCCACCATGGTCTGATAATAGGGCAGCTGGTTTTCTTCCTCAGTGGTATTGGCGGCGATGCGCTGCACCGTGCCTTCTAAATTGCCATAGCGCGACACGTCATAGGCCGATAGCGAAACTTGCGCCACTTGCCCAGGATAAATGCTGGCAATGTCTTCCGGCTTGACCCGCGCATTGATAAGAATTTCGACCTCATCGGGAACAATTTCAGCCATCACCGTACCGGCCTGCACCACAGCGCCAATGGTTTCAATGTGGACAGCTGAAATAGTACCGTCAGCCGGCGCCCGCACGCCTGCGTGGCGCACTTTGGCGCGGAAGGCATCTTCGCGCGCATCGGCTTGGCTGGCTTGGGTGCGGACATTGGCCAATTCACGCGCTGACTCGGCAACAAAATTTGACACGGTTGCGTCATACTCATTTTGCGCCCGCTCAGCGGCCAGCTTGGCTTGTGTATATTGCCCTTCCAGTTCAATCATCGCCAATTTGGTTTCATGACCGGCCTCCACCAGGGGACGATAAATATCGATCTTGCTTTTCAGTGTTTTGGCAACTGTCTGGTTTTCGCGAATTTGCTGTTTAATCACCGCCAAACGCCCGTCTAGCGCCGCCTTGCGCCGCAAGAACACAGCTCGTTCACTGGCCGCAACTTCCGGAGCATTTTTTTCCATCCAATCAGGGAATTCAACACTGTCAGCCAAGGCAACCTCCCCCTCCAAGCGAACAACCATCGCCAAAGCGGCAATCCGCGTGATTTCATTATCGTCGAAGTTGGCAATCACCTCTTCATCCTCAAGATGGAATAAAATATCGCCCTTGCGTACCCGATCACCCAATTCAACATTAATGGCAATCACACTGCCCGGCAGTCGGTTTTGCACCATTTGCACAGATGATGGCGGCACAATCGTGCCCTCAGCCCGCACCACCTCATCGAGTTCGGTGAGAGCGGCCCATAAAACTGCGATGAAAAAGAATACGGCGATAATCAGGAATAATTTATTGCCATGTATTTCAGTAGGATCTTCATCAATATCGACCTGTTGGCCATGCATCATCAAAGCCGCCATTAACGGGTCTGGTGGTGGGCTGGTCAGCTTGCGGTAAATCACCCGCATCCGGCGAAAGCGATCGGCCAGATAACGTCCTGACGGCGTGTCCATTAAAAAGGAGAAAATCCGTGCCAGTCCAGTTACTTGAACGAACATTGTAAGCACCCGCCAAATCAATTGCCCCAAGGTGACAAGAAAGGCTTTGATCAAGGCAAGTGGTGCTGTGATTAATGTAGCAAATAATTTTTGTAGTTTTTCCATTACGACTTATTCCTAATCTACGAGCTGGTCGGTTGAGCTTGTGCAGGGGCTTGCAAGCGCTTGAGCACTTCATCGCGCGGCCCATCAGCAATAATGCGGCCCCCTTCGACCACCAAAATACGGTCGGCCATTTGCAACATCGACCCACGGTGGGTCACAAAAATAGTGGTGATACCTTTGGTCGCCGCGTCCAGCGAATTGACCAAGGCTTGCTCAGTGCCCGCATCCAGCGAGGCGGTTGGTTCATCGAGCAATAAAATAGACGGCTTAGCGATAAGCGCGCGGGCCACTGCCAAGGCTTGACGCATGCCAGATGACAGCTCGCGGCCGCGTTCGGTGAGCGGAAAGTCGAACCCGCCGGGCAATTGTCCAATGAAATTATCGGCCCCAGCTGCTTTCGCTGCATCCAATAAATCCGCGTCACTAGCGTCGGGCGCACCCATTAGTAGATTGTCGCGAATACTGCCGGAAAACAGCACAGGGTTTTGAAACACAATCGACAAATTACGCCGTAAATCATCGGGCTGAATTTGTCGGACGTCGGCATTGTCCAACATGACAATGCCATTATTGGGCTTATGCAGACCAGCCAAGAGGCGCAAAATCGTTGTTTTACCCGAGCCAATGCGACCAAGAATAGCAATACGCTCACCAGCCGCCGCTTTGAAGCTAACATCTATTAATGTCGGGTTTTCCTGCCCCTCATAGGTGAATTGCACATGCTGGAAATCAACGTCACCGTTGATTTTCTCGCGCCGCAGGCGACTGGCGCGGCTTTCCTCTTCGGTCTCTCCACCTAGCACTTCATCTAGACTACGATAGGCGGCAATGGCTTGATTCATTCGACCCAATAATTGCGTCAATTGCCCCAAAGGCGCCAAAGTACGACCAGACAAAATCACACAGGCAATTAATTGACCCATGGTCAGCGAGCCATCGGTAATCAGATAAACGCCGTAAACCACAATACCAATCTGGCTGATTTGCTGCCCTGATTGGGTGACTGTTTGGGTTAATTGGGAGGCAAAGCGTGTACGCCGATTGGCCACCGCCTGATTGACAACTGAGCTGAGCCAACGTTTGCGCAAAAGCGACACGCCGGTAATGGTCTTCACTGTTTCCAGCGCAGAAATCATTTCCACCATGACCGCTTGCTTGCCCTGGCCTTGCATCATGCCGGTTAAAGTCAAACGGCGCATGACCGGTTGTAGCAGTAAGCCAAAGACGACGACGAAAATCACAATCATTGCCGGAACGGCGGCCACTGGCCCGCCGATCATCCACAGCACGATAAGAAATAAGAAGACGAAAGGTAAATCAGCAAAAACCGTAAAACTGGCTGAACCAATAACTTCTTTCAGCGTTTCAAACTCACGTACCGTATTAGCCAGAGCACCTGTTGCTTGTTGGCTGAGCGAGATGTCGTGGCGTGCGATGCGGTTGAATAAACGCTCTGACACCACGCGGTCGACCCGCGCGCCAGCGGCATCAACAAACTGACCGCGAATCAGCTTGATAGCAAAATCAAACAACATGACGACAAGCATGATCAGGGTCAGTGCCCACAAGCTCTCAATCGCTTCATTCGGTATCACCCGATCATAGACGGTCATAATGTAAAGCGATGACGCCAAGGCAAAAAGATTAATTAAGAAAGAAGCAGCGATCACCTGACCGTAAATCCGCCGGCAGGCCAAAATTGGGCCCCAAAACCAATGTTCCATATATTCCATGCGGTTTTTCGCCCGCTGGGCTTTATCTTCAGCAGTTTTTTCTTCTGCGCCGACGGCTTCTTCTTCAACTAACATCCGATTTCTCCCAGACTGATTTTCATAACTTTTGACAAGCCAGCGGCAAGCGCCAGCAATTCAACGCGCGTCACATTCGCTTGAATGCGAATGTTGACCAGCTCGCCTTTACGTTCAGCGTAACGTTGCTGGATGGTGATGAGTGCCAACGGGTCTGACCTAGTTTGCCGTTGCAGCAAACGCACACTGTCCAATCTCTCGCCCAATTGCTTGAGGCGTTGCTCTATTTCGCTGGTCTGTCTCACCCGCAAAAGTAAGCTGTCACGCAATTGCGCGCTCTGGGCGCGATGATTGCGCTGATAGGCTTCCAGATTGCTCTCAAGGCCAATCCGTTGGGCGTTAATGCCGCCGCGCTGCGCCTTATTGGCACCACCGTCAAAAAGTGGCATGGAAAATTCTATCGAACCGGTGAGCTCATGGGTCGAACAATTCTGATCGCGATAATAATATCTTGTATCATCGCGGGTTCTAGCTGAGCGCGTGCCGGCGTCAGCATGGCCGCTAGGAACCGGACTGTTACAGCGGTTTTTTTGCCCAATATCCCAAGCCCGCCCAGTCAAAACACCAGTGAATGATGGCCTGCTTTCAGCCCGCAAACGCTGATATTCAGATTTGACACGCGCAATATTGCGCTGAATGAGCCGCGTTTGAAGTGTGTCGTGGGCTGGCACAATCTCAGGTATGTGCGGCCGCGCACGCAGGAAATAATCGATAATATCGTCCACTTGCTGCGGCCCCAGACCAAAGCGCGATTTAATATTATCAATGTGAATGGAGCGCTGGCGCTCGGCTTGCGATAGGCGTGCTTCCATTTCAAGGCCAATGATTTGCGCTTGGCGGACATCTGTTAACCGCGCTGCACCAGCCTTAAAGCGCGCCTGCATGGCGGCCACACCATCGGCAATTTCATCACCTGCCGCGATGAAAATACGAGCCAATTCATTTTCCAACCGATAACTAAAAGCGGCGTTAAAGAATATCCGCAATTGTTCTTCAAGCGTCAGACGACGCTCCAATTGAGCAATATGATAGCCCTGCTCAGAACCCTCCACAATCGACGACAAACGTCCCCAATCATAAAGCGACTGTGACAGCGTCACCGTCGCATTTACGCCTTTGCCATCATATTCCGGGCTATTGGTGCCGCCAAATTCATCAGCCCGCGTGGTCTGATCAATAAGCTTATTGCCGCCACTGAGAGAAAACCGGACATTGGGATAATAGCCAGCGCGGTTTTGTAACACCTCATATTTGGCCTGACACACTCTTTGTTGCGAGCTGAGAAGCGCAGGATGGGCCAATAAGGTCGCGCCAAATTCATCCACTTCAGGCGGCGCTGCATGTATCGTTGCATCTCCCTCGGCGGCGTCAGCCAAGGGTAAATCCAAAGGCTTGTTCAGCGGGCGGTCGATGGCGTCGAAGTCGCTGACATCATCTTCATAACTGGGGCCGGGCTGAGCGTCGGGCAGAACAGTTACCGGCTCGACCCAAGTTTCAGCATCTGCTTCAACCCGTGCTTCAGTTTCCGTGTCCGAGGTGGATGGTGTTTCTATTTCTGGGCGCTCAACTGGCCATATTGAGTCTTGTTGAGCCAATGATTTGCCGCTGAGAACCAGCCCAAAAACGGGAACCAGACACAGGCCAAACAGAGCAATTTTTCTTATCGCGCACATATAATCTCCTTAGCGGAACACAACCAAACAAGAGCTAACTTGACGCTCAGACGTTATTTTTTGGTTAATGCCTTTCACAAAATGAAAGGGCGGATCCGCTTATTTTTATTTTTATTCCAGAGCACTCTTTTGCAGAGATGGCGCAAACTAACAGAAGGGGAGAAAACTGGCTAGAGAAATTTCAACAAAAAAGGCCGCCCATTGGGCGGCCTTTTCATATTATTATTTGGGACGATTACATCATGCCGCCCATGCCACCCATGCCACTCATATCGG
>JAHEGN010000046.1 GCA_024645085.1 Rhodobiaceae bacterium
ATATAGTCCCGCTCGCCTGTGCCATCGCGCGTTTCATAATCATCACCAAATATTTGCAATGCCTCAAGCTTGCCAATGGCGACTTGGGCAATATAGGGCATGAGGTTATTGGGAATGCCATGCGGATCTTCGCCAATACGGCCCGAAACATGGGCGCCAACGGGATTGAAATAACGAAGTGCGGTCGCGCTGCGGCCATCACGGGCCCAGTCTTTGAGGATGTTTTCGACCATGAGCTTTGTTTGACCGTAAGGGTTAACTGGCGAAACCGGGTGGTCTTCATCAAGCGGCAAATATTGCGGCGCTCCATAGACCGTGGCAGAGGAAGAAAAGACGATTTTCTTGCAGTCATGCGCGTCCATGGCTTTTAGGAGCTCAACTGAACCCGCGACATTATTCTCATAATAGGCGAGCGGCTGCTCAACGCTTTCGCCAACGGCTTTAAGACCGGCAAAATGGATAATGGCTTCTGGCTTGAACGCGGTAAACGCCTTATCCAGCGCCGCGCCATCGCGTATATCGCCCTCAACAAAGCCGAAATCCTTGTTGGCGAGCAGCTTCACGCGGGCCAACGCCTCTTCATGGCCGTTGCATAGATTATCAATAACCATGGCTTCATGGCCGGCCGCCAGCAGTTCAACCAAAGTGTGGCTGCCAATATAGCCAGCCCCGCCGGTTACAAGCACACGCATTAGGCAAAGACCATGATTGTAATTCTAGCTTTCACGTGGACATATTTTCTTCGGTGGCAGCATTTTGTCGGCGCACATCGCGCTTAAGCTCATCAATTTCTTTTTGCAGCGCTTCATATTCGCGTTGTTTGCGATTGAGGAATTGCAAGGTTAGGACCGACTTTTGCCGAAAACCGCTCGGCGTGAGCAGGTAGAGATAGCCCTTCTTTGACGGATTGCGGCTAAAATTCTCAATCTTCAACAGGCCCACATCAATCAACGCCTTGAGACAATAATTCAGCTTGCCCAAGCTCACATCTAACCTGTCCGCCAGCTTGCGTTGACTGAGAGACGGCTCGGACTCGAGCAGCCGCAAAAGCTGTAGTGCCATTTCAGATTGTTCTGGTTTTTCTTTTGTTTTCATTTACTTGATCTTATTTTTCCACGCTACCGCACTTCTGGGTGAAACAGAAGTTTTAAATGTTCAACGCGTGAACATTAGATTTACCATAATTTCCATCTGATGATATAGTGAAATTATGACGGCGGGTAGCTGTTGGCATTTTTTGGAAAATGACGGTCAAAATGCCACAATTTTGGGGCAAATGGTTGGCTAAGCGACGACGCTTCGCTTGATATTTTCGGTCATAACATCGACACGGGTTTCTTGCCCCATAAACTCAAATAGAATGCGAATGCGGTCGCTGCTTAAGATTGTTTCAATAGTGCCCGTGAAATCAGCAAAAGCGCCGCCGCTGACAATGACGCTCTCGCCCTCTTGCAAATCACTGGGCGGTAACAATATGCCAGCTATATCACAGCGCTGTTGCAAGGCATCCATCAGTGCATCTGGCACGGGAGCTGGCTGATTGGCATGGAAGCTGACCAGCCGCGCAACCCCGGTCGTTGAATTAATTTTGCGCCAATCGCCTTGTTCTTCGCCCAAATGGATAAAGATATAGCCGGGAAAAACTGGCCGTTCGACGCTGGATAATTTGCGCGCATGCCGCACTGACTTGATCTGCATCGGCATAAATGTTGTGAAGTTTTGTCGGGCTAAATTGGCGACGGCTTTTTGAAAACCATTTGGCTTCAATTGAGCCAGGTACCAGCGATTAAGAGAAATCCTGCTCAATGTAACGCACTCCAAAATTATACAACATTTCAGGATAACCTGACTGACTGCGAAACGCCAGCCCGTGCATCGGTTATCTGAGCCGTATATTCCACCACACAATATACGGCGTGATGACAGCAGTGGGCAGCACCCATATCAGCCAAGCCGGCACGCTCGGCCCGAGATCGACATTGACGACGAGAAAAGCCGTAATGACCGCAATCGTCGCCCCCAACATATTGGTCAAATGGCGCGTCAAACGCTTGCTGCCAACGACCGTGCCTGACTGGAAGCTTAATAGATCGGTTATGCCCAGCGCCAGCGCAATAAAGCCAAAGAGCAGCAAAACCACATATTGCATGTCACCAGTGTGATAAAAAATCAACGCCAGCGCCCACATGCCAAGGCCGCTGGACAGCATCAATAATACCGCCAGTAAATCAATTGCCGCTGGCCGCCCTGACACATTGCGTGCGAACCGCCAACCGGCAAAAGCCAAATAAAATGAAAAAATTGCGATTAAAAATAGAAATAGATTGTTATTGGCGATGGCCAGCGGTACGGCGGTTAAAAATATCGCCACAGTAGCGGCAAAAAACATTCGCCCCGCCAAAACATGAAGCCGCGAACCCTTCGCGGCATAGAGTGCCAAAGCGGCACCAGCCAGCGATAGGCCACCGGCAAAAATGTGAATGTATAAAATAAGCATGTGCCCTCCCACTTTGCGTGGTGTTATTTTTGCCAATTTGACCCGCGCCTACAAAACACGATTTCTTAGTTTACTATTATTTGGCGCTGGCCGCAATTATGACGCGGCGCAGCGCAAATTTTAGCTTTGGCCGATAACATAGTTGAGAATCTCAACCACTTGCTCGGGCGTGCGCGCCCATGCCATGGCTGCCGCGTCGACTTCTTTCAGCGGGTGAATAATATCTGCGTCATGCAAGGTGATATAGGGGGTGCCAAGCGCGGCGCAAAAACCAGCGTCAAAAGCGGCGTTCCATTGCTTATATTTGTCACCAAACCGAACGACCGCGAGGTCGCATTGTTCAATCAGGGTTTTGGTGCGAATGGCATTGACCTTGGCGGATTTGTGATCGCGCCAAAAATTATTATCCTCAGCGCCCAACATATCTCCGGC
>JAHEGN010000003.1 GCA_024645085.1 Rhodobiaceae bacterium
CCTTACGCTTTTGAAACGAAATATTTTGGCGGATTTGAGTTTAATCGTTTTGAAACAGCCGTAGCCGTGCGCCCCGTGGGCTAGGTGTTTTATGCTCATCCGGCAATTGGCAAATGCGGTTCATGCGGGTTGTGCTGCCATCTGCATATTCCCAAATCAGCTGCTCGCCCTCACGATAGCGGCGAACAGCAACCGGCCCCCAGCCAAAGACATGAAAATTGAGCACTTTATCTTTCCATATCATGGCGGCTGACGTGCGCGGGCAATAGTCTTTATCGCCAATGGAAAAACTGACACCGCCTTCCGTATCATTGGTGTTTAAGCCCGCCGTGCTATTGGGGCCGTAATCGTGAATAATGCCAGCAGCGGTAATGACGGTTCGGTTGCCACATTGCTCAACCCGCTCGACATAGCCGACTTTGCCTTCCACGCCAATCCATAGGCCGCGAATATCATCGGCCTCGGGCGGCAATGGCTCGCTGCAGGCTTGTAATATGGGGTCTGGGAAATGCTTATAGCCACAGCCGGGCGTATTGCCCTTGGCAATGTCACTGGCCCGCTTACGGCTGCCATCTAAGACTGGCAAGCGGCAATAATCCAGCCGACTGCCATCGCCTGCCAGCACAGCCGGATTGGTTGTCAAAGGCGGCCGCGATGAGAAAAAAGCCAGCCAGAATAAGATGAGTAAAAGGCTCACAACAAACCCAGATGAGAGGATGAGCGCGCGCTTTATCATCTCGCCAGACTCTTTAGATCAAAAATCATGGCATTAAATGACGCGCTTTCGACAAAAACCGTGTCGCGGAAATCGCGCGGAGTAAACACAAAATCGAGGCGGTCAAAGCGCATGGGGATTTCTTTTTGTCGTCGGCCCTAACCCACATTATAAATTGACATTTATAGTGTCAATAAATATTCTGACGACCGCTGGCGCAGCCAATATGACTGATGAAAAGGACCCGACATGATGAATAAATTGAAGCTCTATAGTTGGAGTGTTTCTCTTTATTCGGGCAAGGCGCACGCCAAAGGGCTTGCAAATATTCGCCAGTTGGTAACAATTGCACGATGAACAATCTGGATTTAACAGCCCAAGTTGCGCTTTTGAAAACTGGCGAAATATCGCCGCGTGATCTGGTAGCGGCGAGTATCGCCAGAGCTGAAAAATTCGAGCCGAAACTCAATGCGCTGACCAGTCGGCGTTTCGAACAAGCCCTCGCGCAGGCCGAAACAGCCGCCACTGATAGCGTTTTTGCGGGCGCCCCATTTATGCATAAGGATTTGGTCGACGTGCCTGGCTTTATCCGCAGTGATGGCGCGCATCCGGCTTTGCATCAACAGCCCGAGACGGCGCCGCCACTGATTGCCGCTTTGCAAGGCGCTGGCCTCACCTTCATCAGCGCCACCAATACGCCAGAATATGGCTCTATGCCGGTGACCGCCAATCAGACATTTGGCACCACTTGCAATCCTTGGGATGTGTCAAAAACCCCAGCTGGCTCCAGCGGTGGCTCGGCAGCAGCGGTCATTGCTGGATATGTCGCCGCCGCCCATGCCACTGATGGCGCTGGCTCTATTCGCATGCCATCGTCTTTTTGCGGCACATTTGGGTTTAAGCCATCGCGTCAGCGTTTGCTGTCGGGCGAAGCCGATGGCTCGCACGCATTTTTGAAACATCACCACGCCATTACCCGTAGCGTGCGCGATAGCGCCTGGTTGTTTGATGTGACCCAGAACCGCGCCGCAACCGCCGCCTATCGGCCATTGGCGCCCATTGTTTCGCCGTCAAAACGCCGCCTGAAAATCGGCCTGATGTTCGACAATATTCAAAATGCCAGCGTCGCCGCACCAATCCGCCAGGTGATTGAACAGACCGCCAAACGCTGTGCCGATCTAGGCCATGAGATATCTGCATTATCGCTTGGCACAACAGATGGTTCGGGTTTTTGGCAGCAAGTTGAAAATATGTTCCTGCTGCGTTTGCCGCTTCTGGTGGCGGCGATTGAACAGGCGACGGGGGCGCCCTTTGAAGATAATCAGCTTTTGTCGCCATTTGCGACTTCCATGGGGGTGGCCGCGCGCGCCTTGCCAGAAAACGCAGAAAATCTGGCTTTAGAGGCTTTTGAAGCCTATCGAGGCGGGTTGCTGGCTGGCTTTGAAACGGTTGATGTTATGTTGACGCCGGTCACCCCGATGATGCCTTTCGCGCATGATCAGTTGACGCCGCAGGGCAATTTGGCTGAACATGGGCAAACCATCGCTGATATGATGAGCTATATGGCGACGGCCAATGTTTATGGCCTGCCTGCCATGTCGATACCTTCGGGCATGGCCGATGGTCTACCGATTGGCGCTCATTTTATGGCCGCGGCGGGCCGCGATGATGTGCTGTTCGAACTGGCCTATGAGCTGGAGGCGGCGGCGCCCTGGCCAACAATGCCGATTACATAACCGACAAGAATAAAATGAAAAAGGGGGGCAAATGAGCGAAGCAGAGAATTTTTCGGAGGCTTTAAAAGCCAAAACCGGAGACGAAATGGGTCTCACCGAATGGTATTGCTATGACCAAACGGCGGTGAGCACGCATGGGGCAAACTCGGGCGATGACGGGCCGATTCATAGTGACCCGGCCTATTGCAAGGCGCATACGCCTTTTGGCGGCACGATTGTGCAAGGTTCTTTATTGCTGTCGACTTTTACGCGCATGGCTAAATCTCTGGTCTGGCCGCCTGGCGATATGGTTTTCCGCCTCAGCTATGGGTTTAATAAAGTGCGTATTATTCAGCCGGTAAAAACCGGGCAAAACTTCCGTGCCCGGTTTCACTTAAAAGACTCAGAACCAAAGGGCGAGGGCGCAGTTTTGGTGACCTTGCAGGCAAGCCTTGAGGCTGAAGGCACGCCGGGAGCGGTGCTGGTTGCTGAATGGCTGGCCTATCTGAAATTTGGCTCATAGGAAATAATAAGATGACACATGAAGCAAGTTTGAAACATATTGCGGCGGCACAAGCCCGCATTGACGCCCTGTCTATGAACGCTAATTTTGCCGAGCTTTTGGCCGAAAAAGCGGCCGCGCTGGGCGATAAAATTGCGGTCGATTTTTTTCAAACTGATGAAAAAATAAGTTATGCCGATTTGCACGAACAAACCGACAAGTTGGCCGACGCGCTAATGCGCATGGGCGTGCGCAAGGGCACGCATGTTGCCTTGGTAACACCGAACTCATCTGGCTTTGTGCTGAGCTGGTTTGCCATTGCCAAAATCGGCGCCGTTATGGTGCCGGTCAATCCGAGCTATACGGTGCGCGAGCTGATTTACGTACTGTCCGACAGCGACGCCAGCTTCTTAGTTTATGATCCGATGTTCGCCGCCGTCGTCGAAGCGGTGGCCGATGACAGCGTGAACATAAGCCCCGAGCGGATGATTGTGCTGGGCGAGAAAGGCGACAAGCCGGGCCATGCTTTTGCCGAGGTGGTGGCCAGCGGGCGGTCGCCATTTGTGCCGCCAGTATCGGTGCAGGCCTCTGATTTATTGTCCATTCAATATACATCTGGCACCACCGGCAGCCCCAAGGGGTGTATGCAATCGCAGGATTATTGGCTGCGCTTGTCTCTGGTGGCGGCTAATTTTCAATTGCTGACGCTGGAAAATATTTTGGTCACTTTCCCGATGTTTTATCTCGACCCGCAACTGCAACTATTGATGGCCTTGCGTGGCAATGGCACGGCATTTATCGCGGCGCAGCATTCCCTGTCAAAATTCCGCGATTGGATACGCGATTATCACATCCATGTGGCGACCATTACACCGCCGGTTTTTCGGGCGATGCCGGAGACAGCAGAGGATGGCGATAATGATTTGCGCTATATATCAGCGTTCTATCACAAGGAAGACACTCATGCGGCTTTGGAAAAGCGGTTTAACTGTGTTGGGCGCGATGCTTTTGGCATGACCGAAGTCGGCGTCGCGCTTTATACGCCGGTGGCGGCGACTCATAAGGTTGGGGCGGGCACGGTTGGCCTAGCGGCGCCCTATCGTGAAATTATGATTGCTGATGAGCAGGGAAATGAGATGCCACGCGGCGAAGCGGGCGAATTATGCATTGCCGGAGACGGCTTGTTTTGGGGCTATTACAAAAAGCCGGAAGCCAATCGCGAGAGCTTTCGCGGCAAATGGTTCCGCACCGGCGATGTCGCGACCATGGACGCGGAAGGCTATGTCTCAATTGTTGGGCGGCTGAAGGAGATGATTAAGCGCAGTGGCGAAAATATCGCAGCCATTGAAGTGCAAGAAGTGCTGGCCGAGCATGAGGCCATTGTCGAGGCGGCGGTTATTGGTGTGCCTGACCCGATGCGCAATGAAGAGGTGAAGGCCTATATTTTGCTGGCTGAGGGGCAAACCCCAGAGACTGTTCCGCCGCAGGCCATTCAGGCGCATTGTCTTGAGCGGCTGAGTAAATTCAAAGTGCCGCGCTACATCAGCTATGTCGACGACTTTCCACGCACGCCATCGAATAAGATTGCCAAAAGCAAATTAACTGCCGGCGTCGATGATTTGAAAAAAGGCGCATTTGATTTGCTGGAAAACAAAGCGCACTAGAGACCGGGTCTGAAGAAACTTTCATCGCAAGCGACCCGCTCTCCTTTTATTCTTGCTGACGTCCAGCTTGGTAAAAGGATATTGGGTGGGTGTAAGGCCTCTCCTCCCGCGTTTCAACAAAGGCTGGGTTTTGAGTCTCTATGACTTTGGCTGCTGGTGGGTGCCAATTTTCCAAATGTTGGCCAGCTTTTGAATAGAACTCTAGCAATATGGGACCGGCTTCTTTAACAAAAGTTTTTTGGCCCTGAAATTTAGTGCCCAGACTGCGTTTCAACGCCACTTCGAATTCTTTAATCGATTTTTTAGGATTGTCGCGGTTGAACAACACTTCATAGCTGTTTTCTCTGATGTCCTTAAGGGTTTCCACCTTGTCCGACGTTCGTTTTCCCCAAATCGCGCGTATGGTAATATCGCCATTATCGGGGGCCTTTTCTAGTTTCTTGTGGTCGTCTTCTAGTTTCTTGGGGTCCTCTTTTTTATTTAGTTGCTGAACCAACCAACCTATTTGCCCCTTTTGTGTTTTCTTTGCTGCTGTTGCTTTGATACGCATTGAGGCCGTTATTTCGCGCGATTTAAAATCGCACTTGAGTTCGACATTCGATGCGGCATTGCAAATCTCGAATTCTGCTAATAGTTCTTTTGTTTTTACTAAATTGTCTGCGTCATGTTGCCGGATATTACTTTTCGTCTTTGATTTACACCCTTTGGGATAAGCTGAGACATTCGTTGCAGTCTTGAGACTTAACCCTAGAGAAAGATGACGAATGAATTGGTGCCAGCTACCTATACAATCAAGTAATTTTGAGTCGGTTTTCTTTGGCAGTGTGTCGCGTCGCACATCGGTACATATTTTTGTCCATGATGGGTCCATGCTATTGAAGCCTTGAGCACCCGACTTGGGGTTTTGCAAATATCGAACCAGCTCTTCTAAAATATATGCCTGATCGGGATCCGCTAATTTGTGGTGCAAAATCCACATAAGCGCCTCAGTTTTGATATATGCCCAAGACCAATGGAAAAGCCCGGTTTTCCTTATTTTTCTTTGGTCGACCGACACGGGATGACGCTCGGGCGTCACGGAAAACTGGTTGGATATAGTAATAACGGCATCGATTTCATTCTCTCTGGCTAAATCTAGATATTTTTCTAACTGTTCTTTGTCTATTTTTTGGTTACCAATTTTTGTCTCAATCAGTGCCCGCCATTCTTTTTTCCCTCGGGTGACCACTATCAGCCCATCTGGGCGTGGTTTATTAAACGCTTTCAACTTCGTTTTGAAACTCACTTCTGTATAACATTCAATCTTGCTGGTTTTCGTTACGGGAGCGCCGACAGACTTGAGCAAACTCATTCCATATTCATCTGCCGACATAATAGCTGCCAGAGTGCAGGCGTTTATGCGGCAACTGTCTTGTCCGGCATCCGGAATCAGTCGTGCACGTTGACCGTCTGTTAAATAACTAGGTCTCGTCGGAGAAAATTGGATTATGGACGCATCGTTTTCATTCTTCGTCATGGTTATTCCTTTTTATTCTTATTTAATTTAGCTTTGCAAATCTACTTTTGCTTTTCAAGCGCCCCACCCATAAATTGTTTGTGGCTTTGTCTCGTGATATAACAGCTCAATTAAGGGGACGTTATGGGGCCACAAAAAACAAATCGCATGATGATTGAGGCGTTTTATGACGCGCAGACCAATACCGTCAGCTATGTCGTGTCCGATAGTCAGACACGGCGGGCGGCGGTGATTGATTCCGTGCTCGGCTTTGATTATGCAGCTGGCGCACTTTCATATGACGAAGCCGATGCCATTGTCGCCTATGTTAAGCAAGCCGAGTTGCATGTCGACTGGCATATTGAGACCCATGTTCACGCCGACCATTTATCGGCCGCGCCCTATTTGCAAGAGCGTCTCGGTGGCAAGATTGGGATTTCTGAGAAAATCACCGAGGTGCAAAATGTGTTTGGCAAAATGTTCAATGCTGGCACCGCCTTCGAGCGCGATGGCAGCCAGTTTGACCATTTATTCACCGACAATGAGACCTATCAAATCGGCGGCTTAACCGCACAAGCCCTGCATACGCCGGGCCATACGCCCGCCTGTATGGCGCATTTAATCGACGATGCAGTGTTTGTCGGCGACACACTTTTCATGCCCGATGGCGGCACGGCGCGGGCCGATTTCCCCGGGGGCGATGCGCGCACATTATACCGTTCCATCAAACGTATTCTTGCCCTGCCGCCCGAAACCCGAATTTTTGTCTGCCATGATTATGGCCCCGAGGGTCGCGATTATGCTTGGGAGACAACTGTGGCTGAGGAATTGCACAATAATATTCATGTCGGTCACACCATTAGCGAAGATGAATTTGTTGCCATGCGCACGCAGCGCGACCATGGGTTGGATATGCCAAAGCTGATTATGCCGTCAATTCAGGTCAATATGCGGGCTGGCCACATGCCACCCAGTGAGGATGACGGGCAGGTTTATTTGAAAGTGCCTGTGCAAGATCCGCGCAAAAACAAATAGCCGATGGATTGTCTATCTAAATTTTGGCCGCGTGCTATAAGGCGCCATGGATATGGATGAACAAAATTACGATGTGATTATTATTGGCGCTGGCGCCGCCGGGCTGATGTGCGCCATTGAGGCGGGCAAGCGCGGGCGCCGTGTCTGGTTAATTGACCACGCCAGCAAAATAGCCGAAAAAATCCGTATTTCCGGCGGCGGGCGCTGCAATTTCACCAATATTAACGCCAGCGCTGCGCAATTCTTATCGGCCAATCCGCATTTTTGTAAATCAGCACTGCAACAATATAGCCAGCATGATTTCATCGCTCTGGTGCGCAAACATAAAATTGATTTCCATGAAAAAAGCCTCGGGCAATTATTCTGTGATACCAGTGCGCAAGATATTATCGACATGTTATTGCGCGAAGTTAATCACGCTGGTGTGCAGTTCAATATGGAAACCGAAGTCAGCGATATCGCCTATGATGACAGTGGCTATCATCTGACTACTTCGCGCGGGATGGCCCATGCGGCCTCGCTGGTGATTGCCACTGGCGGCTTGTCGATTCCGAAAATCGGGGCGACGAAATTTGGCTATGAAGTGGCCAGCCAATTCGGTATTAATGTGCTGGAGCGCCGCGCCGCGCTGGTGCCGCTGACCTTTCAAAGTCAAATATTGGAGCGCTGTAAAGCCTTGGCTGGTGTATCGGTGGACGCGATTGTCAGCTGCGCCAAAAAGCAATTCTCCGAAGCCATGCTGTTCACCCATCGCGGCCTATCGGGCCCATCAATTTTGCAGATTTCGTCTTATTGGCGCGAGGGCTTACCGGTCAGTGTTAATCTGGCGCCAAGCCATGATGTGACGGCGCATTTATTGACCCGCAAACAGGCCGCCAAACAAGAGAGCGTGGTCACCGCCTTGGCTGAAATTTTGCCCAAACGTTTGGCCCAAAGCATATGCGACGACCAAGGCTTGGCCGGTCGTTTGGCCGAAGTGTCGGGCAAGGCGCTTGAAAAACTGGGCGCGGCGGTTAACCAATGGCAATTAATGCCAGCCGGTTCAGAAGGCTATCGCACGGCGGAAGTGACGCTGGGCGGGGTCGACACCAATGATCTATCGTCGAAAACCATGCAGGCGAAAAACCAGCCGGGGCTATATTTTATCGGCGAAGTCGTCGATGTGACCGGCCATTTAGGTGGCTATAATTTCCAATGGGCGTGGTCGTCCGGCTATGTCGCGGGACAAAACGCTTAATCCTTTTTCTGCTCTGCGATGAGCTGCTCAATCAACAAGGGCACATCATATTCTTCGTCGCCATCATAACGCGGGGCGTAGGTGGCATAGGCTTTGGCTAGGGCCTCAGCCCGTGGGGCGATGCGCTCTACATTATAAGCATGTGACACAATATAGGTTTCACCGGCTTCTACTTGTTTTTTGACAATGGCGGCAAACCGGTCGGCGTCCATGGCGTTATCAGCAATTGGGCTGCCGGCGGTCATTGGCGTGCTGACAAAGCCCGGGAATATCACCCCATAATGGATGAAATCTGGTGCATCGTGCTGCAAGCTCTCGGTCAGGCCAAGCACCGCATGTTTGGCGGCAATATAAGCAGCTGAATAGGGCACGGCGACGAATAACGAGTTCTCAGAACCGGTATTATAAATTTTGGCCGGAGTCGCTTGCTCGATCATTCGCCGACTGAAAGCCCGACAGCCGTGCCAGACGCCGAAGAAATTAACATCAAACACATGCCGCACGGCATCCATATCGCTTTTGTCAATCGAACTGCGTGGCGCGCCAATGCCAGCATTATTGAAGAGAATATCGACCTTACCAAAGCGCTGCCATGCAAAGTCAGCAAAGGCTTCAACCGCCTCATTATCGGTGACATCGAGCACCATGCTATCGGCCTCAATACCGATTTGCGTCAATTGTGCGACGGCCTCTTTCAACACTTCGGCGCGCGGCTCGCCAATCAAAATTTTGCCGCCATCCGCCCCAAAGGCTTTGGCCAAGGCAAAGCCGATACCGGTTGCCCCGCCGGTAATAACGATGACTTGATTGTCGAAGTTTTTCATATCTCCCCCGTATTATTGGCGTTGGCGGTTAAGCAGCGTGAGAGCCGGTTAGTTTCATGAACACGGTTTCCAATTCAGCACCCTCAGTGTCGAGGTCGGCGATTTCAATGCCGCTATTGGTGATTTGGCTCAGCACATGTCCGGCTGGCGTTTCGCCTGGATTATATTGCACGGCCAAACGCCCATCGTCGAGAATTTGGCAATTTAACCCGGCAATGTCAGGCACGCCAGTGAGCGCCGTGGCTGGCCGAATGAGCATGGTTTTATTGTCAATCCGGCGCAGCAAATCGCTGGTCGACTCGCAAGCGACGAGAGTGCCCTTATCAATAATCGCAATTGTGTCGCATAATTCTTGCGCTTCTTCGAGATAATGTGTGGTCAGCATAATGGTGACGCCGAGCTTGTTGAGCTCCAATACATAATCCCATAATTGTCGCCGCAATTCGATGTCGACGCCCGCCGTTGGCTCGTCGAGCACCAGAATTGGCGGATTATGCACCAGCGCTTTGGCAACCAATAGGCGCCGCCGCATGCCGCCCGAAAGCGTGCGCGAATAAGCGTCCACCTTATCATCGAGGCCGAGAGCGGTGAGAATTTCCATTGTGCGGCGTTGTTTGCGCGGCACGCCATACAGGCCAGCTTGCAAATCCATGATTTCACCAGGGGTGAAAAATGGGTCAATGCTCAGCTCTTGCGGCACAATGCCGATGGAGGCGCGCGACTGACGCGGGTTTTGGTCAATATCAAAGCCCCAAATTGACGCGCTGCCAGATGTCTTCATCACCAGACCAGCGAGAATATTAATAAAGGTCGATTTGCCCGCCCCATTTGGCCCCAAAAGGCCAAAAATAGAACCGCGCGGCACGTCTAAATTAATCCCCTTTAAGGCTTCTTTTGGCGGTTGATTGCCGCTCGCCTTATAGGTTTTTTGCAAATCACGAACACTGAGCGCGAATGCCGACTGATGGTTGGAATTTGTCATAAATCTCTCCTGGCCATCAGGTGTAGCATTTTTGTTCTGGGGAATAAACGTCGAAACCGCGATTTAGGGCCTGTCATTTGAGGCAGCAATGCTAGATTAACTGATGCGACTCAATCTGACCAAAGGTGATGGATGACAAAGCTTGGCAAAAACGACCACCTGTATTTGGTGGATGGATCGGGTTATATTTTCCGTGCTTATCATGCGCTGCCGCCGTTGACGCGAAAATCAGATGGTTTGCCTGTGGGGGCAGTGTCCGGCTTTTGCAATATGCTGGTCAAATTGCTTAATGAAATGGATGCGGCTGAAAGCCCAACCCATTTGGCAGTGATTTTCGACGCTTCGGGCAATACGTTTCGCAATGATATTTATCCCGAATATAAAGCCCATCGGCCACCGGCACCGGAAGATTTGGTGCCGCAATTTTCTTTGGTTCGGGAAGCGGTGCGGGCGTTTAATATTCCGGCCATTGAAATGTCTGGCTTTGAGGCCGATGATTTGATTGCCAGCTATGCGGTGCAAGCGGCGGCCGATGGCGCGCATGTGTCGATTGTTTCCTCGGATAAGGATTTGATGCAATTGGTCGGCCCGAATATCGACATGATCGATACGATGAAAGACAAAAAAATCAATGCGGCGGAAGTGGTAGAGAAATTTGGTGTCGGGCCGGAGCGGGTGATTGATGTGCAATCTCTGGCCGGTGACAGTGTCGACAATGTGCCCGGCGTGCCTGGCATTGGCATTAAAACGGCAGCGCTTTTGATTGAGGAATATGGCGACCTCGATAGTTTATTGGCGCGGGCCGGAGAGATTAAACAGAATAAGCGGCGCGAAAATCTCATTGAGTTTGCCGAACAGGCGCGCCTTAGCCGGCAATTGGTAACCTTGAAACAAGACACGCCCTTGCCGGTCGGTTTTGAGGAAATGGCGCTCACCCCACCCGATGCCGCCACGCTGATTGGTTTTACCAAAGCTTTGGAATTCAACACATTAACCAAACGCTTGGCGGAGCGCTTTACATTTGACGCCGATGCGTTTGAGGCGGCGTCAGATTTGGCCTCGGCCTATGCACCGACGGCCAGCGCACTGCCGGCTGGGGCGCCAACGGGGGCGCAAGAGTCACCGCAAGGCGCAGCATCTCCAGCGGTTGCCAGCAACCTACCAGCGCCAATGCCGGCTTTATCAGAGGCAGTTTATGAGACGGTGACGCAAGAGGCGCAATTGCACGCTTGGGTGGCGCGCGCCTATCAGGCCGGGGTGATTGGACTGGATACGGAAACCAATGGTCTGGATACCATGCAATGCCGTTTGGTTGGTATTTCACTGGCCACGGCGCCAGGTGAGGCCTGCTATATTCCGCTGACGCATGGGGTTTCCGATGGGTTGGATTTGGGCGATGAAATGCCCCATCAAATTGAAATGGCGCAGGCGCTGGCGATTTTGAAACCGCTGCTGGAAGATGCCTCAGTGTTGAAAGTGCTGCAGAATGCGAAATTTGATTTGCAAATTTTTGCCCGTCACAAAATTGCAGTGGCGCCGATTGATGACACAATGCTGATGTCTTATGCGCTTGATGCCGGTGCCCATGGCCATGGTATGGATGAGTTGTCGCAACTCTATTTAGGCCATCAGCCAATATCGATTAAACAGCTGATTGGCAGCGGTAAATCGCAAATTACCTTTGACCAAGTGCCGATTGACAAAGCCGCCCCCTATGCGGCGGAAGACGCCGATGTGACGCTGCGTTTGTGGCATCATCTGAAACCGCGCCTGCTGGCCGAACACATGGTGGGTGTTTATCAAACAACGGAGCGGCCGCTGGTGGCGGTGTTGCGGCAGATGGAGAGCGAAGGCATTTTGATTGACCGCTCTGTGTTGTCGCGCTTGTCGGGCGAGTTTGCGCAGAAAATGGCGGCCATGGAAGACGAAATCTTTCAGCTGGCTGGCGAGCGCTTCAATATTGCCAGCCCCAAGCAATTGGGTGATATTCTGTTCGGAAAAATGGCCCTGCCGGGCGGCAAGAAAACCAAAACCGGCGCTTATGCAACCGGTGCCGAGGTGCTCGAAGGCTTGGCTGCTGAGGGTTATGATTTGGCGGCGCGGGTTCTCGATTGGCGCGGTCTGGCCAAATTAAAATCAACCTATACAGACGCGCTGCCAGAATTTATCAATCCGGAAACCGGCCGCATTCACACTTCTTATTCTTTGGCCGCGACGACCACCGGCCGGTTGTCCTCGTCAGATCCGAATTTGCAAAATATTCCAATCCGCACGGAAGATGGGCGCCGCATTCGCACGGCCTTTGTTTCGTCGCCAGATCATGTTTTGGTCAGCGCCGACTACAGCCAGATTGAATTGCGTATTCTTGCGCATATCGCTGAGATTGGCAGCCTACGGCAAGCCTTTGCCGATGGGTTGGATATCCATGCGATGACGGCGTCGGAAATGTTTGGCGTGCCGTTGGCTGACATGACCGGCGACGTCCGCCGCCGCGCCAAGGCGATTAACTTTGGCATCATTTATGGCATTTCGGCTTTCGGCTTGGCCAATCAATTGGGCATTAGCCGCAGCGAGGCCAGCGACTATATCAAAGCCTATTTCCAAAAATTCCCCGGCATTCACGACTATATGGAAGCGACCAAAGCCGAGGCCAAAGCGCAGGGCTATGTCACCACTTTGTTTGGCCGCAAAATTCATTTGCGCGAGATTGACGCCAAAATACCGGCGCGACGTGCGTTTGCTGAACGCGCCGCCATTAATGCGCCAATTCAAGGCACGGCGGCCGATATTATTCGCCGCGCCATGATTGCCATGCCAGCGGCGCTAGCCAACCACAATCTGGCAACGGCGCGCATGCTTTTGCAAGTGCATGATGAGTTGATTTTTGAAGTGGCTGAAGAAAAAGCCGATGATTTGATTGCTATTGTACGTAAAACCATGGAAACCGCATGTATGCCGCGACTGGAGCTCAGTGTGCCGCTGATTGTTGATGCGAAAGCAGCTAAAAACTGGGAAGAGGCGCATTAATACTATTAATAATAGTATTAAATAAATTATTTAATAATACTTTAATGGAATTTTAAGCAATAAAAAAGGCAGAGCTAAAACCCTGCCTAATTTATTCATGATATTCTTAATTAAATAAGAGTATTATTCAGCGGCCAATGCTGCGGCGCGTACATTATCATCGACGTGATCGAGGAATTTTTCGAAATTCGCAACAAACATGCCGACCAATTTCTTGGCTTGTGCATCATAAGCAGCTTGATCAGCCCAAGTATCGCGTGGGTTGAGGATTGATCCATCAACACCGGGCACAGAAACTGGCACTTCAAAGCCGAAATTCTCATCTTGGCGGAAATCAACATGATTCAGGCTGCCGTCAAGGGCAGCAGATAGAAGAGCGCGGGTTTCTTTAATCGGCATACGATTGCCGATGCCATAAGCCCCACCTGTCCAACCGGTGTTAACCAGCCAGCAGCTGGCGCCATGTTCGGCAATCAAATCACGCAGCAGATTGCCATATTCTGATGGATGACGCGGCATGAATGGCGCGCCAAAGCAGGTCGAGAAGGTTGCCTCTGGCTCGGTGACGCCTTTTTCTGTGCCAGCAACTTTCGCTGTATAGCCTGACAAGAAGTGATACATGGCTTGGCTCGGTGTCATCCGTGAAATCGGAGGCAGAACGCCAAAGGCATCAGCTGTCAGCATGATGATATTTTTGGGATGACCGGCGGTTCCGGTCTCAGAGGCATTTGGAATAAATGACAGCGGATAGGCACCACGTGAGTTCTCAGCCAATGAATTATCGTCGAGATCAAGCTCGCGAGTTACCGGATCCATCACCACATTTTCCAGCACTGTGCCGAAACGTTGGGTCGTGGCATAAATCTCCGGCTCAGCTTCAGCCGACAGATTGATCATTTTGGCGTAACAACCGCCTTCGAAGTTGAACACGCCGTTCTCTGACCAGCCGTGCTCGTCATCGCCAACCAAAATACGGTTTGGGTCGGCTGACAAAGTTGTTTTGCCTGTGCCGCTAAGGCCGAAGAAGACGGCGCTATCGCCGGCATCGCCAACATTGACCGAGCAATGCATTGGCATGACGCGTTTGGCAGGCAGGGCGTAATTAAGCATGGAGAAAACAGATTTTTTGGTTTCGCCAGCATAAGATGTGCCAACAATCAGCACCATTTTCTTAGCAAAGTTGACGGCAATCATGGTTTCGCCGCGGCTACCGTGACGCGCCGGATCAGCTTTGAAGCTCGGGAAATTCATAATGACAAATTCAGGGTCAAAACCATCCAATTCTTGTGTCTCTGGCTCAATCAGCAGATTTTGAATAAACAGCGAATGCCAAGCCAATTCAGTCACAACTCGTGTGGCCAAGCGGTGGGTTTTATCGGCGCCACCAAACAGGTCCTGCACCAGCAATTCATTGCCCTCCGCGTGAGCCAGCATGTCGGCGTGCAGCGCGTCAAATTGTTCGGCTGTCATCGACTTATTATTGTCCCACCAGATGTTGTCTTCTGTGGTGGCATCGCGAACGATGAATTTATCTTGCGCAGAACGGCCCGTATGGGCACCGGTTTTCACGAGCAAGGGCCCACTGCCGGCTATTTCAGCTTCGCCGCGTGCCAGAGCGAGTTCATAAATTTGAGATGGTCGCAAGTTCCAATATACGGTTCCGGCATTGCCGAGTCCCTGCAGGTCCAAACCATTTTTGCTCATGTGATAACCAGTCTGTTTCATCGCGTTTTCCCCCGACAGGATGATAATGTTCAAGTGACCCCCTAGGGGGAACTTTGACGCGGACTATATGCAGTTTGTCGGTCTGTTGCAACCAGCCTGCCGTAACAATGACACAATTCATGTTGATGATTATTTTGCTCAAAATGAGACAAAAAACTTCCCTCGCCCATGTGGCAATGCTTAGTTATCAGTTGAGGAAAACACAATGCCGACAATTGTACTTGTTGATGATGATGCCAATATTTTGGCGTCTGTAAAAATGGCACTTGAGGCTGAAGGTTTCGCCACGCGGAGCTTTACCGATGGCAATACAGCGCTCCAGGCCTTGGCTGAAAAGCCTGCTGATATTGGCGTGTTTGACATTAAAATGCCGCGCATGGATGGCCTCGAATTATTGCGAAAATTGCGTCAAACAAGCCAAATGCCTGTGGTTTTTCTGACCTCTAAAGATGATGAAATTGACGAAATATTCGGTTTGAAAATGGGGGCCGATGACTATGTCACCAAGCCATTTTCGCAACGTTTGTTGATTGAACGCATTCGGGCAGTGCTGCGCCGCACAAAAGCCCGCGAGCAAGCGGCCAGCGGGCAGGTCGATAAAGACCATGCCATAGAACGCGGAGACTTGCGCCTTGATACAGAGCGTCATGACTGTTTTTGGAAGCAACAACCAGTAAGCCTAACGGTCACAGAATTTATGATATTGGATGCCTTGGCCCGGCGCCCAGGTGTGGTAAAAAGTCGCGACGCGCTGATGGATGCTGCTTATGATGAGCAAATCTATGTTGATGATCGGACAATCGACAGCCACATTAAACGCTTGCGGCGTAAATTTCGCGTCGTCGACAAAAGTTTTGACGCCATTGAGACCCTCTATGGGGTTGGTTACAGGTATAAAGATCAGTGAGTTCAGTGCAAACACCATCTCCTGCGCCATCTGAAAAGGCCCGCGACAAAAATCGCCCGAAGCAGAAATTGCTGGCCCGGCTGATTGTACTGAACATGCTCGGCTTGTTGATTTTAGCCGGCGGTATCTTGACCCTTTCGGAGTCACGACAGGTTTTAACCCGCGCCTATACGAAAAGCTTGCAAACTCAGGCCAGTATTATCGCTAGCGCACTCAGCCAAGCCACACAGCAAAATAATTTTGAATTTTTTGAACCCTCTATCCTCAAACAATTAAATGGTCGCCGCACCAATACGTGGCAGGTCCGCCAAGCGCAGAAAATTATGCGCGACATGCGCAATGTCACGGATGCGCGTTTGCGGCTGTATGCCAATAATGGCAATTTGATTATTGATAGTGGCCAGCTGGATCGCTCAATCAATGTGGTGTCGCGCGACTTACCGCCTTTGCTCGACAGTGCGACAGTGCCGTCGTGGTTGGAGACAATTAAGAGCCGTGGCCAGCACTTTATTTTTGGTGCCAAACCCGTGCTCAATGAAATCACTGCGGCTGATGGCTTTCGCCTACCTGAAGTCGCTGCCGCCCTTAAAGGGCAAGCCGCCAGCCTGCAACGGCAGAATGAAAATGGCCATGATGTGCTGACCGTGGCAGTGCCCGTGCAGGGCTATCGGGCTATTGTTGGCGCGCTAATGATTTCGACCCACCCTGGCGAGATCGATGCGATTATTGCCGAGGAACGCCAATTGGTGTTTGAACTATCGGCTCTCGCTTTGGTGATTAGCGTCATTACCTCCTTGCTTATCGCCGGTACAATTGTGGTGCCGGTGCGTCGCTTGGCTTCTGCCATGCGCGGCTTCGGTGGCAATATGCCACAATTACCCGGCTTAGATAGTATTCCTGACCTCAGTCGCCGCGGCGATGAGATTGGCGATTTATCTTTGGCGCTCCGCGATATGATGCAAAAACTGCTCTTGCGGATTAACACAATTGACAGATTTGCCGCCGATGTAGCGCATGAGTTGAAAAACCCGCTGACTTCTTTGCACAGCGCCGTACAGAGTCTGGATCAAGCACCCAGTAAGGCTCAGCAAAAAGAATTAATGGCGATAATTGACAATGACCTTCATCGTCTCAACCGCCTAATCTCAGACATTTCCAATGCCACGCGGCTGGATGCAGAACTCAATCGTGGTGAGAGCGACATCTTTGATCTATCTGAATTGGCGCAAGAAATTGGCCAAGCCTTGGCCGTGGGTTATGGCGAAACACAAAATATTAAGCTCATCGTGCAAACCAATGAGCCATGTCTGGTAATGGCGCAAAAGCCTCGCATTGCACAGATTATTGATAATCTGGTTGGCAATGCAGTGAGTTTTTCAACTGAAGGCGATCGCATTTTCATCACCACGCGGGTGGAAAATGGCAAAGCTATGCTAATCGTCACCGATGAGGGCCCGGGATTGGCCGATGGCACGGCTGAAAAGATCTTTGACCGATTTTATACCGATCGAACGCAAGCGCCAGTTAAACCTAAGGCCAGCAAACAATTCAAGGCCGGCAATTCTGGTCTCGGCTTAAGTATTTCGCGGCAGATTGCCCGCGCCCATGGTGGCGATGTGATTGGCAGCAATCGCCCCGATGGGCAGGGCGCTTATTTTACACTGACTCTGCCATTACATAACCAAAAGGCGGCCAACTCATGAGCCATGAATCAGGCCCCAGCGTGCACGCAAGTGTGGTGCAATTTAATCAGGGGGCGGTGATGCTGATGGGGCCGTCGGGCAGCGGCAAATCGACTTTGGCCTTGGCTTTAATCCGGCAAAAAAATGCTCATCTGGTGGCTGATGATCGGGCGCTTTTACAAATTGATGCTGAGCAAAACTTATGCGCCACAGCACCAGAAAATATCGCTGGTTTGATTGAAGTGCGTGGCATGGGATTGCTGCGTATTGGGACAGAAGGGGCGGCGCGGGCGCCAGCTATTATTCGTCTGGCGGTTGAACTGGTGGCGCGCAAAGATGTACCGCGCCTGCCGGCACAAATTTATCTGCCGCCACAAAATGACTTGCAGCACCAGCCAATACCGTTATTACGTTTACACGCTTTTGACGCTCAGACGGTTGACGTTATTATGTTGGCGCTGGCCACTATCGGCCAGCAGGGTTTTGCCGAGGATGATATTCACACACTGCCAAAGGACGCTTGATTGTCAGGTCGTTCCTAGGCACATTGGAGTGAAAGAGGATAAAATGATTGGATTGGTACTGGTAACGCATGGTGGGTTGGCCGACGAATTTCGGGCTGCCGTTGAGCATGTGGTGGGCGCGCAAACCCATATGGCGACAATTTCCATTGGCCCTGACGATAATATGGAAAAGCGCCGTCAGGATATCATTGACGCGATAAGCGCGGTTGATGATGGCGCAGGTGTTGTCTTGCTGACCGATATGTTTGGCGGCACACCATCAAATTTAGCGATTTCACTGCTAGAAAAAGACCGTGTCGAGGTGATTGCCGGCATTAATCTGCCAATGTTGATCAAATTCGCTAGCATTCGCGAGAACAAAAAATTGGCTGAGGCTGTGTTGGAAGCCAAAGAAGCGGCGCGCAAATATATTTCCGTCGCCAGCGAAGTGCTCGGCAGTTAACTGCCAGCAGACGCCAATGTCAGAAACGCTTACCGCCCAGCTTACAATTTCCAATCAACGCGGATTACACGCCCGCGCTTCGGCAAAATTTGTCAATTTGGTCGATGGGTTTGACGCGCAAATTCAGGTGTCGCGCGAAGGTGAAACCGTTGATGGCGGCTCAATTATGGGGCTGATGATGTTGGGCGCCAGTCTTGGTATGACCATTGAAGTCGCCGCTAGCGGCACCGAAGCAGCTGCTGCCCTGCAAGCCATTAGCGATTTAGTGGCCCGCAAATTTGACGAAGAATAGTCATATAACGACATAAAGAATTCGTTATATGTGCTTGCGATGGTGCTTTTAACCTGCTAAACACAAAGAAATTTTACAGGGGTATAAGATGAGCCAAGATTACAAAATTGCCGATATCACGCTGGCCGATTGGGGTCGCAAAGAGATTGCTATTGCGGAAACCGAAATGCCGGGGCTGATGGCCCTGCGCGAAGAATATGGCGAGTCCAAGCCGCTGAAAGGCGCGCGCGTTACCGGTTGTTTGCATATGACCATTCAAACCGCAGTTCTGATTGAAACATTGACCGCTTTGGGCGCTGAAGTGCGCTGGTCGTCATGTAATATTTTCTCGACCCAAGATCACGCTGCTGCGGCGATTGCTGCAAGCGGCGTTCCTGTGTTTGCTTGGAAAGGCGAAACCGAGGAAGAATATTGGTGGTGTGTTGAGCAGACCATTAAGGGGCCAGATGGATGGACACCAAATATTCTTTTGGATGATGGTGGCGATCTGACGCAAATTTGCCACGAAAAATATCCAGAAGTGCTTGATGATTGCGTTGGCGTTTCTGAAGAAACCACCACAGGTGTGTTGCGGCTTTATGATATGGCCCGCGATGGCACATTGAAAGTGCCAGCCATCAACGTCAATGACAGTGTTACGAAATCGAAATTTGACAATCTATATGGTTGCCGCGAAAGCCTTGTTGACGGCGTGAAGCGCGCCACAGATGTGATGATTGCCGGCAAAGTCGCGGTTGTCTGCGGTTATGGCGACGTTGGTAAAGGTTCGGCTGAAAGCCTGCGCTCGCAAGGGGCGCGGGTGATGGTGACAGAAATCGACCCGATTTGCGCCCTGCAAGCGGCGATGGAAGGCTATGAAGTCACGACCATGGAAGATGCGGCGCCAATTGGTGATATTTTCATTTCCGCCACTGGCAATAAAGACATTATTACGCTCGACCATATGCGGGTTATGAAAGACCGCGCAATAGTCGGCAATATCGGCCATTTCGATAGTGAAATTCAGGTTCATGCTCTGAAAAATTATCAATGGCATAATGTGAAGCCGCAGGTCGACGAAGTCGAGTTTCCTGATGGCAAACGGATTATTCTTCTGGCCGAAGGACGTTTGCTCAATCTTGGTTGCGCTACCGGCCACCCTAGCTTTGTGATGAGTGCATCATTTACCAATCAGGTGTTGGCGCAAATGGAGCTCTGGCAAAATGGTAAAAACTATGATCTGCAAGTTTATGTCCTGCCGAAACATTTGGATGAAAAAGTCGCACGTCTGCATTTGGCCAAATTGGGTGCCAAATTGACCCAGCTGTCTGATGATCAGGCCAAATATTTGGGTATTCCAGAGCAAGGACCGTTCAAGCCAGAACATTATCGCTACTAAACAAGCCAGCCAGAGGCTTGCCAAATGATGCCGGATGATTACAAATCGGCAGATGAGTAAAGCCATGGCCTGTTTTGATTTTATCGTCGATAGCCAAGCCGCCACCCATCGTGTGGCGCATTGGCTGCGGCCGCTTTTGGGCGGGCGCGGATATATCTCGCTGGTCGGTGATTTGGGCGTCGGCAAGACCGAATTTGCCCGTGCTTTTGTCCGCGCCTATTGCGGCGATATTATCGTTCCTAGTCCGAGCTTCACCCTGGTTCAGCCTTATGAGGGCGACAATGTGCGCCTGTTGCACGCCGACCTTTATCGATTGGGTGAAGCCAGTGAGATTTATGAACTTGGCCTGATTGACGCCATGGACGACCATATTTGCTTGATCGAATGGGCCGATAAAGCCGATGGTTTGTTACCACAGGCGGATGTCACTTTGCGTTTTGATATGGTCGCCGGGCACGATCATCAGCGGCATATTGAAATCAGCGCCCAAGATGAAACCCTAGTGACCGCCGTGCAAGCTGCCTATCAGCGCGATCAACAGGTCGAACAATTTCTCGCCACGACTGAATGGTCGCCAGCGCAAGCGCAGCGCCAGCCGTTGGCTGGTGATGCTTCGACGCGGCGTTATGATCGCCTAACCAAAACCAACGGCCATTCGGCGGTATTGATGGACTGGCAATCCGGCCCAGATGGGGCGGCTGATTATGATGGCCAGGCTTATTCGCAGGTCGTGCATTTGGCCGAGGCCACGCCGGCCTATTGCCGCATGAACCAATGGTTGGAATCTCATGACATGCGCGTACCGCAGATTCTGGCCAGTGATGAGGCGGCGGGCTTTGTGCTTTTGGAAGACCTTGGCGATATGACCTTGGCGGCACTCGACAAAGCAGGCGATGAAAGACAAAAGCCGATCGTCTATGCCGAGGCGATTGACAATCTTGTGCATTTACACGCCCAGCCCGCGGCCGATTTTCTCGCCGCCTATGATGGCCGTGTGCAAGCCATTGAAACCAGCCTGTTTCTTGATTGGTATTTGCCATGGCGCGGCATCAAAGTGTCGCAAAACGCGCGGCAAATTTGGATGAGCCTATGGCAAGATTTGGGCGATAGTCTCATGGCCGCACCAAAGGTCAGCGTTTTGCGCGATTTTCATTCGGTGAATATGCTATGGCAACCGCAAGCACAGGGACGCTATCGTTTGGGCTTGATTGACGTACAAGATGCGCTGGCTGGTCACGCCGCCTATGACCTCGTCTCTTTATTGCAAGACGCGCGCCTAAATGTGTCGCCAAAGCAAGTCGACCACAGCTATCAAAGCTATGTTGACGCGCGTTTTGATTTGGCGGCTGACCAACAGGCCTTTGCGCGCGCCTATGCGATTGCCGGTGCGCAGCGCAATTTTAAAATCGCTGGCATATTTGTTCGACTTGCCCAGCGTGACGCAAAACCCAATTACCTCAATCACTTACCGCGTATTATCGGCTATATTCAGGGCAATCTTGCGCATTCTGCCTTAGCTGATATTGCCGCATGGCTCGAAGCCGAAGCACCGATGAGTTTAGCGCTTGATGCTGGTGACGCATGAGCGCGCCGATAACCACAGCGATGATTTTAGCAGCTGGGCGCGGCACCCGCATGCGCGCCCATGCTAACGACCCGCCCAAACCATTGGTTGAAATTGCCGGTCAGAGCCTACTCACTCGGATGATTGATCGATTGCAAGCGGCGGGTATTGAACGCATTATCATAAATCTGCACCATAAGGCCGCGTTCATCACCGCGCATTTGCAAGCCCGCACACAGGGGCCGGAGATTATTTTTGCCGATGAAACGCAGGCCTTATTGGACACTGGCGGCGGCGTTAAAAATGCCCTGCCGCTTTTGGGCGCGGCCCCTTTTGTGGTCTGCAATGCTGATGTTCTCTGGCAGGAAAACAGCAATAATATAGCCGCCTTAATGGCCGATTTTGATGCCCAGCGGATGGATGTTTTATTACTCATGGCTGATAAGGCGAGCAGCTCGGGCTATGATGGCTGCGGCGATTATTGCCTCATTGCCGATGGTCAATTGCGCCGCCGTTTGGATGAGGACGACGCGGCTATTTTTTCTGGCGTGCGCATTGTGACACCGCAAGCGGTTGCCGGCATAGACGATACAGTGTTTTCGTTCAACGCCATATTTGATGCCGCCGAAGCCCGCCAACGCTTATTCGGGCGGCGGCTGGATGGGCGCTGGATGCACGTCGGCACACCTGAGGGCCGCGCTGAAGCGGAAGCAATTATCGGCTAAAACTTATATTGGAGCCCCGCATAGGGTCGACGCTGTGGTATCATCAGGCATGAACGATTCTGAGCGCCTTAAAATATATAATATCGCCGCCGGACAACCTTTTTTGAGCGTGCTGGCTGACAGTATCAGCGATGACAAGCAGCGGCAGGAGGTTTTCGGCCCCTGTCAGCTGGAGGATGTGACAATTCTATTGCCCACCCGACGGGCGGCCCGGCATTTGTCGCAACTGCTTTTGTCGCGCGCTCAAAGCCAGGGTCAGCAGGCGGTTTTATTGCCGCATATTGGCACTTTGGGTGATTTGGATGAGTACAGCTTTGAGGCCGGCCTAGGCGATGGTGCGACGGCTCTTGATTTGCCGGCAGCTATTGACCCGCGAGCGCGGCATTTTTATTTTCTTAAACTTATTCGAAAATGGGCTGAGCAAACCGAGCAGGAACTCAGTGCTGTGCGCCTGTCAGCCTTGGCTTACGACCTTGAGGGGCTTCTGGATCAGGCACAAAATGAACAAATTGATTGGGCTTCCTTGCCGAATCTGGTGACCGGTGAATTGGCGCAAAATTGGGAAATCACGGTTGAGTTTCTGAAAATTATTACTGAGTTCTGGCCCGCCTTTTTGCGCGATAATGACTTATTGGATCCTGTCGAGCGGCGCAATCATTTGCTCGCCGCCCGCACCCAGATATGGCGCCAGCGTCCACCTGATGGTCCAGTCATCGCTGCTGGCTCGACCGGTAGTATTCGTTCAACCGCCGATTTATTGCAGGTGATTGCCAGCCTGCCGCGTGGCGCAGTTATTCTGCCGGGGCTGGATATGATGGCCGATGAGGATTGTTGGCGGGCGATTATTGCCGATGCTTCGCACCCGCAAAATCTCATGGCCGGCCTATTAACCTATTTGGATGTTGATCGCGAGCAAATAAAGCCATGGCCGGGCAGCGCCCCGATGGCGCCAATGGCGCAGCTCATTAATCAAGCCTTGGTGCCAGTGCCACAAACCGCTCTCTGGGCGCAAGCGACTCAGCAGCAATCAGCTGATACGCCGAAGCCGTCTTTGCAGATGACGCATTGCCATTTAATTGAAGCACCCGACCAGCGCAGTGAGGCGGGGGCTGTGGCCATGGCCATGCGTGCAGTTTATGAAAAGCCAGGACAAACGGCGGCTTTGGTAACACGCGACAGAAATTTGGCCCGCCGCGTCGCCGCTGAATTGCGCCGTTGGGACATTGAGGTTGATGATTCAGCCGGACAACCTTTAACGCAAACACCAGCCGCCGCTGTCCTGCGATTAATTTTGCGTTGTCTGCAAGATGGTTTTGCGCCCGTGAGCTTTTTGGCGTTGATGAAACACCCGATGGTGTCTTTAGGGATGGCCCGCGGCCACCATTTGACCGCCGTGCGTAGTTTGGAGGCGGAAATTCTGCGCGGCCCGCGCCCGTCAGCAGGATTGGCTGGCATGCAGCGGGCGTGGCAACAAACGCAAGCCGAACCCAATGAGCTATTAACCGCATGCGCAAACGCCTTCGCAAATCTTCTGGCTTTACCGCGGCAAAGCAATATTGCCGAATTGGCACCAGCCCTGTTGCATACGGCTGAGGCCTTGATTGCCAATGACAAAGGCGACCACCTGCCATTGTTTGAAAATGGTGAGGATGGTCGCGCCCTGGCCGAATTTTTCGACAGTCTTATGCAACATGCGCATTTGGCGCCATCGGTCGACCTTACCGATTGGCCAGAATTATTTGATTTATGGTTGTCGCAACATAGCGTGCGACGCCTGCCACGCTCGACGCCACGGCTCTTTATCTGGGGCCCTTTAGAGGCTCGCCTGATGCAGCCCGATGTAATGATTTTGGGTGGCTTAAATGAGGCTAGCTGGCCGCCTTTGCCAGAAACAGGCCCATGGTTATCGCGGCCGATGCGGGCGCAAATTAAGCTGAGTCAGCCAGAGCGGCAAATTGGCTTGGCGGCGCATGACTTTGCTCAAGGGGCGAGCGCGCCGCAAGTATTTTTGACTCGCGCCATGAAAGTCGATGGTTCACCAAGTGTGGCGGCGCGCTGGCTGCGACGTCTGGAAACATTGTGCAATGGTCTGCCGAGAGAGCAGGGTGAGAAATATTTGGCTTGGTGGCAGCAATTGGACAATCCGCCGACCTCCGATGGGGCAGCACAACCGGCTGTGCGCCCGATGCCGTGCCCGCCAGTGGCAGCGCGGCCAAATTCATTGTCGGTGACGCAAATTGAGACGCTGTTATTTGACCCTTATAAAATTTACGCCCGTAAAATTCTCGGCCTCAAAGAATTGCAAGCTGTCGACGCACCGGCGGGTGCAGCGCATCGCGGCAATTTATTGCACGACTTGTTCGAGCAACTCATCCGCGACGGGCGCCATTTGGGTGACACGATAGCCGAAGACATTATGAGCTACGCCAAGGCAGCCGAGGCCAATTTCCCCGGTGGCGCTTCTGTCATGCGGTTTTGGCAGGCGCGGTTGCAAGCTGTGGCTGACTGGTTTGCCGACTATGAAACCCTGCGGCGCGCCGATACCGCTGATAGCGTGGTCGAAGAAACCGGACGATTGACCCTGTCAATTGACGGGCAAGATTTTACCATCACAGCAAAGGCCGATCGGATTGATAAATTGACCGACGGCAGTTATGCGGTGATTGACTATAAAACCGGTGCGGTGCCATCGCAAAAATCGGTTGCCGAACATCTGGCGCCGCAATTAACTCTTGAAGCGGCTATTTTGCAGGCCGGTGGTTTTACGGAGCATGGCTTGCCGCCTGCGCCGGTCAAAACACTCGATTATTTGCGTCTTACCGGCCGCCATCCGCCGGGTGAACGCTTGTCTATTGCGGCCACGCCAGAGCTCGTGCAGGGCGCCTTAGACATGTTGCATAAGCTCATTGCCAGCTATCAAAAGCCTGACCAGCCTTATGTTTCGCATATGCGCCCGAAAAATCAAAATTTTGTCAGCGCTTATGACCATTTAGCGCGGCTGGCTGAGTGGCGCAGCGCCCTTGATGAGGGGAGGGGTGATGAGCAAGATTGACAATCAACCAGCCTTTCAAGCTTCCGACCCACAATATTCGGCGTGGGTGGCGGCCAATGCGGGCTCTGGCAAGACGTTTGTTTTGGTGACCCGCCTGGTGCGTTTGATGTTGTCGGGCGTCGCTCCGGAAAAACTCTTGTGCTTGACCTATACGCGCAGTGCGGCGGCTGAAATGCAAGACCGTTTGTTTACGCTATTGGCGGAATGGGCCTTGCTTGACGATGCGGCTTTGCACAAAGCCATTGGCGAGCGTCTCGGCACGCCAGACGAAGACCATGATTTGCCATTGGCCCGCATGTTGTTTGCTCGAGCGCTGGAAACGCCGGGCGGCTTGCGGGTTCAGACCATTCACTCATTTTGTGAGAGCCTGTTGAAAAGGTTTCCGCTGGAGGCTGGCCTGTCGCCACAATTTGATTTGCTGGATGAGCAAGACGCACAAGATTTGCAGGCGCAGATTATTCGCCGCCTTTTAAGCCGCGACGATGATATTGCTTTGCGCAGTGCCCTCGACGCTTTGACCCGGCAATTAAGCGAGCCCGACCTTGATAAATTGGCCCGCACGATTTTATCGCAACGCGATCAGTTTGACGCGGCGCGGCAGACAGAGAATTTGAAACAATTGGCCCAAAGCAGTGGTCTTGGCCATTTGGATGCTCAGGCGCGTGATCCGGCGTCAATTGCCAATACCCATATGCAAGAGTATGCGCCCCTGGCGTCGAGTTTGGCTAATTGGTTGGCCGCGTCAGAGCAAAAAACCAATCAGCAACGTGGGCATGACCTCGGCCAGTTCATTGCGGCTATGGAAAAACATCAATTGCCGCAAGCTTGGGCGGCCCTATCGCAGGTGTTTTTGACCAGCGAAGGCCTCGCGCGTAAATCATTGGTCACTAAAACCTATGCCGAGGAACGGCCTAAATTGGCAGCTGATTTGGTGCGCTGGAGTGAGCAATTTGACGAAGTCATGGCGCAATATCGCGCCAGTTTCGCCTATCAAATGACCCATGCGCTTTATGTTTTTGCCGAGAATTTAATCCAAGACTATGCCGCTATGAAGGATCAGCGCGGCGTGTTGGATTATGATGACTTGATCTCGTGCACCAATCAAATGCTCTCACAAAAGCGCGCCGCTGCTTGGGTTTTGTTTAAGATTGACAATGGCTTAGAGCATATTTTGGTGGATGAGGCGCAAGATACGAGTCCGGCACAATGGCGGGTTATTCGGGCGCTGGCCGATGAGTTTTTTGCTGGTGAGACGGCTAATCCCAAGCAGCGGACAATTTTCGCCGTGGGTGATGAAAAGCAATCAATCTTTAGTTTTCAAGGTGCTGATCCGGCTGGTTTTAACGCGCAATATGAACATTTTAATGCGCAAGTTTCTGATATTGGTGGCGCGGTCAATTATGTGCGCTTGCTTAATTCATGGCGCTCGGCCCCACAAGTGCTGCAAGTGGTTGATCAATTATTTTCAACAGCTGAAACAGCACGTGGTTTGTCGGCTGCGGGCGCGCCAACCGAGCATATTGCTCAGCGTGATAAGGCGACCGGCTATGTCGCGCTATGGGAAGCAGAGCAGTCGACGCCGATAAGCGGGGCCGGAGAGGCTGGCGAGTTGACGGATATGCCGGCGCTGGATTTGCCGGAAACCACCAGACAGAAACTAGCGCGTCGCATTGCCGATAAAATAGCTGCCTGGCAGGCCGATGCGGCATGCGATATTCGCCCCGGTGATATTTTAATTCTCGTACGCAAACGCGATGATTTTGTCGACAATATGATCCGCGCCCTCGACCGGCGCAATATTCGTGTCGCCGGTGCCGATCGCATGGTGCTGCTTGAGCAAATCGCCATTATGGATTTAATGGCAGCGGCTGAATTTGCCCTTAATCCGAATGATGATTTAACCTTAGCGTGTTTTTTGCGCAGTCCATTGGGCGGGCTGGATGAGACGGCGCTGTTTGATCTGGCCTATGGCCGCTCGGGCAGTTTGTGGTCGGCGCTGACGGCGGCGGTCGCGGCCGGTGGCGATGATAAATTAAAGGTGGCGCATCAACGGCTGAGCTGGCTGTTGGGACAAGTCGACTATTTGCGGCCTTATGATTATTTTGCCCAATTGCTCAGCACACAAAATGGCCATGCCTCATTGCGCGGGCGTTTGGGAACCGAAATTGACGATGCGATTGGCGAGTTTCTGCGCCTTGCTTTGGTGTTTGAAAGTCGCCATGTCGCCTCCATGCAGGGATTTTTGCATTTTTTACGTCAAGGCCAGCAAACCATTAAGCGCGATATGGAAAACCGCCAAGACGCGGTACGAATTATGACCGTGCATGGCGCCAAGGGACTGGAAGCGCCGATTGTGTTTTTGCCCGATACATGTTCGCGCCCGGGCGGTGGCACTCAACGCGGCGTGGTGCAAATGGGGCAGCAAAAAACGCCGTTCTGGCGGGCCAATAAGAAAATGCGCGAGTCTTATGGCCAGGCGCAGGAAGAAAATGCCATGCAAAGCGAGCAGGATGAGTCAAAACGACTGCTCTATGTGGCGCTAACGCGCGCCCGCGATCGGCTGTATATTGGCGGCTATTTGAATAAGCGGGCCAAAACCCCGCCAAAGGGTTCATGGTATCAAATGATTGCCGATGAATTGCAAAAAGACAAAAATCTTGGAGAGGATATGGGTCGCCCGATTTGGTCGCTCGGCGATGAGCAAAAAGCTATGCCTGAGCGCAAAATAAATGAACAGCCATCGGTTGACCCGGGCCCCGCGCCAACTTGGGTTGGTGAAAAAATATCTCAGCAAGAGGCGCGCGAGAATATATTGGCTGAAAAAATATTTGCCCCCTCAACCGTAGCGTCGTCATCGGCAAACGCTATGTCTGATAGGGTGGACAATGGCGAGGCCATGCTGGCCGGCCATATTAGCCATAGTTTATTCGAGCATTTGCCAGCTGTGCCGGAGGCTCAGCGGGCGGCGGCGGCGCAAGCCTATGTGGCACGTCATGGACAGAGCTTGGCGCTGAATATGCAAGAAAAAATAATCACGAATGTGTTGGAAATTATGGCCGACGCGCAAATGGCCGAACTTTTTGCGCCGCACAGTCGGGCCGAAGCACCGATTGCTGGTTTTTTGACTCGTGGCGATGGTACGCAAATGCAATTTCATGGGCAAATCGACCGCTATGTCGAAACCGATGAGGCGATTTATCTGGTCGATTTCAAAACTGGATCAGTACCAGATGCCGACAATATTGCCGATGCTTATGTGCTGCAAATGGCGGTTTACCAAGCCCTTATGCAGGGCGTGCGGGGCGGCAAACCGATACGTTGCGGTTTGGTTTGGACGCAAGCTTGCCGCGTTGATTGGTTGGATGACAAAAGACTGGCGATTAGCTTGGCGAATATGTTGTCTGGCGCTTGATTATCTCAAGCGCAGTTCTTAGATTAGTCGAGTGATTCCATTGCAAACAGGAGATGACCATGGGCGTAGCGCATATCAATGATGATGATTTCGAAGCACAAGTTTTGAATGCAGACGGCCCTGTTTTGGTCGATTTCTGGGCTGAATGGTGTGGCCCGTGCAAGCAGATTGCGCCGGCGCTGGAAGAATTATCAGCCGAATATGACGGTAAATTGTCGATTATCAAAATCAATATTGACGAAAACCCTGAGGCGCCAACCACCTACGGTGTGCGTTCCATTCCGACCATGATGATTTTCCAAGATGGGCAAGCGTCAGCAACCAAAGTGGGCGCAGCACCAAAAAGTCAAATCAAAGAATGGATCGACGAGAGCCTCTAAGCTGTTTTCCGATTAGCTTTCAATACCTCGCCGGCCAAATACAGCGAGCCAGCGATGAGGATAAGCGCGTCCGGCGCCTCAATGGCATTAAGGGCCGAAGACAAGTCAGCATGGGCGAAACTGTGCAAAGCCTGTGCCCGCGCTGCTTGATGTAATAATTGCGGCGGCAAGGCGTTATCATTGCCGCTGATTGGCACACAATGCACAATAAGCCTAGCAGACAATTCTGGTCGTGCAGCGAAAGCAGCAAGAAAATCATCATGAGCTTTGCTGGCCAAAAGGCCAATAATCATGTGCAGTGGCCGATTGCTGGTTTGGCTTTGGAGCCATGTCGCTAGCATCTGCGCCGCAGCCTGATTATGACCGCCATCAAGCCAAACCTCTGCCTGTGGCAGGCGTTGACGGACACGTGCCGTCAACCGGCCGTCTGGCAAATGTTGCAAACGGGCGGGCCATTCAGCATTTTGCAGGCCAGCGGCGATCGCTTCCGGTTCAATATGCAACGCCCGCGCTATGGCAATCGCCGTGCCAGCATTGGTAATCTGATGGAAACCGACCAAATTTGGCTCTGGCAAATCCAGTAATCCGGTTTGGTCTTGGAAAACCAAACGGCCATGCTCACGGCCGACCTGCCAGTCCTGCCCGCCGCGTGCCAATGGCGCGTTCACCAGATTGGCGGTTTTCTCGATGACATCAGCCACCACACTGTCTTGCGGGGCGCTGATGACCGGTCGTTCGGCTTTAATAATGCCGGCTTTTTCAGCCGCAATACCGGCCAGATCGGCGCCGAGGAAATCTTCATGGTCGTGGCTTACTGGCGTGATGACACTGAGCAGTGGGTCGATGACATTGGTGGCATCCAAACGCCCTCCTAGCCCGACTTCGAGTAGAAGAAAATCAGCCGGATGTTCAGCGAAGGCGAGAAAGGCGGCGGCCGTGGTGATTTCAAAAAAGGTAATATCTTGCCCCTGATTGGCGACCTCGCAGCGGCGCAAATAATCCGCCAATTGCGGCTCGCTAATCGGCTGTCCAGCTAGGGTGATGCGTTCATGGAATTCGACCAAATGCGGTGACGTATAGCAGTGTATTTGATGCCCAGCGGCATGCAAAATAGCTCGCGTGAAGGCCAATGTGGAGCCTTTACCATTGGTGCCAGCAATATGCACGATCGGTGGCGCCTTATCTTGCGGATTGCCCAAGGCTGCCAGCAAACGGGTCATGCGGCCCAGCGACAAATCAATCAGTTTTGGGTGTAAATCTAAAAGCCGCGCCAGCAAGGCTTCGCTTGAGGGAGACGCATGTGACATTAATTATTCGGCGGGCAGGGTTTCGTGGGTTTTACCGCCCATCAGCAGGTCGAGCAATTGGGCTAATTTTTCATGCAATTTATGACGATGGACCACCATATCTATCATCCCGTGCTCGAGAAGATATTCGGCTCGCTGAAAGCCCTCGGGCAGGCGCTCTTTGATTGTGTCTTGAATCACCCGTGGACCGGCAAAGCCGATTAGCGCATTTGGTTCGGCGATGTGAATATCGCCCAACATGCCATAAGAGGCAGTGACACCACCAGTTGTTGGGTCAGTCAGCACCACAATATAGGGTAAGCCGCGTTCGCGTAATTGCTGGACAATCACCGTTGTGCGTGGCATTTGCATGAGCGATAAAATACCTTCTTGCATGCGCGCGCCACCTGCTGCGGCGACCATAATAAGCGGCGCATTATGAGCTAGCGCGGTTTGTCCGGCGGTCACCACCGCCTCGCCTGCTGCCATGCCCAATGAGCCGCCCATGAATTGAAATTCTTGCACCGCAATCACACTGCTGCGGCCACCAATTTTTCCCAATCCAACCTGAACCGCGTCTTTTTCACCGGTTTTGGTGCGGGCATCTTTCAGACGGTCTGCATATTTCTTTTGGTCTTTGAATTTTAACGGGTCATGGGGCACGTCAGGCACGGCAATGCGTTCGAATTTTCCGCCGTCAAAAAGTGCCTTAAAACGCTCGGCGGCGCCAATGCGCATGTGGTGATCGCACCCCGGGCAGACTTGTTGCATGGCAATTAAATCGCGGTGAAAAATCATCTCGCCGCATTTTTTGCAATTGTCCCACAAGTTATCTGGCGTCTCGTCGCGGTCTTTGAAGACGCTTGGAAAGCGCGGGCGGACGAAATTTTTAATCCAGTTCACGACACCATCTCCCGTTCGGCACAATATGGCCGCGTTTATGGTTGTTATGTCTTATTTACACCCGCCGCCAGCTGCGATGCAAGCAAAAGCACATGTTCAACAAGCTCTGGCATTGCTTTGCCTTGCGCGTCGAGGTGCTGGGCAACCGCTTCAACCAATACTGATCCGACGACAGCGCCATCGGCAATTGACGCAATATCATGGGCTTGTTCGGGCGTGCGAATGCCAAAACCAACCACCACTGGCAGGTCTGTGTGGCTTTTAATCCGCGCCACATTTGCCGCAACCGCAGTTTTTTTTGGTGCGGCTGAACCGGTGATGCCAGCGATCGATACATAGTACACAAAGCCGGAGGTGTTTTTCAAAACATCTGGCAGGCGTGCATCATCTGTAGTTGGTGTCGCCAAGCGAATGAAGTTCAGGCCGCCACGCAAAGCGGGCAGGCATAATTCTTCGTCTTCTTCGGGCGGCAAATCGACGACAATCAAGCCATCGACACCGGCCGCTTTGGCTTCAGTAACAAATTTTTCCGCTCCATAATAATAAATTGGATTGTAATAGCCCATTAGCACAATTGGTGTGTTGTCGTCGGTTTGACGGAATTGGCGCACCATCTCAAGTGTGCCGACAAGCGTTTGACCGGCTTGCAGCGCCCGCAAAGAGGAAGCCTGAATGGCTGGCCCGTCAGCCATTGGGTCGGTAAAGGGCATGCCGATTTCAATAACATCTGCCCCGGCTTTCGGCAGGCCTGCAATAATTGCCGCTGAGGTCGTTACATCTGGGTCACCAGCTGTCACGAAAGCGACGAAAGCCTTTTTATTTTCCGCCGCCAATTGTGCAAAGCGGGTATCTAAACGTGTCAAACCATCAGTCATCAGAAATTCCGCCTATAAATCAATGTTGAGATGTTCGGCGACGGCGAAAACATCTTTATCGCCGCGGCCACACATATTCATCACCAACAGGTGGTCCTTTGGTAATTGCGGGGCAATTTTACCAACATGGGCCAGCGCGTGCGATGGTTCAAGGGCCGGAATAATGCCTTCGAGACGGGTGATTAATTGAAACGCTTCCAGCGCTTCTTTATCGGTTGCCGACGCGTAAGTGACGCGCCCGCTGTCGCGTAAAAACGCGTGTTCAGGGCCAATGCCTGGGTAGTCAAGACCGGCTGAAATAGAGTGGCCTTCAATGATTTGGCCGTCATCATCTTGCAATAAATAGGTCCGATTGCCGTGCAGAACCCCCGGCTTGCCGCCGGCCAGCGAGGCCGCATGGTCTGGTGTGTCAAGGCCGAGCCCGCCCGCTTCCACGCCAATAATATTAACATCTTTGTCATCAAGAAACGGATGAAATAGGCCCATGGCATTGGAGCCGCCGCCAATACAGGCAACTAGCGTGTCGGGCAAACGGCCTTCGCGCTCTTGCATTTGCACTTTGGTTTCCTTGCCAATAATCGATTGAAAATCGCGCACCATGGCCGGATAGGGGTGAGGGCCAGCGACAGTGCCGATAATGTAAAAAGTATCATCAACATTGGCGACCCAATCGCGCAAGGCTTCATTCATGGCGTCTTTCAATGTGCCGGCGCCGGAGGTTACTGGCCGCACATCGGCGCCCAATAATTTCATGCGGAACACATTCGGCTTTTGTCGTTCAATATCCGTCGCGCCCATAAAGACCGTGCACGGCAGGCCAAAACGCGCCGCCACTGTCGCTACGGCAACGCCGTGTTGACCGGCGCCGGTTTCGGCGATGATGCGGGTTTTGCCCATGCGCTTGGCAAGCAGGATTTGCCCCAAGCAATTATTGATTTTATGCGAGCCTGTATGATTGAGCTCGTCGCGCTTCAAATAAACCTTGGCGCCACCATAATATTCGGTCAGGCGCTCGGCGAAATAAAGCGGGCTTGGGCGGCCAACATAATGGGTCTGCAAATCGACCAACTCAGCGTCAAAAGCCGGATCTTTCTGCGCCGTCCCATAGGCTTTTTCCAAATCTAGGATAAGCGGCATCAGGGTTTCGGCGACAAAACGTCCACCATAAAGTCCAAACCGGCCATTCTCATCAGGCCCTTCGCGATATGAATTTGTTCCGTCCACAATTACCTCATCCGGCGCGAACCGCCGTCACAAATTGGCTCATTAACTCTGCATCTTTTTCGCCCGGCGCGGCTTCAACGCCAGAAGAAATATCGACCATGGGCGCATGGGTAATGCGCAAGGCCTCAGCCACATTATCGGCCCGCAATCCGCCGGCTAACAAATAAGGCTGTGCTCCGTCATAAGCGTTTAGCAGCGTCCAGTCAAAAGTTTCTCCATTACCGCCTGGCAATCCGTCTTCGGGCGGTCTGGCGTCGAATAAAAACCAATTGGCCAGCCCCTTATAGTCTTGCGCTTTGGCAATATCTTCGGCGCTGCTGACCGGCAGGGCTTTGATGATCTGGCAATGGCTTCGCGCGCGAATCTCGGCCACACGCTCGGGCGTTTCATGACCATGCAATTGAATATGGTGCGGGCTAACACAAGCTAAAGCGGCGTCGAGCATATCATTGTCAGGGTCAACCAAAAGCACAACGCGCTCAATATGGCGGGCGCATTTGCTGGCAAGACCCGCCGCTTGGTCTTCACTCAAATGTCGGGGCGACGGCTTATAGAACACAAAACCTGCTAAATCGACACCAAGATGATTGATGGTCTCAATATCTTGCGGGCGGGTCAGGCCACAGATTTTGATTTTAGCCGTCATGGTCAGCCGCCAATCTAAATTTTTGCCAAGCTGGCCGCAATGTCTTGCGCCGCTTGTGCTGGGTTGTCGCTGCCAGTAATGGCCCGACCAATGACCAAAATATCGGCCCCGGCTTGCAAGGCTTGCGGCGGTGTCATGACGCGTTTTTGGTCATGTGTGTCGCTGCCGGCCGGGCGAATGCCAGGCACTATGAGCTTGAAGTCGGGGCCCATTTCAGCCCTTAAAATCTCAATCTCATGGGCTGAACACACCACCCCCTCCATGCCATTGGCATGGGCCAGTGCCGCCAAACGTTTGACTTGCTCTTCTGGCGTGCCAGCGACGCCCATATCGTGCAAATCGGCCTCTGACAGGCTGGTTAAAACCGTTACAGCCAACATGCAGGGGGCGGCGCTGCCAGCTTCTTTGGCGGCGTCACTGGCGGCTTTCATCATTGCGGCGCCGCCACCGGCGTGAACATTTAACAATGTCGGCCGTAAAGGCGCCAGCGCGCGGACAGCTGAGGCCACTGTATTGGGGATGTCATGTAATTTTAGGTCGAGGAAGATAGGCGCCTGATGCGCTGCAATTGCCTGATAACCGGCGCTGCCATGGGCATAGAAAAACTCCATACCGATTTTCAAGCCACCCACATGGCCGACAAGCTGCGCTGCCAAGCTCTCTGCGCGCGCCAAATCTGGCGTATCAAGGGCGCAAAATACCGGGCTTGGGGTATGAATATTCTGTGTCATGACGCATTTCCTTCGTCGCTTTCACTAACTTTTGAATCGTCAGTTATGGCTCTTAGGTTCTTCTAGCATGGCTGGCGCGTCAGGCAAATGCGTCATAACTGGCGGCTGATTTTTCGTCGCGGCCTGCGCGCCTCGGGCACTACGCCAAGCTTCATATTTCTTTTCACTTTGGCGTTTGAAATAAACCGCCGCGCTGACAATCCAGCCGACGACAAAGCCGAAAACGGCAATAATCAGAAGAATGAGGAATAGCGGCAGGGTGAGGCTTGCACTTTCAGCACCATCCATCCATGCCAGCGGGTCATAATAAAGAGTAACCGGCTGACGGTTTTGCACGGCCAGCGGAATAAGCAAGGCAACAAGGGCGATGAAAATAATGCGCGAGATGAGTTTCGCGAGAAACGTCCACATGGACTATTTTCTGGTATCGGCGTTCAACCGATCGCGCAGCTCTTTTCCAGTTTTGAAGAAAGGGGCATTTTTGCGGGCCACGGCAACAGACTCGCCGGTGCGCGGATTGCGGCCAATGCGGGCGTCGCGTTGTTTTACAGAAAAAGCGCCAAAGCCACGTAATTCAACCCGATCACCGCGTCCCATGGCATCACCAATTTCATCGAGCAAACGATTCACAATCGCTTCCACATCGCGCTGATAGAGATGGGGGTAAAGTTCTGCAACGCGGGAAACAAGTTCAGACTTTATCATGACAGACCTTTTCAAAAAAATGCTCATACAAATTGCCAAACCAACCTATCGGCGTCAAGCAGAAGAATAAAAAAATGGCCCGAGCAATGTCGGGCCATTTTCATATTATCGTTTGGAAGATTTAGTCGTCTTCACGATTCAAGGCTGCACCGAGAATGTCACCCAATGAGGCGCCACTGTCTGATGAGCCATATTGTGCGACGGCTTCTTTTTCTTCAGCAATTTCGAGGGCCTTAATCGACAGGCCGACACGACGGTCGCGCTTGTCAAGATTGGTCACCATAGCGTCGAGCTTATCGCCAACGCTGAAACGCTCTGGACGCTGATCTTCACGGTCACGTGATAGGTCAGAACGACGGATAAAGGCAGACACATCGCCATCACCGACAGAGACTTCCAGACCACCATCATTGACGGCTGTCACTTCGCAGGTCACCGAATCGCCACGGCGCAGATTGCCGAGGCTCTCAAATGGGTCGCCATCAAGCTGTTTAATGCCCAAGCTGACGCGTTCTTTTTCCTGATCGACATCAAGCACAACCGCTTCAACGGTTTGGCCTTTGGTGAATTTGGCCAAAGCCTCGTCACCTGATGCGTTCCAATCGAGGTCAGAAATATGCACCATGCCGTCAATTTCATCTTCCAAACCAACAAATAGACCGAATTCAGTGATGTTTTTCACTTCGCCGGAAACTTTCGTGCCAGATGGATATTTGGCTGAGAAATCTTCCCATGGATTTTCCATGCATTGCTTCAGACCCAGTGAGATGCGGCGTTTTTCAGCGTCGACTTCCAAAATCATCACTTCAACTTCTTGCGAGGTTGAAACAATTTTTCCCGGATGGACGTTTTTCTTCACCCAGCTCATTTCTGAGACGTGGACAAGGCCTTCAATGCCTGAGCCCAGTTCAACAAATGCACCATAGTCAGTGATATTGGTAACTTGGCCTTTGACTTTGCTTTCCAGCGGGAAGCGTGCGGTCACATCATCCCATGGATCGCTTTCCAGCTGTTTCATGCCAAGGCTGATACGTTGGGTTTCAGAGTTGATTTTCACAACTTGAACTTTCACTGTCTCACCAACAGTCAGAACTTCTGACGGGTGGTTGACGCGACGCCATGCAATATCGGTCACGTGCAACAGGCCGTCGACACCGCCTAAATCAACAAACGCACCATAATCAGTGATGTTTTTGACGACGCCTTCAACGGTTTGACCTTCGACCAGATTTTGGACGATTTCACTACGGGCTTCAGCGCGGCTTTCTTCCATAATGGCACGACGTGAGACAACAATATTGCCACGGCGACGATCCATTTTCAGAATTTGGAATGGCTGCGGTGTGTTCATCAAAGGCGTGACGTCACGCACCGGACGAATATCTACTTGGCTACCAGGCAAAAACGCTGTGGCGCCGTTCAAATCGACAGTGAAGCCACCTTTGACGCGACCAAAGATGACGCCTTCAACGCGCTCTTCAGCTTCAAATGATTTCTCAAGATTGACCCAGCTTTCCTCGCGACGGGCTTTGTCACGCGACAATACTGCGTCGCCATTGGCATTTTCAATGCGCTCGAGGAAAACTTCAACTTCATCGCCGGTTTTCAGTTCAGCGGCAGTGCCAGCCATTGAGAACTCACGCAAAGGCACGCGGCCTTCAGTTTTCAAGCCAACGTCGACAATCACCAAATCATTTTCAATGGCGGTGACGCGGCCTTTGATAACACTACCTTCAATCGGCGAGTTATCGGAAAAGCTCTCTTCTAAAAGGGCTGCAAAATCTTCTGTTGTTGGATTCATATCCGACATATTGGTTGTTTTAGACACAAGTGTGTCTCCTAAAAATGCCAACTGCTTAAACCAGCGGACTTCCCATCATATCTGGCGTATTGGGGGGATTACCTCAAACACGCGAAACAGCGCCACTCGGGCGAAAGGGCAGGGTTGAATTGTGCTATTGGCGGGTTAGATTTCGGGGCTTATCTCGCGATAAAGGCCAGAGCCGCTTGAAGCGCCTCTTCTATAGACAAATCTGAGGTATCTAGCAAGTGCGCATCTGCTGCTTGTTTCATTGGCGCAATAGTGCGCTGGCTGTCGCGCGCGTCGCGGTCTTGAATGTCTTGTAAAACCGTCGCCAATTCTAACTGATCATCATCTTGACGCAATTCCAGAAACCGGCGCTCAGCGCGCACTTGCGGGCTGGCGGTAACAAATAATTTATGCGCTGCTTCAGGGCATACAATGGTGCCAATATCGCGACCATCTAATATGGCACCGGCTTTGCCTTCTGGCGGGTTGTGGGCAAAATCGCGTTGCGCTTGCAAAATACAGGCTCGCACTTGCGGCTTTGCGGCAACTAAAGAGGCGGCAATACCGGCTTCTGCGGTGCGCAGGGCGGCACGTGTTTGCGCATTATTGAGGCTTGTCATATCGAGTTGTTGAGCCGCTGATAGGGCTGCCGCATCATCGGCCGGGTCGCTGCCTGTGCTCAACACATGTACACCAACGGCGCGATAAAGCGCTCCTGTATCAAGATAGGCATAGTCAAAATGCGTCGCCAACCGCCGCGCAAGCGTGCCTTTGCCAGAAGCGGCTGGGCCGTCGACGGCAATAATCACGATATTATCGCTCAAAACTGACCCCTAATTCTTCCATTAAGCTGAAAAATGTTGGGAAACTGGTTTCAATCATTGACGTATCGTCAACGCCAATCGGCGCGGCACTGGTCAGTCCGAGCACCAGAAATGACATGGCAATGCGGTGGTCGTGGCGGCTTTCAACTGTGCCACCGCCGGCGACGCGTGCCTGCCCGCATCCGCTGACCGATAAACTGTCCTCACCTTCTTCGACGGTGACACCATTGGCCCGCAAGCCATCAGCAATGGCGGATAAACGGTCGCTTTCTTTGACCCGCAATTCGTGCAGGCCAGCCATATATGTTGTGCCCTCGGCGCAGGCCGCGGCCATGGCCAGAGCTGGGTATTCGTCAATCATTGAGGGCGCAATATCCGCGGCAACCTCAACCGCCTTGAGCTGGCTATAGCGCACGCGTAAATCGGCGACACGTTCGCCAGCCTGCCGGCGTTCATCGCAAATTTCAATATCTCCCCCCATATCGCGCAACACCCTGATCAGGCCGTCGCGTTGAGGGTTGAGCATGATGTTTTTCAACACAACGTCTGAGCCCGGCACACATAGTGCCGCCACCATTGGGAAGGCCGCTGATGAGGGGTCACCCGGCACGTCAATATTTGTGGCCCGCAATTGCGCTTCGCCAGTCAGGGTGACAATGTGCTGATCTCCTTGCATCTGGCTGTCAACCGTGGCGCCAAACAGGCGCAGCATATTTTCGCTATGGTCTCGGGTAATCGGTGTTTCGCGCACAATGGTCTGACCAGGCGCGTTTACACCGGCCAGTAAAATGGCTGATTTGACTTGCGCCGAGGCAACCGGCGAAACATAGTCGATGGGCATGGCCATTGGCGGGCCCGCCAGTCGGAGCGGCAATGTGGTTTTTTCATTGGCGGTGATTTGCGCCCCCATCAAAGCCAGAGGATTGGTCACGCGGGCCATCGGTCGGGCCGATAAAGAGGCGTCACCCGTAAATTCGGCGCTAATACCGGCGCCGGCCACAACCCCCATCACCAAACGCGCGCCGGTGCCTGAATTGCCAAAGTCGAGAGCGGCCTCGGGGCTGCGCAGGCCAGCCGGGCCAACCCCAGTCACTTGCCAAATGCCGTCGCCGAGGCGCTGTATTTGCGCGCCCATTTGCTGCATCACGCTGGCTGTTGCCAAAACATCTGTGCCTTCTAACAGGCCGGTGATGCGGCTACTGCCAGTCGCCATTGCCGAGAGAATAAGGGCGCGATGCGAAATCGACTTGTCACCAGCCATGATGACGCTACCGGCAAGCGGGGATTTACAAATATGGGCAATTGCAGGTTTTCTAGCCGGTTCCAAAGACCCGGACGAGGGTTCGGTTTGTGACGTCATGCCATGGTTTTCACCAATTTAGCCGAGCGCGTCAAGTGGGCCGTGTGCGGATATTTTGCAAAAACCAATATTTGTTTTTGACACTCGCCGCGCTTCATGGCAATCAAACGAGTGTTAAAATATTAGGCTCTTTCAGGGAATGTAATATGGTTGACCCAAAACTTGGAACAAAACGTAGTTGTGAGGCCTGCGAGGCCAAATTTTACGACCTTAATAAGAATCCGGCTGTCTGTCCTAAGTGCAGCCACAGTTTTGACCCGACAGCGGTGATTGCCGCCGTTGCGACGCGCAAAATTGAACCAAAGGTTGAGCCAGAAGTCGAAGACAATGAAGATGAGTTGGATAACGACGATGACGCGTTGAGCCTCGATGCCATGGTCGATGATGAAGTCGATGATGACGATGACGAGGATCTGCCAGCTTTCGACGACACGCCCGACGATGATACCTTGCTCGATGATGACGAAGACGTCGACGATGACGATGACGACGCGGTATTCCTTGATGACGACGACGACGATATTTAGTTTTGCGGTCGATATTTTATCAGCGGCAATGAAATAACGTTTTTGCGACAAATTTTTGTTGATTAGCGCGGCGCGTTGGATTAGCTTCCGCTCGCTACTCGATATTCGTGAAGCGAAGGGGCCATAGCTCAGTTGGGAGAGCGCTTGCATGGCATGCAAGAGGTCGGCGGTTCGATTCCGCCTGGCTCCACCATTTTCCCAAAATTATAATCCATAGTCATAATAAGCGTGACGGCGCATTGTGTGTTGCGGCGCCCTGTGCCAATTTGAGCACTCTTCAGATTGAAAATTATCAGCGGGTCGAGTCGGGTGACTGTTAAGCCAAAAAAAATTCTGATTATAGGTGCTGGCATAGGTGGGCTGACGACGGCGCTTGCATGTCTGCAGCGAGGCTTTGAAGTGCAGGTTTTGGAACAGGCGCCAGCCCTTGAAGAAGTTGGGGCGGGTATTCAAATTCCGCCCAATGCCAGCAAAATATTGGCCGCTCTCGGGCTTGAGCAAGAGATTGCGGCACGCGCTTTTCGTCCACAGGAACTAGAAACGCGCATGGGCCAAAGCGGGCAGCAGGTGTTTTCCATCGCCTTAAATGCCAAAACCCTAAACCATTGGGGCGCTGCTTATTACCATATTCATCGGGCCGATTATGTGGCGGTTTTAAGCGCCGCACTGCAGGCCCGCGCCAAAGACGCTTTGGTGTTGAATGCCACCTTCAGCCATTATCAGCAAACCGCTGACGCAGTGGTGGCGCATATGACCGACGGGCGCCAATTTTTAGGCGACATCTTAATTGGTGCTGATGGCCTGCGCTCTCGCGTGCGGCAGCAAATTCTTGGCCCCGAGCAGCCGCGTTTTACTGGCAATATGGCGTGGCGCGCAGTCGTGCCCTTGACGGCGCTTGATCATCCGCCGCCGCCCAATGCCTGCGTGTGGATGGGGCCAGGTCGCCATGCCGTCACCTATCATTTGGCCGCTGGCTTGGTGAATTTTATTGGCGTCGTCGAAGGTCAAGACTTTGTGCAAGAAGATTGGCACACCACAGGCGCGCGCCACCAAGCGGCGGCGGATTTTGCCGATTGGCATCCGATAATTACCGGTCTTATCGACAAAGCCGAAGCTCTGCATTGCTGGGCTTTATATGACCGCCAAACGCTCAGCACTTGGTGTGATGGGCGCGTCGTCTTGCTCGGTGATGCGGCACACCCGATGTTGCCATTTATGGCGCAGGGCGCCGCCATGGCGGTGGAAGATGGTTGGGCGCTGGCTGATTGTTTGGCGGCTCAAGCGTCCCATTCGCCCCATGCCCAGCAAGACATTGCTGACACTTTGCGCGCTTTTCAAAACCGTCGTTTGCCGCGCACAATGGCAGCCCAGAATGCCTCGCGGCGTAATATGAAAACATTTCACCGGTCAACGGTGGTTTCGCAATTGGCCAATTATGGGCCAATGTGGCTGGGTGGAAAATTGGCACCCCATTTGGTGCGCCGGCGTCTGGATTGGCTTTATCGCTATGATGAAACAGCGGTTGCTATTGGCTGACTTGCCATTTTTCCCGTGCCACACTGAGCCCGGCATAACGCGGCTGATGCATGGTTAGGCGCTCCAATGCCGAGAGACGCAAATGCGTCCATAGCCCGTCGGTTGCCAAATTCATTTGGCCGTTATAAAGCGCAGCACATAGCTCGCCATGGCTGACCCCAAGGGCGGCCAAACGTTGCTTGGCTGCCGCCTCAAAATGCGGGCCATAATCCGTCATGCGCTGAATAATGGACAAACTATTGGCGCCGACGCGGGCGTTAAATAAATGACTGCCGGTCTCGCGGGCAATCAAATCATCTTTCATCCAGTCGGTTATGGCGGTCAATAATTCGCTGATTTGTGGCTCGGCCGATTGTACGGTAGTTTGCGGCAAACCAAACGGAACAGCCAAGGGTCCGCTGAGGCCTGCGTCATCTTCCAACATTAACAGCAAATCAAGCTCAACCTCTGAAGCGCGTGTACCAATCAAGGCGCGCTCCATGGAGCGATCAAGGCCTTTGCGCCAAATATCGGTCATTTTGAGTGTCATCATGCCCCAGCGCAAAGTCGCATAGACCAGCCAAAAATTAAACCGCTGGCGGTCGATGCTCTGCCCGCTGGCGCGCTGATAGGCGGCCAATAGATCATCAATTTGGCCGACACCGCCAACCGGTCGGTCATAATTGCCAAACCGCCAAGACGGCATGCACAGCCAAGCCAAATCTTCGGCTGGGTCGCCAATATGTGCCAATTCCCAATCAAGCACAGCCGACATGCCATTGGCGTCGACCAATAAATTGCCCATGCGAAAATCGCCATGCAACAAGCGAGCTGGCACTTCTTTGGGCATGTTTTTTTCAAGCCAATTTAGGGCGTAAGAATAGACCGGAATTTGCACGCCAAACATGTCCAGCGCCGCTTTCAAATTGGTCAGATTTTGCTCAATGCTTAAGGTTGGCAAATCGACAGTGACGCGTTCGGGCGCGATGGCGTGAATTTTGGCCAATTGTTCAGCGCATTGGTTGGTAAATTTTTCAAGCGCCGCGGCATAATCTGGATCTTTGAACAGTTTATAGGGCAAGGCTTCACCCTCGACTCGCGCCATCACAAAACCAACGCCAAGATCGTCTTCAGCGGTCAGTCGACCAATCACTTGCGGTGCGATGACGCCATTTTCATAAGCTAAGGTCACGACGCTGGCTTCATGGTTCAATGACAGGCCGCCGCTGTTTTCTGTCGGCGGCACACCACCGGGATGGCGGCGCAAAATAAGCGGCTGTCCGGCGCATTCGAAAGCCCAAATTTCCATATTTGCGCCAGCCGTCAGGCGGCTCACATTTTGTGGGTAATCGTTAAAATGGCGCTGGCAGAAAATCTGCAACCCATCATTGATTTTGCTACGCGTATCGACTGTCATGGCCGCATGATAGTGGTAAGCTTGGCTGTCGGTCAAACCAACAATTGATGATATTGGCTTGCCATAAGAGGCCTCAGCGACTTAAGGTCTTGGTCTATAAATGGAGAAAGTCATGAGTGAAAAAGCATATAAGCCAGCTAAAATATGGACATGGAACAAAGGCAATGGCGGACGTTTCGCCAATATCAACCGGCCAATAGCCGGGGCGATTGAAGATAAGCAATTGCCGGTTGGCAAACATCCATTCCAGCTTTACTCATTGGGCACGCCCAATGGCGTGAAGGTGACGGTGATGCTTGAGGAATTGCTCGAGCTGGGTCACAAAGGGGCTGAATATGATGCATGGCTGATTAATATTGGCGAGGGCGATCAATTCGGCAGCGGCTTTGTTGAGATTAATCCGAACTCGAAAATTCCAGCGCTGATGGATCGCAGTGGCGAGCAGCCGAAACGGTTATTTGAATCAGGCGCCATGCTGATGCATTTGGCGGAAAAATTTGGCGCTTTTTTGCCTGCCAGTGGCACGCCGCGTAGCGAATGTTTGTCGTGGCTGTTCTGGCAAATGGGCAGTGCGCCCTATCTCGGCGGCGGGTTTGGCCATTTTTATGCTTATGCGCCCGAGCCGATGGAATATTGCATCGACCGTTTTGCCATGGAGGTGAAACGGCAGTTGGATGTGTTGGATCAGCATTTGGCTAATCATGAATATATGGCTGGCGATGAATATACGATTGCCGATATCGCTATTTGGCCATGGTATGGGGCAATGGCCAAAGGTTTGCTCTATGAAGCCGGCGAGTTTTTACAGGTCCATGAATATACCAATCTTATTCGCTGGACAGACCAAATTGCGCAACGCCCAGCGGTTAAGCGTGGGCGTATTGTCAATCGCCCATGGGGTGAGGAAAAATCACAACTGGCCGAACGCCATGACGCCAGCGATTTTGATGGACTGAACGTCTAAAGCGTTTACGCCTCAATGAGTTAATAAGACGGTGGCAGAAATTCTGCCACCGTTTTTTTAGGCGACAGCGGTTTTGCTATCGTCTTCATTTGGTTCAAGTTCGAGCCAGCCGATATTATTATCGCTGCGCGTATACACCAGATTGAGCCGGTTTTGCGATAGGGTGCGGAAAAGCACGAAACTATCATCGCCCAGTTCGAGCTGCATCACCGCCTCGCTAACTGACAAATGCGGCACCCGCTTGCTGTTTTCGGCAACAATCACTGGCGCATAATCTTCAGGCAATTCCTCTGTATCGGCTTCCGGCGCCAATATTTTTTCTGGCGCACTCGGCACCACATCGTTGAGGCGCCGTTGGCCATCGTGGCTTTTTAGGCGTCGCTTATAGCGGCGTAATTGTTTCTCAATTTTGGTAATTGATTGGTCAAAGCTCAAATACACATCGGCGTCGCTGCCTGAGGCGTGCAGGTAAAAGCCGCTGTCTAAATGCATGGAACAAGCGGACTCAAAATTATGTCCTTGTTTGGAGAAGGTGACATTTACATCTGCCGGCCGATCAAAATATTTGCTGATTGCTTCGCTAAAACGCTCTTCCACATGGGTGCGCAGGGCTTCGCCAGTTTCCATATGTCTTCCGGTAATATGAATATTCATGTTCTCTCCTTTTCTTTGGCTTGCTGCTTTGGTTTGCAGCACACCATCTGCTTGCGGTTAGCGCCACAGCAGGCGGAGACATCAGGCTCACGCCTGTAGGTGACTATGCACAGTAAAATTGTGCCTCAAATTTGAATTAGAGTCTAGCGCTGCCCGAGGCGTTTATAGCGAGAAGTCGGTGCCGAGATAGCTGGCCCGCACTTCTGGATGGGCGACGATTTCTTCCGCCGTGCCTTCCATCAATACTTGCCCGTCATGAATAATCACCGCGCGGTCAATAATACCAAGGGTTTCGCGCACATTATGATCGGTGATTAATACGCCAAGGCCGCGTTGTTTGAGCTTGGCAACCAAATCGCGAATATCATTAATGGCTATTGGGTCAATGCCAGCAAATGGTTCATCAAGCAGAATGAAACTTGGGTTACTGGCCAGCGCGCGAGCAATTTCAGCGCGCCGTCTCTCGCCGCCAGACAGGGCTTGGCCGGGCGCATGGCGGACATGGCCAATAGAAAAATCATCAAGCAATTCTTCTAGCCGCATCATGCGCACGTCACGGTCAGGCTCAATTGCTTCCAGAATAGATAGAATGTTTTTCTCGACGCTGAGCGTGCGGAAAATCGATGCTTCTTGCGGCAAATAGCCAATGCCCATTCGAGCCCGGCGATACATGGGCAGTAATGAGACGTCATGGCCGTCAATCATCACCTGGCCACTGTCTGGGCGAATGAGACCGGTAATCATGTAAAAAGTGGTGGTTTTTCCGGCGCCATTGGGGCCCAAAAGGCCAATCGCTTCACGTCGGTCAAATTGCAATGAGACGTTTTTGACAACCACGCGATTGCCAAAACTCTTGGTTAATTGATAGGCCCCCAAGCCGCCCTTATTGAGCGCATCATGGGCGCTATCAGTTTTGCTAGCAGGCTTTTTCTTCGGTGCTTTACTGGCGGTCATTTATTTTCCGATACATTTACCGTTGTCAGACTAGCCTAAAGCGGTTCGACTGCAAAGCGCTTGGCGGGCAAAGTTTAGGGCTTCAACTGAATACGTGCGCGTCCGGACCCGGCATTGCTGTAAATCTGGCTGGTGCCGTCGCGCATATTAATCATCAGGCGTTGCCCCTGCGCCGTGCCAAGCTGAGCATCCGGATTGTGATTTTCAACGCGGACATTGCCGGTTAATTCCAGTGTTTCAGCGGCCACATTGTAATGTGCCTCATCGGCGTGGCTGATCTGGCCTTTGACGTCAACCACGCTTACCCCATCGCTAGCAAAAACATCTTGCGCTTGGTCGCCTTGTTTGGGGTCAAAAATAATCGTCATCGTGGTCGCCGTCATGCTCAAATCGCCTTGCAGCAATTTGGCATTGCCGTTCAAAAGGGCGCGGTTTTTCAATTCTTGCAAAATGATTGTTTGCCCAGAAACCACAATCGGTGCGTCAGGACTGGTAGCAAAACGGGTTGGCGACTGGGCCGTGGCTGGCGTGGCGAAAAACAGACTAAACAGCAAAATGGCCAAACCACGCATTATTTTTGCCCCTTGGCAAATAAGGTGATGACGCCATTGGTAAATTCATGGGTTTTGTTGTTGCCCGTGCTGGTCAGTAAATCGGCTGAAATCAGACGCGCTGGGCTTCGCATTTGCAGTGGCCCTTGAACGATAAAATCGCCGCTTTGCATATTAAAGTCGACCTCTGGGGCGCGAATTATTCTATCGCCGGTCTGACGCAGCTCAACCTCGCCGCTGAGTACAATGTTTCCTGTTTGCTGGTCGTAAACCCCGCTCTGCGCCTGCGCTTGAATGCGATCTTTGGCGCGTCGCGTGCCGAGCTCTATGTCAGGGGCTTGCATGTCGTAAATCGACGTTGTCTCAAGCCGTTGGCGCAGCACTTGGGCGCGCAAAACATACGGTTTTCCCTGCTGATTTTTGCCGCGCATGACAGCGTCAATCATTTCCGCTTGCGCTGGGCCGCTGGTGACGCGGGCGCCAAACCATGCGCCGCTGCCGAAACTCGACCACAGCAAAATGAGCGCCAAAAGGGCAAGGGCGGACACGAACATTACCTGCCGTAGTCGCCGCACACGTCGCGAATGATGAGTTGGATCAGAGGCCATGCATAAAACTGCCTCTAATGGGAGAAAATATCAATATCTTCCCAGCCGGCCAAATCCATGGCCGAGCGCACGAGGACGAAATCGAAACAGGCTTCCGCCATTGGCCGGCGGCCTTCGCGGTCGAGCATGGCTTCAAGGCGGTCTTTCAGTGCATGCAAATGCAAAACATCAGAAGCGGCATAATTGAGCTGGGCGTCAGATAAATCATGCGCCCCCCAGTCAGAGCTTTGCTGCGCTTTTGACAAATCAACGTTGAGCAATTCGCGGCATAAATCTTTCAGACCATGACGGTCGGTATAAGTGCGGACCAATTTAGAGGCAATTTTTGTGCACCAGAGCGGCGCCGCATGGACTTCCAAATATTGCGCAATCACGGCTAAATCAAAACGCGCAAAATGAAAAATTTTGACCAATGAGCGATCTGACAACATGGCTTTTAAATTTGGCGCGTCATATTTTTCAGGTTCGAATTGCACAATATGCACTTCGCCATCACCGGCTGAAATTTGCACCAAACACAAGCGGTCGCGCGATGGTTTAAGGCCCAGCGTTTCCGTATCAATGGCCACAGAACCAGAAAACTTCACATTTTCTGGCAGGTCGTTTTTGTGCAAATGAATAGCCATGGGCAATTCCTATCGTTATCTGACATATATGACCTCTAACTGTCATAGAGACGGTGCAGGGTCAAGTTTTTTGCAGTTTAGCGCGGGGGCTGACACCGATGACGACCTAGTATGAACGCATATTTTGAGGGCATCAGCGTCAACACAATGTTGATTTAAGCCTCATCGGCGGTTTCATCAAAAGCTTCATCAAAGCCTAAAAAACGCGCCGCCTCGTCAACGCTTTTTCGTTCCGAGACCACCGCATTGGCCGGAAACATCTCATCTGGCCAACCCAGCGCAACCGCCTTCATAATAACTTGATCATCGGCAATGCCTGCATGCTCGCGCACCACTGGCGATTGCATAATTCCTTGGCTGTTAATCACTGCGCCAAGCCCGCGCGACCAAGCTGCATTGACCAGCGCCGTGGTCACCGCGCCGCAATCAAACGCCGTATCATCGCTATCGGCCAGCTCGCTATCATAGGTGATGATGATGCAAACCGGCGCATCGAATTGGCGAAAGCCGCGCAGCACCCAATCTTGGCGCGCGTCTTTATCTTCGCGCGCAATGCCCATGGCGGCGAAAAGCTGCTTAGCTACCCCGACCTGCCGCTCACGGTGCTGACCTTCAAACGCTTTGCCAATCCGAAACTCGCGCGAATGCGGCACACCGGCCAGATTACGCTCAGTGTTGCCAGCGCGAATCTTATCCAGTACCGCGCCTGTCACTACGGTGAAATTCCAAGGCTGCGTGTTCATTGAAGACGGCGAGCGCATGGCCAGCGCCAACACTTCTTTTATTAGTGCCAGCGGCACCGGCTTTTGCTGATAGCCGCGAATGCTGCGGCGACCGAGAACGACATCGTCATAATTCATGCTCATTTGGAGCTCCCTAATTTCAATTGTGCCCATTATTATCGCTGACCGGACACGAATGCCAGCGCTTATCGCTTTTAAAATAGGAGGGGAAAATAGTGCCCAGAGACGCAGTCGAACCCTCAGCAGGCATTTCGCACGCTATTGTTCTCATCCATCGAAAATTGCGTCATCATATCGTCCATAAACCTTCGGGTTAAAACAGGCGGAGTCGGGCACCACGCGGACGCGGTTTTTTGTGCTCTTCCGGCAATTGACAGATGCGGTTCATACGGGTCGTGGTTCCGTCAGCATATTCCCAAATCAGCTGGTCGCCCTCGCGATAGCGGCGCACTGCTGCCGGTCCCCAACCAAATAGATGAAAATTGAGCACCTTATTTCCCCAAATCATCGAAGCTGATGTGCGCGGGCAATAGTCTTTGTCGCCAATGGAAAAAGTGACGCCGCCTTCCGTGTCATTTGTGTTCAGGCCTGCCGTTTTATTGGGACCGTAATCGTGAATAATTCCGCTAGTGGTAATGACTGTTCGGCTGCCGCATTGTTCAACTCGTTCGACGTGACCAACTTTACCTGTCACGCCCATCCAGAGACCACGAATATCATCTGCCTCGGGCGGTAATGGCTCGGTGCATTCTTGCAGTATGGGGGACGGGAAATGATCATAGCCGCACCCAGGCGTATTGCCTTTGGCAATTTCGTCGGCTTGCTTGGCGCTGCCATCCAAGGGTGGCAGGCGACAATAATTGATTGCGCTGCCGTCTCCAGCCAGCACTGCTGCATCAGTGGTTAAAGGCGGTCGCGGCGAAAAAAACGCCAGCCAAAATAGGAAAAGGCAAAGGCTCAGCACAAAACCAAGCGAAATAATCAGAAAGCGCTTCATCTCGCTAGGCTTTTATAAAAACACAATTGAGGTTGTGATAGAGCATGATGGTTTCCTTTTCTGGCATCACGTTGCGTTTACAATATAAATTGACATTTATAGTGTCAATAAATAATCTGCTGTCTTGCGAGGAGATGAAACCGTAACGATTTCGCTTTGCATTTGGGCCGTTTGCCGTTTTCTTAATGGCGGCGTTTGGGCAAATCGTTTATCTGGCTGAGGAGATATCATGGTCGACAAATATAAACTCTTCACATGGAGCGTATCGCTTTATTCAGGCAAGGCGCGCGCTTATCTCATTAAGCAGCATATTGATTTTGAAGATATCTCGCCCGCTGACCCGCATTATGAGGCGCACATTCGCCCCGCCATCGGGCGGTGGATTATTCCCGTCATGCAAACGCCAGAGGGCGAAATTGTGCAAGATGGCACCGATATTATCGATTGGTTCGAAAGCCGTGGAATGGCCCGTTTGCCGGCTTATCCACAAACGCCCAAGCATCTCATTGCTTCACTGATTATGGAAATGTTTGGCGGCGAGGGCATGCTTCGCCCCGCTATGCACTATCGGTGGAATTTTGACGCTGATAATCTTGACTTTATCTTGCAGCAATTTGGTCTGTTTGCCTTACCGCAAGTGCCGCCCGCTGAACGCCGCGACATGGCCTTACACGCCGCCGGACGCATGCGCAAAGCGGCGGTGATGTTCGGTGTTACGCCGGAAACTGCACCGCATATTGAGGCAGCCTATGAAGAGATGATGGCCGAATTTGACGCTCATTTTGCTACCCACCCCTATCTTTTAGGCGGCGCCCCGACGATTGGTGACTATGGTTTGTTCGCCTCACTTTATGCTCATTTGGGGCGCGATCCCCATCCCCTCAGAATGATGCAGGAAAAAGCGCAAATGCTCTTCCGCTGGACCGAGCGCATGCGAAACCCAAGCGCCGATATGGTTGAGTTTCTCAACCAAGCTGAAACCCTGCTGGCGGCCGATGCCATCCCCGATACGCTGAAAATATTGTTGCGCCGCGTAGCCTCCGACTATTTGCCCGAGATCCAAGCGATGGTTGCCATGAGCAATGAGTGGTTGGTGGCCAATAGGCCGGCTGAAAACGAAGTCGTCGGCGGCCAAAGTCTGGGGCGCGGCCTTGGCATGTGCAGCTTTGACTGGCGCGGTCAAAAGCTGGAAGTCATGGTCATGCCCTATCGTACTTTTATGCTGCAACGCATTCAAGACGCCTATGACGGGCTTGACGCAGAAAGTCAAGAAGCCGTCGACACATTATTGGCGCAAACCGGTCTGTCGGCCATTCTCACAACCCGCTCAATGCGGCGCGTGGAACGCAGAAACCATCGTGAGGTCTGGGCCTAGACCGCCTATCCGATTTCGCCCAAGAAAGCCAATAGCGCGGCGGCGTATTCTTGGTGCATGTCCTCGACAAGAAAATGGCTACCACCGGACAAAATAACCGGCTCGCGCTGCGCCGCGGTGGGAATAAATGGGCGCACGCTCTGATGGCCATTGGGGGCAACAATATCCTTATCGGAATAAAGGCATAGGAATGGTTTATCGAAAGACGCCAGCTTTTGCCGAGCATAAAAATTATCGACCAGCATGGGATTGTCGTAACGTGTCGGCAACATTTGGGTGAATTGTCGATTGCCGGTCAGATAATGAAAATTCGGATATGGCGCGGCATATCCGGCGACGACTTGTTTTGATAATTTTGTTGTGCAAATAGCCGCGAGCGTTTTCCAGTGTCGCCAAAACAGGTTTAAGCGAACATAAAGTTGAAACTTACGCAAGAGTCCTGAACCCGGCATTGCCATATTGTCGATTTTTTGCTGCGGGTCGCGCACTGGCAGTCCGGTGTTGGAAAAGGTGATGCTGGCAATCCGGTTTTGATGATTGGCGGCTACACGTAGGCCGATTATGCCGCCCCAATCATGCAGCACGAAATGCGCGTCGTGCAGGTTGAGTTTATCAAACAGCGCTTCGCGCACCCATGCTTCGTGCCGCGCAATTGTGTAATCGCGCATGCGGGTCGGTTTATCCGAGCGCCCCATGCCAATCAGATCAATGGCAATGGCGCGATAGCCGGCATCCCCCAAAGCGCGAACGACTTTGCGCCACATAAATGACCAAGTCGGATTGCCGTGGATCATCACCACCGGCTGACCATCGGTCGGCCCGTATTCGATATAATGCATATCTAAATTGCCGCCTTCTTGGTCATCAAGCGTCACAAAATGCGGCGCGAAATCAAAATCGGGCAAATGATCGAAACAGTGGTCGGGGGTTTTGCGTATTCTCATTGTTAGTTATCTACATTTTCCAGTAAGTCAGTTTCCCGGTTGTCGTATTCAAGCCGAGCCCACTTTGATGCCATGGCCCGCGAAAAACCCAATTATGAGCACGGTTAAAATATCCTTGCTTTCACGCACACCCAATTTTTGGTGGTGACGCAAGCGGTGCCACATGTCGAAAGAAGTCAGGGCATCCAACCCCTCCATGATCATGGGTGGGTGCTGCTCAAGTTCAGGAAACCAGCTTAATGTGAGCTCGCGTAATTTACTTTGGTCGCGCGCATAGCTTTGGCGCAATGTGGGCGAACGCCATAATTGTGCCTGTGTCGATAGGATAATATTGTTCAAATGCTCATAGGCTACCGCCTGGCTATTGAGAAATGTTTCGATACGTTGGGTGATATCGCCATCGCCTTCCCCACGCGGGAATAGGGACATAAAATTGTCACGCGCGTAGAAATCGGCCGCAGAAAACAACGCTTCCATGTCGTCGAAATGGCGGAAAAAAGAGCGGAGACCAACCCCAGCCTTATCGGCAATTTGTTTGGCTGTTGGAACCAATAGGCCTTGGTCGATGAGTTCTAGCGAGGCCTTAATGAGCGCCTCGCGCGACCGAGCGCTTCTTTGGCGGCGACCGTCAACGACGATTAGATTGGGATTTTCCCTCATGAATTCCTCTCTTTGCTAGTTAGGCCAATAAATATAATCATCGTCCAAACTCAGTTTGTCGGCCGGCGTCTTGTCGAGCCAAATGGGTATGGAGACGCGCGATGGCCACATCGGCTCAGCTTGCTGCTCATTGTGCGTGTCCAGCAAGGCCATTAATTCATCGACTTTTTCAGGGTTTTGCGCGCTGACTTCGTTTTGCTCAAGCGGGTCTTTGACCATATTGAACAGGCGAATCTTTTGCGGGTCCATACTGCGCTGTAATTTCCAGCCGCCCGACATAATTGCTTGGTAGTGGCCCCCGCGCCAAATTAATGTTTGGTGTGGAAGGCCCGCCTTGCGACCAGTGAGATAGGGCAATAGGTTTACCCCATCCATCACTTCGGCTTGCGGTGTCAGCCCAGCTGCGTCAAGCGCTGTCGGCATGATGTCGAGATGCGACACAGCATGCGGATAGGTTCGGCCGCCGCTTAGCTTTTGCGGCCAGCGCATGACATAGGGGATATGCGTGCCGCCTTCGAAGAAGCTCAACTTCCAGCCGCGATAAGGCTTATTGATGTCGGGCATGCCGATATAATTGGCGCCGCCATTATCGCTGGTGAAAATGACCAGCGTATTGTCATCCAGCCCATTATCTTTGAGCGCCTGCATAAGCTTGCCGACCGAACGATCGACGGCACGAATCATGGCGGCATAAACGCGGGTGCGGTGATTGGGGAAATTATCACCGACGGCTTCAAAATCTTTTCTGGAGGCTTGTAAGGGCGTATGAATGCCCCAATGCGCTAGATAAAGAAAGAAAGGCCGGTTCTTATTGGCGCCAATGGCCTTTACCGCTTCGTCCGTATAATAGTCGGTCAAATAGCCTTTCGGACGAAAATTATCGCTTCGATTGAAGCTCGCTGAATAATCCAACACTTCCCATTGCACACTGTCGAGAATGGCGAATTCATTGCGCGCATTGACCACCTGTGGGTGGTCAATCGGCAGGTACAAACCGTTTGCCATCAGCAGGCTTTCATCGAACCCCTGATCCAGCGGGTGCAAGCCCAAATTGCGGCCCAAATGCCATTTGCCGATGTGCAGATTGTGGTACCCCGCGCGCTTTAACTCCTCGGCCAAGGTAATTTCGCTGCTCGGCATGCCTTTCGCTGCATATGGCACATTGTGATTGGCATGCGGGTCATCAGCATGCACTTCATGAAATTTGAAGGTGCGCGGCGCTGTGTCGGCTTTGCTTAACTGCTGCAGAATCGGGGTGAACGCATCGGGGGCAGGGGTGAATTCAAAGCCGAAGCGGGTCGCGTAACGACCAGTCAGCAACATGGCGCGCGAGGGAGAACAAACCGCGCTACCGGCATAGCCATTGGCAAAACGCACGCCCTGAGCTCCCAATAGGTCAATGTGTGGTGTCTCGATCAGGCCGCCGCCATACAGGCTCACATCGTTAAAGCCCATATCATCGGTCAGGATGACGATAATATTGGGCGGGCGTTTTTCAGCCTTGTCCCAGGTGCCGGTTTGCCAGCTAATGGCGCGGTGCGGCGCCACAGGAGAGTTGATTTTCTGGATAAAGCCGATGGTCTTGATGATGAGCGTGGTGCGGTTAGCAAAGCCAACGCCAGCGACGCCGATAAATATAAGGGCAGCAATTAAAAAGACCCTCTTACGGCGGCTGAGTTGCGTCCAAAAAGTCATTGC
>JAHEGN010000047.1 GCA_024645085.1 Rhodobiaceae bacterium
ACCACTGAACCCGTTGTGCCTTTTGATGCAACGCCAACCAAGCCTTCAGCCGCGACACGACCTGACTTTTTGGCCGCTTTAGCCAAGCCTTTGGTGCGCAGCCAATCAACGGCGGCGTCCATGTCGCCATTGTTTTCGTTCAACGCATTTTTACAATCCATCATGCCGGCGCCAGAAACTTCGCGCAGTTCTTTCACCATACTCGCTGTAATATTGCTCATTGTGAGCTCCTTCACTTTTCTATTTTTAGAATGCAAGCCTTAGGCTTGAGCTTCTTCCTCAGGGGCCGTTTCGGTCGCTTCTTTGGCAACAGCTTCTTCAGCTGGCGCTTCGGCAACAACTTCTTCAGCTGGCGCTTCGGCAACAACTTCTTCGGCAGCCACTTCTTCAAGCACGGCTTCCGCCACTGGCTCAGCAGCAGCGCCCAAATCAACACCAGAAGCAGAGCTGCTGTCTTCAATACCGGCAATAACGGCTTTTGAAATCAGGCTGCAATAAAGTTCAATGGCGCGTGAGGCGTCATCATTGCCCGGAATTGGGTAATCAATGCCGTCGGGGTCGCAATTGCTGTCGAGAATGGCAATCACCGGAATGCCCAAAGTTTTGGCCTCGGCAATGGCAATCGCTTCTTTGTTGGTGTCGACCACAAACATCAGCTCAGGCACGCCGCCCATTTCTTTAATCCCACCGAGCGCGCGCTCAAGTTTTTCGTGCTCGCGTGTCAGATTGAGAATTTCTTTTTTCGTCAGACCACCAGCGCCGTCGCCACCCAAAATGGTTTCCAGCTCGCGCAGGCGTTTGATCGAATTTGAAATGGTTTGCCAGTTGGTCAGCGTGCCGCCAAGCCAACGTGAATTCATGTAATATTGCGCGCACTGGCTCGCATGGCGCGCAATTGGCTCAGCTGCTTGACGCTTGGTGCCAACGAATAAAACGCGGCCACCTGACGCCACAACATCGCGAACCGCGACCAGAGCTTGGTGCAAAAGCGGCACGGTTTGTGCCAAATCTAAAACGTGAATGCCGTTACGACCGCCAAAAATGAACGGTGCCATTTTCGGGTTCCAACGGTGAGTTTGGTGTCCAAAGTGTACGCCTGCTTCCAGCAGTTGACGCATATTATAATCGGGCAGAGCCATAGCGTTGCCTTCCTTTCTCTCGTTAATCCGCCGCAGGGGTGTCATCAGACCCAATGTCTGACACGAAGAGCGCCCGGCAAATGGGCTAATCCTGCGTGAGTAATCCGCGTGGTATAGGGAATTTATGACCTTCTGGCAAGCAAAAATCAGCGCTGACGGGAGGCTTTCATCTATATTTCTTCGACGTGTAAAATGCCCGGCACAGCCTTAATGGCACCCGCGACGCGCGGGTTGATGGCATAGCGGTTAGGCAAACGCAATTCGACCTCGCGCTGCTGGCCCATAATCACCAAAGACACTTCGCCGCCATTTTTGTGCGGCAATAATTCGACATCTTTCAGACGCGTCTGCAAGCCTGCACAGGCCTCAGCTTTTTCGACGAAAATACGCAAGCCTGCTTCCGAATTAGAAATCGCCTCATCAATGGGCCGCAGTGATTGCGCCAATAAGCGCAATTGCCCGTCCTCGCGCTCAATTTTGACCGTGCCGACCATCAGCGCCCCGACTTTCAAATTTTCCCGCGCCACCGATAGAGCCTCGGAGAACATGGTCACCTCAAATTGGCCGGTGGTGTCGGATAGGGTGATAAAGGCAAATGGATTGCCCTTTTTCGATTTGCGCTCATCGACTTTAATCACCGCCCCAGCAACTAAGACCTCGGGTTCGACGCGGCTTTCGAGCTCTTCAAAAATGGCAACACGGCTTCGTTTCAACAGGGTTTGATATTCGTCAAGCGGATGGCCAGTCAAGAAAAACCCCAGCGCGCCAAACTCATGCGACAGCCGATCCATGGTCGACCATGGCGCCAAGGCCGGCGGCAGCACCACGCTTTCGGCGACGTCTTCTTCACCAAACAGGTTTTCTTGCTGCGATTCCTTATCGGCTTGGGCAATATTGGCCTCACCCAGCAAGACATCAACACCGGCCGATAATTTGGCCCGATCAGCGTCTAATTGATCAAAGGCACCCGCCGCAATCAAATGTTCCAACGTGCGCCGATTGAGACCAATGGTGGCGGTGCGGCGGGCAAAATCAAACACATCTTTGAACCGCCCATTGGCCTCCCGCTCGGCCTGTAACGCGCGCATTGACTGGCTACCCACATTACGAATGGCCGATAGCGCATAATAAATTTTGTCGCCATCAATCGAAAATTGCACTTCCGAGCGGTTCACATCAGGGCTGAGCACGGCGATATCATGGCGGCCAG
>JAHEGN010000045.1 GCA_024645085.1 Rhodobiaceae bacterium
ATTATCAGCCGTGATGGTAATCGTTTGCTTCTCGCCTTTAACGATTTCCGTCGTCGCCTTACGGGCCAGAGAAGCCAACTCACGCTTCAGGCCACGAACACCGGCCTCGCGCGTGTAGTTTTGGATAATTTTGCGAATGGCGGCGTCATCAATGCTAAATTCACCGACGCGCAAGCCATGTTCTTCAATGGCCTGCCCCAGCAAATGCTGTTTAGCAATTTCGACCTTCTCATCTTCCGTATAGCCGGCAATGCGGATGATTTCCATCCGATCGAGCAATGGCCCCGGAATATTCAGCGAATTGGCCGTGGTCACAAACATCACATTGGACAAATCATAATCCACCTCGAGATAGTGATCGGCAAATGTGTTGTTTTGCTCCGGATCCAACACTTCAAGCAGGGCTGATGACGGGTCGCCGCGATAATCAGCGCCCAATTTATCAATCTCATCAAGCAGCATTAGCGGGTTGCTGGCTTTGATTTTCTTCATCGACTGAATCACTTTACCCGGCATTGAGCCAATATAGGTGCGTCGGTGACCGCGAATCTCGCTTTCATCACGCACCCCACCCAATGACATGCGAATAAATTCGCGGCCCGTTGAGGCGGCAATTGACTTACCCAAAGAGGTTTTACCAACACCCGGGGGACCAACGAGACACAAAATGGGGCCGCGTAATTTTTTCGACCGCTGTTGCACGGCAAGATATTCGAGAATCCGCTCCTTGACCTTCTCCAAGCCAAAGTGGTCGGCATTCAGCACTTTTTCCGCATGCGCCAAATCTTTTTTGATGCGGCTCTTCTTGCCCCAAGGCAAGCACAGCAGCCAATCAAGATAATTGCGCACCACCGTCGCCTCAGCTGACATGGGGCTCATGGATTTGAGTTTTTTCAGCTCAGATTCGGCTTTTTCGCGGGCTTCTTTTGAGAATTTCGTATCGGCAATGCGTTGCTCCAGCTCGGCCAATTCGCCGCTGCCTTCTTCGCCTTCGCCCAATTCTTTCTGAATGGCTTTCATCTGCTCATTGAGATAATACTCGCGCTGGGTTTTCTCCATTTGCCGTTTCACACGGCCACGGATTTTCTTCTCGACCTGCAAGACGCCGACTTCGCCTTCCATATGGCCAAGAATCGTCTCCAAGCGCGAACTGACCGACAGAATTTCCAGCAGGCTTTGCTTTTCTTCCAAAGAAATATTCAAATGTCCGGCAATCGTATCGGCCATTTTCACCGGATCTTTAATCTGCCCGACATTGGCCTGAACCTCGGGCGGGATTTTGCGGTTCAATTTCACATAATTATCGAATTGGCTGGCGGCCGAACGCATCAGCGCCTCAAGCTCATCATCCTCAGAGATTTCGTCATCCAGAGCAATGGCGCTGGCTTCAAAAAACCCATCATTATCGAGATAATCCAAAATGCGGGCGCGGGTTTTGCCTTCCACCAGCACTTTGACCGTGCCATCAGGTAATTTCAGCATTTGTAAAACAGTGCCAATGGTACCGATTTGATGCATATCGCTTTGCTGCGGATCATCAAGTTCACCATCGCGCTGGCTGACCAAGAGCATTTCTTTCTCATCGGACATGACATCCTCGAGCGCCCGAATGGATTTTTCGCGGCCGACGAATAACGGCACAATCATGCCCGGGAACACTACGATATTGCGCAGCGGCAACACAGGAAGCACTACAGGTATTTCTTTATTCACGTCGTTTTCATCAGTCATTGCTTTTACCTTTATATGTCTCGACTCATTTACTTGCGATTCCGAACAAGCCTTCAAGAACTATGTGGTGTTCATCCACCAACTTTTCAATGCCGCAGGCAAAATAGATGCGCGACAAATTGAACGCAGAAAACCACTCAATATGACAATGAAAACGCAGCACAACCGCCACCTTAGCTAGGCGACGGGTTTACGCGACAAGACGCAGATTACAACGTTAAATAGACTAAGAAGCGGTTGGCGCGCTGGCGGCGGCTTCTTCTTCAACTTTTTTCGAATAAATATAAAGCGGACGGGCCTCGCCAGCGACCACTTCATGGCTGATCACCACTTCTTCGACGCCTTCCATGG
>JAHEGN010000039.1 GCA_024645085.1 Rhodobiaceae bacterium
CAAGATCCGAATTTCTGGATTTCGCGGTCGATTTCGCAAGGCAATAATCCTGTGCGCTTGCAATATCGCGTGGTCGCCCAACAGCTTTACAAACGCAATGCCAATGCCAAATTACGGCAATTCCTCTATCGCCTGCGGGCCGACGGCGATTTGCTTGAAGGGGTTTTGCAAGAGTCTGAAGACACAATTCAATTGGGGCTTTCGGCCGAAGCAGATATTGCCACGCAAAACCAAATCTTGTTTCATTGCATTCGGCTGGCCTTATTGATGCATGCTCAATTCACCTGCGCCAGTCTGCCGACCAATGCCCCACCCGGCGCGTCGCGCGATGAGATTATGGAAAAAATCTGCAATTATGACTTACAGCAGGTCATCTCTACGCTGGAGACGAATTACCCGCCGCATGAAAGCGCAGATACGTGGTCGCAAGCCTTGGCCGAAAGTGGGCGCAAGAGCAGCGCCAACCAGACCAACAGCCATAAAGTCTTGGACAGTCTAAAACAATGCCAGCGCCTGTTACAACTCACCAATCAGGGCTTGGTGCAGGCCTATAATGCTTATGGCTAAATCAGCCGTCGCCTTGTTCGGCTTCGCGTTTTTTTTCTGCCAAACGACGCTCGATTGAACGAATCCAGCGAAACGCATCCTTCGCCAATTCATCATCATCACCGGCTTTTCGGAAGGCTTTAATGGCTGAGTCATATTGTTCAATGCGGGTGCGCGCGATGCCCAGCAGCAACCAGCTATTGGCTTCATTGTCGAGACCGCCCTTATCAAGCGCTTTCACCAAAGCCGCTTCCGCCTTGGCCCATTCCTCGTCTTGCACATAAGACTCGGCCAATTGAACGTAAAATTTGCCCTTATCCGACATTTCAGCAGCGCGCGTCAGCGGTTCAATCGAGTCCGACCATTCGCGCGCGTGCATATAGGCCAGCGCTAATGTCTCATAGTTTTTTTCGGTCTTTTCAATGGTGCCATTATCCATACCGACCTGCAAAATCTGCGCCGCTTTAATCGGCACATTGTGATACAGATAGAGCTGCGCCATGGATGATAGTTCGCGGCTGGTGGTCAACATGCCCTGCACATGCATGGCACGCTGCGCGACAAAGGCGAGTTTCTCATCATTTAATTCATAATATACTGAGGTCAGATGCTGCCAAAAAGCCTTCACCCCGGGCCAGCGCTCAACCGCATCAACTAAAACCGGCTGCGCTTCTTTATAGCGTTCCTGTTGCAATAAAACTGAGAGTAAAACACGTACCCATTGCTGTTTTGGCTCTTCGACGCGCGACAGTGCATTGCGAATGGCATCTTCAGCCGAAGAGAATTGATCAAGCGACAAATGCGCCTGCGCTTTCAAAGCAAAAGCCTCGGCTGGCGGGTCACCTTCAAAGCCGGCGAACCATTTATCAAGTAATTCGAGCGCCTTTTCAGGCCGGTCTTCAGCCAGATTTAACTGCGCCAAGTTATAGCTGAGGCCATTAACCACGCGCTCAGGCAAATCGCCGGTGGCGATGGCGCGCTCAAATGTGCTTATGGTCTTGGGATAATTGCCCTGTCCGGCATAGACATAGCCCATGGTCTGAATGGCAACCGCTTTTTCATAGGGCTTAAAGCGGTCGCTATCGAGCATTGACCGCAGAACCTCTAAGGACTCGGTATATTTTTCTTCGGCTAATAAGTTTTGTGCTTCTTCAATGCGCTTAAAAGCGTTTTTGCCGAGTACTTCCGAGCGAACGGTTTTGGGCTTTGATGGCTTTTCCTTTTTAGCGCTTTGCGCCTCGGCCGATTGCCAGCCAGACAGGCTTATTGGCACGGCAAAAAGCGTCAAGGTTAACAATATACTGGCCAATCGTTTCATCGCTTCGTCCTGAATAATCTATCTATTTGGCAATCTCATAGCTGAATAATTGCCGCACACCATGGCGCACTGCTGGTTTGCCATTTTCAACCATCGGGCGGTATTTCCATTTGGTCACTGCGCGCATGGCTGAGCTGTTAAAAATACCTGGCGGGTCAGCTTCGACCACTGTTGGGTTCATCGCCCTGCCCAATTGGTCAATCGAGAACTCCAAAAGCACCCAGCCTTCTATGCCACGCGATAAAGCGCGACTTGGATATCGCGGTAAAACGCGGACAATGGCTAACGCGTCGCCATCAACGGGGGCGTCTAAATTCATGCCACCCAAATCAAAACCGCTTAAATCAGCACTCATTGAGGCATTGTCCATATTCGGACGGCTGGCCTGTTGCAATTTTGGCGGTGGCGGTGGCTCATCGGGCTGTTCTTGGCTCGGTCGCTTTAGGGCGCGGTCTTTGGTGTTGAGCTCTTCCTCGCGTTCGACACGGACAAAATCAATGCCAAAAGACGCCAATTCTTCCTCAACTTCGTAATTTTGGCCGGTAATCAGAACTTTCATGGTCAAGAATAAGGCAATCGTCGTCACCAGCGCCAAACCGGCGGATGCAAGAACTCGAAGATTGACCATGGCTAAATTCATTATTTCTCTTCCGCCGCAATAGCAATAGAGCCGACGCCAGCCAAACGAACCTGATCCATCACTTCAATCAAAGTGCCAGTTTCCGCCCCTTTATCGGCTTGAATCACTGCCCCACCCTGTGGGTTTTCGGCGTGCAAGCGCTCAACATTGGCACGCACGGCGGCGAGATCAATCTGCCGACGATTGATCCAAACTTCATTATTGTCGCGAATGGCGATGAGAATACCAACCCGCGATTGCTTCACCGCAGTCTCGGCATCTGGCCGCGTCACATCAATGCCGCTTTCCTTGACGAAAGTTGCGGTCACGATAAAGAAAATCAGCATGATGAACACAATGTCGAGCATTGGCGTCATATCAATCGCTGTGTCTTCCTCTCGGCGTGTGTGTCTACGTCTCATTTCCTACCCCTTGGGCCTAATCGGCCAATTCCAATTGGTCTTCAAGCTGCTCAACCGACCATTCGGCCTTGCGCTCCAAACTTGATGTGAAAAATAGTCCAGACAAAGCCACAACCATGCCGGCCATGGTTGGCAAAGTGGCTTTTGAAATACCGGCCGCCATGGCGCGCGCATTGCCCGAGCCGGTTACCGCCATGACGTCAAACACTTCAATCATGCCGGTTACGGTGCCCAATAGGCCAAGAAATGGCGCCAAGGCCACGAGGACCTTGATATAGGACAAATTGGCTGATGTTTTGAGCTTGGCGTCGGAGATAATCATCTCGCGGATACGCCGCGCGTTCCAGCTTTTGTGTTCCGAACGAGCTTGCCATTCTGCCAAACGTCGCTGTTTGAGCTGCTCAAAATCACGCCGCAGAAAACTATAGCGCTCGTAAATTAACGCCCATAGCACCAGCGTCGCCAACATAATGATAACCAGCACATTGCCGCCCAATTCGAGGAAGTCACGCACACCGCGCACCGCCTCAAATGGGTTCAAAAACAGCCAAAGAATTTCGCTAAATTCCACTGTCCCGCTCCGCTATTTCTTCTCCGCATGCACGGCAATCATGCCAGCTGCTTGCTCTTCGAGAACTTGCACGATTTCACGCGACCGCGTGGCGGCCACGGAATGCAGCAGCAAAATCGGAATCGCCACGACCAAACCAAGCACGGTGGTGATCAAGGCCTGCGAAATACCGCCCGCCATGAGTTTCGGGTCACCGGTGCCAAATAAGGTAATCGCTTGGAAGGTCAAAATCATACCTGTGACCGTGCCCAATAGCCCCAAAAGCGGCGCCACCCCTGATAGGAGTTTGAGTAATGCTAAATTCTTTTCAAGGGCTGGCATTTCCTTCAAAATCGCGTCATCTAGCTTCAGTTCCAGGGTTTCGACATTGGCTGAGCCATTTGACTCATAAGCTGCCCAAACGCGCCCCAATGGCGTGTCACCCGAAGCTTGCCCATTGGCCAATTGCGCTTTCACGGCCCGCGCCGTCATCGTTAGTCGAACGATACGTTCAATGGCCACGCCAACACCAAACAAGCCAAGCAGGATAATAATATAGCCGACAAGACCACCTTGATTAATGCGCTCTGCCAAAGTTGGCATTTGTAAGAACAGGTTCAAAATCGCCCCGCGTGACGGGTCAACTGGTGCCGCGACCAAATCGCCTGCTTCACCATCCAACAAATCATCAGCGGCGTCGCCAAAGCGGGCTGGCGGCTGACGACCGAGGTCGGCATAACGGCCATTACCGGCGTAACGGACGAATTGACCATCAGCCAAAGTGGTGAACGGGCCAACGCGCAAAATTTCAGCATTGCGCAATGAGCCATCTAAATTAATCACTTCCCCGGCAAAGCGTTTCACTTCGCCCTGGGCCGTCATTTCTTGCTGCAAGGCGAACCACAAATGTTCAAGCTCGGCCATGGGCGGCAAGCCTTTGCTTTTGGCTAGCACTTCGAGACGGGCAGCGCGGCCTTGCAACTCGCCAGAAATAGCGCTTTCATCGACCTGTGCTTTGGTTTCGCCGGCCACTTGCCGAACAATGCCAAATAATTCGCCATATACGCCGAGGCGCTCATTCAGCAGCCCCTCTAATTCAGCTAGTTTCAGCTCATTTTCAGAGAAATCTTTTTCCAATCGTTCTGAGCGCGCCTCTTCTCGTTTAATGGCGGTTTGCGTCCGCTTTAGAAGCGTGTTTTGCTTATTACGATTGTTACGAAACTCAGCTTCGCGGGCCTGAAATTCGGCATTGTCCGAAACCCGCCCCTGTCGTACTTGATCCAGCAATTGTTGCAAGGTTAGCGTATCGGCATCGGCCACATCGGCTTTTGTCTCTTGGGCGGCGACCGGCAATATCATTGCCAGAGCCAGTGTCACAGTCGCGATAGAATGTTTTATTAACGTTTTCATTTTCATCACTCCTATTGACCGACCAGCACCGGCACGACCAATAAGTCGGGGGCTGCTTGTTGTTTGGCAATCCGCAGGGCGGCGCGCAGTTCTGAGTCAAAATCGCCGTCTAAATCAACAAACCCTTTGGCCTGCTGGCTCCACGCGCCGCTTTCGTCAGCGTCGAGCGTTTGATAAATCAGCGCCACTCGGCCAATGCGCAGGAAGGCAACCGTGCGCTCTTCGCCATTAATGTCCATTTGCCCTTCATAGGCTTCAATGGTGCGGCCATATTCATTTTCAATTTCATAGGCTTCGAGGATTTTGCGATATTTCTCGGCCGGATTTGCGTCTGAACGATCCATCAGAGCGCGCAAGTTCTGCACCCGCGAACGACGCTCATCAATCAAGAACGGTACATCTAATTCAACAAATTTTTCGAGCGACTCAATCATCCGAAACATCAGTGGAACGATTGTTCGGTCGACATTGGTGACGTCCTCAATTTGCTGGCGAATGGATACCATTTCGACCTTTTGCGCTTCGATGAGATTCTCCAATTTGGCATTATATTCGCGCAAAGAGGCCAATTGCTTCAAAGCCGCGCGATAGGTGCGGGTCAGCTCATCAGTTTCATCGTCGAGTAAGTCGACACGTTCTTGTGAGGCTTGACCATCCGACGTTGCCGCTTGTGCGACCTCGGTTACATTATCAAGCGATTGCGCCAAAACTGGCTGGCTGGCGCACATCGCACCTCCCAACAGGGCGACTATCAAGCCGTAATTCTTCATTATAATCCTCAAATTTTAACTTTGGTTTATCTGGACAAGCGTAACTTGGATTCGAAACCACTCAACCGAACAAGTGAAACGCCCCGACTCAAAAGTACAAAATCGATACAATAAATGCGGCGCCTCTAGACTGATTGAGGATACGGCAGTCACTTTTTGAGTCAACCAAAAACGGCAAAAAACATAGGGTTTTTTCACAAAACCACAAAACCAGCGCGGTCTCATTGCCGGAGGTGGAGCGGATATCGATAGCCGACCTCGCAATTAAAACAATTTGGCTATCTGCAGCGTGCATTCGCTGGTTGTATAGTCATAAAAGGCGACATTGGAATGGTTGATGGTGTGGCTGCATGAGAGTTGCGGCGTAAAACCTTGCCATTTTAACGCGCTGTCGCGGAGGCTGGCGCTGAAACGGCTGAAACGGTCTTGGCGCGGCGCCGTGGTCAGCGGAAAAACCCCGCGATACTGGCGCCGACCAACACCCATATGCCCGCCCATGTGCCATCGGCCACCCACGGTTTGGCTCACTTGTGCGAAAACCGCCTGCCCGTCATATTGTAAATGCGCCGCCTGCGGATCACTGCGCGATAAACGCCCGCCAAACCCCAGCGATAGCCGATCGGTTGATTGATGGCGCAAGCTCAAGCCGAACAGCTGGAAACCGCCGTTTTGATAATTCTGATGCGGAAATTGCCGCCGCTCATGGGCCAGCTGAAGGCGCAGCGTATTTTTTACCCCTACATCACGGGCGATGGTCAAATTGAGCCCAGCGGCGTGATTATCTGCCTCATCGCCACGCGCTTGATGCCGGTAATAAGGCCCCAGTGACCAAACCAAGGCGTGTTGCCGCTGGCGATAAGCAAGACCGATTTGCCCAATTGTGCTGTTAAACCGCTGCTCTTGATAAAAGGCGCCGCGCAAATGCGCCCGTAGCACCAGACGTTGGCCGACACCGGTGGGAAAATTAATATAGCCCGATAGGCCCAAACGCACGCCCGTGCCGGATTCGGCTTGCGATTGCGGGTCGATTTCATAACGCCCCAAACGGGTGTTGAAAACCGTATTTGTGGTGCCACGATTGACATTGCTGGACGGCAAAAGAGCAAAATCACTGGCCCAACCAGTCGGTTTCCCCGCCCCAATAAACCCCAGAAACCGCCTGTAGCCTTGCGCTACAGCCTGATTGGGTTCGTTTTGTAATAAATTAAAAAACTGCTGCTCGGCCAAATCATAATGACCGGCCAGAAACAAACTATGGGCCAATTCACGCCGCGCATTGCGGTAATCTGGTGCTTGCTGCAACAGCTGCCGAAATATCGCTATGGCTTGTCGCAATTGGCCCTGCGCTTTCAGAATTTGGCCCTCAAAAAACAGCCGATCAGCCGTCGTTGGGTTTTGCGCTTCCAAGCTTTGGCGGGCTTTTTCTATCTCACCCTGATTAATCAGACGGGCGATTTGCGTTGCATTTACGGCCTGTGCAAAAACTGTATTTATAAGCAAAAACAATAAGATAGATACTGGGAGCGAAAGTTGCCTCGCGATAGCCATAGCGGCGTCTGCAAAACATTGGCGCGCGTCCAAAAAATTACTGCTTGGCGCCGACAAATGTGCCGCTCAATGTGCCATCATCGCCTTGGCCAAGAAAGGCGCCGCCCATTTCGTCGGGCGCCGGGCCGGTGGCTTCGCCATAAAAACTGCCTGACGCCTTCAAACTGCCATTGGCGCCCAATATATCAATCTCGCTGCCGGCATTTTCAAGCCGTAGGACACCGCCTGAAAAGCCGGTTTCGCTGATTGTCATTGCGTCAATGTTAATGCTGTCTATCGGCACAATGGCGCCGGTTTCAGTCAATTCGGTGACGGTAAAATCTGTTAGGGAGACAGCGACGCTGGCGGCGGCGAAATCAGCGGTAATGGTGGCGGTGCCCTGGGTCAAATCATAACTACCAGCGCCCGGCGTTAATTGCACTAAAACAGCGTCGGCGGCGCCGACATATTGAGCCATGCCACTGGTTGGCACGTCATTGGCATTGGCGGTAATACCGAGAATGCCGCGATTAACCTCAAAGCCATTGCCCGACTGCGCGGCCGATTGGGTATAAATTCTGACATATTCATAGCCGTCAATATCGCTCAGAGTCACCGCCGCGGCGGCAATGGTGGCGGATTGGTTCGCGTGGTTGAAATGCCCTGATTGGGTAATCTGGGAGGTTTCGCCAGTATCGGTTGCCGTGCGCACAGCATGGGCAGTTAAATCGCTGACTTTGTTGGAGGCTGGGTCAGAAAAGGCTGATAGAGACGACTCATTGGCCTGATTGCCGCTATCGTTTGCGGCGTTATTGCCGCCGCCTCCGCCGCAGGCTGACAAAGCCAGCGAGATAAGAAAAATCATGGGTAAACGCATTACTCTCTCCTTAATCAAAGATGAGGCCTTAAACAAAGATGAAGTCATCGGCGCTCAATAATGCGGCGTCCACCTGGTGCACATAAATCGTCGTTCCTTCGGCCGAAAAAACCGCGCCAGTGGCCGAGTTGGTGAGGTAATCAGTGAGCGTTTCAGCCGTCACTTCAGCAAAATCCTTCAGCTGAATTTTGTCCTGCCCAATGGTGAAATCAGCCATCAGTTCCAGCTCATCGACCGGCGTGCCACGGCGCAGGGCGTGGAAATCAAAACCAGCAATCGTGTCCGTGTCGCCAGCCGGCCGAAAGACGAATATATCGGCGCCAATGCCGCCCATGAGATAATCATTGCCTGTGCCGCCATCGAGAATATCACTGCCGCCGAAAACCTGAGAAATATCGCCGATCAGCGCGTCATCGCCGGCCCCGCCGAGCAAGTGATCATTCTGAAAGCCGCCCAATATAATATCGTCGCCCGCATTGCCGTCATTACGGTTGACCCCCATAATGTTGAGGAAGCGGTCATTGCCTTTGCCGCCAAAGCTGACCTTATTGCCGAAAATATTTACTAAATTATCGTCACCTTCTGAGCCATCGCTCCGCGATGCGTCATCGAACAGTAGCGGTTTGACCTTAAGCTTGAGTTGCAGCGAAACTTTGCGCCCCCCATAGCTCAAATCAATCGGCATAGATTCTTCGCTTTCGCCCAGCCGGTCGCCAATCAGCCATTGCACTCCCTGCTCATCGCGAACAACCTTAAGGTCGCTGTCTTGTGGCAGCTCAACCGTCGCACCCGGCCCCAATTTGATTTGAAACGACCCCTCATCTATCTCAACCATGCCGGTTGCCAAAATATTTTCAATCGCATCACCTTGAGCGTCAAAAACTTTAGCCTTAATTACGGCGCCGGTTTCTGTAATTTCATCGAGAACGCTGTCATCTTCCCAAGCAATAACAAAACCGCCATCGGCCAGGCTGGTGACAATGGGCGAATGTTGCGCCCCCTCGGTCGCGTCATTGACTAGGAACTCGTCCTTAACGACATCGCCATTGGCATCAAACACTTTCGCATGAATGGCAGAAATAGAGTCATCACCAAATGTGTTGCTCAAATCGCGCCAGACCACGACGAAACCGCCATTGGCCAGAGCGGTAATTTGTTGATCATAACGGAAGCCAGTGGTGATTGTATTGACGAGAAATTCAGCCTTAATCACATTACCGTCTGCATTCAAAATTTCTGCTTTCAGCTCATTAAAATCTCTGGGGTCGTAATATGGATATTCATAGCGCCAAACGCGGACAGAGAGGCCATTCGCCAAAACTGTTTCATCAACAGGCGAATTCCACCGAACATTCAGAAGCGCGTCGATTGCCTCCTCTATCTCCTCACCATCGGGGGGCAACTCGAAACTAAAAGTGTCCTCGCTTAACTGAAAAGACGAATCATAAATCTGCGCAAGCCGAACCTTTTGATTTCCCGACCAAGAAACAATGAAACCTCCATCGGCCAAGGGGGCGACATAGGCCAATGTATTTCTGCCATAATGCTCGCTTACATAAATATCTGGGGTCGGCGACTCAAATGGCGTGGTCAATAACTCCTCGACCACAGTAACGCCCATGGCATCAAATACTTTAACCTTAACCAAATTGCCCGACTTGGCGCCATTATTGCCGTTTTGATCTATCCAAACCGCAACAAAATAGCCATTTGGAAGCGCCGCGATTTTCACATCAAACTGCAGACCAATGGTATGTATATTAACGGTAAACTCGCCCGATGCCGCCATATGTGACGCGCTCCTTTGCTTGAGTGACCTTGTTTTCTCAAATAGACGCATACATACGCGGGGAATTGTGAGCTGTTAATTTGGCTCTGGTCGCGTGAAGTCGACCCTTATTGTGGGTTTAGCCTATAAAAGCCCTAGCAAACTGGCAAGCTGTTTCATCCCGTCGATGGCCCCGCCCAACGCTTCGTGGGCTCAGCACAGTGCACCATATTTTACTCGCAAATCATGTAGAAATAGGGTAAGCAGGGTTTTGTTGAAATTTAACTGAGGAGAGTTTGCGATGAGTGTACAGACCATAGATGCCAAAACCGCGAAAAGCTGGATTGAAACCGAAGGCGCCATTTTGGTTGATGTGCGTGAACCAGCCGAGCACGCGTCGCAAAATATCGCCGCCGCGCATTTGGCGCCTCTGGGCACAGTGAGCCTCGCTAAGCTACCAAATACTGACGGCAAAATTATCATTCACTGCCAAAAAGGCATGCGCGGCAATAATGCCTGCGAAAAACTTTTGGCCGAAAATGCAGGCTTGCAAATCTTCAATCTGGACGGCGGCATTGAGGCTTGGCAACAGGCTGGTTTCGCCACCCAAAGCTCAGGCAAGAAAGTTCTGCCGCTTGATCGGCAAGTGCAAATGGCGATTGGCTCATTTGTTCTGGGTTTCAGCCTAT
>JAHEGN010000048.1 GCA_024645085.1 Rhodobiaceae bacterium
TTGCTCTCTGGCTGGTTTATGGTTATTTCATGCGCCAGTGCCGGCATAGCTCAGTTGGTAGAGCATCTGATTTGTAATCAGAGGGTCGCGAGTTCAAATCTTGCTGCCGGCACCATTTTTCATTTTTTATTGCCTAGTTTGAAAACAAACACTGCGTCGTCGCCGCAATTATCGTCATTTCGCTCAAACCGAATTTCTGATTTGGCCGCCAATAATTTCGCCGCCAAATCATCCGTGTCGCCTTTGAAGCGCATGCTTTCATAGCTCAGAATTTGGCCGAAAAACCGGTCGAGGAAACCCTTGCGGAATATGTGCCATTGGTCATCGGCGCCGGGCTCCAAAATCAGCGCGCCGTCAATGCTAATTTTCACTTCGCGCTCAAGGCCGCAAATATAGCTATCGCCGTAATTCAAAATAATTTTTCGGTAAAAAAGCGTTTCGCCATTGGTCAAGGCGCGCATGTCTTCTGGCGGCCCAATGGTGATGGAAATCGCGCCCTCGGTTTCGGCCTTGCCGGCAATCATCTCGCCTTCGAGATAAAAAGACCTTCCGGCCTCGGTTTCAAGGCTCTGCCAAGCCGCCGCTGCGGCCGGGTATAAACTCAGCGCGGCGATCAAAAGCGGCATTAAAACGCCGGGCCGAAAGGCGCGAAAAACAATCAACTTCATGCCGTTAAATTAGGCGCAGATGACCTATTTGTCATTTGAAAAGGCGTAAAGCCTCTCAAAAGGCCCCTTAACGGGGGGCTCTTGCCCATTCGGTTTCGCCGGTGATAGGCTTGTCGGGCACCGATGCCTAAGTTTGGGGCCCGCGATATTGGGTTCGCGGTGCGCGCTAATCAGGCTCAAAATAATAATAGGGAGAGCAAAATGGCGGTTGATTATGAAGCCCATAATGAAGACAGAATGCGCCGCGCCCGCAGTTGGTTGGCGCGCTCGCAAGATAATGGTGTGCCCGATGAGGATGGGTTTTTATTTTTGTGGATTGCCTTTAACGCCGCCTATGGGCGCTCTTATATTGAGCGCGGCGAGAATTTTGCGGAATATCGGCTTTACACCGCCTTTATGCGGCGGGTGATTGCGCTGGATATGGCCAATGGCATTAAAAATTATCTGATTACTGAAATCACCGATGTTCAGACGCTGATCAAAAACAAATATATTTTCGAGCCATTTTGGCAATATATGCGCGGCCAGAGGGGGCGCGATGATTGGGAGGCGCGTCTGACGCGGCGTAATTTGCGGGTATTACGCAAATGGGGCGAGGGCGATGCGATGGAAATGCTGCGAGAGATATTGTTTCGGCTTTACACGCTGCGCAATCAGCTGATGCATGGCGGGGCGACCTATCAGACCGGTCAGGGGCGTCGGCAATTGCGCGATGGCCGCAAGATTATGAGCCATTTGGTGCCGCTTATTTTGCAGGTGATGCAAGCCGACATAGACAAAGACCCGCACACCCGAGCCTGGGGCGAGGTTGCCTATTTAAGCGTGACAGAAGGCGCCACCCCAGCCAACACCCCCAGCCGCTGACGGGGGCTTGTCTTAGGCCAGAGATTGGCTCTGTTAGATTAATGACTCGAAATGCAAATTGCCTTGTTCTATTTAGAACGGAGAATGTTCGGTAAAAAATAGACAACTGCGGCGAAGGCTAGGCCGAGCAAAGCGTCAAACCATCCGACCGGCCTTAATGCCCTCACCACAAGAATAAAAACAGAAAATGCAACCAATATTCTGAAGATTAGGAACATCTATTGCCCCCTTTTTTCTATTATTTTTCAAACGCCAAAACTAAAGGGAGTCTTAGCAGCGTCTCAACCGACCTATTTTAATTTATTTGTCTTGAACTAAAATACTGTTCACTACCCCCATCTTGCATTTTTTCTAAATTTGCCATTCAATAAGTGTCATTCATTTGGGGAGAAGACGATGTTTGATTTGGTTATTCGTAATGCGCTTTTGGTCGATGGCACGGGTGCGCCCGCGCGGCCGGCTGATATTGCTATTCAAAATGGCGTCATCAGCGCC
>JAHEGN010000021.1 GCA_024645085.1 Rhodobiaceae bacterium
GGCGGCATTGAGGCTTGGCAACAGGCTGGTTTCGCCACCCAAAGCTCAGGCAAGAAAGTTCTGCCGCTTGATCGGCAAGTGCAAATGGCGATTGGCTCATTTGTTCTGGGTTTCAGCCTATTGGGCTATTTCGTCCATCCGAATTTCGTTTTCGGCGCCGCGTTTTTTGGTGCTGGTTTGCTGAATGCTGGCCTCACCGGCTGGTGCGGCTTTGCCAAATTAATGGCGAAAATGCCGTGGAACCGCTAGACCGGCTGACTCACATCCCAATTAAATCAGCCCGATTGACGGTGTTTTGAAACAATCGCGCCGACGCCGCGTCAACCATCACCCCTTTATGGCCGACCGACCCAATGCCGTCGGCTTCGGCTTGCCGATAGACAGCGATGACCTCGCGGGCGAAATCTACGTCTTCTTGGCTTGGTGAAAATACGTCCAGCGCGGTGTCGATTTGCGACGGATGAATGGCCCATTTGCCGACCATGCCAAGGCTTAACGAGCGCTGACATTCGATGCGATAGGCGGCGTCATTTTTGAAATCAACAAACGGCCCATCAACCGCATCAAGCCCAGCAGCGCGCGCCGCAATAGTCATGTGATAGCGTGGATAATGGAAAATATCGCCCGGATAGCTCTCATTCAGGCCGATGTTTTCCATCACTAAGCCTTGGCTGGCGGCGTAATCGCCCATGCCGAAAATCATACATTCAAGACGCTCGCAACTATTGGCAATCTCGGCAATATTCTGCATTGCTTGCACTTCTTCAATCAGCACTTCCAGACCAATTTTATGTTTCAGGCCAAGCTTCATTTCTAATTGGCTGAGCAGCGTGTCAGCAAATTGCACATCAGCGGCGCGCAATGGCTTGGGCAGCATGATTGTGTCAATATTGGCGCCCGCTTTTTCTACCACAGTGATGATGTCTTCATAGCACCATTGCGTGCCAATATCATTGACCCGCACACAGCGCACTTTCGTGCCCCAGTCCAATTGATTAAGCGCATCGCAAATCGTCTGACGGGCACCGGCTTTGGCCGACGGCGCCACCGCATCTTCGAGATCGCAAAACACATGATCGGCATTTGAGGCGGCAGCTTTGGTGAGCATTTTCTCACTAACCCCAGGCACGGCTAATTGTGAACGGCGCAAACGCATTGGCTTTTTCGACATGGTGACTCTCTCCCGTTTGATCAGCGCCGCTGCGACGCTCTGACTTTGATATCATAAACCGGCCCGCGAGAGAATGCCTGTTGTCCGGCCTGAGATAGTGCAATTTATTCTGTGAAGCCGCGCCTCTATGGGCTAGTCTATCGGTTGTATCTGAGGTCGCAGAAGCAATAATGATGGGGAGCGCGCAAGGATAATGCGGAGACTTAAGTCTTATTTCCCCATCGTTCAATGGGCCAGCACTTATCAACGGGCGCAGTTTTCCAGCGACGCAACGGCGGCGCTGATTGTCACCATTATGTTGATTCCGCAATCCATGGCCTATGCGCTATTGGCGGGTCTGCCGCCGCATATTGGCCTATATGCCTCTATTTTGCCGCTCATTGGCTATATGATTTTTGGCACCAGTAATGCGCTGGCTGTGGGGCCGGTGGCGGTTGTATCTTTAATGACAGCCGCCAGCGTCGGCACGATTGCCGAAACCGGCACGGCGGGCTATTTGGCGGCGGCGATTATGCTGGCGCTGCTATCGGGCGGAATTTTGCTTGTCATGGGCTTGTTGCGGCTTGGCTTTTTGTCCGACTTTTTAAGCCATCCGGTGGTCTCTGGCTTTATCACCGCATCCGGCATTTTGATTGCCTTTAGCCAAATGCGCCATATTCTCGGCGTCGAAGCCGGCGGCTATTCGCTGCTGGAGATTATCAACTCTTTGCTCACCGCCCTGCCCGACACCAATTGGGTGGCCGTCGGCTTTGGGGTTCCAGCCTTGGGGTTTTTATTCTGGGTGCGCGGTTCTATGAAAGCCGCCTTACAGCGACTGGGCTTGTCGGCCACAATGGCGGGAAATCTCGCCAAAGCTGGGCCGCTTTTGGCGGTGTTTATCTCGGTTGTTTGCGTGCATGTTTTACAGCTCGACCATGCCCTGCCTTTGGTGGGCGCCATTCCCAATCAATTACCGGCCCTGGCTGTGCCCGCGTTTAATCTTGACTTGATGCAGAGCCTATTGCTACCGGCTTTATTGATCAGCGCCATTGGCTTTGTTGAAAGCGTGTCTGTGGCGCGGACTTTGGCGGCGCGCGACAATCAATATATCGACCCCAACCAAGAGCTCATTGGCTTGGGCAGTGCCAATGTGCTGTCGTCGCTGTCGGGCGGTTATCCGGTTGCTGGCGGGCTGGCGCGCTCAGTGGTCAATCTCGATGCCGGCGCCGTGACCCCAGCAGCCGGCGGCTTGACGGCGATTGGCATTGCGCTGGCGACGGTGTTTTTCACCCCCTATTTATATTTCCTTCCGAAAGCCATTTTGGCGGCAACGATTATTGTGGCGGTGCTATCGCTGGTTGATTTTTCCGTGCTCAAAAGCAGTTGGGTTTACTCCAAATCTGATTTTGCCGCCGCCATGCTAACGATTTTAGTGACGCTTTTTGCCGGTGTTGAATTGGGTGTTAGCACTGGTGCTGCGGCCTCTATCGCGCTCTATTTGATCACCACGAGCCAGCCGCATATTGCCGAAATTGGCCTGGTGCCCGACACGCAGCATTTCCGCAATGTGGTGCGCCATAAGGTCATCACCAGCCCGTCGATTTTATCGCTGCGGGTCGATGAGAACCTGTTTTTTGCCAATGCGCTGCATATTGAAAAACACATTACCAGCCAGCTTGATGGGCGCCCCGAACTACGCCATGTGGTGCTCAATTGCTCATCGGTGAGCCTGATTGATAGTTCGGCGCTGGAAGTGCTGGAAGCGCTGAACACTCAACTCATGGCGCGCGCCATTCAGTTTCATTTGGTCGAGCTCAAAGGCCCGGTTGAAGACCGTCTGCGACGGCAAGATTTCATCGAACACTTATCCGGCACCTTATTTCTGCATCAATATCAGGCGGTGTCGACGCTCGACCCGAAAACCTATCCGCCGCTGTCGCTATCGCGCAGCGAATTGGTCGAAGCCATCGACGGCAGCCATATTTAACGCCGGATTGCAGCCCCTTGTTCGAACGGCGGGCTTGGCTTAGAGTTTTGTTAAAGGGAGAGGCTTATGAGTACCCATGATTTGATTATTCGCAATGGCTTGGTTTACGACGGCACCGGCGCAGCGGCTTTTCAGGCCGATATTGCCATTGATGCTGGACATATTAGCCGTATCGGGCCGGTCGGCGAAAAACTCGACGCCAGCGGGCGCGAGGAAATTGACGCGGGCGGCAAAATTGTCACCCCCGGCTTTGTTGATATTCATACACATTATGATGGCCAAGTGAGCTGGGGCGAGACGCTTGACCCATCGTCTTTGCATGGCGTCACCACGGCTGTGATGGGCAATTGCGGCGTCGGTTTCGCACCGTGCCATGAACAAGACCACGACCGGCTGATCCGGCTGATGGAGGGGGTTGAAGATATTCCTTTCCCCGTCTTGACCGAGGGCCTGCCGTGGAAGTGGAAAAGCTTTGGCGATTATCTCGATTTTCTCGCGCCACGGCATTTTGACATTGACGTGGCCGCGCAATTGCCACATGCCGCCCTGCGGGTGTTTGTCATGGGCGAACGCGGCGCCAATCGCGAAGATGCGACGGAAGATGAAATTGCTGAAATGCAAAAACTTGCTTGTGAGGCAATGCAGGCCGGTGCCATTGGGTTTTCCACCTCGCGGACGCTGAACCACCGCACCGCCGACGGCCAACCGACACCAACTCTGACCGCCAGCGAAGCTGAACTGACCGGCATTGCACTTGGTTTGAAACAAGCTGGCTGCGGCGTCTTGCAATTTGTCTCTGATTTCAATGATCCAGAAAATGAAGCCATGATGTTGCGGCGTATTGTCGAAACCTCTGGCCGCCCGTTATCGGTTTCTTTGGCGCAAGCCGACGTCGCCCCGCATAGCTGGCGCAGCTTATTGGACGTGATTGAACAGGCCAAGCAAGATGGTTTGCCAATGCGGGCGCAAGTCGGGCCGCGTCCGGTCGGCGTTTTGCTTGGTCTTGAGCTGACCCTCAACCCTTTTTCGGCGCATCCAAGTTTTGCTGAAATCGCCGATTTACCGATTGCTGAAAAGCGGCAAAAATTGCTCGACCCAGCCTTCCGTGCCAAGCTTTTGGCTGAGACACCGAGCGCCGAAAACCCGTTTGTCGTCTCGCTGTTGCGCAATTTCGGCAAATTATTCACACTCGGCAATCCGCCTAATTATGAGCCGACAGCCGATCGCACAATTGAAGCCATTGCCGAGGCGCGCCACGTCAGTGCTGAAGAAGTGGCGCTTGACTTGATGCTGGAAGCCGATGGCACCGGCATGTTGTATTTGCCATTTTTGAACTATGCGCAAGGCACGCTCGACCCGTGTTATGACATGCTGAAAAGCGATGCCTCCCTGCCCGGCCTGTCTGATGGCGGCGCCCATGTCGGGATGATTTGCGATGGGTCGTTTCCGACCACGTTGCTCACCCATTGGACACGCGACCGGACACGCGGCGAAAAATTGCCATTGGAATTTGTCATTCACAAACAAACCATGGCCACCGCTCATTGGGTTGGCCTGCATGACCGCGGTGTCTTGGCGGCTGGATATCGTGCCGATATTAATATTATCGATCATGAAAATCTGACCCTGCACGCGCCGCAAGTGAATTATGACCTGCCCGCACAGGGGCGGCGTCTGATGCAGCACGCCAGCGGCTATGTCGCAACGATTGTAGCCGGTGAGGTGATTTATCGTGATGGCAAGCCAACCGGCGCGCGCCCGGGTCGTTTGGTGCGCGGCGCGCAGGCTTCTCCGGCTGTGAAGCTGGCGGCCGAATAATGGATGCCGATATTCACGAAATAATTGAGCTGGCGTGGCGCGATGAAGTGACCTTTGCGCAAATTGAGGCGCAGACGGGGATTGCTGAAAAGCAAGTGATTAAGCTGATGCGCGCCAATCTCAAACCGTCGAGTTTTCGCATGTGGCGCAAACGGGTAACCAGCGGCAATGCCCGCAAATCATTAAAGCCACAGATCCGTGATGATGGCGATCGAGCGCTCTAAAGCGACAGACCACCGTCAACAATCAGGGTTTGGCCGATAACATATTTGGCCAAGGGCGAGGCCAAAAATAAAACCGCGCCGGCCATATCATCTGGCTCTCCCATGCGACCCAAGGGAATGGCGCGCAAAGCACCGGCCATACGTTTGGGGTTTTCCGTCGTCACTTTGGTCAATTTGGTGTCGACAAGGCCAGGCGCAATGCCATTGACGCGAATTCCGTCGCGGGCCCAAGCCTGACCTAAGGTTTTGGTCAGGCTCACCGCCCCGGCTTTCGATGCGCCATAGGCCGGATTGCCAATATTCGCTTGATAGCCGGACACCGAGCTGACGGTGATAATGGCGCCTTGGCTTTGCTTTAAGGCGGCATAGAACTTATTGCTGCAATGCATTAAACTATCAAGATTGACCGACACCACGTGATCCCAGCCGGTTTTTTCAAACTCGCCGCCTTTATAAACCACCGTGCCTTGGCACAAAACCAAGACGTCTAAATGGCCGTCGAATGGCAGAGCGGCGGCTTGAATGGCGTCATAATCGCCGACATTGACGCTGCTATAGCCCAAGCCATCGAGATTTGAGCCATCAGCCGCGTCATAATCAGCGGCCGAGGCGCGGGTGCCCCAAACATGCACCAAAGCGCCGCGCGCCGCAAAACTATGCGCCACACCATTGCCAATGCCGCTGGAACCGCCAACCACCAAAACCCGCTTATTGGTGAAATCTAAAGGGTCAGACATTGTCACTCCTATTTGGCTAGATAATTGACATAAATTGGTGACGACCAAGCGCGTTCTTCAATGGCGGAGTTGCAATCATCATCGACCGAGGTGCGGTCATCGCCGTAACACATGTTCAGCTTGATGCAATTACCATTGTCGTCATAGGTGCAGCCGAGGTTGTCGCCATTAATCTTCATCGTCGGCTCTTGAATGGCGCGGGCGTAATAAGTGGCCGGCCGTTGGCTGTTAGCAAATTCTGGGTCGCTAAAGCTGAACGAACAGCCATTGCCGTCATCCTTGCACTGGTGCACTTTCCAATTATCCTCAATCAGCTTACTGACATCCTCACCCTCAAAGCTTTGTGGACGAATGCGGATAATCTCAATGCGGGTGATTTTCAAGCGCTCATTTGACGGGTTGAAACATTCATTGGCGCATAGTTTTTGAATGCGCTGTTCACCCAAAGCGGCCACGGCGTCCTCTGGGCAGCCATCTTTTTGCTTAAAGGCACCGACCGCTTTAACCTCAAACTCAGGTGATTTTTCGGCTTCAACGGTCGAGCCCATAGGGTCGCCGTTTTTGGTGTTAAACCATAGCAAAATGCGGGCGCCGCTGGTGCCATAGGTCTCACGACGCTGCATAGCATCATAAATTTCGTCCCGCGACCGCCCCGCCGCATGCACAGCCGCCAAACCGCCGGTTGTCCAGAAACTCGCCTGACGCTCCATTTCAGTGGCGCCAAAGCCCATTTTTTGCACCACTTCCGGCACAATTTCTTGCGAATAAGAGCTGGCTTCTGACTTCGGGAATAAGCGCGCCCGCCAGCTGGCCGACAAGCTCACTTCTTCTGTATTGATCAGACGTTTGACATTTTTATAACCCGTGCCGGGCCGCGCGCGGTGATTATCACTGGAAGCAATAAACCCCATATTCAAACGCGTCGGATTGCGCGGATCGTCAAAATTTTGAATGGCCAGCGCATATTGCACACTATTGCCCGGGCGATATCCAAAGGCCGGTAAGAAGCAATCGCGGCATTGGCCTGCATCCAACCATTCTTCAATGTCAACGCCGGACAAGCTCAAATGCGCCGCCACACTGCCATTGGCCGCATGATGACGAGCCAAAATCGCGCGGCTATCGCATTCTTGCGTGCTCTCACCATCGGCCAAACAGCGCTTGCGGATAATCTCACCGGCTTGCCAACACATTGGCAAATAATTTGCCTGCGGCGCTGGGCATAGGCCGATTTGCTTATCTTCATCCCAAATCACCGACCGCCAGTCACGATATTCTTCCGAATTACCATGCCCCGACATCACTTCAATCAAGGGGAATTTCTCCGGCCGGTTGTTGGCTTTCAAATGTTTGTCAAAGGTCACGGCCGTCGGCGTGTAAAACCCCCAAGACGTGCCATGCGGAATAATCAGTGGATCAAGTCCCTGTTGCTCAAAGCTGGCCACCAAAGCGCCGGGATTATCGGCAATTTCAAAGCAACTATCAGATAATTCATTGGCCGGCACGTCGCTGGGGCAAAGCGGCACATTGGAGGCTTCATCCAAGAACCGGCGCATATCAAAATAATTTTGCCGATTGCTGAAGTCTAAAAGAGGCAAAGCCAAAGGCACCAAGCCTTTACCATTGGTGCGCAAAGCATTGACCGTCACCCCGCCCGAGGCAATCGGACGAGCCGCCACTTTGCTGTCTTCTAAGTCTTTGAAAATTACATTCTTATGGCCGTAATGTTCTTCCGGCCGGGCGCCGACTTGGGTCCACTCAAAGCCAATGAAGCTGACCAAATCTGGGCTCTCCGAGGAGCTGGACAGTGCATTACAAGCGCGAATACTTTGCTTCGTGTCTTCCCAACGTTTCGGCGTCGAGGCTTCGGCATGGTCGGTAATGGCCCAGAAATCAATGGCCGAACAATGGCGCGCATAATCGCAGGCATCGGCCAGCGGGTGCGAGCCCTCGCCGCCAAAAATTGGCATTGACCACAAAAACGCATCGGTTGAATTAGTGGTGTGCACATGCAAATCGCCAAACAGGATTTGCTTATCTTGATCGATATTTTGCGTCAGGCCAGCGCGAATAGCGGCTTGCTCGGCCTCGCGCGTCGACACGAGAATTGGCGCCCGCTCGCGGCCGGTAATTTCGCCGGGCCCACGCGGCAACCCATACCAGTCACGCAGCAATCCGGTGGCGTAAACCGCCGCCAAAATAACCAAGCTCAAAGCCAAGAGTAAAATTTTGCGTGCCATGGTGCTCTCCTAATCGTTTTTCTCAGCCGGTTTTTTGCGCAGCCGCAGCTTGAATGTTGCGCTGGCGCGACCAACCAATTCCTCTGCATCATTAAACAAATCTGCTTCAACAAAAGCAATTGATTTGCCAATTCGTCGGACATAGCCTTTGGCAATATAATTGCCCGGCGCGCCGCCCTTCAAAAAACTCGTTTTCAATTCTAACGTCGAACTGCCGCCATAAACGGACATATCCAGCTTGCCGCGTATGGCTACCCCGCAGGCGGTGTCGAGCATGGTGGCATAAGCCCCGCCATGCAGCACCCCTTGCATGTTCAAAAATACATCTGGAATGCAAAAACTGACAATTGATGTGCCGGTTTCTTGATCCATGGAAATCACTTCGCGTTGCAATAAGGTGCTTAAAGCCGAATCACTCGAGGTGCCGGCATTTTCAGGAATGTCGTGAATCATTATTTTTGTCCGATAATCTCGTGCTGCGCCAGGCGCTCAAAATAGGCTGTGACATGTGTCAAAGATGGGTCAATTGGCAAACTAACTTTGGCCAAAAAACCGACCAAACAGTAAAAGGCAACGTCGACATAGGTCAAACGATCGCCGCAAATATAGCGCTTATCGGCCAATAGATTATTGACCCATTTCAGCCCCTCAGCGGCAATTTGTTTTGACGGCGCGCCATAGTCATCGAGCAATAACATGCGGCCCTCGAAAAAGCCCTTGCCCTCGCTATGGCGATAGCCAGCCATCATCGGTGCCAGCACCAAATAATCAAGCTGGCGCATGCGCATACGGGTTTCAGCCCGTTGGCTGGCGGTGCTGCCGCTGAGCACCGGATCAGGTTTAATTTCTTCAATATATTCAGCAATCGCCGCCACTTCAGCAATCACCGTGCCATCATCTAATTGCAGGCATGGCAATTGACCCGCCGGATTAATTTTCAAAAATTCTTCACTGCGATTTTGGCCGCCCATCATGTCAATTTCTTCAACCTCAATATCCAATTGCTTGAGCGACAATATTTTTCGCAGGGCTTCTGGGTTGGGGCCAAATTTGGAAGTAAAAAGTTTCATAACCATCCTTTTGATTGCAAGTCTCAATTTGGTCGCTATTTTGAGACTTCTGATGGGCAATTCAAGCCTATTCTGCTTTGAGCTTGGGAGAGCGCTTATGTCCAAAACCAGCACTGGTCCGTTTTTTGGATGGGCGGTTTTAATCGCCATTGGATACAGTCTGATGATTGGCGCCGGTTTGGTGTTTTACGCCATGTCGGTTTTGCTTGAGACGATTGTCTCATCGACCAGTTTCTCAGTCTCGCAAATATCGACTGCCAACACGATTTTTCTGCTGACGGCGGGCTTTATGGGGATTGCCGTTGGCGAAATGATTTCGCGCTATGACGTGCGCTATACCGTCTGCAGTGGCGCCCTTGTTTTATTAGCCAGTTTTTATCTTTTGCCCGAAACCAGTAGCCTTTGGGAAATCTATGCTTGTTATGTGCTGATTGGCATTGGCTATGCGATGACTGCGCTTGTGCCAGCCACGACACTGGTGGCCCGCTGGTTTATCCGCCGCCGCGCCTTGGCTTTGGCGTTGACGCAATCAGGGCTATCGCTTGGCGGTATTGTGTTGACGCCGCTTCTGGCTGGCTTGCTGTCGGAGTTTGGCCTGACCGCCATGCGCGGGCCGGTGCCGGTAATACTGATTTTATTAATCGTGCCTTTGTCTTTGCTGCTGATGCGCCCCGACCCGCATGATATGGGGCTGACACCGGACGGCGACACATTAGAAGCCGGCCAGACACCGGCGTCGCAAATCGGCATGAGCGCCACACAAGCCATTCGCACGCGGTTTTTTATTCTCAGCGCCATTGCGTCTGTTTTTGCCATGGCCACGCAAGTTGGCACGATTGCGCATATTTTTAATTGGGGCTTGGAACGCGCCGACGCCGCCACTGCCGCGGCAACTTTGGCGCTGATGGCGTTTTGCTCGCTTACTGGACGGCTGATTTGCGGTGCCTTTTTAGACCGGCTGAATATTTATCCATTTGTGTTGGCACTGTATTTGCTGCAAGCGCTGGCAATGATTGGCATTGCCTTTGCCGAGGGCTATTTAATGGTGACGCTAATGACAGTGTTGTTTGGCGCCACGGTTGGCAATATTTTGATGTCGCAGCCATTGCTCATAGGCAAAGCCTTTGGCGTGCGCGAGTTTCCGCGCATTTTGAGCGTTAATCAATTGATTATGAATGGCGGCGTGTCGCTGGGGCCACTGCTGATTGGTCTGGTTTATGATTTTGGCGGCGGCTATCAAAATGCGTTTATTCTGGTCGGCCTGATTAGCCTGCTGGCTTTTGTCTGCCTGTGGTTGGCTGGCAGCCCGTCATCTGTCGCGGCCGAATTTGAGACAAAATAAACGGCAATAAGAGCCGCCGCCCCTATTGCCGTTTAATTAAACGCCAGCGCTTAGGTCAGGCGTGATAAATCTTCTTTTGAATAAGCATTGAGGTCGCCGATGTGACCATCACGCACTTTATTGGCCCAATCTGGATTAGCCAAAAGCGCCCGACCGACACCAACCAAATCAAATTCGCCATCATCAAGACGTTGCACCAGACCGTCAATCGGCGCGGCAGCGGCGCCCTCGCCGACAAAGGCGTTAATAAAGTCGCTGTCGAGACCAACTGAGCCGACGGTAATGGTTGGCACGCCGGAGAGTTTTTTCACCCAGCCAGCCAGGTTCAACTCTGAGCCTTCGAATTCTGGCTCCCAGAAACGCCGTGTTGAGCAATCAAAACAATCGACGCCAGCGGCTTGCAATGGTTCGAGGAAAGCCTTGAGTTGGTCTGGGTCTGTGGCCATTTTATGCTCAAAATCTTGCTGTTTCCATTGTGAGAAACGCAAAATAAGCGGGAAGTCGTCACCCACTTCAGCCCGCGTGCGGGAAATAATTTCGCTGGCAAAACGCGTGCGCTCCGGCAATTCACCGCCGAATTCATCATCGCGCACATTGGTACCTTCCCAGAAGAAGAGATCGATTAAATAGCCATGCGCGCCGTGGAATTGCACGCCGTCAAAACCCAGTTCTTTGGCCGAAACAGCGGCGCTGACGTAAGCGTCGATAATGTCTTCGACTTCTTGCTTGCTCAGCGATACGCCGGTTTCTTTGCCGGGATATTTCAACCCTGATGGCGACACAGTGCGGGTTTCTGGCGATGGGCCAGTGCCTTCAGGGCGCATGGCACCCATGTGCCAGATTTGCGGCATAATCAGACCACCGCCCTCATGCACTTCATCAACCACACGCTGCCAACCGGCCAGAGCTTCAGCGGTGTGGAAATTTGGAATTTTCGGGTCCCCACTGGCTGAGCCATGATTAATCGTTGTGCCCTCAGTGATAATCAGGCCAGTGCCGCCTTCGGCGCGGCGCCGGTAATAGGCCGCGACATCTTCAGTTGGAATGCCATCAGGCGAAAAACTGCGGGTCATCGGCGCCATCACGATACGGTTGGGAATTTCCAATTTATTAAGGGTGAAGGGTTTAAAAAGCGCAGGAAAATGTGACATGTGACTACCTTTGTTGAAATATGTTATATTGAGTGCGACACTATCGGTTGATGTGCGTATGTTCAAGCACCAAACAAACCGTGCAAGCAAAGGCAAGAAAAGGGACGAGATGATTGAAAGAGAAGCAAAATTCCAAATCGGTGAAGTAGTTAAGCACAGAGTTTTTGCTTTTCGCGGGGTAATTTTTGACGTCGACCCGACGTTTAGCAATACCGAAGAATGGTGGCTGTCGATTCCCGCCGAAGTCCGCCCGAAGAAGGACCAACCGTTTTATCACCTATTGGCCGAAAGCGATGACAGCGAATATATCGCTTATGTATCAGAGCAAAACCTTCTGCGCGACACCAGCGCGCAACCCATTCGCCACCCTGAGGTAAATCAAATATTTGAAAAATTCGACGGCACGCGCTATTGCGTGCGTGTTAACAATACGCATTAATTTGTTAGAAAATTAGGCTCATGCTACGTCACATATCGCGCTTCTTCGCTGGGCTCATTATCCGCTATATCCAAAAGCCGATAATGAATTACCAATCCTATCAGTTCATTCCGCTCGCTGAGCTTGAAAAAAACATGCGCCCCGGCGATGTGCTGCTAGTTGAGGGCAATCAGCGTGTGTCTTCGGCGATTAAATATCTCACCCAATCAACATGGTCACACGCCGCCTTTTATGTCGGCCGCGAGGCGGGCTTAAAAGACGAACACGGCCACACGGCGTCTTTGATTGAGGCTGATTTGAGCGATGGTGTGATCAGCGTCTCAATGACCAAATATCTCGGCTATAACACGCGCATTTGCCGCCCGTCGCTGATAACCGCTGAGGATAATGCGGCGGTGCAGAAATTCATCATTGAGTCGCTGGGCATGAGCTATGACATTAAAAATGTTGTCGATTTGGCGCGGTTTTTATTGCCGCAACCGCCGGTGCCAGAAAGCTGGAAACGGCGGATGATTGCGCTGGGCAGCGGCGAGCCATCGCAAGCCATTTGTTCGACCTTAATTGCGCGTGCGTTTCAGTCGGTTGGCTATCCTATTTTGCCGCAAATCACTCGCGAAAATCAGCGCGAAGTCTTGCATATCCGCCATCATTCGCTGTTTACGCCGCGCGATTTCGATTTGTCGCCCTATTTTGAAGTGATTAAGCCGACCATTCAAAAACGGCCGGATTATAAAAAATTCGAATGGCGCGAAACAGCTGTTGAGGACAGCAAAAAGCGCCCCAAAGTCGCCGCCCTCAAGGAGTCACCAAGCAGTGAGGCGTGACCATAAACCCTATGCCATGCGGCGGCTGATCAATTTTTGCCGCAGGGTTTACACGCGCTACCGCATTGAACCGCAATTTGACAGCGTCGGCAGCGGCCTAGAGCTTATTGGCCCGCGTGGGTTAGAAATCTACGGCAAGGATATTCATCTTGGCGACCATGTGCATATTTCTACCGCCCGTGGGCAAATGTCACGACTGTGCACTTGGCCCGACGGCGCCGGCGGCAATGGCCGTATTGATATTGGCAGCTATTGCCTACTGACCCCAGGATTGCAGATTGTTTCAGCGGCGCATGTGCAAATCGGCGACAATGTGATGATTGCCAGCCGGGTTTACATTTCTGACGCCGATTGGCACGATATTTATGACCGTCTGGCTTCGCCCGGCCCAACGGCGCCAATTGTTTTGGGCAATAATGTATGGCTCGGTGAAGGGGTGAAAGTGTGCAAGGGCGTGACGATTGGCGAAAATAGCGTGATTGGCGCTGGTTCCGTGGTGGCCAGCGATATTCCGGCCAATGTTATCGCGGCTGGCAATCCAGCCCGGGAGATTAAAAAGCTCGATACTGCGACCCCGCTCAATCGCCGCGAGACCATGTTTGAAGATAAAGAAAAATATGAAAAAACAATGAATTATCTACACTACTTAAACCATAAAGATAATTCCTTTATACATTGGTTCAGACATTTAATCTGGCCGCGACGGGAAGATTAATCATGCGGTTTTTACTCTCTACGTTGTTAATTGGCTTGCTTGCCGTGCCACAAAACACGTTGGCACAGCAAGCAACCCATGGGCTGGCCATGCATGGCGAACCTGCTTTGGCGGCGGATTTTGAACATTATCGGCACGCCGACCCGAGGGCTTTGCGGGGCGGCACTCTGCGGCAGGCGCAATTGGGCAGTTTTGATAGCCTCAACCCGTTCTCCATTCGTGGCAATGCGGCGCGTAATATTCGGGAACGGGTGTTTGAAAGCCTGCTGGACCGCAATTATGATGAGGCTTTCAGCCTTTATGGGCTGTTGGCGGAAAGCGTCAGCACGGCCGAAGACCGCTCCAGCGTTACTTTTCGTTTGCGGCCGCAAGCGCGGTTTTCTGACGGTGTGCCGGTGACGACGGCGGATGTCGCCTTCACCTTGGAATTGCTCAAAACCCAAGGGCGTCCCAATCATCGCTATTATTATGGCAAAGTCGAAAGCTTTGAGATTACCGACGACCGCACGATTACCCTGCATTTTAATGCCGATAATCCCGACCGCGAACTGCCGCTAATTCTCGGTCTGATGCCGATTTTGCCGCGACATATCTATGAAAATCGCGACATTCAGGCCGCCTCGTTGCAATTACCAGTTGGCTCTGGACCCTATGTGGTTGAAGAAATCGCACCGGGAGCACAAGTGCGGTTTCAAAAACAGGCGGATTATTGGGCCAAAGACTTGCCATTGATGGTCGGGCGACACAATTTCCAGCTTATTGTCGAGGATTATTTCCGCGATGAAAACACCGCTTTTGAAGCTTTTAAGGCTGGCGATATCGACATTTGGTTTGAACGCAACCCGCAACGCTGGCTGTCGGGCTATCAATTTCCGGCGGCCAAAGATGGGCGTATTCATAAAAAGGCGATTCCGCTGGCGACGCCATCGGGTTTGCGCGCCTTTGTTTTAAACACCCGCCGAAACCGTTTGCGAAGCCCCGAATTGCGCCAAGCACTGGACCTGTTATTTGATTTTCAATGGGTCAATAAAGTTCTGTATGGCGGGGTTTACCAGCGCACAGATAGTTATTTCGGCAATACGCAATTGAGCGCCCAAGGGCGGCCCGCATCACGCCAAGAAATGGCGCTTTTGCAAGATAGCCCGATCGATAAAACGCAGCTGGCGCGAGGCTATCGCGCGCCGCAAAGCGACGGCTCTGGTCGTGACCGGCAATTGCGGGGCCAAGCCATGGGCCTATTGCAAGCAGCCGGATATCAGCTCAAGGGCGCGCAATTATATGCTCCCAATGGCCAAGCCGTGCAGTTGGAAATAATTGTGCAACGGCGCGAAGATGAGCGTTTAGCCCTCGCATGGCGGCGCATGTTGGCGCAAATCGGCATTGATTTATCAGTGCGCCTGCTCGACGCCAGCCAATATCAGCGACGCCTACAGACCTTTGATTTTGACATTATCGTGTATAATTATTTCGCCTCTTTATCGCCGGGCAATGAACAGGCTTATTATTGGGGCTCTGAGGCCGCCACAACGCAGGGTAGCCGCAATTATGCGGGCCTGAGCGATAGCGGATTAGACAATGCCATTGAGGCGCTGACCAAAGCACGCGGCAGCGACGATTTCATCACTGCCGCCCGTGCCGTTGATCGGGCTTTGATGAGCAGCGGTTATTTCGTGCCGCTGTTTCACAATCCCGTGCAATGGGTCGCTGCCTGGCATTATGTCGAACACACTGACGCCCACGCCCCCTATGGCGCGCGGGTCGACAGCTGGTGGGTCAATGCCGAGAATTAAACGCTAAATCGCTTCAGCAGCTTTCAACGCCGCCACATCCTCATCTGAAAAGCCCCATTCATTGAGGGCTGTATCATTATGCTGACCATTGGTCGGCGCCGGGCCTTGGATTTTGCTTTCCGTACGGCTGAAGCGCGGCGCCACATTGGGCTGCACCACGCCGTCAACTTCAACCAGCGTTTCACGCGCCTGATTATGCGGATGGTGATAGGCTTCATCCATATCAAGAACCGGCGCATAGCAAATATCAGTGCCCAGCATAATGGCGTCCCATTCGTCGCGGGTTTTGGTCTTAAAGGCATCAGCCACTTTTTGCTTCAAATCCGGCCAGGCGCTGCGATCCATTTGCGCGTCAAAGGCGCTGTCATCAAAACCGGCTTTTTCGCGCAACAAGGCATAAAACTGCGGTTCGATTGAACCAATGGAAACGAATTTGCCGTCGGCGGTTTCGTAAACATCATAAAAATGCGCCGCCCCATCGAGCATGTTATCGCTGCGATTGGTGGTCCAAATGCCTGAGGCTTTCATGCCATAGAACATGCTCATCAAAGAAGTGGCGCCATCGGTCATCGCGCAATCAACAACTTGGCCCTTGCCCGATTTGCCAGCTTCAATCAGCGCCGCGCAAATGCCCATGGCCAAATATAAAGCGCCGCCGCCGAAATCACCGACCAAATTCAGCGGTGGCACGGGGGCTTCTTTGCGGCCAATGGCAGCCAAAGCGCCGGTTAAGGCAATGTAGTTAATGTCATGGCCTGCGGCATTGGCCAGCGGCCCATATTGTCCCCAACCGGTCATTCGGCCATAGACCAATTTTGGATTGCGCGCCAAACACACATCTGGCCCCAAGCCAAGACGCTCCATCACGCCTGGGCGGAAACCTTCTTGCACAACGTCAGCCGCTTCAATCAATTTCAAACAGGCTTCAATGCCTTCTGGCTTTTTCAAATCTAGGGCAACCGATTTGCGGCCACGCGAACCGATGTCGTTGACCGAGCCACCGCGACTGCCTTTGCGGTCGATACGGATAATTTCAGCCCCCATATCGGACAGCAACATGGCGCAAAACGGCCCTGGCCCAATACCTGCGAATTCAACGATTTTAATGCCATTAAGTGGACCTTGTCCCATTTGATTCTCTCCCTATCAATTTAGCCGTCAGCTTATCGTCTGGCTAAACCAGCGACAAGCCGCATTTTATTTCTTGATCCCGCGCACCACATCAATTTCAAGGTCGCGGATTTTTTTGCGCAATGTATTGCGGTTCAGCCCCAAAAGCTCAGCGGTTTTAATTTGATTGCCGCGCGTCGCCTGCAAGCTCAGTTCAATCAGTGGCACTTCGACCTCGCGCAGAACGCGCTCATAGAGGCCATTGGGCGGCAAGTCATCGCCATGGCCTTCGAAATAGCTGGTCAAATGGTAATATAGGCTGTCAATCAAACTGCCCGACTCGCTGACACTATGCGGCGCGGCGGCGTTTTCCGCCTGATTATCACTCAGCTCCATGCGGACGATATCGCCGGTAATCACATCTTCGGCATAAAGCGCCGATATGCGGCGCACCAGATTTTCTAATTCGCGCACATTGCCGGGCCATGAATAGGCACGCATCGCCTCCATGGCTTCGCTGTCATAGGTTTTCATGGCCAAGCCTTCGCGCGCCCCCAGAGCCATAAAATGGCGCACCAAATCGGCAATGTCTTCGCGCCGCTCGCGCAAAGGTGGCAAGCGCAACGGCACCACATTGAGGCGGAAATACAAATCTTCTCGGAACAAGCCTTGGCGGATGAGCTGGCGCAAATCTTGATGGGTAGCGGCGATAATTCGCGCATCCGTCTTAATCGCGCGGCGCCCGCCAATCGTCGTATATTCGCCCTCCTGCAAAACTCGCAATAATCGGGTTTGCGTTTCCATTGGCATATCGCCAATCTCATCGAGAAATAAAGTGCCGCCTTCGGCTTGTGCAAAACGGCCCTCCATGCGCTGATTGGCGCCGGTGAAAGCGCCCTTTTCATGGCCGAATAATTCGCTTTCGATCAATTCACGCGGGATTGCTGCCATGTTCAAGGCAACGAATTCACCGCGTTTACGACGCCCGTAATCATGCAAGGCACGGGCCACGAGCTCTTTGCCAGTGCCGCTATCACCGGTGATTAACACGGATAAATCATTTTGCGTCAGCCGCGCCACTGAGCGGTAAATATCTTGCATGGCCGGCGAGCCGCCAACCAATGGCAGGGCTTCTTCGTCGGACGCGGGCTGGGCGTTGCCAGCCCCTTGTGTTGGCAAATCAATGGCGCGTTGCACGAGGCCGGTTAATTCGGCCAAGTCAAAGGGCTTGGGGAGATAGTCAAAGGCGCCCTTTTCTGCCGCTGTGATGGCGGTTGCCAGCGTGTTTTTGGCGCTGACCACAATGATTGGCAAATCGGGGCGCAATTTTTTAATCCGTGGAATCAAATCAAAAGCATTTTGGTCCGGCATCATCACATCGGTGACAATCACATCGCCCTCGCCATTGCTGACCCATTGCCATAAAGAAGCGGCAGTGCTGGCGGCGCGGACATCAAATCCGGCGCGCCCCAAGGCTTGCGTTAAAACGGTGCGAATGGCTTTGTCGTCATCTGCGACCAGAACTGTGCCCTTACTCATTGGCGTCTCCTGATTGAATAGCGTCGGTTGCAACTGGCAAGCGGACGCAAAATACGGTTCGGCCGGGCTGGCTTTCGCACTCAATGGTGCCGCCATGATCACCAATAATTTTGGCAACCAAGGCAAGGCCCAAGCCAGAGCCGCCGGATTTAGTGGTGACAAAGGGGTCAAATAAATGCGGCTTGATATCTTCCGGCACCCCATTGCCATTATCAATAATGCAAAATTCTAACGGCAGGCTGACCGGCCTTGCCCGCCCCGGCACCGATAAGCGCACGCCCGGGCGATAGGCCGAGGTCATGCGCACTTCGCCCTTTTTACCGTCAACCGCTTCGGCAGCATTTTTGACCAAATTCAAAAATACTTGCGTCAGTAAATCCTTATTGCCCAAAACCGCCGGCAAGGAGGGGTCATAGGCTTCGACAAATTTCACATGTTTGCCAAAACCATTGCGGGCCAACAGACGAACATTTTCAAGCACCGCATGAACATTGACCGAGCTTTCCAAATCGGCATGGGTCTCGGTGAATTGCTCAAATTCATCGACCAGTCCGGCAATCCGGTCGGTTTCGCTACAAATCAATTGGGTAAGCTCGATATTCTCGTCGCTGACATCGGCTTCCAATAATTGCGCTGCCCCCTTAATGCCCGATAGTGGGTTTTTAATTTCATGCGCCAACATCGCCGACATGGCACTGACCGAACGCGCGGCGCCGCGATGGGTCAATTGCCGGTCAATGTGATGGGCAATCGAACGCATTTGAATAACCACTAAAGCCTGCTCGCCATCGGCTAGATGTAAAGGCGTCACATGCATGTCAACCATGCGGTCATTGCCCATGGTGGGGCCGGCCAAATCAAGACCATATTCGTTAAAGCTAATGCCGTCGGTCAGGCATTTTTCAACCAAACCAATTACCGGACTGCCAAATGGCGCCACTTGCGCAAAGGATAATTTTTGCAACATATTGAGGCTGGAGCCAAAAAATTCCTGGGCCGCGAAATTGGCATAGCTGATGCGGCCATTTTTCGACACTGACAGCACCGGCTGGGGTATCGCATCAAGCACGAGTTTTTCATGACTGGAAGAATTCACGCCGCTACCTCACTGGATTTGTCTTGCCGATAAAGCGCCTGCATGGCGGTTTCGACTTGTTTTGGATCGCTGAGCTGGCAAATTTGTGCCCGCTGGGCGCGCCCGTGGGTGGCCCCAAGATGCGCTTCAATAAAGCCAGCAATATGTTTGCGGCCAATACGCACGCCCAATCGCTCGCCATAAAGCGCTATACAGGCGCGATACCATTGGGTGAAAATCTCCGCTTGCTGCGCTGCATCTGGCGCCGCTGGCCACACACCATTTTTCAAAAAGCTGCCAATTTGGCCCAGCAACCATGGCTGTCCAATGGCAGCACGCCCGACCATCACATGGCGCGCGGTTGAGGCGGTTAAAGCCGCTTGCGCCGACGCCCCATCAACAATATCGCCATTGACCACGACCGGAATGGAGACCGCCTCCACAACGCGGCGCACGGCCGCCCAATCGGCTTGGCCTTTGTAAAATTGGCAGCGGGTGCGGCCATGTATGGTAATCATAGCCACCCCAGTTTGCTCGGCAATCTGCGCCAGTTGCGGGGCATTAAGAGATTGGTGATCCCAGCCAAGCCGCATTTTTAAGGTCACCGGCTTTCGACTGCCCTCGCACGTCGCTTCGATAATTTGCCGCGCCAGATCTTCATTGCGCATTAGCGCCGACCCCGACAAGCCGCCAGTGACGTGTCGCGACGGACAGCCCATATTAATATCCACCACATCGGCCCCGGCCTCACAGGCCAGTCGGGCGCCTTCGCGCATCCACGCCGGATCGCGACCGGCCAATTGCATAATAAACGGCTGTAAGCCCTTGCCCTCAGCGCGCATCACCACATCTTTGCGCTGCCGCGCCAATTCCTCGCTGGCGACCATTTCGGACACAACATAGGCGCCGCTGACATCCGCCACGCAACGGCGGAAGGCGTGATCCGTCACCCCCGACATGGGGGCCAAAAACAGTGACGGCGCCGCATCTGATGCCGGCGCTAAGGCTGATAGGAGGTTGGTCATTATTTGTGCAAAATCCTGACAATTGCATGAGTGCCTAAAATGCAGGCAAAGCGTGCACAGGGCAAGCCATTTTAAGAAAAATATCGCCTTTCGGATAACATCAGGCTAACTTGTCGCCATGAATGCAACAGATCCATCTATGACAACCGCCGCGGTCATTGTTGCCGGCGGGCGCGGCCAAAGGGCTGGCGACGGCTTACCGAAGCAATATCGCCGGCTGCCCGGTGACGCGCGCGGCCGTATGGTGCTGACCGCAAGCCTTGACGCCTTTGCCCGCCATAATCAGATCGGCAGCATTTGCGTGGTCATTCACAAAGATGATGTATCACTTTATGAAAAATGCATTAAGCAACTGAATTATAATGATATTATAGTCACCCACGGAGGGGAAAGCCGACAGCAATCCGTGCTCGCCGGACTGCACGCTTTGGCGGCCATTAAACCCAAACAAGTGGTCATTCATGACGGCGCCCGGCCGTATGTTTCAGAGCAATTAATCTCGCGCTGCTTGGCCGGTCTCGGCTCTGCGGCTGGGGCCATTCCGGCGCTAGCGGTGACCAATACGCTGAAACGTGTCGATAAGGGGGCGATTGTCGAAACCGTATCGCGCGATGGTCTCTGGCAGGCGCAAACCCCGCAGGCTTTTCATTATGAAGCTATTTTGGCGGCCCATTTGAAAGCGCCAGCCGGCCTGACCGATGACGCGGCTGTGGCGGAAATGGCGGGGCTTAGCTTGGCGCTTGTGGCCGGTGATGCAGCGAATATCAAACTGACCCATGAAGAAGATTTTCAGCCGCCGCAACCGGCTGTATTATGGCCGCGCACCGGCACTGGTTTTGACGTGCACAAGCTTGATGCGGTCGGCAGCGCTGAGAGCATAAAACTATGCGGTGTCGACATTGCCCATAATCGTCGGCTGATTGGCCATTCTGACGCCGATGTGGCCTTGCATGCGCTAACCGATGCACTTTTGGGCGCTTTGGCTTTGGGCGATATTGGCGATCATTTTCCCGACACGCAAAAAGCCAATAAAGGCCGCCCATCGGCTGACTTTTTGCGCCATGCCGTGGGGCTGGCTGACCAGCATCATGGGCAAATCAGCCATATGGATGTGACGATTATTTGCCAAGAGCCGAAAATTGGTCCGCATCGCGACGCCATGCGTGCCTCAATTGCCGCCATTGCTGGCCTGCCAATCGGCTGTGTTTCGGTTAAAGCCACCACCACAGAAGGTTTGGGCTTTACCGGTCGCGGTGAAGGCATTGCGGCGCAAGCCAGCGTCACGCTGATGATGCCAGCGGCGAGCGAAGCCGATGCTTAAGCTGCATCCCCTGCCCGCTGATTTACGGTTTTTCCATCCGGCGGTGCTGGTTGGCAGTTTTTTTGGTAGCGGCCTATTGCGCCCGGCCTCGGGGACATGGGGATCTTTGGCGGCTGTCCTGCCAGCTATTTTCATTGCCCAAAGTTTCGGCGCATTGGGCTTGCTCATCGCCAGCCTTATCACTTATGGGCTGGGCTATGTCGCCTGCCGCATATGGTTGGCCCATAGCCAAGACCAAGACCCGTCGCCAATTGTGATTGATGAGGTGGCGGGATTGTTTTTGGCGCTGAGCGGCGCACCGCTGACTCTAGTCGGTGTGGCGGCGGCTTTCGTTTTGTTTCGGCTGCTGGACATTGCCAAGCCGTTTCCAATTAGCTGGGCCGATAAAAGCCTAAAGGGCGCCCATGGGGTGATGTTTGACGATATTTTAGCTGGCGGCGGCGCCGCGCTTGTGTTGCTGTTGGCGCAAGCCTATGGTTGGCTGTAAGGGAGATAAGAATGTTTGATGCAATGCTGATTGAAAAGGCCGAGCGCCTGCTGAAAACCTGCGGTGAGCGGCATATGCGCGTGGCCACGGCGGAGTCTTGCACCGGCGGCTTGATTGCGGCCCTATTGACCGAAATTCCGGGCTCCTCAGTCGTCATTGGACGCAGTTTCATTACCTATTCAAATCGCGCCAAACGCGAAGTGCTGAATGTGCCCGCCGAACTGCTGAAACAACATGGCGCGGTGAGTGAACAAGTGGTGCGGGCCATGGCGCAAAACACTTTTGATATGACCACGGCGCATTTGACGGTGGCGGTCTCTGGCATCGCCGGCCCGGGCGGCGGCTCGGCCGAAAAACCCGCCGGCACGGTGCATATGGCCACCGCCACGGCCGACGGTGTTACCCATATGTGCCATCAATTTGGTGATATTGGCCGCACCCAAGTGCGCCTTGCCACGGTCAATGCAGCGATGGATATGATGTTGGCGCGGCTGGCTTAACCCTGGTCGTGCGCGGCGCCGTAAAGCTCTCGGGCGCGGGCTTCAAAAGCTTCGATAAAACGCTCAACCACGCGGGTCATCATTGGAGCAATAATTTTGCGCAATAGCGGCACGGCAAACTCAAATTGCAATTCGAAAATCACATCGCTGCCGCTATCAGTGTCAATGAACTGCCATTGATTAAACAAATGCCGAAACGGCCCGCGATCTTGATTGACGGTGACACGCAAAGGGGCTTGGTCGAGGACGATTTCACTGCGGTAGGTTTCGCGTAAAAACTTATAGGCAATCACCAAATCAGCCAGCATGGAGCCGTCGTCGCGCCGCTCGCGCACCCGCGATGCCGTGCAATGCGGCACAAAGGCGTGATATTGGTCAACATCAATCACCATGTCGTACATTTGCTGCGCGGTGAACGGGCTTTGACGGGTGAGTTTAATTGTTTGCACGAAACTAGGCTTTTTTGGCTGCGCGGGCAGCTTTCAGCTTTTCAAAATCATCATCAGCGTGATGCGATGAGCGCGTCAAAGGCGTCGATGAGACCATCATAAAGCCTTTTGAGCGGGCGACGGTTGCATAGCCGTCAAATTCTTCTGGTGTCACAAATCGGTCAATGGCAGCGTGTTTGCGGCTTGGCTGCAAATATTGCCCAATGGTAATGAAATCAATATCGGCAGAGCGCATGTCATCCATCACTTGCATGACCTCATCGCGCGCCTCGCCAAGCCCCACCATAATACCCGATTTGGTGAAAATCGTTGGGTCAAGCTGTTTGACCCGCTGTAGCAGGCTCAAAGAATGGAAATAACGCGCCCCCGGGCGAATCGATAAATATAAGCGCGGCACAGTTTCCAAATTATGGTTGAAAACATCAGGCCGCGCCGCCACAACAACCTCAAGGGCGCCATCTTTGCGCAAAAAATCTGGCGTAAGAATTTCAATCGTCGTCGTCGGCGATTTGGCGCGAATGGCCAAAATTGTGTCGGCAAAATGCTGCGCCCCACCATCGGCCAAGTCATCGCGGTCAACCGAGGTGATGACGACATGGCGCAGGCCTAATTTGGCCACCGCATCGGCAACATGGGTCGGCTCATTGGCATCCAGCGCTTGGGGCACGCCGGTGGCAACATTGCAAAAGGCGCAAGCGCGGGTGCAAATCTCACCCATAATCATGAAAGTCGCGTGGCGCTGTGACCAACATTCACCAATATTTGGACACGCCGCTTCCTCGCAGACGGTGACCAGACCATTTTCCTTCACAATCGCCTTGGTTTCGGCATAAATCGGCGAGCCGGGGGCTTTTGCCCGTATCCAGCTTGGCTTGCGCAAAAGTGGCGTGTCAGCATTTTTTTGCTTTTCAGGATGGCGAACACGTGCGCCCGAAGTGTTATCTATCACCACAGTCATGCCCGTTTTATACGCTGATTAGCAGAGAAAATATAGAGGATTTAGGCTCAGTTGCGGCGAAGGTGTTGATTAAACACAACCACTTCATCGGGGCCGACAAGGCCGAGCACTTTGCGGGCCCGTTCATCGAGGAAATCATAGTCCAGCGTATCACCGCTAAGCCGCGCTATTTGCTGTTGCAAATCGTCATTGGCCTGCTGTAAGGCGGTTAATTCATGCTGTTTGGCAGCCCGCTGTCGCTGCAAATCTTGCCAACCGCTCACCCCACGATTGCCCTGTAAGGATTGATAGGTCAAACCGATAATCACCAGCATCATCGCCGCAGTCGGCAAAAGCTGGCGCAAGCGCACGGGCGGCTTGCCAATGGTACGGCTTGATGGCCGAGATGTCATAAAACGAATCATGGGCTAACGAATCACGATTTGATTCGTTGGGTCAAGCGAAAATCAATTATGAGTCGAAGGAAACCTACTTAAGTATTGATTTCCCTGGGTAAATAGCGTGTTCGCCCAGTGATTCTTCGATTCGCAAAAGTTGGTTATATTTCGCCAAACGATCAGAACGGGCCAAAGAACCGGTTTTGATTTGACCGCAATTCGTGGCCACCGCCAGATCGGCAATGGTCGCGTCTTCGGTCTCGCCTGACCGGTGCGACATGACGGCGGTATAGGACGCCTTATGCGCCATTTCGACGGCTTCCAAGGTTTCCGACAACGTACCGATTTGATTGACCTTGACCAAAATGGAATTGGCCACCCCCTGTTTGATACCATCGGCCAAGCGGGCTGGGTTGGTGACGAATAAATCATCGCCAACCAATTGCACTTTATCGCCAATCGCATCGGTCAACGCTTTCCAGCCATCCCAATCATTTTCATCCATGCCATCTTCGATTGAGATAATCGGGAAACGGCCGCATAAATCGGCCCAATAGGCGGCCATTTCTCCAGCGTCGAGTTTCTTACCCTCGCCGGCCAAATGATACACACCGTTCTCACAAAACTCAGTGGCCGCCGCATCAAGCGCCAGATAAATATCCTCGCCCGGCTTATAACCAGCTTTTTCAATGGCCTTCATGACATAGCCCAAAGCGGCATCGGTTGACGCCAAATTTGGTGCAAAACCGCCCTCGTCGCCAACCCCTGTGGCCAAGCCATCGGCATTCAGCAGACCTTTCAGCGTGTGAAACACTTCGGCGCCCATTTGCACCGCTTGGCTGAGACTATTGGCGGCCAGCGGCATAATCATAAATTCTTGCACATCGATGGGGTTGTCAGCATGGGCGCCGCCATTGACGATATTCATCATTGGCACTGGCAAAACCCGCGCATTGGCACCACCGACATAGCGCCATAAAGGCGTCATTTGCGCTTCCGCCGCTGCTTTGGCGACGGCTAAAGACACGCCCAACATAGCATTGGCACCCAAGCGCGCCTTATTTGCCGTGCCATCAAGGGCAATCAGGGTTTTATCAATGTGCAATTGTTCGGTCGCATCCATACCGCAAAGGGCTGAGTAAATCTCGCCATTGACCGCATCAACGGCTTTCAAAACACCTTTGCCGAAATAACGCTCAGGGTCGCCATCGCGCAATTCAACGGCTTCATAAGCACCGGTTGAGGCGCCAGACGGCACAGCGGCGCGGCCAAAACTGCCATCCTCTAGAACCACATCGACCTCAACCGTGGGGTTGCCCCGACTGTCTAAAATTTCGCGCCCAATGATATCTAAAATGCCGGTCATGACTGCCTCATAGCTGTTCTCAATTGATTGCCTGTCTTAACCCTTTTCCTGGCCCCTTGCAAATATAAGTAGATGCAGCTTGACGAAGCGGCTGGAGTTGGGTCAATTGCGGCTAAATGGAAGTAAGGTATAGTGATACGACAGATGAGCGCGCACCAAACAGCTTTAGTATTGTTTTCCGGCGGACAAGACTCCGCCGTGTGCTTGGCCCATGCGCTGACCCATTACGCACGCGTCGAAACCCTTGGCTTTGATTACGGCCAAACCCATAAGATTGAGCTTAATTGTCGGGCCAATCTGCGCCAGCACATGTTGACGCTGAACCCAGACTGGGCTGACAAACTGGGCGATGATCACACATTGTCGCTGCCTGCCTTGGCCGAGATTGGCGGCACAGCGCTGATCGGCGATGGCGAGATTACCATGCTCGACAATGACTTGCCCTCGACCTTTGTGCCCGGCCGCAATTTATTATTTCTTACTTATGGCGCCGCTTTGGCCTATCGACGCGGCCTGCATGTTTTGATTGGCGGCATGTGCGAGACCGATTTTTCTGGCTATCCTGACTGTCGCCGCGATACTTTGGACGCGCTGCAATTGGCCCTTGAAAAAGGCATGCAAAGCGACATCACCATTGAGACGCCGTTAATGTATATTGATAAGGCGGCGACATGGGCTCTGGCCGACCGCCTTGGTGGGCCAGACTTAGTTGAGCTGATTATTGAAGAAAGCCACACCTGCTATCGTGGCGACCGCAGCCAACGCCATGACTGGGGTTATGGATGCGGCGATTGCCCGGCTTGCGACTTGCGCCAAGCGGGTTTTGAAAAATGGAAAAACGCATGAGCTATGCCGTCAAAGAAATGTTTCTCACCCTGCAAGGCGAAGGCGCGCAAGCCGGTCGGCCCGCGGTCTTTTGTCGTTTTGCTGGCTGCAATTTATGGTCGGGCCTTGAGCGCGATCGGGCCACTGCCCAATGCCGTTTTTGCGATACTGATTTTGTTGGCACCGATGGCCAGAATGGTGGCAAATTTGCCAGCGCTGAAGCCTTGGCAGATGCATTGCAGGCGCTTTGGCCGGAAGATGTTGTTGGCGCTGATGCGTATATTGTGTTCACCGGCGGCGAGCCGTGTTTGCAATTAGACGCCGGCCTCTTGGAGATTTTGGCGGCGCGTGGGTTTGAAACAGCCGTGGAAACCAATGGCACGCTTGAAGTGCCCGAAGCGGTCGATTGGATTTGCGTCAGCCCCAAGCCCCAAGCGCCATTGAAACAAACCCGCGGCCATGAGCTGAAATTTGTTTATCCGCAAGACACGCTATCGCCCGATGATTTTGCCGATCTTGATTTTGAGCATTTTTTCTTACAGCCAATAGACACCGGCGAAGCTGAAAGCAGTTGGCATAATGTGCAGGCCGCCATCAGCTATTGCCTGCAAAACCCGCAATGGCGCTTGAGCCTGCAAACCCATAAAATTATCGGCATTGATTAGCCCGTGATTGACCGTGCCATGCTAATCGGGCATAAACCGCTGCATGAAACTATCGCGTGAATTTAACTTTGATGCCGCCCACACCCTTGACCATTATCCGCAAGGGCACCCGAACACGCGCGTGCACGGTCACAGCTTTCGCGCGCGGATAACGGTCGAAGGCCAGCCCGATGAAAATGGTCAAATTGTCGACCTGGAACGGGTCGGCAGTCTGCTGGACGCGGCCCGCGCGCAGCTTGACCACTCCATGCTCAATGATATTAAGGGCTTGGAAAAACCAACGCTGGAAAATATTTGCTTGTGGCTATGGGGGGTGTTGCAACAAGATTTGCCGCAGCTATGCGCGGTTGAAGTGTTCCGCGACAGTCTCGGCCACTCATGCTTATATCAGGGGAGTCAACATGGCCACTAAAGGCAGCGACACGACCGGCGCCACCATGCTCGGGCAACAAAGCAGCCTGCCGGCTTCGCCAGACGAAGCGGTGCTGGAGCGCGTGCCCAATCCGCACCCCGACACGCAATATGTGGCGCGCTTTGCGGTGCCTGAATTTACCTCAATCTGTCCGGTTACTGGCCAGCCAGATTTTGCCCATATTGTGGTTGATTATGTGCCCGACCAATTTTTGGTTGAGAGCAAAAGCTTCAAATTATTCATGGCCAGTTTTCGCAACCATGGCGCTTTTCACGAAGATTGCACGCTGCTGGTCGCCAAACGTCTCATCGCCTGTATGCAGCCGAAGTGGTTGCGCATTGGCGGCTATTGGTATCCGCGCGGCGGCATTCCGATTGATGTGTTTTGGCAAACAAGCGAACCACCGGTCGGGCTGTTTATTCCCGACCAAGGCGTGCCACCCTATCGCGGCCGTTAAGTCATTGAGCGATTAATTCACCGCTTGGTGAATGGCTTTTAATGTTGTCAGTAAATCGCGCGCGCCATCCAATGGCAAGCAGCTTGGTGCATCGCACAAAGCCTCATCAGGGCGCGGATGAAACTCAAGAAACACGCCATTGGCCCCGGCCGCAATCGCCGCTTTCGCCAATACGCTTACGCCATCACGGCGCCCGCCAGTGCTGGCGCCTGCCGTGCGCGGATCGGCGCCAGGCAATTGCACCGCATGTGTGGCATCCATGGTCACCGGCACGCCAAGTTTTTTCATTTCTGGAATGCCAAGCATATCGACGACCAAATTATTATAGCCATAGCTTGAGCCGCGATCGCACAAAATCACTTGCACGTCAGGGGCAGCTTCGCGGGCCTTAGAAATAATATTGGCGCAATCCCAAGGGGCTAAAAATTGCGCTTTTTTGGCGTGTAGCCAGCCGCCCTGGGCCGCCACCGCTTGTGCCGCCGCGACCACTAAATCAGTTTGCCGCACCAAAAACGCTGGCAATTGCACAACCTCGGCGATTTCAGCCACGGGCGCGGCTTGCTCTGGGGTGTGAATATCTGTCACCACGGGCACGTTATGAGCCGCTTTGACGGCCGCCAAAATTGGCAAGCCGGCTTCTTGGCCTGGACCGCGATAGCTTTTGATGGAAGAACGATTGGCTTTGTCAAAACTGGCTTTGAAAATATAGGGCAGTTGCAAATCTGCGCAGATGGATTTCAATTCAGCGCAAACTTCCATCGCCAAACCTTCGTCTTCTAAAACATTGAGACCGGCCATGACCACCAGAGGGGCGCCGTCGCCAATTTTAATGTCGTAATTATTCAGGCTCAAAAGGTTCATCATCTATCCTTGCCCGCCGGACTAAACCAAGCGACTTTGAGTGAGCGCCGCTTCGATAAAGGACGCGAATAATGGGTGTGGCGCAAATGGGCGCGACTTTAATTCCGGATGGAATTGCACGCCGATATACCATGGGTGATCAGGAATTTCGACAATCTCGGGCAGGACGCCATCTGGTGATACACCTGAGAAAATCAAGCCTTTGGCCTCTAATTGCGCGCGATAATCCATATTCACCTCATAACGGTGACGGTGGCGTTCGGAAATCACGCGCGTGCCATAAATATCTTCGGCCCGACTGCCCTGTTTCAAATAGGCCTCAAAGGCGCCCAAGCGCATGGTGCCGCCCAAATCTGAGCTGAGGCCACGCTTTTCAAGCACTTCGCCATCGACCCATTCGGTCATCAGGCCAACCACGGGGGTGCCGGATAGGCCAAATTCAGATGAGGTGGCGTCACGAATACCAGCCATATTGCGCGCCGCTTCCAGCACCGCCATTTGCATGCCAAAGCAAATGCCAAAATAAGGCACATTGCGGGTGCGCGCAAAATTGGCGGCGGCGATTTTGCCTTCAGAGCCGCGCTCACCAAAGCCGCCGGGCACCAGGATACCATTAACTTTTTCAAGATAGGCGGCGGCGTCTTCTTTTTCGAATATTTGCGCGTCCATCCATTCCAGATTGACCTTCACATTATTGGAAATACCGCCGTGTTGCAGCGATTCAATGAGCGATTTATAGGCCTCTTTCAGCTCGGTATATTTGCCAACAATAGCAATTGTCACTTCGCCCTCGGGCTCGCGCACGCTGCTGACAACCTCATCCCACATTTCCATATCAGGCTCAGGCGCATCGGTGATACCAAAGGCCGTTAAAACTTCCGTGTCGAGCCCTTCGGCATGATAGCAATGCGGCACGGCATAAATCGTATCGACATCACGCGCTTCAATCACCGCTGACTCGCGAACATTACAAAACAGCGCAATTTTGCGCTTTTCGCTCTCCGGAATGGGACGGTCACAGCGGCACATTAAAATATCGGGCTGAATACCAATGGAGCGCAATTCTTTCACCGAGTGCTGCGTCGGCTTGGTTTTCATTTCACCGGCGGCGGGAATAAACGGCAACAGCGTCAAATGCACAAATACTGAATTGCCGCGTGGCAAATCATTGCGCAATTGGCGAATGGCTTCAAAAAATGGCAGGCCCTCAATATCACCGACCGTGCCGCCAATTTCGCAAAGAACGAAATCAACGTCATCGACATCTGATAAGACAAAATTCTTAATCGCATCGGTGACGTGCGGAATGACTTGGACGGTGCCGCCGAGATAATCGCCGCGGCGTTCTTTGGCGAGAATATCGCGATAGATTTGACCGGTGGTGACATTATCGCCGCGACTGGCTGGCACGCCGGTGAAGCGCTCATAATGGCCAAGATCCAAATCAGTCTCGGCGCCATCATCGGTCACATAGACCTCACCATGCTGGTAAGGCGACATTGTGCCCGGATCGACGTTCAAATAAGGGTCAAGTTTACGCAGTCGCACACGGTAGCCACGGGCTTGCAATAATGCGCCCAAAGCCGCTGAAGCCAGACCTTTTCCGAGTGAAGAAACCACACCGCCAGTAATAAATATATATCGCGCCATGGGATTGAAACCTACGCGATAGATTCGATTCGGGCGAGTCGAAAAACGCTAGTGAAATTTTTATCCGCAGATAAGTTAAAAACTGAGGCTTACTCAGGACTTGGCAGATCCAAATCCGGCAAGATCGGAGCCGGTGCAAGAATTTGATTCTGACCTTCCGACTCAATAACCGAATCAAGCACTGAAGTGTTTTTGTTGACGGTTGATAAAACCGTCAGACCAATGCTGGTCAGAAAGAAAACGCCGGCCAGAATACCGGTCGAGCGGGTCAACGCATTGCCAAGACCACGGCTGGACATCATCCCATTGCCGCCACCGCCGATTCCCAAGGCACCGCCTTCGGATCGTTGTAGCAAAATCAAAACAATCATCGCCACGGCGATAATCAAGTGGATCACCAGAAGAATGGTGGTCATAGCAAGCTCCTAAAATTTCCGGTGTTTTAGACCATAAGTCAGCATTTGGCCAGTGTTTTACAATCTATTGTTTATAGGCCGCCAAAATACCTAAAAAATCATTGGCTTTGAGGCTCGCCCCGCCAACCAAAGCACCATTTACATGCGGCACGGCCATTAATTCTTGCGCATTGCTCGGCTTCACCGAACCGCCATAAAGAATGCGCATGTTGGAACCCTCATCACCAAAGCGACGCACCAAAGCTTTGCGCAAGGCCAAATGCACTTGCGCCACTTGTTCCGTCGTTGGTGTCAGACCGCTACCAATGGCCCAAACCGGCTCATAGGCAATCACCGTATTGGCGCTGGTGCAACCATCGGGCAAAGAGCCGCGCAATTGCTTGCCAACAACTTTTAACGTGTCGCCAGATTTTCTTTCTTTCAGCGATTCGCCAACACAGATAATGGCACTCAGTCCGGCTTTGAGCGCGGCTTCGACTTTGGCTTTAACGATTTTATCGGTTTCACCATGGTCACTGCGGCGCTCAGAATGGCCAAGGATGACGGCGCTCGCCTTGGCTTGTTTCAGCATGTCGGCGCTGATGTCACCGGTATGGGCGCCCGACGCATTGGCGTGGCAATCTTGCCCGCCCAAAGCTAATTGTCTGCTGGCTTTCATTTTGGCGCGCAGTTCTGCCATCGGCGCCAATAATGTCGCTGGTGGGCAAATCATCGTGTCGCAAGCGTAACGGGACTTGCCGGATAATTTGGCAATCAAGGCGCGTATTTGTTTCAAATCGGCAGGCGTGCCATTCATTTTCCAATTGCCAGCAATCAGTGGGCGCGGCGCTTTAATGGTTTTTTGGGCTGACATGAGATTTCCTATTTGATGTATTTTCTGGCTTTTTCATACAGTGTTATAACTTATCTGTCACCCGCTTGCCGACAAGGCTTAGGTTGACTATGATGCGCGGCAACGGCTGGCTCAAACCAGCAGATAACCATGATAGCTGAAAGAAAATCTCATGCTCGACATTATGCGTAAGTCCGTCAACGGTTTCGTTGGCATCCTCCTCATCGCCCTTCTGGTGGTAGCCTTTGGCCTTTGGGGAATTGCCGACACCTTCACCGGTTTCTCAAATAGCGTGCTGGCCAAAGTCGGCGATGAAGAGATTGAACGCGTCGAGTTTCAACTGCGCTATTTGCAGCAATTGCAAGCCATTGAGCAACAATTCGGCACCACTGTTAGCCCCGACCAAGCGCGCGGTCTAGGATTGGATCGCGAGGTTTTGCGCAATATGATTGGCTCTGCCGCACTGAGAGCCGCCGCTATTGATTTGGGTCTGGGGCAATCCGATGAAGCGCTCGCAGCAGAAATTATTGCCGACCCAAATTTCGCCGGGCCGAATGGAAAATTTGACGAGCCAACTTTCCGCGCGGTTTTGCAACGCAATGGTCTGAGCGAAAAACTCTATGTAAAAGATCAACGCGACTTTAACATTCGTGATCAAATGTCAAAGGCCTCTTATGAGCGCGCCATTATGCCAGCGATGATGAGTGAAAAATTATTTAGCCATTTTCTTGAACGCCGCATTGCCAAATATCTCATCCTGACGCTCGACTCGATTGACGATGTCGGCGAACCAACCGAGGAAGAACTCGAGAGCTTTTACGAGCAGGCCAAATTGCGCTTCACCCAAGCCGAGCGCCGCTCTGCTGATTTGTTGGTGCTGACAGCCGAACGTTTCTCAGAAAACATGACTTTTTCGGATGAAGAATTGCGTGTTGAATATGAGCAATCCATCGACTTGTTCACCCAGCCCGAGGAACGCGCTATTGATCAGCTGGTATTGGCCGACGATATTGAGATTGCCAAAGTCAGTTCGCTGATTGCACAAAACAAGCCATTTGTTGACATTGTGAGCGCGGCCAAACAAGACTTCGACAACACTGATTTGGGATGGGTGAAAGTCAGCGACATTATTTCGGCCGAATTGAGCGAAAAAGCATTCGCCATGAAAAAAGGCGAAATCAGCAATGTTATTGAAGGCCCATTGGGGGCCGTTGTGTTGCGGGTCCGCGATATCAAACCAGAAGTGGTGCAGAGTTTTGAAGCGGTCGCCGATAATTTACGACAGGCCATTGCGCTGGATCGGGCACTTGAAGACATGGTGGCGTTTTCTGAAACCGTTGAGGACAATCGCGCGGCCGGTGTGAGCTTGCAAGAAATTGGCCAGCGCTTTGATTTAGCTGTTGTGAGCGTCGAGCAATTCACCCGTGATGGCACTTTGGAAAATGGCAAATCATCGGAAATCTTACAACGCTACCCGAGCCTGACAGAAAGCCTTTATGGAGCTGTGATTGGCGAGGACATTGCTATGTTTGAGGCGCCTGATGGCAGTTTTGTATGGGCCCAAGTGAAAGATATTCAGCCGAGCCAAGTGCAGCCACTAGCCGCCGTGCGCCAAGATGCCATCGCCCAATGGAAAGTTGCTGAGCAAGCAAAATTATTGGAAGCCATGGCCGAGCATTTAGTATCGCAAGGCAATAGCGGCGTTGACTTTGACACGCTTGCCAAAGACTTTCCACGGCGTGCCTTGACGTCAGAGCCGATGACCCGTCAGGTCAGCAATGAAACCTTCTCCGAGCAAGCGGTTGAAAAATTATTTGCCGTCGAGAAAAGCAAATTTGCTTGGGCGCCGGTTGGCTTTGGTAGCGAATTATTGGTCATGCAGGCGGTCGACGTTATTGACGCTGAACTGAAAGACGGCGAAGCCAAGGATTTGATTTACGGCGGCGAGTTGCGCAAATATCGCGCCGATTTGGTGAACCAATTCATTCAGAGCCTGCGCAGCACCTATGGTGTTAAAGTCTATGACAGTGCCGTGCAGCAGGCGGTGAACCAAATGGCGGCGCGATGACATCTGAAACAGGTGCCTTTTCAGAATTTGAAAAAACCTATCTCGCAGGAACCCCCCAGCTTGTCTGGTCGGAACTGATTGCTGATTTGGAAACACCGGTCGCCGCCTATTTGAAATTATCGCAAGGCCAGCCCTATTCGTTTTTGCTGGAGTCGGTGGAAGACGGAGACATTCGCGGCCGCTATTCAATGATTGGCCTGTCGCCGGATTTGCTGTTTCGCATTCGTGATGGGCAACCGGAAATCAATCGCCAGGCCAGCACTGATCTCGACAGTTACCAGCCGATGGAGGGCGCGCCACTGGATGCTTTGCGGCTTGTGCTGAAACAATCGCGGCTCGATATCCCCGAGGGTTTGGCGCCCATGTCGGCCGGTATTTTTGGCTATATGGCCTATGATATGGTGCGCCATATGGAAGACCTGCCGGACAGCAATCCGGACGTGCTTGGGGTGCCAGATTGCCTGTTCATGCGGCCAACGGTGATTGCCGTTTTCGACAGTGTCACCGACACGATTCGGTTGGTCACGCCGGTGCGTCATGATGCGGAGATATCGGCCCAGCAGGCCCATGAAGCGGCGCATGAGCGTTTGCAAAGCGCCACGGATAGCTTGTTTGAGACGATTGGCGAGCGCGATATTCAAGTGCCCAACGCCTTTGCCCCGCCTCAATCTAATATGAGCCAACAAGCCTATTTCGATATGGTGACGCGCTCGAAAGCCTATATTGAAGCCGGTGATATTTTTCAGGTAGTGGTCAGCCAACGGTTTAACATTGACTATGACTTACCGGCTTTTGATCTTTATCGGGCGCTGCGGCGGGTGAATCCATCGCCTTATTTATTCTTTTTGAATATGCGCGATTTCTCAATTGTCGGCTCCAGCCCTGAAGTGCTGGTTGGGGTTAAAAACCGGCAGGTCAATATTCGCCCGATTGCCGGCACACGCTTGCGTGGTAGCAATGCGGCTGAAGATAAAGCCATTGGCGCCGAATTACTCAGCGATGAAAAAGAACGGGCCGAACATTTAATGTTGCTCGATTTGGGCCGCAATGATGTCGGGCATGTTTCGGAAATCGGAAGCGTCAAAGTCAACACGGCTTTTGGGCTGCAAAAAACCTCGCATCTGATTCACATTGTTTCCGATGTCACTGGCACCCTGTTGCCTGAATGCGATGAGATTGACGCGCTGACTGCTGGCTTTCCAGCTGGCACAGTGTCGGGGGCGCCGAAAATTCGGGCCATGGAAATCATTGATGAATTGGAACCAGAACGGCGCGGCGTTTATGCCGGTTGCGTCGGCTATTTTTCCGCCAATGGCGATATGGACACCTGCATTGCCCTGCGCACGGCGCTGATTAAAGACGGTAAATTATATGTGCAAGCCGGTGGCGGTGTTGTTTATGACAGCACGCCACAATATGAATATGATGAGACTGTAAATAAAGCCGCTGCCCTATTCCGCGCCGCTGAAGTGTCGCTAAAATTGGCACGCGAGAGAAAGAATCGCTGAGCATATGCTGACCTTGATTGATAATTATGACAGTTTCACCTTCAACCTCGTGCAATTTCTCGGGGATTTGGGGGCGCCGTGCAAAGTCATTCGCAATGATAAAGCCAGCGTCGAGGACGTGCTGGCTGAGGCGCCGTCTGGGCTGATTATTTCGCCCGGCCCATGCGACCCAGATCGGGCTGGCATTTGTCTTGATTTAATCCGCCAAGCGCCGGAAGATTTACCGATTTTGGGCGTCTGCCTTGGCCATCAGTCAATCGCCCAAGCCTATGGTTCGACGATTATTCGGGCGCAAAAAATCATGCATGGCAAACTCAGTGAGATCACCCATGAGGGCGTTGATTTATTCGACGGCCTGCCCAATCCATTAACGGTAACCCGCTATCATTCGTTGATTGTTGAAGAAACCAGCATTGCCGACTGCCTTGAGGTGACGGCGCGCACTGATGATGGGGTGATTATGGCCATTCAACACAAACAACGGCCAGTCTATGGCGTGCAATTTCATCCCGAGAGTATTGCCTCGCAAAAAGGCCACCAATTATTGAGCAATTTCTTAAAAACAACTAATTTAGACGTCGCCCAAGTGCCCGAAGACCGGCATTTGGTGCTAACGGCATAGAGGCAATTATGGATGCGTTGAAACCAATTTTGCAGAAACTGGCGCAGGGCCAAAGCCTGTCTTCGTCGGAAGCGTGCCAAGCGTTTGACACAATTCTTAATGGTCAGGCGAGCAGCGGGCAAATTGGCGGGTTTTTAATGGCCCTTCAACAGCGCGGCGAGACGATTGAAGAAATTTCCGCCGGCGCGCAAGTGATGCGCAAAAACGCCCTACAGGTAAAAGCCCCAACCGACGCCATTGATACATGCGGCACTGGCGGCGATGGCAGTGGCAGCTATAATATTTCAACCGCTGTGGCATTGGTGGCGGCAGCGTGCGGTGCCCATGTCGCCAAACATGGCAATCGCGCATTGAGTTCAAAATCTGGCTCATCGGAAGTCCTCGAAGCTCTCGGCGTGCGGCTTGATTTATCGCCGGAAGCGTTGGAAAGCTGTATTCAAGAAGTTGGTATTGGCTTTCTCTTTGCCCCCAATCATCATGCGGCCATGCGCCATGTCGGCCCAACCCGCCAAGAGCTCGGCTTCCGCACAATATTTAATTTGCTGGGGCCGCTGTCCAATCCGGCCGGCGCCAAGCGGCAATTGCTCGGCGTCTATGACAAACGCTGGGTCGAACCTCTGGCCCATGTGCTGAAAAAACTCGGCTCCGAACGCGCCTGGGTGGTGCATGGCAGCGATGGTCTCGACGAATTGACAACCACCGGCAAAAGCACAGTGGCTGAATTGCGCAAAGGCGAAGTGCGGGTGTTCGAGGTTACGCCGGAAGAAGCCGGTCTGAGCCGCGCCGCGCCGGAAGATTTAATCGGCGGCACGCCTGCCGAAAATGCTGAAGCATTGACCGCTTTGCTGAATGGCGAGAAAAACGCCTATCGCGATATTGTGCTGTTCAATGCCGCCGCTGCCCTATGCATCACTAATAAGGCACCAAATTTGTCGGATGGTGTTGAAATGGCGGCTTTGGCGATTGATGATGGCGGGGCCAAAAAAACCCTGGCTGAGCTCGTTAAAACAAGCCAGCGTCTGGCCTCATAATGCCGCAGCAAAAAGACATTCTGGCGCATATCACGGCCTATAAATTGGAAGAAATCGCCGCTGCCAAAGCAGCCCGTCCAGCGGCGCAAATGCGCGCCGAAGCCGAGGCCGCACAAAATGCCAATCCGACACGCGGGTTTTTGGCGGCTCTTCACAAGGCGCAAGATGAAAAACGCCCGGCGCTGATTGCTGAAATCAAAAAAGCCAGCCCCTCGAAAGGGCTTATTCGTGCCGACTTTGATCCGGCGGTTTTGGCGCAAGCCTATGAAGCCGGTGGCGCCAGCTGTTTGTCGGTGCTGACCGATACGCCATCGTTTCAAGGGGCGCCGGATTATCTCAAGCAAGCACGCCAAGCCTGCGCCCTGCCTGCCTTGCGCAAAGATTTTATGTATGACGTCTATCAAGTCGACGAAGCGCGCGCTTGGGGCGCTGATGCGATTTTAATTATTATGGCAGCGGTAAGCGACAGCCAAGCTCAAGAGCTTTATGCCGCCGCCAGTGCCCTATCAATGGATGCGCTTTTTGAAGTGCATGATGATGAGGAATTGGACCGCGCTTTGGCTTTGTCGCCGCAACTTGTCGGTATTAATAATCGCAATTTGCGCAGTTTTGAGACCAGTCTCGAGACCACACGCCGACTCATGCGCCAGATACCAGAAAATATTTTGCTGGTGAGTGAAAGCGGCATCGCCTCCTCTGACGATGTGCAAGGGCTAATGAATGACGGAATTCCGGCGTTTCTGGTTGGCGAAAGTTTAATGCGGCAAGATAATCTTATTGAAGCGACAAAAAAACTAATCGAATCATCTTAAAGCGCTTGCCCCAAAAAGCGAATAAAAGTAGAACAAAGAAGTTAGTGATTCGTTCTTTTTTTTCTAAGGGAATAAGCCGTGCTCACAAAGAAACAGAGTGAACTTTTAATGTTCATCAACGAACGTTTGAAAGAATCTGGTGTGTCTCCGAGTTTCGATGAAATGAAGGAAGCGCTTAATCTTAAATCTAAGTCTGGCATTCACCGTCTGATTACAGCGCTTGAAGAGCGTGGCTTTATTCGCCGCCTGCCGCATCGCGCCCGTGCCCTCGACGTGGTGAAACTTCCAGACAATATGAAATCAAGCTTGTCGGCCCCGTCGCGCGCCACAGCCCCACCTTTCGCCGCCAATGATGATCGCAGTGTGTCGATTTCTGTGATGGGGCGCATTGCAGCGGGCACGCCGATTGAAGCCTTGCAAGAAGAAGTCAATCAAATCTCTATTCCCATGGAAATGATGCGCTCTGGCGAACATTACGCCTTGGAAGTGCACGGTGACTCAATGATTGAAGCCGGTATTTTAGACGGTGACACGGCGGTTATTCAAACCACCCCATCGGCTGAAAATGGCGAGATTGTTGTGGCTTTGGTCGAAGGTCACGAAGCGACACTGAAACGTCTGCGCCGCAAAGGCGATATGATTGCGCTGGAGTCGGCGAATTCGGCCTATGAAACCCGCCTATTCCGCTCTGATCAAGTGCGCGTGCAAGGTCGTTTGGTGGGGCTTATCCGCAAATATTAAAGCGCTTTAATGCGGCTTGCGGTTCCAATATCGCGCCTGATTGGGTGTCACCAAATCTATAGCATGGGGATAAATCTCGACATTTGGCATTGCCGTTAGAGCTGGCTTATCGAGCAATAACGCCTGGCAGGGATATTGCGCCACCACCCTTGGCGCCACCACAATATCGAAATCATTGCAGCCTTGGGTTAAGCCATGGCGATAAATCACCAATGCCAAACGCCGCCCATCAGCCAGTTGATAAGCGCACACTGCCTTTTTGCAAGCGGACGCCGGTGGTGCCGTCAGTCGCCAATAATCTTGCAGCAATTGCGCTTGATAAGGATTGCCGCGCTGGCGAATGAGCCGCAGGCCCTGTTGGCTATCATGCGCCATAATATGATCCCCCGATTGCACAATGGCCAGCACCGGCTTTTCGCTGCGCCCCAACATCATCAGCGCCAGAAATATTGGCAACAATGCCAGCCACCGCTCACGACGACCGCCGAGGGCCAATAATATCAATCCTGCCATGGCGCATATTAACGCCCATGGCGGGGTTGGCGCGACATGCCAAACGGCCTGAGTGTTGCTGGCGACCCATTGGGCAATGGCAATAATCTGCGCCAAGCCCCAGCCCATCATCGATAGGCTAAATGTGTGCAGGCCAAGCGGCAAAAGCGCCAAGGATAGCGCCGCCATCGGCATCACCAAAAGCGAGAAAATCGGCATTGCCAATATGTTGGTCAGCAAGCCGAAACCGGCCATTTGGCCAAAATGATAAGCGGCAATATAGCCGGTTACGCCGCCGGCAATCAGGCTGGTAGAGAACAAGCCCCAAAGGCCGAGCCGCAAATACCGCCAAAGCCGTTGGTGGAGCGCGAAACCCTCATAGCGCTGGAATATCAAGTTACGGCTTTGCCAATATTCATAATAGGCAATCAGCGCCATCACAGCGGCGAAGGACATTTGAAAGCCGGCCTGCATCACCGCTGCTGGCTGCAATATACTAATCACGATACCGGCGGTCGAAAGATTGCGAAGCGTCAGCCCAGCACGGCCAAGCAGCATGGCAAAAAACACAATAACAATCATCATAAAAGCCCGCTGGGTGGCAAAACTGGCACCAGAAATAATCAGATAGGCAATCGCCGCGATAATCGCAAAACCAGCACTGAGGCGGCGCACATCATAAGACTGCACCAGCCATGGCCAGCTCGCCGCTAAAAGCCGCAAAACGGCAAACACCGAACCGGCGAATAGGCCCATATGCAAGCCTGATATGGCCAAGACATGAGCCAGACCAGTATCGCGAAACAGGTCGCGCGTGTCGGCTGGAATCGCGCCGCGAATGCCGGTCACCAAACTGGCAGCCAGCGCCCCGAGCGGCGGCGGCAGAGCTTGGCGGAAAGCTTGGGCAATCGACAAACGCCAGCGGGCCAGACCGGCCGACACGGTCAACCGCTGCTGACAGTCGAGCTTATCTATGCGCCGCAAAAACCCCTGCCCCTGGCGGCCAGCAAAAAACTGAGTGAAGCGGCGGTCATAGGCATGGCGCGAAATCGGCAAGCCGATGGGCGCCACGAAAACCAGCGCTTCTATGTGACAACCGGGCAAGGCATCAGCGGCCACATGTTTGGCGGCGAAAATACGCAAGCGATAAGGCTTGGTCTGGGTGATGCTAATATCCATCACACTGCCGCGGGCGCGTGGCTCAGACCAAATTATATGCCCGCTGATGAGACGCTCCTCACCGGCGCTGGGCAAGGCCAGCTGTTGCCATTTAGCCGCCGTGTGCAGACTTAACAACTGGGCCCATGCAAAGCCAAAACTAGCGACCATGGTCAGCAGCACGAGGCGCGCCGCCGCCGTCTCAGCGCGCCGAAAACGCCACGCCATAGGGGCGCCAGCAATGAGCAGCAGAGCTATGAAATAGGGTGAAGGTTCAAAGGCCAGCGAGAAATACACCGCCATACCCGAAGCGAGCGCAATAAAGACAAGCGGGAAAAACTGTTGGCGGGTCATGGTCTTCGGCCTAATTTGTGCTAGAAGGCTAAGGCTGGCAC
>JAHEGN010000001.1 GCA_024645085.1 Rhodobiaceae bacterium
GTAGGCTTATGCCAAAAAGAGACATGCTGTATTAGTCGAAATTAGTTGTGTTACTGAATCGAAACTGATGTTTTTCCGAAGTAAACAGCAAATCAAAGTGGTTGCCAGCCCCCGCAACCAAAACAACCCCCGCCTCGGCGGGGGTTTTTTGCGTTTTGGAGCGATTGCCTCTCGTAAGTCGCCCCCTCCATCCCCCTATTACGGGAGTGTTCAGTCTTTTTCCTTCAAAATGACAATCTGCGCATTGCTCGGTTTATCTAGGAAGAAGAACTCAATAATGACCCAGATTAAATAAATCGGAAAAAGGAAGATTAAACATAAAATGGCGACGATGGCTTGCCGCTGAAAGGTTTGAATAACCCCTTTAAATAAGAGCAGTAGTATGAGTATCGCTACGCCCAATGCCACTAAAATTTCCATTGCTTGGCTCCGTTTCTAAGTGTTTTTGTTCTTTTGCTTAGGTTTGTAAGCTTAGCATCGCCATGCTCAAAGTCTAGCCCATTGATATCCCCAAAGCCGAGCCAAGGCGCCTTTTGCCTAAATCGCAGAAATAGTGCAAAGTAACTTTCCCAGTCTGAATAATAAAAAGGGGAAGACAATGGGTTGGATTGTTACATTATTTGTCGCCATTTTGATTGTCGCCGTCATTTATGCTGGCGTCAAGATTGTGCCGAAGTCGCGCGAATATGTCGTTGAACGGTTTGGTCGCTATTACAAAACGCTCAACGCCGGACTCAATTTTATCATACCGTTTCTCGATCGCGTCGCCTTTAAGGTCATCATCCTTGAGCGCAATTTGCCGGAGTTTGCCATTCGCGTCATTACTTCCGATAATGTCGAAGTGGTGCTCAACACCACTGTTTTTTTTCGGGTCGTCGATTCAGCCAAATCTAAATATCGCATAGAAGATGTCGATGCGGCGCTCTCGACCTCGACCGAGTCGATTGTGCGCTCATCTTGCGGCCGCCTCGATTTGGATGCAATCCAGACCTCGCGGGAAAGCCTGAATTTGGAAATCGCAGCAAATTTGTCAAAAGCGGCGGAAATTTGGGGTGTGGAAGTGACGCGCACGGAAATAACCGACGTCGAACTTGACGAGCAAACCAGAACCGCCCAGCGCCTGCAACTCAATGCCGACCGCGAACGTCGCGCCGTTGTTGCCAAAGCCGAGGGCGATAAGCGCATGGTCGAACTGCAAGCCGAAGCCGAGCTGTTCAAAGCGCAAAAAGAAGCCGAAGCCATTCGCGTGACAGCCGAAGCAGAGGCCTTTGCGGTCGAGAAAAAAGCCGAAGCGGAAGCCAGGCAGACCGAACTTATTGCCGCCGCCATAGGCAAAGAGCACGGCCCCCTGGCGGTCGACTTTGAGGTTAAAAAAATACAGGCCGAGGCCATCAGCACGCTTGGCACATCGGACAATACCAAGACGCTTATTTTGCCCTCGGAGGTGACCGGTGCTCTGGGCGCGGCAGAAGTTATCGCTGAGACATTTAGGAATAAGGAGTAGGGACGGTGGAATTTGACCCGCAATTGAACACATTGCTGCTCGAAGCAGACTTTTGGTATTTGGTCGGCATTGGGCTGGTCATTATAGAAGTGATTATTGGGCTGGAGTTTTTCGTCTTGGCCTTTGGTATTGGGGCGATATTGACGGGCGCGACAATCGACTTATCGCTGTTGCCATCATGGCTGGTCTATTGGGAGCGGACAATCCTTGTGTTCTCGGTGTTGAGCCTCGCCACCTTATTGGTTTTGAAGAAACTCATTCCCAAGGGGAGGGCAAAGAAAGACATTAATGATTACTAGCGCGCCTGATGAGACCGTCTTTGGCGCGTGCGGCTGACTAAAACCTCTTCAAAGCGCCTGCGACACATTGACCTGCATGTGATTCGTTTTTTATCTTTCGCGTAATTTAATTACTAAAAAACACAAAGAAACGACTATAAATTTCATAAAATCTACTGCTGCGCGGTAAAATGCCTTTTTTTAATGCAATAGGCGAAATATTTTCTACTGTTTTATTACCGCTTTATTGGCGGAGTAACTTCTTGGAGGAGGAAAGACGTTATGGACCAAATTAAATCAATGATCAGTAGTCTTACTGATGTTTTCGTTTCACTCTTGGCTCTTGCTATCGTAGCTTCACTGCTGGTTGGCTCAGCCAATATGGCATTCTTGGGTGACGTTGCTGGCAACATCACTTCACTGGTTGCAACCTTGGGTGCCGCTGGTCTGCCAGGCTTAATCTCATTGGGCGTTATTCTGGTTCTTTTCCAGCGCAGCTAATTGCCTATAACCTCAAGAGCAGTAGATAAAACACGTAAGGATATATGATGGAACAGTTCAAAGAATATGCTGCCCGTTTACAGGCTTTGCTTCTTCGGTTTTCCGAATTGGGCGCGGCCTTTATCTTTGCCGTGATTATTGTCTACCTGCTCTTGGGGAATGCGGCCGGACCCTATGTGGTGTCGGTCGTTGATAATGTTGCCAATTTTGTAAAAATGGTGACACCCGCCGCCTTTGTCGCTGTGGCGGTTATCCTTGCGTTGATTTATTACATCCGCAAAACCCGCTAATTTTCCACCACTTAATCGACCGGCAACGCCTTGTTTGAGGGCGCCCTTTTGGCTATGGTTTTGCCTAATCAAGAGTCTGAGGGAGTAAAACATGTCTGTAAAATATTATGATTGGCTCAACCAACACGAAAATGTGCGGGCCGATAAACTCGCCATCCATGATTTAGATACGGGCGTTAAAAGCACCTATAAACAATTGAATCAACGCGCCCAGCGCCTGGCCGCCCATTGGCAGGCCAATGGCATTAAAAAGGGCGACCGTATTGCCCTGCTTATTCGCAATTGCACGGCGTTTTTCGAAGTGCAATTTGCCTGTTCAAAAATTGGCGCCATTTGTCTGCCGTTGAACTGGCGACTGACGGCTAATGAACTGGCCTATATCCTGGGCGATAGCACGCCAGATGTGATGGTTTATGACCATGTTTTTGCCGATGTCGCCGAGCCGTTGCTTGAGCGCTGCAATGTGAGCCATGGGTTGAAAGTTTGCGAGCCGGGCGAGGCCAGCTCTTATGAGGCGGCCATGGAAAATCAACACACGCTCAATGCGGTTGAAAGCACCCATGATGATGTGTGCATGATTATGTACACCTCGGGCACAACAGGCCACCCAAAGGGCGCGATGATTACCCATCAAATGGTGTTTTATAATATGGTCAATATGGCCAGCCCCGCAGGGGTCAATAGTAAAACCGTGCAGCTGGTGGTGTTGCCCTTGTTCCATACTGGCGGCCTGAATTGTTATGCCAATCCTATTTTGCACGCCGGTGGCACGCTTTTGCTGATGCGTGAGTTCGACCCAGGTCGGGCGCTTGAGGTCATTGATAATGCCGATCTTGGGGTGACGCATTTATTCGCCGTGCCCGCACCTTATCAATTCATGATGCAGCACCCGAATTTCGCCAGCACTGATTTGAGCCGCGTACAAATTGCCGGAGTTGGCGGCGCCCCTTGCGCTGAAGCAATTTTGAAAGGTTGGCTCGACCGCGGCGTGCCATTTACCCAAGGTTGGGGCATGACTGAGACCAGCCCCGGCGGCGTATCGCTGGAACCGGATGACGCTTTGCGTAAAATTGGTTCAGCCGGTAAAGCTTTAATGCACACGGAAATCCGCATTGTTGATGAAGATGAGAATGATGTGGCTGCCGGTGAAGTGGGTGAATTGCAAATTCGTGGGCCCAATATCACGCCCGGCTATTGGAATAATCCCGAGGCGACAGCCAAGACCTTCTCAGGCGATTGGCTGAAAACCGGCGATGCCGCCAAATTTGATGATGAGGGCTTTGTCTATATCGTCGACCGGTCGAAAGATATGTATATCTCTGGCGGTGAAAATGTTTATCCGGCTGAAGTTGAAAATGTTCTCTATCAATTGTCGGAAATCGCAGAAGCGGCGGTAATTGGTGTGCCGAGCGAGCGTTGGGGCGAAACCGGCAAAGCCGTGCTGGTGCTGAAAGCAGGCCAAAGCTTGGACGAAGAAGCGGTGATTGGCCATTGCATTAAAAATCTGGCGAAATTCAAAGTGCCAAGCAGTGTCGAATTTATCGACGCCTTGCCGCGCAATGCGACGGGCAAAGTGCTGAAGCGCAATTTACGCGATATTTACGTCGAAGCCGGAACCGCTGCCATTACTTGATGGCGGCGGCTTCACGCCAGATGCTGAGCGATGCAAGTTAAACACTGGCGAAGCAGGCCGCCAGAGGATAGATTAGCGCTCATGTCGGCAGCGCCACCCATATTATATGTTCAAGGTATACACCTCACCCATGGGGTGGTGCCATTATTGGCAGGCGCTGATTTGTCGGTTGGCCGTTATGACCGCCTGTGTTTGGTCGGGCGCAATGGGTCGGGCAAGTCGACGCTTTTGAAAATTCTTGCAGGCCTTGCCGATAGCGATAGTGGCGAGCGCTTTGTGCAGCCTGGCATTGCCATTGAATATTTGGCGCAAGACCCAGATTTCAGCGGTTTTAAGACGGTTTCCGACTATGTGTTGGGCGCCGTCGTCAATAATGAAGACCGCCAACGGGCCTTTCAAATCATGGCCGATCTCCACATTCAGCCGGAGGCCGAACTGGCACCTTTGTCGGGTGGCGAGCGGCGCCGTGTGGCTTTGGCCAAAGTTATGGCACCGCAACCGGAAGTTCTGCTGCTTGATGAGCCGACCAACCACCTTGATTTGCCAGCTATTGAATGGCTGGAAAATAGCCTGCGCCAGCTTAATTCGGCCTTAGTGGTGGTCAGCCATGACCGACGGTTTTTGACCAATATGGCGTCGAGTACAATTTGGCTCGATCGCGGGCAGACTAAAGTCATGCGCAAGGATTTCAGTCATTTCGAAGATTGGCGCGACACCGAACTGGCCCGCGAGGCGCTGGAGCAGCATAAGCTCGATCGCAAAATTGCCCGCGAAGAGGATTGGGTGCGCTATGGGGTAACGGCGCGGCGCAAACGCAATGTCAAGCGGATGGCCGATTTGGCAGATTTGCGCAAACAAAAGCGCGACCATCGCGGCCCGGAAGGTGGCGTAGAAGCGGCGCTAGTGGCTGGTGATCGCTCCGGCAAGCTGGTTGTGAAGGCCGATCATCTGAGCAAAACTTTCGGCGACAAGGTGATTGTCGAAAATTTCTCAACACAGATTAAACGCGGTGCACGCATTGGTCTGGTCGGCGCCAATGGCACTGGCAAAACAACATTGTTAAAAATGCTGCTTGGCGAATTGCCCCCTGATAAGGGACTGGTGCGGCTCGGCAAAAACCTGACGCCGCTGATACTCGACCAAAAGCGTTCCGGCATTAAAAAAGATTGGTCGATTAAAGATGCCTTGACTGATGGCGCTGGCGATTTGGTGTCCTTGGGCGAAGAGACCATGCATGTCATTGCCTATATGAAGAATTTCTTGTTTCATCCATCGCAAATGCGCACACCGGCGCATATTTTATCTGGCGGCGAACAGGCTCGTCTATTGCTGGCACGCGGCTTGCGCCAGCCGTCAAACCTTTTGGTGATGGATGAGCCAACCAATGATTTAGACCTTGAAACCCTTGATTTACTTCAGGAAATGATTGCCGCCTATGAGGGCACAGTGATTTTGGTAAGCCATGACCGCGATTTTCTTGACCGAACCGTCACTGCGGTTTTTCACAGCGAGGGCGGTGGTGTGTGGCATGAATATGCTGGGGGTTACTCGGATATGAAAGCGCAGCAAAAACTGCAAATTCACGCCCAAGCAAACGCCATTGCGGCCAGCGGCGAGGCATCGCGTAGCAAAAAACCGACAACTGGCAAAGCTGAGCCAGCAAAAACCAAGCCGATTGGCAAGATGAGCTTTAAGGACAAATTCCGCCTGGAAAAATTACCACTGGAAATGCAAGCGCTGGAGAGCACAATCAGCGATTGCGAGGCGGGTCTGGCGCAGGCCGATTTATTTGCTAAAGACCCAGAGAAATTCAACGCCATGGCCCAGTCTTTGCAGCAAGCGCGGCAGGATTTGGCGGCCGCCGAAGAAGAATGGTTGCGGCTGGAAGTTTTGCGCGAGGAAATTGACGGGTCAGGATGACTGACGATTTTTGGGCCGCAGTATTTGCATAAACTGCGTCATTGCGCTTAAGTTAATCTTCTCAGATAGGGAGATTGGGCGATGATTAAACTGGTCTATTGCGTTTGGCGCCGTGAAGACGTTAGCCAAGAAGAATTTCACAATTATTGGCTCAATACACATGGACCGAATGTCCGCAGTGTGGCTGAAAAAATTAATGCTTTGCGCTATGTGCAAAGCCACCGTGTCGACACACCAACCAATGACGCGATGCGCCAAAGTCGTAATATGACGGCGCCCTATGATGGCATTACTGAGGTTTGGTTCCGCGATGAAGCGCATATGAATGAAGCAACCGCCAGCCAACAGGGGCGCGAGGCCGGATTGTTTCTGATTGAGGATGAGGCGCGGTTTATCAATTTAGAAAAATCCTGCCTATTTGTTACCGAAGAGCATGAAGTTTTCGACTTGCGTTAATTTGAGGGGTTAAAAATGGTTCAATTACAACACTTTGCAGCTGATGCCGATAAAGCCATTATTTTAGATGCCATCCGAGCTGACGGCGCAGTGATCTTGGATGATGTGATGTCAGCCGAGCAATTGCGCAAATTATTGTCTGAAACCGAGGCCTATATGGAGAATACCGGCAATGGCAATGATGATTTTGTTGGTCATTTGACGACCCGCACGGGTGGCTTAGTGTCGCGTTCGCCGACCTGCCGTGAGCTGATTGCTAACCGCACGATTCTCGACTTATGCGATGGGTTTTTGCTGGATTATTGCGAACGTTATCAATTGCATTTGACCCAAATCATTCGCTTGCGACCGGGCCAGACGGCACAAATTATTCATCGCGATAAATGGGCTTGGGGCACGCATTTGTCACATCTTGAGCCACAGCTCAACACGATTTGGGCGCTGTCTGATTTCACCGAAGAAAATGGCGCCACGCAAGTCGTGCCCGGCAGTTCCGATTGGCCGGATGACCGCGAAGCCAAGCCGGAAGAAATATGTCAGGCAACCATGCGGGCCGGTTCGGTGCTGGTCTATACGGGCTCAGTGTTTCATGGCGGCGGGGAAAATGCGTCGCAGGGCGATCGTATTGGTCTTAATTTGACTTATGCTTTGGGCTGGCTGCGGCAAGAAGAAAACCAATATTTGTCGACACCGCCTGAATTGGCGCAGCATTTATCGCCGCAATTTCAAGATTTGATTGGCTATGCCATGGGGCAATATGCGCTCGGCTATTACACGCCGCCGGGCGCGCCGGGCGAGCACCCGGAAGTGGTGCCACCAAGCTATGCGCTGGGGCGCTCAGATTTTGCTGATGCGCTGGGCTCGCCAGAAGATTTGGCAGCGTTAACCAAAGAAGCCACAGGCAAATAACAGGCCGTCAAAATGGGTTGTTTTGCCGCGACATTTTAACCTGTCGCTGGCCGCGCTTTGTGGTAAAACCTTGCTCAGTAAGGATAGGGGATTTCAATGCGTGAATTGACACATTTAATCGCGGGCGTAGCCACCAAGGGCGATGCGCAACGCACGGCAGATATTTTCAACCCAAGCACAGGTGCTGTGCAGGGTAAAGTGTGGTTGGGCGAGGCCAGCGATGTTGATGCGGCGGTAAAAGCGGCACAAAAGGTTCAGCCTGAATGGGGCAATACCAACCCGCAAAGACGTGCCCGCGTGATGTTCAAATTCAAAGAACTGCTGGAAGCCAATATGGATGATTTGGCGGCCATGCTGTCGGCCGAGCACGGTAAAGTGATTGCTGATAGTAAGGGCGACATTCAACGTGGTCTGGAAGTCATTGAATTTGCCTGCGGTATTCCGCATTTGCTGAAAGGTGAATATTCCGAAGGGGCTGGCCCGGGCATTGATATTTATTCCATGCGTCAACCGCTTGGCGTGGTCGCTGGTATTACGCCATTTAATTTTCCGGCGATGATTCCCATGTGGATGTTTGGCGTGGCGATTGCGTGCGGCAATGCGTTTCTTCTCAAGCCATCCGAAAAAGACCCATCTGTGCCATTGCGCTTGGCAGAGCTGATGCTGGAAGCGGGCGCGCCTGAGGGGCTGCTCAATGTAGTGCAGGGCGACAAAACCGTGGTCGATGCGATTTTGCACCATGATGATATTCGCGCTGTTAGTTTTGTCGGTTCATCCGATATTGCCCATTATGTATATTCGACCGGCACCGCCAATGGTAAGCGCGTGCAGGCAATGGGCGGGGCGAAAAACCACGGCATTATTCTGCCAGACGCCGATATGGATCAAGTGATCGCCGATTTCTCTGGCGCTGCCTTTGGTTCGGCTGGCGAGCGCTGCATGGCTTTGCCGGTGGCTGTGCCGGTTGGCAAGCAAACTGCCGATGAATTTGTTGGTCGTATGAGCGAAGAAATGGGCAAGCTAAAAGTCGGCGTGTCGACCGATGACAGCGCCCATTATGGGCCCGTCGTCTCAGCCGCGCATCGCGCTAAAATTGAGAGCTATATTGAAATGGGCGTCAAAGAGGGCGCGGATTTGGTGGTCGATGGACGCGGTTTGAACCTGCAGGGCCATGAACAAGGATTTTTCATCGGCCCCTCACTATTTGATAATGTAACCGCCAGCATGCAGAGCTATCAGGAAGAAATTTTTGGGCCGGTTTTGCAAGTGGTGCGGGCTGATACGCTGGAGCAGGCGGCGCGTCTGCCAAGCGAACATCAATATGGTAATGGCGTTGCGATTTTCACCCGCAGTGGTCTTGCAGCGCGTGAATTTGCCGCTAAGGTGAATGTCGGTATGGTTGGCGTCAATGTGCCAATTCCAGTGCCTGTAGCCTATCATACATTTGGCGGCTGGAAGCGTTCGGCCTTTGGCGATGTAAATCAACACGGACCAGAGGGCATTCGGTTTTACACGAAAGTGAAAACTGTCACCCAGCGTTGGCCATCGGGTGATGTGACTGATCAGTCTTTCATCATCCCAACAATGAAATAACAAGTGGCGCAATCGCCAGCTGAGGAGATATTATGGTTCAGGCAAATCACACAGACGTACTTATTATTGGCGCTGGCATTTCAGGCATTTCATCGGCTCATTATCTGCAAGAAAAATGTCCCGATAAAAGCTTCGAAATTTTAGAAGGGCGCAATGATATTGGCGGCACGTGGGATTTGTTCCGCTATCCGGGCATTCGTTCGGACAGCGACATGTATACGCTGGGCTTTGCCTTTCGTCCGTGGAAAGACCCCAAGGCAATCGCTGATGCGCCGTCAATTATGAAATATTTGCGCGGCGCTGTGGCAGATGGCGGGTTTGGCGACAAAATTAAATTTGGCAAAAAAGTAACCAATGCGACTTGGTCATCAGCTAGTTCGACATGGACGCTGACGATTGCCGATCAAGCCAGTGGTGAGACCGAAACGCGGAGCTGTAATTTTCTGCATGTCTGCGCCGGATATTATAATTATGATCAGGGCTATCAGCCAAAATTCCCCAATGAAGAGGCCTTTAAGGGGCAGGTTGTGCATCCGCAGTTTTGGCCAGAAGACCTTGATTATGAAGGTAAAAAAGTCGTTGTCATCGGCTCTGGCGCGACCGCTGTCACACTCGTGCCAGCGATGGCAGAAAAAGCCGCCAGCGTGACCATGCTGCAGCGTTCGCCGACATATATTGTGTCGCGTCCGGCTGAAGATGGTTTTGCCAATTTCGTCCGCCGTTATCTGCCGTCAGGCTTGGCCTATGGTCTGACGCGCTGGCGCAATGTGATTATGGGACGTTTGTTCTTCTGGTATTGCCGCAGCTATCCGCAGCGCGCTAAAAAACTGCTACTGAGCGGTTTGGCCGAGCAAGTGCCAGCTGGTTTCGATATCGATAAACATTTGACCCCAAGCTATAACCCGTGGGATCAGCGCGTCTGTTTGGCACCGGATGGTGATTTCTTCGCCGCTCTGCGCTCAGGTAAATCTGATATTGTTACCGATCATATTGAGGCTTTTAGCGAAAACGGCATTACGCTGAAATCAGGCGAAACCTTGGATGCTGATATTATTGTCTCGGCCACAGGTTTAGACCTGAATTTCTTTGGCAATATGCAGCTCAATGTTGACGGCCAAGCGATTATTCCCGGCGACATTATGAATTATAAAGGCATGATGTTTTCTGGCCTGCCAAATTTGGCGACGTCATTTGGCTATACCAATGCGTCTTGGACCTTGCGCTGCGATTTAACCTCTGCCTACGTCTGCCGCCTGCTGAAATTCATGGACCGCAAGGGCTACACAAAGGCGCTGCCAACCATTGATCCGTCAAAGGTTGATGTTGAACCCTTGCTCGATTTCACTTCGGGCTATGTGGTGCGCAAGGCTAGCGAATTGCCAAAACAGGGCACAGTAGCACCGTGGAAAATGTATCAAAATTATATCAAAGACATTTTCAGTGTTAATTTCGGCGAAGTTGGCAAGGATATTGAGTTTTCTAAAGGCGACGCCAGCTAGTCAATTTCGTGCAGCACGTCGCGCAAGCATTGAAACAGCTGAGAAATCTCATCGGGTTCAATAATTAATGGTGGCGAGAGAGCGATAATGTCGCCGGTTGTGCGGATTAAAAAGCCCTTGTCATAGGCCCGCAAATAGGCGTCAAAAGCCCGCTTAACCGGCGCCTGATCTATCGGCTGTAATTCAACGGCCCCCATTAGGCCAATATTGCGCACATCAATCACATGCGGGCAATCGGCGAGGCTGTGTAACCCATCTTCCCATTGCTGCGACAGGCTGGCGGCATGGGCAAACAGCGCCTCATTTTGGTAAATATCCAATGTCGCCAAAGCGGCCGCGCAGGCCACCGGATGGCCAGAATATGTATAGCCGTGGAAAAACTCAATAATATGCTCGGGGCCATGCATAAAGGCATCATGAATTTCCCGCGTCACCATCACCGCGCCCAATGGATAAGTGGCGCTGGTGAGGCCTTTGGCCAGCGCCATGATATCTGGCGTGACCGAGAAATAATCGCTGGCAAAGCTAGTGCCCAGCCGCCCGAAGCCGGTGATTACCTCGTCGAAAATCAGCAATATGCCATGCGCGTCGCAAATCTCGCGTAAGCGCTGCAGATAGCCTTCTGGCGGCACTAACACGCCGGTCGACCCAGCCACTGGCTCAACCATTACGGCGGCAATGCGATGGCCGCCATAGATGTCAATCAGCCGCAATAAATCATCGGCCATGGCCAGCCCGCCAGCTTTCGGTTGACCGCGCGAAAAACCGTTTAAGGCCAAATCATGCGTGTCGCATAAATGGTCGCTATCGCCGAGCAGCGGCCCAAAAGCGGCGCGATTATTGGCAATACCGCCAGCGCTAATACCGCCGAAATTGACCCCGTGATAGCCCCGCGCGCGCCCGATTAACACCGTGCGTTCGTGCTCGCCACGGGCTTGATGATAAGCGCGGGCAATTTTCAGCGCCGTATCGGCACTCTCAGAACCGGAATTGGTGAAAAACGCGTGTTGCAGGGGTTCCGGCGTCATGGCGACCAGGCGATTGGCCAGCTCAAAGGCCTTGGGGTGCGCCACTTGCAGGGCCGGGGCATAATCTAACTGGTTTAATTGCGCGGCGATGGCTTGGGTGATGGTTTCGCGACCATGGCCAGCGTTGACGCACCATAGACCGGCTGTGCCGTCCATGATTTTGCGGCCATCATGCGCCGTGTAATACATGCCCTTGGCATGGGTTAACAGCCGCGGATTGGCTTTGAACTGACGGCTTGCCGTAAACGGCATGAAAAACGCATCAAGGTCATTCGGCGCGCTCATTTTATAGGCTTGCCGCAAGGGCGCGTGTGCCAGCCAGCATTTGCTTAAAGCTCGGACGCAGCATATTGGCGGTTTGCTCAGGGCTGGCAAAATTGGCAATCACTAAATTCTTGGCTTTATTGATGTAAATCACTTGCCCATGCACGCCCATCGCCATGCGCTCGCCTTGGCTTTGGTCAAATTGCCACCAGAAACTGCGATATCCGGCAAAGCCGGGAATATAGCGCGGGTTTTCGGGGTCGGATTGGACAGCCGCTTGACCGGCCGCTAAATCCTTGTCGGTGAGTTTATAGGTATCTTGCATCCAAGCGCTCGGGGCGATTTGCCGGTCGCCCAATTTGCCATCGCCCAAGGCCATTAAGCCAAATCGCGCAGCGTCGCGCAGGGTCGAGTTAAAGCCGCCAGTCGCAATGGGCGAAAAGGCAACATCAGTGCTGAAACTCGCATCATGGTCGGTGCCCAATGGGCCCCAGATTTTCGCCTGCACATAGTCGCGAATGCTTTGCTTGGTGACGCGTTCAATCAATAGGCCAATGACGTCAACATTGGGTGATTGATATTCAAATTTGCCGCCCGTGACCCCGCCTTCTGCCTGTTCGAATTGCGGCAACATGGCGTGGATGCCGCGCGGCGCGTCGGATTGCATGGGGTCGATAGCCATTAATTCGAAATCAGCAAAGAACCCAAGCCGGCGGAAATACTCAAAATGCACGCTACCCGGCGTCATTTCCTCATATTCTTCCGTATAATTGAGCGCCGTCACCATGTTTAAGACGTCGCGAATACTCACCTCAGCAAACACGCTATCGGCCAATTCCTCGACATAATCAGCCGGTGTTTTGGCCTCATCAATGCCAAATTCATCGACCGCAATACCATAGGCGGTAGAGATTAAGGACTTAGTCATCGAGGCCCACAAATGGTGGTCATGGTGGCGGAAATTATCGAAATATTTTTCAAAGATAATTTCATTATCCTTGATCACAATATAGCCATCCATGCTGTCAGCTTGCATGGCGTCACCGAGGCGAACTTGCTGGCCTTGAAAATCATAGGTGAAATTTTCGACATCAAATTGCCGCCCTTTTTCCAGCTGGTAACTGGTCTCGCCACGCGGCACCATCATGCTCGGTAAAATGGAGAAATTGCGCAAGGACCAGCGGATATTTTGCGGCGCCCGCCATCCCGTAAGAGACGATGATTTTGGGGTCAGGCGAGAGGTGTCGGACATGGTCGTTTTCCTTAGCTAGATTTTTGTTTTTGACCGCGCTGGCGAATGGCCTCACGGCGCGCTTCAATGGCTTGACCATTGACCTGCTGATTGGCGGCGCGGCCGCGCTGTGCTTCCAATTTCAAGCCATCGCCAAAACTGGCGGCATAGCCATCATCAATCAGGGCCTTATAGGCGTCCAAGGTTTCGGGCACGCATGACAGCATATCATCTGCAAGCTTGAAAGCGGTCTCAAGCAATTGATCTTGTGGCACAATATGGTTAATCAAGCCCCATGCCAAAGCCTGCTCAGCAGAGATGAAATTGCCAGTTAGCGATACTTCTTTGGCCCGTGAGGGGCCGAGCAAGCGGGATAATTTTTGGCTCAAGCCCCAGCCAGGTAAAATGCCAACCCGCGCATGCGTGTCAGCAAAACGGGCATTGGGAGAGCCAATGAGCACATCGCAAGCCAAAGCCAATTCAAAACCGCCGGTGATTGCGACACCATTAATAGCGCCAATGATTGGGCCTGAAAAACGCTCCAATGATTTAACCGGATCGAAACTTTCAATGGTCACTGCCGGACCCCCGTCTTCGCTGCCCAATTCTTTCAAATCTAGGCCTGCGGTAAACGCTCGTTCTCCAGCGCCGGTCAAAATAATTACCCGCACATTGTTATCGGCTTCCATGGCGTCAATGGTCTCGGATAATTGCTGCCGCAAATCGCGCGATAGCGCATTCATCGCTTCCGGACGATTAAGGGTCAATAGGGCGATGCCCTCACGGTGCTCAACGCTGATTAAATTACTCATTGTATTCCTATTCATTTTCTATGGGTTGCGGATAGCCAATGGCACTTAGTGCCTGACTAATCTCGTCGAGAATCGCTGGGTCGTCAATCGTCGCTGGCATGGTCCATGTCTCGCCATTGGCAATTTTGCGAATGGTGGCGCGCAAAATTTTGCCCGAACGCGTCTTAGGCAAACGGGCGACGCGCAAAGCCAGTTTGAAAGCCGCCACCGGCCCAATTTGGTCGCGCACCAGCTGAATGGCCTCGGCTAGAATTTCTGCATCGGGGCGATTGACCCCATCATTGAGCACCAAAAGCCCGAGTGGCACCTCGCCCTTGAGGGCGTCGCGGACACCTAAAACCGCACATTCGGCGATATCCTTATGACCGGCGAGCACTTCTTCCATGCTGCCCGTCGACAGCCGGTGACCGGCAACATTAATAATGTCATCGGTGCGCGACATCACATAAAGATAGCCATCCTCATCCAGAAAACCAGCGTCACCGGTTTTGTAATAGCCGGGATAGTCAACCATATAGGCGGTTTGGAAACCTTCATTATTTTGCCATAAATCAGGCAGGCAACCGGGTGGCAAGGGCAGTTTAATAACAATTGCGCCGGTTTCATTGGGGCCGACGGGCTGATTATTTTCGTCCAAAACGGCAATCTCATAGCCCGGCATGGCGCGCGCTGGTGAGCCTTTTTTAATCGGCAGGGTTTCAATACCAACTGGATTGGCGCAAATCGGCCAGCCGGTTTCGGTTTGCCACCAATTATCAATCACCGGAATTTTCAAATGCGCCTCAGCCCAATTAATCGTGTCAGGGTCAACCCGTTCGCCAGCCAAATAAAGCGTGCGCAGCGATGACAGGTCGTAATTTTTAATCAGCTTACCGTCAGGATCTTGTTTTTTGATTGCCCGAAACGCTGTTGGGGCTGTGAATAGAGCGCGCACCCCATGCGCTGACATGACCCGCCAAAAAGCCCCAGCATCGGGCGTGCCTACTGGTTTGCCCTCGTAAATCACGCTGGTCGCACCAATGGCCAGCGGGCCGTAAAGAATAAAGCTATGGCCAACCACCCAGCCAAAGTCTGAGGCTGACCAAAACACCTCGCCGGGGGCGATGTTATAGATATTTTTCATTGACCAGCACAGCGCCACCAAATGGCCACCATTGTCGCGCACCACACCTTTGGGAATGCCAGTGGTGCCCGAGGTGTAGAGAATATACAGCGGGTCGGTGGCCTTTACGGCGACGCAAGCGGGCCGCAAATTGGCCGCCCGCGCGGCTTGTTCTTGGCTCTGCCATTCGACATCGCGCGGGGCGGAAAGCTCGGCCTGCTGGTGTGGGCGCTGCCACATCACGACATGGTCTGGCTTGTGCTCGGCCAGCTCAATGGCGGCGTCAATCAATGGCTTATAGGCAATCACCCGACCCGGTTCGAGACCGCAAGAGGCGGCCATAATCATTTTTGGTTGTGCATCATCTATTCGCGTTGCTAGTTCAGCTGCTGCAAAACCGCCAAAAACAATCGAGTGAACCGCTCCCAAGCGGGCGCAAGCGAGCGCCGCAATCGCTGTTTCGGCAATCATCGGCATATAGATAATCACCCGATCACCCTTGCCAATATTGTGATTTTGCAACATGCCAGCGACGCATTCGACGCGCTCTTGCAGCGCTGCATAAGTTATTTTCTCAATCTTGCCAGTCATCGGGCTGTCATAAATCAGCGCCTCGCGTTCACCATGTCCGGCCGCGACATGGCGGTCGACGCAATTATAGCAGCTGTTCATTTCGCCATCGACATACCAGCGGTCGCCGGTTTCATTGGCTTGGAAAATTGTTTCCGGTGGTTTTGACCAGTCTATCAGCGCCGCCTGCGCTGCCCAAAAGGCCTCCGGTGCGTCGCGCCAGCTTTGATAAATATCAGCATATTTTTGTTGTTTCATTGTGAACTCCCTTGACCCTGATTATAGGAAAGAAAGAAACCGACGCAATGCACCTATTTGTGAGCTTTGGCCTTGTTCTTTTCGGGCTCATCTGGCAATAATTGGACTTCTGGGAGGAAATCATGAATAAAATCAAAACTGGCCTTTTGGTTGCGCTGCTTTTGCCATCATTGGCGCAGGCCGCCCCGCAAAATCGTGAAGCGCTATTTGGCGAAACCCACGTACACACAAAACTGTCTTTCGATGCGTTTATTTTTGGCAATCGCAATGGCCCGGACGAAGCATATCGCTATGCCAAGGGCGAGGCGATTAATCATCCGGCCGGTTTTGAGATGAAGCTTCCGGCGCCGCTTGACTTCCAAGCCACCACCGACCACGCCATGTATCTTGGCATGGTGCCAGCGATGTTTGACGCCGATAGTTCAGTTGGTTCGCACCGTGTGGCAAAGGCGCTGCGCGAGGCCAAAACAGCCAGTGAGCGCCGCCAAGCCTTTGGGCAAATGCTGCCTTATATTGGCCAGCAAGTTGAAGATGATTTGCTGGACATGAATATTGTTCGCTCGGCTTGGGCCGAGACAATTGCCGCCGCAGAACGCCATAATGAGCCGGGCAAGTTCACCGCTTTTACCGCTTATGAATATACATCGAGCCAGGACACGTTTGAGAATTTGCACAGAAATGTGATTTTTGAAGGCGGTGCGCCAGATGAGCCGTTTTCGCGTTTGATCTCGAAAAACCCTGAAAACCTGTGGCGCTGGATGGATAGTCTGCGAGATAAGGGCATGGATAGTATTGCCATTCCGCATAATTCCAATGGCTCAGACGGCTATATGTTCTGGGACAAAACCTATGATGGCAAAGAAATTGACGCCCGCTATAGCGCCATGCGCATGCGCAATGAGCCGCTGGTAGAGATTTCTCAGGTCAAAGGCACGTCAGAAACCCATCCGCTTTTGTCGCCGAATGATGAATTTGCTAATTTCGAAATCATGCCCTACCAAATCGCCACTTGGTATGAGAGCAAATTAGAAGGTTCATATGTCCGCGAAGCCTATCGCAAGGGTTTGGAACTGCAAAAAGCCGGGGCTGGCAATCCTTTCAAATTCGGCCTGATTTCAGCTTCTGACACGCATGTCGGGGCCGGCGCCTTTACCGAGAGCAATTATTGGTCAAAAATCGGCATGGTCGATTTCAACGGTAGATTGCGCGGTTCTGTAGAGCTTAGCTGGGTTCAGCGCTTGGGCGCGCAGGTTTTCCGCCTCAGCAATATGTGGACGCAATTTAATATGCCGGAAGGCGCTAGCACAGGTTTGGCGCCGAAAAATCCAGCGCCGGGCTTTTTGCACATGCAATGGTCAAGCTGGGGGGCATCAGGTTTAGCTGGTGTATGGGCAGAGGAAAATACGCGTAAATCTATTTTCGCCGCCATGCGTCGCAAAGAAACATTTGGCACAAGCGGGCCGCGTATGCGGGTTCGTTTCTTCGCCGGTTATGACATGGGCCCGCAATTGCTTGAGGATGCGCAATTGGTGAAAAAAGCCTATGCTAAAGGCGTACCTATGGGGTCAGATTTGCTCATCCGCAAAAATGCGCAACCTGATTTCTTGGTCTGGGCGACACGCGATCCGCTGAGCGCGCCTTTGCAACGTATGCAAATCATTAAAGGCTGGGTTGATAGCCAAGGGGTTTCGCATGAAGCGGTTTATGACATTGCCTGTGCCGGTGGTGCACAAGTTGACGCGACGACCAATCGTTGCCCGGACAATAATGCACAGGTTGACCTGAGTGATTGTTCTTATAATGCAGATAGCGGCGCCGATGAGTTGAAAGCGCATTGGCGCGATCCGCAATTCAAGGCTGAGGAAAACGCCTTTTACTATGTGCGGGCGATTGAAAACCCGACGTGTCGCTGGTCGACATGGGACGCTTTGCGGGCTGGCTCGCGGCTGAACCCGTCATTGGCGGCGACCATTCAAGAACGTGTTTGGTCATCACCAATTTGGCTGGAGCACTAGACTGGCATCATGCAGGCTGTCATTTCTTTCATGCGGACGCTATTGCGCGACCGCCTCATATGGTTTGTGCTGATTGGTGGTGCTTTATTCGCCGCCGAATGGGCTTGGCAACAGCGCCAGAATAAGGTGATTTTGATTGACCTGCCTTTGGTCGAAAAATTGGCGGTGCAATGGCAGGCGCAGACCAAATCGCCACCAAATGCAAGCCAACTCGACGCTTTGATTGAAGGCTATGTGCGCGAAGAAATTCTGGTGCGTGAGGCGGCGCGGCTTGGTCTCGACCAGCAAGATGTGATTATTCGCCGTCGTTTAGCGCAAAAGGTTGAGTTTTTCCTCGGTGATGTCGAACCGCCCCAATCCCCCAATGAAGCGGGTCTGAAGGAATATTTTGACGAAAATATTGAGCGTTATAGCCAGCCTGAAAAGGTCAGCTTCCAGCACATATTTGCCAATAAACAAGTTGAGGCCGCGGCACTATTGACGCAATTGGGCGAGGGTGAGGCCAATTGGCGCCTGCTGGGCCAACCATTTATGCTCAATCGCGAATATGCCGGCCAGTCGCAAACCGATTTGCTGCAATTGATGGGCCGCCGTTTCACCGATGCGGTATTTGCGCAGGCACAGCTTGGCGCATGGTTCGGGCCGGTGCGCTCGGCTTATGGCTGGCATGTGGTGAAACTGACGGCGCGCAGCCAGAAGCAGGTGCCGGAATTCGCCAGCATGATTGAAAAAGTGGCCAATGATTGGCACGTTGAGCAGGCCCGCAATGCGCAGCAAGCGGCTTGGGAAAAATTGCGCCAAGACTATCAAGTTGAAATGGTGCCGCTTGAGGGCGAGCGATGAAACATCTGCTTTTATTGGCTGTTTTTTGGGCCAATATGGCGGTGGCAACAGCCCATGAAGTGCGCCCGGGCTATATTGAAATTAATGAAAAGGCGGAAGATGTGTTCGCCATCAGCTGGAAACAGCCCGTGCGCGATGGCCGCCAGCAAGTCTCAGGGCTTGGTCTGAGGCCGGTGTTTCCGGTCAATTGCCAGCGCGACGGCGATAGCACCATGCGGCGGCGCCCCGGCGCATTGGTCGAGAGCTTCACTTTAATTTGCAAAGGCGGCCTCTTGGGGCAAGAAATTGGCGTGGAGGGTTTGCAAAAAACCATCACCGATGTGTTTGTGCAATTGAACCCTTTGACCGGCCAAGCAACAAATTTACGCCTGACATCAGACCGACCGATACAAAAATTCTCGGGCGGTGGTGCCGGTCTGAGCGCCTATTTTGGCATGGGGGTTGAACATTTATTGTTTGGCTTTGACCATATTCTTTTTGTGCTCGGCCTTGTGATGCTGGTGCAAGGCTGGAAGCGCTTAGCGCTGGTAGTCACCGGTTTTACTTTAGCGCACTCGCTCACCTTGGCTTTATCAGTGCTTGGTTCCGTGCAGCTTTCGCCGCCAGTGGTTGAATTAATTATCGCCTTGTCGATTTTATTTGTGGCGATTGAGCTGACGCGAGCGCCTGAAAAACGCTCAATATTGGCAACGCGCTATCCGCAATCAGTGGCGTTTTTATTCGGCCTTTTACATGGCTTTGGCTTTGCCGGTGTGTTGGCCAATATTGGCCTGCCGCGTGATGCTGCGATACCGGCTTTGGCGCTTTTCAATATTGGCATTGAGGTGGGGCAATTGATGATTGTCGCCGTGGCATTATTGATTGGTTCGCGGCTGGCTATTGTGTTGCAAGCCAATAAGTTGGCGCAGCCGCGACTGGTGGCCGCCGCCTATCAAGCGCCGGTTATTGCGCTTGGTAGCCTGTCTGTTTATTGGCTGATTGGGCGCAGTGTGGCGCTTTTTGGCGGCTGAGACTTATTCGGCCGCTTTCGCCGTTTCATCTTCATCAGTGAAATGTGCCGGACGTTTTTCCAATTCTGCCGTTACCGCTTCAATTTGGTTCGGATAGCCAATGATATCGTCCTGCAACACGCTTTCCAGCATTAGTGTGGCAGCAATGTCGCGATCGGCGGGCTCATTGAACAAGCGCTTAATGCCACGAATGGCTTGCGGATTGCGGGCCGCGATTTGACCGGCTGTATCCATAGCGCTGGCCAGCGGGTCATCACAAATACGGGTCAGGAAACCAAGCTCGCGGGCTTCTTCGGCGAGGAAAATGCGTCCGGTCATGGCCAGTTCTTTGACCACATCTTCACCGGCGACGCGGGTCATCACATGTGTGGTGCCCATATCTGGCACCAGGCCCCATTTGATTTCCATAATGGAGAATTTGGTTTCTGGCGCGGCATAACGCATATCGGCGCCCATGAATAATTGAAATCCGCCACCGAGGGCGAAACCTTGAGCGGCGGCGATGACGGGCACTGGGGCCTCGCGCCATGCATAAGCCACTTGTTGCGGCCGATTGGCAAGCCCGTGTGTGCGTTCAGCCAGTTTGGTGCGGGTGACATCAGATTTGCCACCGCTTGAGGCACTGGCCATTTGCGCAAAATTCGCCATATCAAGACCAGCGCAAAAGGCTTTGCCCTCGCCTGATAAAACCGCGACGCGGATATTTTTGTCGGTTTTCAAACGCTCGCCAGCCTCGATAAGCGCCATCATCATATCATTGTCGAGGGCGTTCATTTTGTCGCCACGCACCATATGAATATGGGCAATGTGGTTTTCGACTTTGAAATCAATACGGTTTTCCATTGTGGTCTCCATTGAGCGCCGCTATTGGTCGCGCTGCGCGATAAATAAATTGTGAAAATCAGCATAAACGCCGGTTTTGGATTTGTCAGGTGCAAAATATGCCGCAGGCTGATAGCCAGCCGCCGCTGCTTGGGCTAAATCGGCAAAGGCGCCATCTGCGGTCATTGCCAAAAGGGCGGTGGCGAAAGAACAATCCGTCTGCTGTCCGCGTGCAATTTCGACATCCATCATATCAGCCAGCATTTGTCCCCAAAACGTATCTTGCGCGCCACCACCCAGCAAATGCAAGCGGCTGGGTTTGCTGCCAATTTTTGCTGTCATGTCGTGAAAAATCTCGGTCAATGCGTGGCCAATGCCTTCATAGGCGGCGCGAGCAATATCGGCTCGTTTGGTGCCACGGCTGAGGCCGCATAGGCTGGCTGTGCGGCTGGCATCCCAAAGCGGTGCGCGTTCGCCGTTAAGATAGGGGTAAAACACCACCCCATTGCTGCCGATTGGGGCGCTTTGAGCCGCGGTTTGCATATCTTGCAAATTCATATCTGATAAATAAAGCTGACGCACCCAATGCAAGGCGCCCATGCAATTATTCATACCGGCCGCATGATAATGCGTATTTGGCAAAACATGCGGATAGAGCGAGACCGGCGGGTGGGGCTTGGTCGCCGTGTCACCAAAGGCCAGCACCCCAGCAGATGCCAGTTTGAGGCTTGCTGTGCCAGCCGCTAGCGGGCCACAACACAGCCATTCGACACTGGTATCAATCGCCCCTTGATAAACCGGCGTGCCGGCTTTTAGGCCGGTTAGCTGGGCGGCGGTTTCACTGACCTGGCCAGCGACCGACAGCATATCTGCCAGTGGCGGCATATGCTGGGCGCTGAGACCAGCATAGGCCAGCAAATCTTCGTGCCATGTGGTGCTGTGATAATCGGCCAGCAGGGCACCGACTGCCTCGCTGGCGTCGGTTTGCCAATCGCCGGTCAATTGGCCGCGCAACCAGTCTTTGGCAAAGCTGATGCGGTGGCATTTTTGCATAATTTCCGGTTGGTGTTTTTGCAGCCAGATAAGTTGCGGCAAGCTCCATGTCGGATTGGGGCGGTTGCGCGTGATGGCTTCAATATTTTGGGCCTGCAAAAAAGCGGCTTCTGCATGGGCGCGCTGGTCGCTCCACATAATGGCTGGGCGCAAAACAGCGCCATCGGCCCCCTGTAGCACGGCAATATGTGCCCCACCGGAAAAGCCAATGGCTTTGATTTGTAAAAAAATGTTTTGCTGGGTCTGCTTTAGGTTTTCCAGCACTTCGCATAAGGCGGAAAGCCAATCAGCCGGATTTTGCTCAACCTGACCGGCTTGCGGATAGGCGCTGGCAATCGGTGCGCTGGCACTGGCTAATTGCCGTGCCTGCGCGTCAACCAGACTGGCTTTCAGGCTGCTGGCGCCAAGGTCAATGCCGAGAAAGTAACTCATCAGGGTTTATACCCCCGAATAGGGGGTTGTCGGTAAAAAGTTTTCTGCATTTGGGCAAAAATAAGGGCGCTCGCAATGCGAGCGCCCCGTGATTGGATTCAAGGAATCCGTCTATTTTTGCACACCGACCGGACGTAGGGGTTGTTCCACGGCCATATTCAGTCGCAATATGGGATACCTCAAATTAGACCTTTCACTAGACAATGGATCACCTCCTTTCGTTTGTTAAACACGAATCAGATTCTAAGCTGTTTTGATTCAGCGGCCAAAAGGTTTATGCTGGCGCCAGAGCATCGGCCAAATATGGGCCAGATTTGGGAGAGACTATGTTACGTTATCAAATTATTCCTGTGACCCCGTTCCAGCAGAATTGCACCGTGTTTTGGAATGAAGAGACGATGAAAGGGGCGATTGTTGACCCCGGCGGCGATTTGGCTTTGCTGAATAAATTCATTGATGAAAACAATATTGAGATTGAAAAAATATTGGTCACTCATGGTCATCTCGACCATGCTGGCAGCGTTGCCGAAATGGCGACACAGCGCGGTGTGCCGATTATTGGCCCGCATAAAGAAGATAAGTTTTGGATCGATGGCATGCCCGCCGCCGCCCAGCAATATGGCTTTCCCGAAGCGCTGGCTTTTGAGCCCGATCAATGGCTGGAAAATGGCGATAAGGTTGAGGCCGCTGGTGTCAGCTTTGACGTGGTGCATTGCCCGGGTCACACGCCGGGTCATGTGGTGTTTGTGCAGCCGGAAGATAAAGTCGCCATGGTCGGTGATGTTATTTTCAAAGGCTCCATCGGCCGCACGGATTTTCCCAAGGGCGATTATCAGCAGTTAATTTCATCAATTACCGACCGGCTGTTCAGCCTTGATTTGGATATCACCTTTATTCCCGGCCATGGGCCAACTTCGACATTGGGGTTTGAAAAACAAACCAATCCATTCGTCTCTGATACAGCGCTGGGTTAAGCCAATGAGCGGTTTTGTGCTGGATGCGCGACTGGCGGCTGATACCCAGTCGGTGATGATTGTCGATAATGTTGATGTGCGGCTGGCCAATGATAGTCGCTATTGGTGGCTGGTGCTGGTGCCACAAATTGCTGGCGCCGAAGAATGGCAGGACTTAGCCGAGGCCGACCGCCAGCGCTTATTTGATCTATCAATGCGCTGCGCCGAAGGGCTGCGCACGGCGGCGCAAGCCGATAAAATGAATATTGCGGCGCTTGGTAATATGGTGCGCCAATTACATGTGCATGTGATTGCCCGACATATGGATGATGCGGCCTGGCCAGCGCCTATTTGGGGTGTCGGCGAGGGGATCGACTATCAGCCAGAAGATGCGAGGCAGCGCATAATGGTAATTCAAGGTTTTTTGAACCAGTAGAGCCTTGCGCGCCTCGCCCGCTCTCCCCGCGATATCATCAACTTGAGAATTTATCTCAGCGATATAAATAATGATGAAACGTTGGCGCTTTTGTGTAAAGAAAAAAGTGACGCGCGTGTCATTATTGAGAAGGTCGAAAATCATGCTTGAAAGCTTTTCATCACCTGCACATGTGCTGATTATTGGCGCCTCTGGTGGCTTGGGGGCGGGGTTTTGTGAGCTGCTTGAGGCGGCGCCAAATGTTCATCTGGTGCGCGTGGCGCGGCGGCAAAATGACCCAAAAGTGGCGCATATCTGCGATATTTGCGATGAGTCATCGGTCGCTGATCTGGCCGACGCGTTGAAAAATCAACCGCCTTTTCAGCTGATCATCAATGCGACGGGGGTGTTACACGACCGCGCATTAGAAATTGCACCGGAAAAATCACTCAACCAAATTAATGCAGCCAGCATGGCCCGCGTTTTGCAGGTCAATAGCATTGGCCCGGCGCTCATCTGCAAATATTTGCTGCCGCTGATGGCGACATCGGGCAAGGCGGTGATGGCGCATTTATCGGCCCGCGTCGGCTCGATTAGCGATAATCAATTGGGCGGTTGGTATAGTTATCGGGCGGCCAAGGCGGCGCAAAATATGATTGTGAAAACCGCCGCTTTAGAAGTGGCACGGCGGCACCCGAATAAGCTGGTATTGGGACTGCATCCGGGCACTGTTGATACGGGGCTTTCGGCGCCGTTTCAGTCGGCCGTGGCGCAACAAAAATTATTCACCCCACTACAATCAGCCGGTTATTTATTGAACGTCATCGACCAAGCGCAGGCCAGCGACTCGGGTCATGTTCTGGCTTTTGACGGACAAATTATTCCGGCTTAATGCTGCTCAGGCTTGGCCCGAGGGTGGGGCGCTGACTTGCGCTTCGAGCACGCCTTCAATTGCCGCCTCCAATAAATCGCGGGCCAGTCCGGTGGTGGTGTCGGGGTGGCTGGCAATCATCCGCGCGCGCACGGCAAGAGCCATGGCCATAGCCTGCAAAACATCGCCATTGGCCATATTATCGCGGCGCACTTCGCGGCTCACGGTTTCTAAAATATCGCCGATTAATTGATGCACCCGCATGGGGGCCTCGGTGGCGGGATGCATGGGAAAATTAATATCGAATTTTTCTGCTGTATCGGTGACGGCGGTAAAGGGCAATGGACGGGCCATAATCTCTCTCCTTTTCGTGTTAGCTCAGCTCTAAGCGGCGGAAATCTGCCGGTAAGCGCTGTTGTTGAAAATCAATATGCACAATATTAAGCTGGTGGCGGCGGCACCAAATTTGCACCCCCCAATCGGTAAATCCGGCGTCAATCTGGCTATAGTCTTGCAGCGATTGTGGCGGGTCGAGGGTGGCAATCTCGGCGGCGCATTTGGTGCAGGCAAGATAATTGGTGATGCGCAAGGACAGCGCCTCAAGCGGTAAACCGTCATTGGATGGTTGATTTGGCTCACTCATTTGAGCTGCTCCAAGAATTTTGCCGCACTGGCGCGCACCTCAGATTTGCGCCCATCGTCCATTTTTTGCAAATTGCGATAGACCATGCCCATGCGCGGATTGTCGCCGAGCTTATCTTGGTGGCGCATCATAAAGTCCCAATAAAGATAGTTAAACGGGCACGCGTCCTCGCCCTCGCGCTGTTTCACATCATAACGGCAGCCACTGCAATGATCGGACATGCGGTTAATATAGGCGCCTGATGCCGCATAGGGTTTGGAGCCAACAATGCCACCATCGGCGAAAAGCGCCATGCCGTGGGTGTTGGGCAATTGCACCCATTGATAGGCATCGGCGTAAACTTCGAGATACCACTGATTGACCTGAGCTGGCGCTAGACCGGCCAAAAGTGCGAAATTACCGGTGATCATAAGCCGTTGAATATGATGCGCATAAGCGTGGTTCTGGGTGGCGACAATGGCGTCTTTCATACACGCCATATCGGTGTCGCCGGAATAATAAAAATCTGGCAATTTACGGCTGTGCTGAAAATAATTACTGGTTTCATATTGCGGCATTTTCAGCCAATAAATGCCACGAATAAACTCGCGCCAGCCAATGATTTGGCGAATAAATCCTTCTACCGCATTCAAAGGGGCAAGGCCCTGCTGCCAACGCTGCTCCGCCGCCTGACAAATTTTCAGCGGGTCGAGCAGACCCAAATTGAGACTGCTGGCAATCAGCGAGTGATAAAGAAACACTTCGCCCTGTTTCATGGCGTCTTGATAATCGCCAAATTGCGGCAGGCAGACATCGAGAAAATGCACCAGATGGGCTTCCGCCTGCTGCGCCGTCACCGGCCAAGCGAAGCGGTCAAGATTGCCTATATGGCTGGCGAAGTGTTCGTCGACCAAAGTCATGACCTCGGTGGTAATGGCGTCGGCTTCGGCGTGTAAGCGCGGTGGCAGGGTGTGCCCGCGCGGCAGTTTTTTGCGATTGTCGCTGTCGTAATTCCACTGTCCGCCAACCGGCTGATCGGCTTCCATCAGCAGGCCGGTTTGACGGCGCATATCACGATAGAAAAACTCCATGCGCAATTGCTTGCGGCCATCGGCCCATGTTTGAAATTGCTGGTGGGTGGCTAAAAACCGGTCATCGGGGAGAATATCCAACGCTGGTGTGCCGGCCCAGGCGGTGAATTCTTCCTGCAGGCGATATTCACCCGGCTCCGTCACAATCAGGCGCTGGTAATTTTTCAACCCCTGCATATGGTTCAGCGTATCAGTAAAGCTGCTGAGCTGCGGGGTGTCGTCATAAGCAAAATAATGCACGGTGCGGCCCGATTGGCGCAATTGCTCAGCGAAATGCCGCATGGCTGAAAAAACCAGCACGATTTTTTGCTTATGATGGGCGACATAATGCGCCTCATTGACCAATTCAGCCATCACCACCTCGGCCTCGGGGGCGGCTTGCAGGCTCGACAAGCTGGATGACAGCTGGTCGCCCAAAATCAGAATAAGCTCAGCCATGATTGGTCTTTTGCCTTTCGCCCTTGCATCGGTTGGAGCAATATTTTACCTGGTCCCAGTCACGGGCCCATTTTTTCCGCCATGTGAACGGGCGTCCACATGCTTGACACATCTTGCTGGGCAAGTCAGATTTTTTACGCATCGCCATTTTAGATAAATGGGTTGTTCGTGCGAATCGTCAAGCGAGTGAGTACACTGATTTGCGAAGTTTTTTCGTGCTCAAAATACAGGACTTATCATTATGGTTGCTAAAAAAATACGCCCCCTTGTCACTTCAGCCCTTACCAGCCAATGGCTCAAAGGCTTGCGGCGCGGGCTGTCTGAAATCAAACGCAGCGCCAAGGGTGCCGACCATGAAGTGTTATATTTTCACCAGCCGGACGACCCATATAGTGATTTATTGGGGCAATGGCTGCCTGAGTTAAAGGCGCGCTATAATGTTGATTTGAAGGTCATTTTAGTTGGCGAGCCAGATGATGATGCCGCCCCTGAGCGGCAAGCGCTGGAAGATTATGCGCGCCGTGATGCGGCCAAAATCGCTCCCTATCATAAACTGCACTTCACTGATCCGGGCCATCAACCGTCGGCTGAAAACCTAGTTTTGGCGCGCCGCGCATTGGCGGCCTCGAGCCATCTTATCAGCGTCGTGGCCGATATTGGTGCCGCTTTATGGCGTGATGACACAGCGGCGCTGAGCAGCCATGCTTTGGTGAGCCAGCAAGAAGCCGATGCGGTGTTTGAAGATGGCACGAAAATGCGCGAGCGCCTGGGGCATTATTTGGGCGGGGTGATTTATTATGCTGGCGAATGGTATTGGGGCGTTGACCGTTTGCCTTATTTGGAAGAACGGCTGGCCAAGGCAAATTTACGTCATCAAGGGTTCCAGCAATTGGCGCATTTTCAGGAACGTCCGTCGTTTATGGCCAAACCAGCTAGCGGACGTTTAACGGTTGAGTTTTATCCCTCGGCGCGCAGCCCGTATAGTTATGTTGCAATGGAAGAAACCCTTGATTTGCCTAATCATTATCCGGTCAATCTGGTGGTGCGGCCGGTTCTGCCAATGGTCATGCGCGGGCTTCCCGTGCCGCGCCGCAAAGGGTTTTATATTCTCGGCGACACCAAGCGCGAGGCCGATCGTATTGGTGTGTCATTTGGCAAAATTGCCGACCCTGTCGGGGCGCCTGTGCGGCGCTGTTATTCGCTTTTCCCGATGGCCAATGCGGCCGGCAAGGGGGGCGAATTTTTGCAGGCATTCTGTCAGCTGGCTTGGGCCGAAGGGGTTGATGTCGGCGAAGATGAGGGGCTGAAAAAAGCCGTTGAGCGGGCCGGATTGGATTGGAATGAGGCGGCGAAAGTGGTCGACAACACTGATTGGGAGGCGGAAATCGAGGAAAATCGCCTGCAAATGATGGCCTCGGGCCTGTGGGGCGTGCCGAGCTATCGGCTGTTGGACGCGCAAGGCAAGGAATTATTCTCATGCTGGGGGCGCGACCGGATCTGGCTTTTGGCCTGTGAGATTCAAAAAGCGCTGGCTTAGCGGGCGCATTTTGGCTTGTCAGATTTTTGTATTTTGATTTAGATATGCGGGTTACTTGAGTGTTGCTTCACGGGTAAGGACTTGATGTGTTGATAGATGAATTCAGCTATGCGTCGCCGGATTATTCCTTGCCGCGCAATTTGTTGATCCGCTCGGTAGAATTATTGAGCGGCCAACCAAAGCTGAAGCGCGTCTATATGGAGTATCGAAAGGACAAGCTGCCGCATTCAGTGTTTTGGGGCGAGGTGGTGCGGCGGCTTAATGTGGATTTGCAGTTTTCCGGCAATCGACCCGAAAGCGTGCCGAAATCCGGCCCTCTGGTGATTGTCGCCAATCATCCCTATGGGGTGTTAGACGGGATTGCCATTTGCTGGCTAGTGGCGCAGCAAAGGTCTGACTTTAAGATTTTGATCAATAGTGTTTTGTGTCGCGCCGATGAAATGGCCGGGCACGTGCTGCCAGTTGATTTTGAGCCGACCGACAAAGCGCTGGCGACGAATTTGGCGTCGCGGCGGGCGGCGCGCGAATGGTTGGAGCAGGGCGGCGCATTGATTATTTTTCCGGCCGGCGCGATATCGACGACGCCGCAATTTTTTAAAAAACAGGCGGTCGATGAGCCATGGGCACCGCTGGTGGGGCAATTGGTGCGGCGCGCCAAAGCGCCAGTGCTGCCGGTGTTTTTTGATGGCCAAAATTCGGCACTTTTTCAATGGGCCAGCCATTTGAGTTATGATTTACGCGCCGCGTTGATTTTTCACGAAGTGCATCGGCGGATGAATTCGACTTTGCGTGTGGCGATTGGCGATGTTTTGCCATTTGCCGCGCTGGAGGGGCATTTGCCAGCCGCCAATTTGGCGCATTATTTGCAAAATCATACACTTGAGCTGCAAAGCCAGCTTTCGGGCGGCACCGATTAAATGTGAAAACTGCGGCGTGCAGGCACGATTATTCTTGATTGAGGCGGTAAATCTGCTTTCATAGGCGTCATCTTAAAGGGAGTTGAAAATGGAAAATTGTTTGAAATTTTATATCGATGGCGCATGGGTCGAACCAACCGATCCGAAGCCATTCGATGTGATTAATCCGGCCAATGAGCAAGTCATTGGTCAAATCATGATGGGCAATGAAGCCGATGTTAATAAGGCCGTTGCGGCCGCGAGAAAGGCTTTTGAGAGCTTTTCACGCACCAGCGTGCAAGAGCGTCTTGAATTGCTTGATGCCATTATCGCCGCTTATCAAAACCGTATTGGTGAAGTGGCTGCGACCATCACCAGTGAAATGGGCGCCCCGACCTGGCTGTCACAAGCGGCGCAAGCGGCTATGGGTATTGCCCATTTAACAACCGCACGCTCAATTTTGGAAAATTTCCAATGGCAAAAAGCCCAAGGCAACACAATGATTGTGAAAGAGCCTGTCGGTGTTTGCGGTTTGATTACGCCATGGAATTGGCCGATCAATCAGATTGCTTGTAAAGTCGCCCCAGCCCTTGCTGCTGGTTGCACAATGGTGCTGAAACCATCTGAAGTGGCGCCATTAAATGCGGCGCTTTTTGCCGAAATTCTGCACGAAGCTGGCGTACCGGCTGGCGTGTTCAATTTGGTCAATGGCGACGGTATTAATGTTGGTGACGTGATGTCACGCCATCCTGACATTGATATGATGTCGTTCACTGGCTCAACCCGCGCCGGTATTATGGTTGCCAAATCATCAGCCGAAACTGTCAAGCGCGTGGCGCAAGAATTGGGTGGCAAATCTGCCAATATTATTCTTGATGATGCCGACTTTAACAAAGCCGTCGCCCAAGGCGTTCAGAGCTGCTTTATGAACTCTGGCCAGTCTTGCAATGCACCAACCCGCATGTTGGTGCCAGCGGCGCGCCATGATGAAGTGGTCGAAATCGCCAAAGCAGCTGCGGCGCAAGTCAAAGTTGGTGACCCAACGGAAGACGGCGTCACCATTGGCCCAGTTGTCAGTGAAATGCAGTTCAATAAAATTCAAGGGCTGATTGAAAAAGCCATTGATGAAGGTACGGAATTGGTCTGCGGTGGCCCTGGTAAGCCAGATGGCCTGAATGCTGGTTATTATGTGAAACCAACGATTTTTGCCAATGTGACCAATGACATGACAATTGCACGCGAAGAAGTGTTTGGCCCAGTTCTGTCGATTTTGAAATATGAAACCGAAGAACAAGCCATCGAAATTGCCAATGACACCGTCTATGGTCTGTCAGGCTATGTGCAGTCGGGCGACATTAACCACGCCCGTGACGTTGCCTCACGCTTGCGCACCGGTAATGTGCATTTGAACGGCGCTGGCGCTGATTTGAACGCTCCATTTGGTGGTTATAAGCAATCGGGTAATGGCCGTGAATGGGGTGAGCTGGGGTTTGAGGATTTCCTCGAAACCAAAGCCGTCCTCGGTTACGCTGCTGAGTAATTAATTGGGCCGCCAGACTCCGTTACGGCGGGTTCTGGCGGCCCTTTTTTATCCAAAATTAGGGATTTATTATGTTGTCCAATCACTATCCGATGCTGCAATTCAATCTTGGTGAAGAAATTGATATGATGCGCGATAGCCTGCGCAGTTTTGTCGATGATAAAATCATGCCGCGGGCTGATGAGATTGACCGCACCGACACATTTCCGCGTGATTTGTGGAAGCCAATTGGTGATTTGGGGCTGCATGGTTTGACGGTGTCTGAAGACTATGGCGGGGTGGCCATGGGCTATACGGCGCAGGCCATTGCGGTAGAAGAAATCAGCCGCGCCTCGGCCTCGGTTGGCTTGTCTTTTGGGGCGCATAGTAATTTGTGCATTAATCAAATTTTCCGCTGGGGCAATGATGAGCAAAAGCAGCGCTATCTGCCCAAATTAGTGTCGGGAGAGCATTTGGGGGCCTTGGCCATGTCGGAGACTGGAGCCGGCTCTGACGTTGTTTCCATGCGCTTAAAAGCCGAGAAAAAGGGCGACCGCTATATTCTCAATGGCGGCAAGTTTTGGATTACCAATGGGCCGTCAGCCGATGTTTTGGTGGTCTATGCCAAAACCGACCCAGCCGCTAATTCGCGCGGTATTACGGCGTTTTTAATTGAAAAAGATTTCCCTGGATTTTCTTGTGCGCAAAAACTCGACAAGCTCGGTCATCGCGGATCCGAAACCGGCGAATTAGTGTTTGAAGATTGCGAAGTGCCGGAGGAAAACATTATGGGGCCGCTCAATCGCGGCGTTGAAGTGTTGATGAGCGGGCTTGACTATGAGCGCGCGGTTTTGGCCGCTTGGCCGGTCGGTATTATGCAGGCCTGTCTCGATACAGTGCTGCCCTATGTGCACCAGCGCCAGCAATTTGGCGAGTCGATTGGCACGTTTCAATTGGTGCAGGGCAAATTGGCCGATATGTACACGCGGCTGAGTGCGTCGCGGGCTTATGTTTATGCGGTCAATCAGGCCTGCGACCGTGGAGAAACAACGCGTAAAGATGCCGCTGCGGCGATTTTATTTGCGGCGGAAAATGCCACCCAATGCGCGCTAGATGCCATTCAGCTGATGGGCGGCAATGGTTATGTTAATGACAATCCAGTCGGACGGTTTTTGCGCGATGCCAAATTGGCCGAGATTGGCGCCGGCACGTCAGAAATTCGCCGCATGTTGATTGGCCGAGAATTATTTGCTGAAACGGCGTGAGCGATCAATCAGCGTCAGGCTGATGGCGACTGGAATCAACCCAACAAGAATAATTGCCAGGGCCGGCAAAGCCGCTTCTTCGAGCTGGCCGACTGAGGCATAAGTGTAGACTTGGCTGGCCAGCGTGTCGAAATCAAATGGCCGCAAAATAAGCGTCGCCGGTAGTTCTTTCATGACGTCTACAAACACCAAAAGCGCGGCCGCCAGAAGCGGCGCCCGCATGAGCGGAATATGAATTTTGCCCAAAGTTGCCAAACGCGATGTGCCAAGACTGCGGGCGGCCATATCCATGGCCGGTGAAATGCGCCCAAAGCCCGCTTCCAATGTGCCAAAGGCCAAGGATAAAAACCGCACACTATAGGCAAATAGCAGGGCAAAAATCGTGCCGCCTAAAACCACCGCCCCGCCGCTGGCCTCGCCAATAGCGCCCAGAACCAGCATCACACCAATGGCTAAAACCGTGCCCGGCACGGCATAGCCCAAGGCTGATGCTTGCGCCAGCCGCCGCATGGTCGGGCCTTTATCTGTGCGGGCGCCATAAGCCAGTGCCATGCCAAGACAGCAGGTGATGAAAGCGGCCGCCACGGCGAGGGAGAAAGAGTTGACCACGGCCGACCAAAAGCCGCGCGGCGACAGGCCACTCATGGCGTGGTCAATCAATAATCCGAGCGGCAAAATAAAGCCCAGAACAATCGGCAGAAAGCAAAACACCAGCGCCGCTATTTGCTGGCGGCGCGACAGGGCAAAGCGCGGCAGACTGCGCTGGCGCCCGCCAGCTGGGTGATAGGTGCCTGCGCGGCGTTGCGTGCGTTCGAGAACGATTAACAGGGCCATGAAACCGAGCAACATTAAAGCCATTTGCGCCGCTCCGGCCAAATTGCCGCGCACCACCCATGTGTCATAAACGCCAATGGTCAGGGTGGAGACACCAAGATATTCAACCGCTCCAATATCATTGAGACATTCCATCAGCACTAAGGCGACACCGACGGCAATGGCCGGGCGCGCCATCGGCAGGCCAATTGCCCAAAAACATTGCCACGGCGAACTGCCAAGCGTGCGACCGGCTTCAATCAGACTGGCCGATTGCTGCACAAAGGCGGCGCGGGCCGATAAATACACATAAGGATAGAGCACGAGGCTCAAAGTGACGACGGCACCGGGCAGGGAGTGCAGGCTCGGAAAAGCTTCAACCGGCAAAAACTGGCGCCAGACAGCAAAGGCCGGGCCGGCTGGGTCGAAAAAATCGCCGAGACTATAAGCCGCCAAATAGGTTGGTATAGCGAGGGGCAAAAGCAGCATCCAGCCGGACAAACGCCGCGCCGGGAAATTGCAGAAGGTCACCAGCCAAGCGGTGCCAGTGCCAACCACCGCCGTTACCAGCCCCACACCGGCCATCAGCAAAATCGTTGTGGTGATTTGGCGCGGCAAAATAGTTGCCCATAAATGGCCCCATATTGGATCGCTTGATGAGGCGGCCAATAGCGCCAGCGCCGCCAGCGGCAAGACCAAAATCAAACAGGCCAACAGCCCCGCCAAACGCCAGCCATCCAATTTGGGCAGGCGCCAAGCAGGCGAAATGGTTTTGGCAGATGCGGCGGTCATTGGTTTGTGCACAGTTCCTGCAATTGCGAATTATTATTAACTATAGATAGGCTGATAGGGCGCAAAGTGCAAGCGGTGAGGTGGCTAAGACTTGCGGCAGGCTGCCGCAGCGGCGGTTATTTCACGGGCGATTTCTTCGGCTTCTTCGGGCAAAAAATCCATTGGAATTTCTTGCTTATCGGTCACCACAAAAATCCGCACCATGCCTTGATCGGTCGGGCCAATGGTTAATTCTGCTGCAATTTCAGATGGCGTGTTGATACCCATAGTCGTGCTCCTCATAAGCCAATAAAAACTTCTTACCCGCTCTCGGGGACAAAGGGAAGGGGCAAGGGCGCCCGGCCAGCACGCCATTGCGAAGTTTTTTCGCCTGCCAATCAGTTTCTCTGCAAAGAAGCTTGAATTTTCTTTGAAAGCCGCCTATTTTCGCCCCACTCAAGGCGGTCAACCGCTGCGAGCCCGGTGCAGCCTTAGCTCAGTTGGTTAGAGCGCTAGATTGTGGATCTAGAGGTCCCCTGTTCAATCCAGGGAGGCTGTACCATTTTCCTCAAAATTAGATTTTTTCGCTGGCCTGCCGGTTGTCGATTTGCGTGCGCAAATCAGCGTGGGCTTTGGCGGTCAACGGAAAGCGCACGGCCATAATAATGGCTAAGATAAAAAATAGCGCCGGCACTAGTGCGTAAAACACTCGCAAATAAAACAAATCATCAAACGCATTTTCAGCCATAAGCTTGGCGTTAAAATCAGTCAGTGATAGGGCGCGAATGGCTAAGAATGTGCCCAGTGCGGTTGAAATTTTTGCCGTCATACTGGCAAAAGCAATATAGGAGCCGGCTCTTGCCTTGCCGGTCTCGGCGGTTTCAACGTCGATCACATCGGCCAAAATCGCCAGCGGCAAAAACTGCAAGCCGCCAAAACACGCGCCCTTGGCAATAAAGAAAATCACAAACACCGTATAGTCGCTTTGGTCAAAGGCCATATTAATGGCGGAAATAATTGCCACGGTGATGAGGGTGACAGAAAAAGCAATATGCTTGCCCAATTTACGCCCCAGCCATAGCCAGAAAGGCACGGCCAAAAGACCCGCCGTGAAATAGGCGAAATATAAGGTGCCGACGTCGCTGGCTTGAATAACAGCGCGCATGAAAAACAGCGACAGCGCATTGCGGAAAGCTTCAGCCATGGTGACGATTAAAATCAGCCCAATGACAATCCGCATGGGGTTATTGGCCCAAATGCGTTTGACCCCCTCAATAAATGGCATTTCATTTTTGCCACTGACGTTTTCTGGCGGTGTTTCGCGGACGAAAATGGCTAATAATATGGCGCTCACCGGGGCGGTAAAACCAATCGCAATGGCCATGCCGCGCATGATGCTCTCAATTGAGCCATCGCCATATTGTTCAACTAAAAACGGAATAAAGGCGGCGACCAAAAGTCCGATTAAGGTGAATTGTTCGCGCCATGCGGTAATCCGCGCACGTTGATTATAGTCGGGCGAAATCTCTGCTCCCCAAGCGCCATAGGGCAGGCCGATCAGTGAGGTGCCAACATACATGCCGACGATACAGGCCAGCAGATACCATTCGCCAACCCCGGCGGGCGGGACGAAGAGGAACCATATCGACACCACCAGCACGGGTGTGCCGAGAAGAATCAATGGCCGTCGACGCCCCCATGGTGTGCGCATGCGGTCGGATATCACGCCAATGATGGGGTCGGTGATGACATCTGACAATTTCGCCAATAAGAGCATGGTGGCGACACCGGCCAGAGAAACGCCGACATGGCTGGCGTAAAAGGCTGGTAGCCAAATTGCGATTGGGTAGCCGACAAGCGCTAATGGAGCGCCCATAAAGCCATAAATTGCAAGAGTTTGACGCGGAATCAGAACAGGATTTTTCATATGCTAAGAGTGACCTAAAAAACAAATTTGCGCATTAAAAATGTGAATGATTCGCCGCTGCGGCGCGAAAAATTTGCGGAAAATATGTCAAACAATTTCACAATCGTGACAGTTGTGTTAAGGGAAGGACGTTTTTGTTGCGTGTGTGCATCAGTTTTCGTTGGCGTTTGTTCTGGGCCCTCGGAAACACCGGAAATGCTTTTTCTTTCCCGCTGCATGCGCCTATATCTGCGGGTGTTCAGGGCGCGACCGCTCTGATTTGTATAGAAATGAGGATTATGATGAATAAGTTACTAGTCGGAACGGCAGCGATTGCCCTATTTGCCTCGCCTGCGCTGGCCGCCCCAATTGGCGTCACCGTGGGTGGTTACTACAATTCAATGTTTTATAATGTCGATAGCGATAGTGCCGTAGACTACAAAAGCAGCAGCCTGCAAGAAGACGCAGAAATTATCTTTAAGGGTAAAGGCGTGTCTAATTCAGGGCTGGAATATGGTTTCCAAGTGCAGCTCGAAGCGGCCACCAAAGATGACCAAATCGACGAGCATTATATCTACATCAAAGGTGACTTTGGTAAGGTTGAAATTGGCGCCGAAAATTCATCGGCTTTCAAATCCCAAGTGACAGCGCCAAAATTCTTGGGCTGGAAAACCTATGACAATAATTTCGAAACTTGGAGCAAGGTGGCTAAATATGAAAAGCCATTGCATGATAATTATTCAGCCGATGCCAATAAGGTGAACTATTATTCACCACGGGTGAACGGCGTTCAATTTGTCTATTCGATCACACCGTCTAACCAAAACTCCGGCGGCACGGGCGTTGGCTCAGGGGCCAATAATCTGCTGGTCGAGAGCGGTGCCGACAAATCATATGATGATGTGATTGCCATGGGCTTGAATTATAATGGCACTCTTGGTGGCATGAAGGTCGCAGCTTCTTATACGACTGAAAAAGGCGATTACTCAGCTGTTGCCGGAACGGTCGATGGCGAGCATGAAGAAAAAGCTTATGGTCTGAGCCTTTCAAGCGGCGATTTCACCATTGGTGGTCACAAATTTGAATCAGACGAAGCCACAGCCACAAACCCTGGCAATGACTGGGATATTACCGTGGTCGGCGTGTCGTATAAATTGTCTTCAGCCACCACCATCGGCTTTTCATTGCAACAGCAAGAAGATGACAAAACTGGCGCCACCGGCAATGACGATACAGATATTACGGTCATTGGCGGTTCAACCAAAATTGGTTCGGGTGCAACCTTCACCTATTCCTATGAAATGGTTGAGAGCGATAACCCATCAAAAGGCGACACCAACTTTATCGGTGCCGGCCTTTTGCTGAAGTTCTAGGCTTCACACATTTGCCTCAACCCGATTGAGGTTTCCTGAATGGCGGTGCTTCGGCGCCGCCATTCTCTTTTTGTGCGTGGGTTGGTGTCATCATGCAACTTATGCGTGCTGTTGCCGGCTTGCTACAGTTGATAGTGAAAACCAGATAGCGGCTTTTTGCCTGCCGATAATTGCTTGCCGAGGAGGCGAACTAGCGTATTTTGCCATAGCCGAAGGGCGCATACGCCTGTGTGTAGAGGTTTTTAACCTTTTTGGCGTTTAATGCTAAAGCTAAAGTCGGTTGACGCGAAGGCTTCGTGAGAAACCGTAAAATAATAAAAGTTATAAAAGTAATAATAAGAACAAAGGAAAAGCCGATGAAATCGTTACCCAAAATGGGGCTGCATTTAAGTTTGTGCGCCATCCCTCTATGTTTTGCCAATCTGGCGCATGCTGCCAGTTCAACGACACTCTCCTTGGGGGGGTATTTTACCCAATCCGCTGCCATCATTGATGTTGATGAAACCGGCAATCTAAATCTTGAAGATGAATCGCTTGATCAAAATGGCGAGATACACTTTAAGGGCAAGTCAGTCCTTGAAAATGGCACAGAAATTGGCCTTCGCGTCGAGCTCGAAGCGTCTAGTCACGGCGATCAAATCGACGAGCATTATCTCTATCTCGTAGCCGATTGGGGTAAGCTGATCATTGGCGCTGAAAATGGTGTCGCCTATTTGGGCCATGTTGGCACACAACGATTTGTCCCCGGATTGTCGAGCCATGATAATGAGCTTACTGACAATGTATATTTCAACACATTCAATTCGGTTATTGGCGATGACACGGTGACTTATGCGCATATTTCGACGGCGCCGAAGCTCATTTCTGGCGACGCTAATAAAGTGTCTTACTTTACGCCACGCATTGTCGGCCTGCAATTTGGCGGTTCATTTGCCCCGAATAATGAAAATGCCAATGGCAGCGAATCCAATTCTGGCAGCATTAACAAGCAGGAAGATATTTTTGAAATGAGCCTCAGCTATAAAGGCAAAACCGAGAAAAACTGGGCCTATGAGCTTAGTCTTTCGAGCGTTCGCGCCAGTAATTTGGCAGGTAGTGCGGACCCTGAAAGCGACACGGTCGCCGCCAATTTGTCTTATAAAAATTGGCATGTCGGTTATAGCCAAACCAATTCTGAGAACTTGAACAGCGTTAACAGCGTGAAATATCCGACAGCGCATGAAGTCGTTGCGCGTAATGCGGTGCTGAGTTATCGCAATGATGATTATTCGTTCGGTGTGAGTTTTTTCGAGAGCGAAGAGGATAATTCAGCTGGTGGTCGGGAAACTGATTTCACCAATATCACCTATGGTGGTGGCATTAAATTGGCCAATGGCGTTGGTCTTGGCTACTATGTCTCAACCGCAGAAGTTGAGAAGCCCTTATTGCAAGGCGCGCCATCCATGCGCATCACCCTCGTTGGGGCAACTATTGATCTGCGTTTCTAGGCTTTAGGTAAAACAAGCCAGTGGCGCTGGCTTGTTTTACTTTACCGCTTCAAGGTCGGCACGCAGGCTGCGCCCGGCTAAGTAATAGTGATAGGACCCCCAAATATTGAGCAGGGTGACAATGACCAGTGCATATCGCAGGCCATCGGCGCCGTGCTCGGCGCTGAAAAAATCGCTCAATATGCCGACGACAAATGGGCCAAGGCCTAGGCCGATGATGTTGATGCAAAACAGCAAAATCGCTGCCCCAAGAGCACGACTAGCCGGCGGTAACAGCGTTTGCGTCATGGCAAAGCTGACGGAGAGGTAAAAGCCACCGAAAAAAGCGATAAAGGCCAGCAGATAGGCGGCGATGCGCGTGTCGGTTTCAAAATAAAACCAAGCCACAAACGGGGCGATAAGAATTTTAACCGCAGCGGTCAACCAAACATAGGCGCGCTGGTCGCGCTGCGCCAAACGGTCGGCCAACCAGCCGCCAAAGAAAGTGCCAACGCCGCCAATAATGCCGCCAATCAGGGCCAGCAAAACCCCGGTTTCGCTCGGCGACAGACCGTGCAAGCGGCGGAAAAACACACCATTCCAATAGGTCGTGCCATAGCCGACAAACACCACCAGCGTGCAGCCAATCACAATATGGCGCAGGCTCGGTATCGACATCATCAAAACGAAAGTGTTCCAGACTTCTTTGAACAGATTTTTCGGCAATGGCTTGGGTGGCGACGAACGCATGGGTTCGCGGACGGTGAGGAACATTAAAAGACCAAGGAAAATACCGGGCACGCCGACAATGAAAAACGCCATGCGCCAGCCATACCATTCGTCGATAAAGCCACCGACAAGAAAGCCAATGAGAACCCCAAGGTTGATGCCAGCGGCATATATACCCATGGCGGCGCCGCGTTTTTCCAGCGGGTATAAATCGGCGATCATTGAGTGGCTTGGCGGGCTTGAGCCAGCCTCACCAATACCCACGCCAATTCGCGCCAAAGCCAATTGAAAGAAATTCGCCGCCAGCCCGCTGAGCGCCGTCATGCCCGACCAGACGATAACCGAAATGGCAATAATATTGCGCCGCGAATAGCGGTCGGCCAAAATCGCGATGGGAATCCCCAATGTCGCATAGAATAGGGCGAAAGAAAGGCCAATGAGAAAGCCAAGCTGGCTGTCAGAGAGCAGTAAATCTTGCTTAATCGACTCGGCCAAAATCGACACAATTTGCCGATCGACATGGCTCGACGCATAAATCAGCACAATAACCGCTAAAGTATAATTGCGCACCGCATTGCTGGGGGTTGATGAAGAGGCTGAATCTGATGTCGACATTTGAATCTCCCTTGACGCAAGTCTAGGCAGAAAAATCGTGCTTGGCGAGGCTTATCGGCGCTTCAGGGCCTAAAAATACCAATTCAATCGCAGCCGCAAAAAGTCTTCATCGGCATTCAGATTGGCGGGTAAATCATTGTCGCCGACGTTGTCTTGCACGCGGGCTTCGACGATCAGTTTGAAGTTTTGACCCAGCCGCCGCTCGGCTTCAATCGAATAGGCGGTGCTATCGCTATCCAAGTCAATCAAGGCGCCGACCAGAATCGCCGTCGATTGCGTGTCATTGGCTGTCCACCGCAGACCGACGCCAATATCATTGCCAAATGGGTGTAAGGCGGCCAACTCATTTTCATCCCACATATATTCGCTGACCAAGCCAACATCTGTGCCGCTGTTGAACAGGTCATAGAATGTATATTCAAAGCCGCCAGTGGCACGCGAGGTGGTGACATGATTCACTTCGCTTTCAATGGCTTCCAATTTTAGCAACCATGGCCCAAGCGTTGCCTGCACGTCGAGGCTGGCTTGTTTGAGCAAAGGGTAATAGGCATTCAGCACATTCAAGCCATTATAGACAGTGCCAGTGGGCACAAAACTCGGGCTGCGCGAGGTGCCATCAAACCATGCCAATCCAAGGTCGACGGGGCCGAAACTATTGGTGTAGCGCACGGCGTAATCTGGGTTGGCGCGCTCGTCCTCGCTTTCAAATAGGCTTGTTGAATCATTGACGACAAAGCCCAAAGCGTGACGGCCAGTGTCGGCATCAGGATATTGGCGAATGCGGAAGGACGGCATGTAAAAGCCGGTCAATGTACCCCAATTTTTGGCGACCGATAAACGCACCATTGGCTGACCGAGTTTTTGCTCGCCATCGACGCTTTCAACATTATCGGTCTGATTGATAATATCGACCAGATGGAGGAATTCAGTGACCCCCCAAAAAACCTTATCGGCGCCAATAGTCAACTCATAGGCGCCATTAACATAGCGATATTTAGCTTCACGCAGGTCAAAATGCGTGCGTTCATGATCGTGTTCATCGACCCGACCAAATGGCTTTATAATCACCGCATGGCGGCCACTGGGGGCGTAAAAACCAAGCTCAAACTCACCGGCCACTGAGGTAAAATTATCCTCTTGCTGGGCTCGCCAGCCCGGTTCGAAATAGTGCCGTGCCTCAAATTCTAAACTGCCCTCGAACTCAATATCTAAGGCCAAGGCAGGGGCTGTGCCAAGGCTCAGCCAGACAGCAAATGGGGCAATGAGACGACGCACCATGGTGATTAACGTGTCCGCTTCAGGCTGTTTTGATCAAAATCCTTTTCACTCAGACCATTATCAAATTGATAATCATCCCAGCGTAAAATAGTGGATTTTTTATTGATATGATTTTCCATGGAAAGCTCATGGGCGCGCCAGTATTTGCCCAAATATTGGCGATAATCGTCAAATGTCAGGGTTTTTAGCAGCGAGTCTTTGCGGTCGTAATAGACAATTTTACGGACCTGATAATCGGTCGTGTCAGTCCAAGAAACCATGCGCGTATAGCCAGAATATTCATATAAAGGGCGGCGCTCGACAACATGGCAGCTCCGCTCTCCACATGGCTCATCGCGCAACCATTTATAGCTATATTTGCCGACTTCTTGGCTGGAGAAATCTTCAAAGGCAAATTCAGAACCCATGAAGGGGCCAGATTTATTAACCGAAGAAATCCGCTTCACGCGTTTCAAAGCTGGCAGAAACATCCACTGCTCATCGGCTTCCAGAATATGTGCATAGGTCAACATGGCGGTGCCGGCGACATCGCGCGGCTCGTCAAATATCATCATGCTCCAATCGCCATCATCCGGGTTTTTATTTTCCAATGTGTTGAACCGCAAACGACGCTCGCTGACATCGCCATTGGCATTGGTCAAAATCATTTGCATTTCGGTGGTCGTGTCGCCGTAGCCAATATTGGTGGCATCAGAGGTTTTGGCAATCGCCAGTCCGCGCGCTTCCGGCTCGTTTGGCCCCGGCAAACCCGGTGCTTCAGCGGCTGCCGGCAGGGTAAATGAAAGCGCAATAAAGGCGGCGCCGATAAATCGTTTTGAAGAAAATGTCATTGTATAAGTCCTTTTATTCAGCAGGCTGGGCCAGCGGTGTTTGATCTTCGCCGCGACTGTCGACGGCAATCAGCAAAGGCGGCAACAGAAGGAAGTCAAGTATCAGCGCCATGAGAATGGTCAGCGCCACCACCGCACCCAACATCGCATTGATGAGGAAAGGGGATTGCGTCAACACCATGAAGCCAGCGACCAAGATAAAGCTTGAGACCCAAAGGGCCGTGCCCACTGTGGCGAAACTATAACGCACCGCATCTGAGGCATGATAGCCCAGTTCAATACGCGCATGGCGATATTTGGTCAGCATATGCACAGTGGCATCGACAATCAAGCCAATGGCCGTAGCGGTGACAAAAGCCGTCCAAAAACCAACTTCGGTTTGGAAGATGGAAAATATCCCCATTGCCACCGCCGGAGGGGCAATATTCGGCAACAGGCTGATAATGCCGAGACGCAGACTGCGCAGGGCCAACATCAGGCAGGCGGAAATCAAGATAAAGGCAATAATCGTGCCGCTGACCATTGACTGCAAATTACGCTCGCCAATGTAAGAAAACATCACCGATTGGCCCGAGGCATCAACCACCATGCGTTCAGGGGCGTTTTCAGCAAGCCAGAGGCTGGCGCGTTTGCGAATCGCCTTGATTTGCTTAGTGCCCAAATCACTGGTGGTGACAATCAGGCGAGAGGCTGATTTGTCGACATTTAATTGGTCATTGAGATCTAGCCCATAAGGCAGAGACATTTCATAGAGCAGCAGATATTGCGCTGCCAAATCGCGGTTTTCGGGCACGGCATAAAATGTCTCGCGGTCGCCATTCATCGATCGATTTATGCGTTTAATGACGTCGGAGAAACTGGCCACATGTTTCACTTCCGGCTGGCTGCGCAACCAAGCGGCGAATTTATCAAGCGTCGCCAGATAGTCTGGGTCAGAGATTGAGCCAGTGCCATCGCCGGGCAGTGAATAATTCAGAATATAAATGCCGGTCAGATTATCGGCCGCCCAATCGGAGGCGACGCGGAAATCCATTGTTTCGTCAAAATATTCAACAAAGCGGTCGTTGAAAGTGAGGCGCGGAATCAGCAGTGTTGATCCAATGGTGACGGCAACCATGCTGATCAACAAAGGCTTGCGGAAATCAATCACCCAATTGGCAATTGACTTCATGGCGGCGCTTTGGCGGTCAACGGCATTGCTGGCATTCATCGGCAACAGCGACAGCAGCGCTGGGAATAAGCTCATCGACAAGCCCCAGGCAAAAAGTGAGCCCATGCCGGCAATTGTGCCGAGGTCGCGATAAGGCGGCGCATCGGATAGATTGAGACTGAACAAGCCAATGGCGGTAGTGACCGAGGTCAAAAACACCGGCTGGGCATTGATTTTCAGGCTCTCAATAATCGCCTGTTTTTTGTCCATGCCTTGGCCACGCGAGACCAAAGCGGAAATCAAAATATGCACGCAATCGGCAACTGCGACGGTTAAAATAATTGTCGGCGCGCCCGAGGCCGGCGGCGATAGGGGCACGCCAAACCAGCCAGCCGCCCCCATGGCAGTGGCGGCCGATAGGGTGACCGCGACCATTGAGGCCAATGTGCCAAAAACACTGCGGGTGGCGACAATCAAAATCACCGCAATAATCACAAACATCATCGGTGTCAGCGTTGACAAATCGCGCTGCGCCGCTTCTGCAAATGACTGCGAGAGCATTTGCGAGCCGGTTAGTTCAATACGAATATTGGGATATTTTGCCCGCATATCAGCCAACAGGGCGCGGGCCGCGACAATCAGCTCATTGGTCGCCGCAGCATTGTCACGCGGAGCTTTAAGGGAAACAAAAACCGCCGCTGTGCGCGCGTCATGCGCCAAAAGGCGGCCGGCCAGTAGCGGCTCGTTCAAAATTGTTTTTTCAACATAGGCCAAATCCGCATCGCTCAATGATGACGGGTCGCGCACCAAATCGCGCACTTCCAAATCATCCTCGCCAATGGCGCGGGTGTTTTGGAAATTGGTCAGACTGTCGATACGAATAGAATAGGGCAATTGCCAACCATTGGTGGTCAGCTCATCGGCCAAGGACAAAGCCTCGCGGCTTACCGCCTTGCTGCCGTCTTTGGGTTGATAGACGAACAGCAAAGTGTCGGGGCTGGTATAGGTACGCTCAAGCTCTTCAAATGCCGTGAGATACGGGTTTTCGCTGGTGAAGAAATAGCGATAATCATTGGTGAAGCGCAAATTTTGCACGCCCATGATCAGCACCGCACTTATCGCGATAGATAAGATGGCTACGACAATTGGATGTTTGGTAACAAATTCGCCGTAGCGTTGCATTGGACTGGACATTCTACTCTCTCCGAAATTTTTTTAACGCTACACTATTTTACTGAATGACGACATTAGTCATTGTCGTCATCGTGATGGTCTTCGTAATGGTCATCGTCGTCATGGTGGTCGAGTGGATGGCGATCACGCAAATGTTGGCCTATTTTGGCTCGCGCTTCTGGTGACAGGCCTTGCGCCAAATCGCGCAATACGCCGTGCACTGATTTATTAACCATATCGGCGGCGTGCTGTGATTTATCAATGGCGGCGGTCAATTGCGCGGCGTCGGGTTGTTCGGCCCGCATGGCAATGCCAACATCATGGCGGGCGTCACGCAATTCAATAAAGGCGGCGCGCAGCGCTGGACGGCGTTCGGCAAACACATTGCGGGCAAAACGCTGATCTTCCTCATCAAGGTGACGCAAAAAGCGCTTTTCAACGCGGTCGACTTGTTTGGAAATCCAGTGTCCATCTTTGGCCAAGCCACGCAATTCATAGCCATAATAGCCAATGGCGCCAAAAATAAATAAATTGGCGGCCAGCGAGAGGGCGAAAAGAACGGTGAGGAGTTTGCTGTTTTTGAACATTTTAGTTTCTTTCTTTGGGGGGTGTTAGTTTGGGAGGAGCTCGTCAGCGAACAAATCTAGGGAAGCCAGAATATCTGGCCCGCCAAGGACTAAGTCCAACGCATCGGGTGCAAAAATAATTCCGGCGAGAAAACACGCCGCCAGAGGTAGGGCGGCCGATATATAATCGCGCCGCGTCAATGAAGGTGCCGGCATTTGCTTAGGTGCGTCACTGGCTTCAATGGCTGATAATTGCTCGCGCATGTCGGCCATCAGCCGCGCCTGCAGCCCATCTGAAGCCGCTTCAAGGCGCCGGTCGAGCCATTCGTCGAGCTTGCCCTCACGACCCATGGTCGCTTGAGCTGATGGCTGACTTTGCAAGAAATCTTGCATGGCGGCGCGATGGTCGTCAGGCCAGCGGTGTGCTTCGGCGCCATAGCTGCCGACCAGCTGGTTGAAGCTCTCTAATGTCATGGTCTTGGGCATTTTATCGTCCGTCATCTGATTATACCATTTGCAGCTGGACACGATATCCAGCCAATTCATTGTGTAATTTCTGCCGCGCGCGGCGCAGAACTGACTCCAGCGCTGGCAGGCTCATGTTCATCATTTCAGCCGCTTCCCGCTGCGCCATTTCGCGGTAATAGACCAATTCAATGGCCTGCTGCTGATCTTGGCTCAATTGACCAAGCGCCTTTCGGATAAGCCGGTTTTGATCGGCCATTTGTTGCGCCATTTCAACATCGACTGTGTCATCGGCCGGATCACCGGCGTCATCAAGGGCAACGTCGGGTTTGCGGCGCCGTAAAATATCAATACAGCGATTGCTGGCTACGCGATAAAGCCAAGTGGTGACCTTGGCTTGACCGGCTTGCCAATGGCTGGCGTTTTTCCAGACCGAGGCAAAAACATCCTGCGCCGCTTCTTCCGCTTCCGCTTCGCGGCCTAGTTTTTTGCGGCATAAATGCAGCACATAGCTGAGGTGGCGCTCGATAAAAACATGACCGGCAAATTGACTGCCATTACCAATTTCAGCCATCAGCGCATCATCATCGAGCAGGCTCATGCGCTCAATTTCGCTCGTGGACTGGTAGGCTGTCATCATTTCACCCTCATTAAGCGGTCGATGAATTGCATCTTCAGAAACTATAACGCAGATGCCGCCGATTTCTGTCACCTTATGGCGTAATTATTCGCCAATCAGATAATTAATGGCGCATTGGCGCGCCTCGACACTGGCGCCCTGCGAAATAGCCACGGTCAGCGCCTGATAATGGCTCATCGGCACCACAGTTGAGCGCTGGGCGATGGCCCAACAAGCCAAATGGCTGGCGAAGGGGGCGAATTGATTGCCAGAAATATCATATAGACAGCAGATGAAAACTTGCTCATGAGCCAGGTCAGGGGTGCCTTGCAAATCGCGCAAGGCATGCTGCAGCTGTTGTTTGGCGGCGTCGCTGGCACGACTACTGGCCAACGCCGCTAGCGATGGTTCGAGCGCTAAGCGCATATCCAAAGCATGATGGGCGATATCGGCGAGAGCCTCTTGGCTGAGGGCGGCGCCGGTCAGCCAGTGCAGAACTTGTGGGTCCCAGAGCGCCCAATGTTTGGCCTCGGCGACCAGCGTGCCGACGCGAGGTTTGGCGGTAATCAGACCCTTGGCGCCCAAAACCCGCAAGGCTTCGCGCAGCACTGTGCGCGAGACTTGGAATTTTTCACATAAATCCGTATCGGGCGGCAATTTGGCGCCAATTGGCATTTTTTGTGACAAAATTTCCCCAGCCAAGGCGGCGGATACACGATAGGTCAGGCGATTCTTGTTTTCCATGCCTAAATAGTAGTATTTTTATACGATTGGGTCAACAATAGTGTGATTAATTATATATTATTTTCTTCAATCCAGCTTTTAATCGCTTGGCCAATCTCATGCGGAGAGTCTTCTTGGATGAAATGCAAACCAGCGACGGTCACTTCTGTCTGATTTTTCCAGCTGCGGCAGAAATCACGCATTTTGCCGACCAAAATCGACCCTGGGTCGGCATTGATGAATAATTTCGGCATATCGCTGGTCGCCATGAAGGCGCCATAATCATTTATCAAGTCGACCATATGGGCCGGCTCTCCGGCGATCGGGATATCACGCGGCCAGCTCAAGGTCGGGCGGCGTTGTTCACCAGCTTCGGCAAAGGGGGCGCGATAGACGGCCATTTCGGCCTCAGTGAGTCCGCGCAAAACCGAGGACGGCAGCACGCCCTCAACAAAGACATTTTTTTCCAACACGACGGTTTCGCCAGCCTCAGAGCGGAAGGCCTGAAAAATATTGCGCGCGCTTTCTGGCCAATCATCCCAAGACGGCACCGGCGCCACTAGGGCTTCCATATAACAAATACCAGCGACGCGAGCGCTGTGGCGGGCCGCGTAATGGAACCCCAGTGCCGAGCCCCAGTCATGCACCACCAATATGGCATTTTGCTTCACCCCAAGCGCCTCAAGCGCGGCTTCAAAATATTGGCTGTGTACAGCAAAACTATAGCTGTCTGCCTGCGGCGGTAATTTTTCGCTATCGCCCATGCCGATTAAGTCAATGGCGATGCAGCGCCCTTTGTCGGCCAAATGCGGCATGATGTTGCGCCATAAATAAGAGGAGGTCGGATTGCCGTGTTGAAAAATAATCGGCCGCTCATTGGGGTCGCCCAATTCGACATAGGCCATGCGTTTGCCGAGAACCTCAATATGGTTTTTTTCATGCGCTTTTGTGCTGATAGTTTGGTCTGACATTTCTCTCTCCTAATGAGATATCAGCTTGGCACAATTAAAATCGCAAGACAAACCGTCGCCTTCTAATTTTTTGAGTTTGGCAATTTCGCGATGGCAGCCGCCAATGTGGCCACCGCCAGCGGTGTTGCGGCACCCGAGCAGGTCACCAGATTGCTCGGCAAATAAATCCGCTGCGACTCGGGAAACCGTTGAGCCAGCGCCGGATGGGCGAGAAACTCAATGCCACGGTCAGCCGGTAGGCCTATTGGCTCAGATAATAAAAGCCCGTCGGCCTTTGAGGCAATGGCCTGCTCCAGATTAAACGGACGAAAATCATCAACCGGTTGGTCGGCATTGCTTTGCTGGGCACCAGCTGGCATCGGGGCGGTGCCAGCCAGTCGCATGACTTGCGCCAGAATATGGTTGTCGCCAATGGTCAGGCCGCGCCTTTGCAGCGGCAATAAGGTTTTGCCTTGATCAGGGTGGCGGGCGGCGGCTAATTGCTGCTGCAAGTCACGCCAATAAGCAGCGGCCTCGGCGGGCCGTCCAATAGCCGCACCGAGGGCAAGAATTTCGTCGCCCGCTTCAGCGAAATCTGTGCTGGCGGCGAGACTGATAATGTCAATGCCATGGCTCTGCAAAATCTGCTGTTTCATGGCCGAGGAATAGGGGCTTACAATTACCACTTGCGGCTTGAGTGCGAGAATTTCCTCTAAGCCGCCATGGGTTACGGGCATGGCGGCCGCCTGTTGGTGAAATGGCGATAGTGCCGCATCACGCGACAAATAGGATAGGGCGAGAATTTGTTCAGGCGCGGCAATCGCCATCAGATAGGCATCAGCGCACATATTTAAGCTGACGATTTTGGGCAAATCAGCGGCCGCCGCCTGCCATGGCAGCACAAGCAAGGTGAGGAATGTCAAAAACCGGCGCATGGTTCTGCTTGCCATTGATCTGCGCTCCTGTCTAGAGGCATGTCTGGCGTCACGCAATGAGGCTTGGCAAATCGGCTGGCGAGGGTTAGCTTTGCGGCATGTCCTATCCGCGACTTACCTTGATTTTATGCCTCAGCTTAGGGCTGGCGGCGCTGGTCTCATTTTTATGCGGGCCGGTGGTGTCGCGGCCGTCTGACCTGCTGGCCTGGCTCAGCGGCCATGGTGACGCACAATTGAGTATTATTTTTGCCGATATTCGTGCCCCGCGCATTGTATTGGCGGCCATCACCGGTTTTGTGCTGGGACTGGCCGGCGCGGCGACGCAGGGGCTGTTGCGCAATCCGCTGGCCGAACCATCTTTGCTCGGCGCATCAAATGCCGCCGCTTTGGGGGCGGTGATTGCAATTTATTTAGGCCTGTCTGGCACATTGTCATATGCGGTGCCATTGAGCGCCGCTTTTGCCGCCTTGCTTTCAGTGCTGCTATTGTTGATTTTTGCCGGACGCGGTATCAGCTCCGTGCGGTTGATCTTGGCCGGTTTTGCGGTCAGCGCGCTGGCCGGTGCGGGCATTGCTCTGGCGCTCAATTTTTCGGCTAATATTTTCGCAGCGCTGGAGATTTCTTTCTGGCTTTTGGGGGCAGTGGAAAACCGCAGTTGGCAACATGTCGCTTTGGTTTTGCCGGGTAGTTTAATCGGTATAGGGCTTTTGCTATCTGGCGGTCGCGCGCTCAATGCGCTGGCGCTGGGTGATGATGTGGCGGCCAGTTTGGGCGTTCGTCTCAGCCGCCTGCGCTGGCGTTTTGCGCTGGGCATTGCCTTGGCCATGGGGGCGGTGGTTTCGGTGACGGGGGTGATTGGTTTTATTGGTCTTGTGGCCCCGCATTTGGTGCGGCCTTTGGTTGGCCATAATCCGCACCAAAGCCTGATACCAAGTGCCCTGATGGGTGCGATTTTACTACTGGTGGCCGATAGTCTGGTGCGCTTATTGCCAAGCCAGCAAGAGCTGAAGCTTGGGGTGCTGACGGCATTTTTGGGCGTGCCCATGCTGCTTTATTTATTGCGCCGCAACACGGTTGCCGACGCTGCCGCTTGACACCAAAGCAGGGCACGGCTACCACTATTGAGCATTTCAGGTGCCCCGCGAGGGGGTAATAGGGAACGCAGTAGGGCTTCGGCCTAGTCTGCGGCTGCACCCGCAACTGTTAGCGGCGAGCAAACTGTCATAGTCCACTCCATTTTGGGGGAAGGCGACAGGGCGCATTGACCCGCAAGCCAGGAAACCTGCCTGATTTGGTCGCTCTTTCGCGCAGGCGGGATGAACTGCACGAGGCGGATTGGCTCTTTCGAGTTCCGTTACAGACGACAATTTTGAACCTGCTCTGTTGGCTTGGCCAGCAGTGCATAATTTCGTTTGGAGCTAAAATGACGAAGAATAAAAACAAATCCATCACCGGCGCTATCATGCGCGGGCTGATTATTACCCCTCTCTTCTTCCACCCCCTGCAGGCCAATGCCAATGATGCCGATGCGGTTGACCAAATTGTTGTCACCGCCACCGGTGTGCCGACACCGGCGTCGCAGATTGGTGCAACGCTGGATGTCATCACCCGACAACAGTTAGAAGACCAACAAGTGGTGTATTTGCAAGAGGCACTGAGCCAACTCAAGGGCGTGTATTTCCGCCAAGAGGGCAATGTCGGCGGTCTCGGCTATTTGCAAATGCGCGGCCTTGAGCGGCAAAACACGCTGGTGCTTATCGATGGCAATAATATGTCCGATGCGGCTGACGCCAATGGCGGTGCAGAAATCGCCCATATTCTGGTGGCCGATATTGAGCGCATTGAGGTCATTCGTGGCGGCAATAGCGTGCTATATGGCTCCAATGCCATTGCCGGTGTGGTTAATATTATCACTCGCAAGGCGGGCGACGAGGCTGGCACGCAAATACGCTTGGCTAGTGGCTCGCATCAATTGCGAGAAGCCGTGGTGCACAGTAGCGGTAAATCAGCCAATGGACGCATTGGGTATCGGTTTTCTGTGCAAAGCGTGGATGTGCAACCGCCGTCTGAGTTGGATGAGGAAAACACCAGCTATTATAAAAATGAAGACTATGAGAACCTGACTTTTTCCGGCGCCTTAGATGTGCAATTGAGCGATGCAACACATGCTTCTTTCTTGGCCCGTGCGGTGCGCGCATCGGTCAATACAGATGGCTTCGACCCACAAAGCTATGCGCCGGTTGATGGCGATTTTGGCACGGACACAGATCAAAATATGTTCATCGCTCATGTTGAAACGCAAGCCATGGACGCGCTCACCATTTCGGCCAAATATAGTTTCTTCGCTAATCATCGCGATACATTTGCCGAAGTCGGCGACACTTATTGGTATGATGGCGAACGCCAAAGCTGGGAGGTGCGAGCGGCGTATTTTCTCAATGAAACGGATTACATCAATCTGGGGGTTGAGCAAAAAACCGAAAGCCTGTTGCAAAACGGTCTGTCAGCCGAAAAACAGGTCGATACACAGGCCGTGTTTGCGCTTTTGCACCAGCAATTTGGTCAGTTGAGCACCAGTCTTGGCCTGCGCCATGACGAGCATGATAATTTTGGCAGCCAAGACAGTTGGCGTTTTGGCACGGTCTATCAAATCACGGACTATATGGCCGCCACGGCCAGCGCCGGCACCGCGTTTCGCGCCCCCAGCCTTTATGAATTATTCGGTGAGGATGCGACCTGTATTGACGGCATGTGCGGCAATCCTAATTTGTCGCCAGAAGAAAGCGATGTGATGGATATTGGTCTACGGTTCGGTGGCGAGGCTTTGCCGTTTCGTGCGGCTGTGACCTATTTTGACATTGAAACCGAAAATCGGATTTTCTATGAAAATATCGGCCCGCCCAGCTATGCCGGTAATTATCAAAATGATAGCGGCCAGAGCAGCTCATCAGGCACCGAGTTGAGTGTTGAGGTGCCGCTTGCGGCGCAATGGGAGGTTGGTTTTTCAGCCACCAAACTCAACCCGCGCACCGCCAGTGGCGGCATTCAAAACAGCCAGCCACGGCAAGTCTATTCGGCGGATTTGAATTTTGCTGCAGCGGATAATCAAAGCCATTGGCGGTTGAGCGCCCAGCAAGTGCGTGACCGCTATATTTACAATAATTTGCAGGAAGACTATCTGGTGCTGGGTAGCAGCTATGATAGAGTTTTGAGCAATGGTTGGAAACTACAGGCGCAGATCAGTAATTTGCTGGATGAGCACTATCAAACCAGTGCCAATAAATCGACCCCTCGGCGTCGGGTGAAAATTGCCCTGAGCACGGAGTTTTAACAATATGACCGGACTGCATCTTGCTAACATCAACCATAAGATAGGTGACATTCGCCTGACGGTTGAGGCGATGCATTTTGCCGCCGGTCAGTTAACTGGCATTGTCGGCCCCAATGGGGCCGGCAAAACCAGCCTGCTCAAAATCGCCGCCGGTCTCATGACGCCAGTGCAGGGGATTATTGGCTTGGATGATATGACCGATGCTGGACAATCAGCGTTTGGTGATGTTCAGCAAAGAGCCCGCCGCTTGGCCTATCTGCCGCAATTTCAGCCCTTGGCTTGGCCGATGAGTTGTCGCGATGTGGTGGCCCTTGGGCGGTTGCCACACCATGGTGATTTCACCAATTTGCAGGCCGAGGATTGGCGCCATGTTGACGCGGCTCTGGCGCAATGCCAAGTCGAGGGTTTTGCCACCCGCGCCATTGACCATTTATCGGGCGGCGAGCGGGCGCGGGTGCTGATTGCGCGGCTGATGGCTTCCGATCCACAGGTCTATCTTCTGGATGAGCCAACGCAATCGCTGGATCCGGCGGCGCAATTGGCGGTGATGGGCCTGATGCAACAACAAGCACGGGCTGGCAAAACAGTTGTGATGGTGCTGCATGACCTCAATCTGGCGGCGCGGTTTTGCGATCAGGTGGTTATTATGCACAAGGGCAATCCGGCGCATATGGGTCTGCCGCAAGAGGTCTTTACGCCGGCACATTTGCGCCCTATTTTCAGTGTAGATATGGCAAGTATAGAAACGCCGCATGGGCGGATATTGCAAACACTGGGGGCTGAAGGGCAGGTAGATAATTATGACGCGGGTCAAGCTTGATGGCATTAGCAAGAAATTCGGCGCCGTCACCGCGCTCAATGAGGTCAGCCTATCGCTAGAGGCGGGCCGTTCATTGGCGCTGATTGGGCCAACGGCGGCCGGTAAATCGGTTTTGCTGAAATGTCTGGTCGGGCTTTATGCGCCCGATAGCGGCACGATTTGCCTTGATGGCGCGTCGGTCGGCACCAGCCAGCAACGCTCCAATGCGCTCAACAAACGTATTGGCATGTTGTTTCAACAAAATGCCCTATTCGATAGTCTGCCGGTTTGGGAGAATATCGCTTTTCGTCTGATCGCCGATGGCATGGACCGCGACCAAGCGCGCCAGCACGCCGAAGCGCTTCTGCCTCGGGTTGGCCTGCCTGCCGCCAATGCTGATTTATTTCCGGCTGATTTGTCGGGCGGTATGCAAAAACGCGTCGGTTTTGCCCGCGCCATTGCCACGCAGCCAGATATTTTATTGCTTGATAATCCGACCGCCGGTCTCGACCCAATTTTGGCGGCGCGGGTTGATGGCATGATTTCAACCTTGGCCCGCGAAAGTGGCGCCTGCGTGATTTCCGTGACCAGCAATATGGTGGGCCTTACCGAGGCTTATGATGAAATTGCGGTTTTGCATGATGGCGTCTTGCGCTGGCATGGTGTGGCAAGCGCGGCGCAAAGTGACGATAATCCGTGGTTGCGCCAATTGCTTGCCGGTTCGCGCGATGGGCCTATTTCAACAATGAATAATGCCGCATAGGAGACGACAATGTTTGGACTAAGAAAAAAAACTGAAATGCCAACAGCCGAAACGGCGCTGCCGGGTCGCGACATGCAAATGCCAGTGCCGGAAAGCCATTTTGTTCTCGGCACAAAGCTGAAAGGCCCTTGGCCGGCGCATTTGCAAATCGCCATGTTCGGATTGGGCTGTTTTTGGGGCGCTGAACGCAAATTTTGGGTCTGCGACGGCGTGCATTCGACGCAAGTCGGCTATGCCGCTGGTATCACCGCCAATCCGACATATGAAGAAGTATGCTCTGGCGGCACTGGCCATAATGAAGTGGTGCAAGTGGTCTATGACCCGCAAATTATTTCCTATGAAGCGCTTTTGACAGTGTTTTGGGAAAGCCATAATCCGACCCAAGGCATGCGCCAAGGCAATGATGTGGGCACCCAATACCGGTCTGGCATTTACTGTTTTTCAGAAGCCCAAAAACAAGCAGCTGAGGCCTCGCGCATGACGTTTCAAGCGCGCCTCACGGAAGCCGGTTTTGACGCCATCACGACCGAGATTATCGACGCGCCCGTATTTTATTATGCCGAGGATTATCACCAGCAATATTTGGGCAAAAACCCAAACGGCTATTGCGGGCTTGGCGGCACCGGCGTGTCATGCCCGATTGGCTTGACGCAATAGCTTAATATTGTTTGGCAATACTGAGCATGAAGCGGCGACCTTCGCCGGGGAAATAGCGATTATTGCCGAACCATTTATCAGCCCGTTTGGCATAATCTTCGTCGAGAAGGTTTTGCACTTCCAGCTGCACCACAGCATCGCTTGGCAATGTGTAATCAAGGGTTAGGTCGAATAAATCATGGCCGTCATATTTTTCAGAGTTTGACGCATCCATAAAATACGAACCAACATGGTGCCAAGTCAGAGCGCTTTGCAGGCGGGTGCTGGTTTGATGGGTCAAACGGGCATTGGCCAAGGTCTTGGGGGCGCTATCCATATCATCGCCATCGGTGATGCTTTCGAGAGCATTGGCGCCTGAGACATTGCGGTTAAAGGCATATTCATGCTCGGCCAAGGTGACATTGGCGTCGAGGGCGTAGCTGTCGTTAATGGCCCATTGCATTTCCAACTCAATGCCCTGATGGCGGGTTTCGCCGTCAGCTTCGTAATAATCGCTGCCGTCGCGGAAGTGATAATTTTTCTTCTGCATGACAAATGCCGCTGCCTCATAAGACAGGTTGGCATAGGCGGCGCGATAGCCAATTTCTAAACTATCGAGAGTTTCGGAATCGACGCTGCTAATATTGGCAATCACACCGGTTTTGCTCTGGTCGCGCAAACGATAAAGATCGGTGACTTGCGGGGCCCGTGCGGCGCGCGCCAAATTAACAAACAGGCGGCGGTTGTCGGCCAATTTATGTATCAGCCCCAGCTTTGGCGAGACATCTGTGAAGTCGTCGGTTTTGTCAGCTGGGCGGAATAATTTGCCCTGTAAGCCGTCGGTGGTGTTGTTGGTGTAATCGTAGGAAGTAATCTCAACCCGCAAACCAGTGGTGATATCGGTCTTGTCGCTCAGCGCCCAAACCGCATGGACATAGGGAGCAATGACCAGCGCATCGACATCAAAATCATAATGCAGGCCTTGCGCGTAATCTAAAGAAGCGCCGCCAAAAGCCAGTTTATCAGCGCCCGACTGGAACTCGGTCAGCGTGCCTTGCGTGTAATCAGTGTCGATACCGACATCATAGGTCACACCTTGGCCCTCGCGGTGATAGTTCAGCAAAAGGCCGATACTATCGTGCTCGTTATTTTCAACCGTTGTGCCAGCTGTGCCAGGTAGAAAATGCATGCGGAATTCCATTTCATTGGAACGCGCATAGGGCGTCAGCGTCAACTTGGCACCGTCGCTTAAGGTGCGGGCGATACGCAATGAACTGCGGAAGGCACGCGCATCGCGATAAGCATCAGGAGCCGGATTGCTTTTCGACAAGCTCTTGTCTTCATAGGCTTCGCGCGTCGCGCCATCGGCGGTTTGAATATAGGCGGCCGTCTCTTGGTTGAGATTCATGCCAGCCAGTGAAAAGCTGTAGTCCGTATTGTCGCGGCGCCACTGGGTTTGCAGGCGCAGTTTTTGCTGTTCAAAGCCCTGATTGGCCCGATAGCCCTCTTCATCGCCGGTTATCGAAACACCAAGACGCGCCGCATAGCCGTCCATTTGCCGATCCATTTCGCTGTTCAGCGCATAGCGGCCATAAGAACCAGCGGCAATACGGCTGCTTGTTTGGTGCTCGGCAATGGGGCCGGATACGAAGTTAATCATACCGTGCAAGGCGTTGGAGCCATAAAGCGCACTGCCGGGCCCGCGGGTGACTTCCACCCGGCCAGTCGGTGACGGCATGGCGTCCATCAGCGCATTAATATTGGCAAAGGCTGGTGCCCGCATGGAAATGCCATCTTCCAGATAAAGGAAAGAGCCAGCGCCACCGCCGCCTACCAAAATTGGTGAGCGAATGGATGATAGATGCTCTTGCCCACTGCCGCGATTAATGTGCACACCGGCGGCGCGATTGACTAAATCGACAGGAAAAATATTGGCCCGCTCACCGGCATCAATAGTGGTGATGCTGCCGACATTATCAAACCGGCTGGTTGCATCGCGGGTTGTGGTGACAATGATTTCATCGACCGCAGTCGTGTTCTCTTGCGCCATGGCCATTTGCGGTGCCATGAACGCGAGAAGAGAACTGGCGCCGATCAAATTACGAAATGAAGGACGCGAGACTGGTTTGGTTGAAAAAATCATTGAAAACTCCTGAGTTGGACTTTAGCCTGTGCTAAGCGGTGCCGATACGCAATAGGTCAAGAACGCGCACCAAGCCTATTGGTTTTTTGGCCGTTTGCTTATCGTCACAGACGAATAAGCACTGAATTTTATTCGCATTCATAATGTTCAGCGCTTCGGCCGTCAGCTTGCTACTCAAAATAGTTTGCGGATTAGGCGTCATAATATCGCCCGTGGCTTTGTTTAACAACTCGGCAGACATATGACGGCGCAAATCGCCATCGGTGATGATGCCAATCAGTTGGTCTTGCGAGTCTATGATGCCCAAACAGCCAAAACCTTTTTCGGTCATCAGCAAGAGCGCTTGATCCATGCCCATATCGGCGGTCGCCAATGGCAGTTCGGCGCCTTTGTGCATGACGTCCTTGACTTGCGATAGGCTGGCGCCCAATTTTCCGCCGGGGTGGAAATTTTTGAAATCCGACGGGGTGAAATCGCGCCGTTCCAGCAAAGCCACGGCCAAAGCATCCCCCAAAGCCAATTGCATGGTGGTTGATGTGGTCGGGGCGAGGCCAATCGGCCCGGCTTCTTCGGCTTGCGGCAAAGTCAGGCAAATATCGGCGCTGCTGCCCAATAGGCTGGTATCGTTTGAGGTGATGGCAATCAGCGGAATGCTAAAGCGGCGGGCATAAGCCAGCAGGCCAGATAATTCGCTGGTGCCGCCCGACCAAGATAAAGCCAAAATAACATCGTCTTTGGTAATCATACCAAGGTCGCCATGGCTGGCTTCTGCTGGGTGGACAAATTGCGCTGGCGTGCCAGTCGAGGCCAAAGTGGCGGTGATTTTCTTGCCAATGTGCCCGCTCTTACCCATGCCAGAGACAATAACCCGGCCCCTGGCTTGGGCCAGCATATCGACGGCCTGATTGATATTGTCACCAATGGTGTCGGCCAGTTTTTGCAAGCCAGCTGCCTCAGTGATTAATGTTTGGCGGGCTGATGTCAGCGCGTCTTTTGTCATACTCTTTACCTCTGACGATTTAATTTGATGGCATGATACAGATTTACGAGAATTTTTCGACCACTTGTCGCATCATCTGCAATAAATCTTGCTTATCATCCGTATTTGATGTGTCGAGGGCATAGGCCATATTGGCGGCCAGAAAGCCAAGCGGTTGGCCGCAGTCATAGCGATCGCCGTCAAAGCGCAGGCCATGGGTTGGCACATGTCCAATCAAGTCGGCGATGGCATCGGTCAATTGTATTTCGCCGCCCGCACCGGTTTTGAAAGCTGCTAATTTGTCAAAAATTTCCGGCTGCAAAATATACCGCCCAATGACCGCCAAATTCGATGGCGCGTCTTGCGGTGCCGGTTTTTCGACCAAGGCAGTAATTTCAAGCAAATTGTCATTTTGTGTGCCCGGGGCAATCACGCCATAACGGTCGGTTTCATGCGCTGGCACAGGCTCAACCGCCACCAGATTGCCGCCCTGCGCCGCATAGGCCTGCATCATTTGTGCCAAACACGGGGTCGGCGCGCGCACTAAATCATCGGTCAGCACAACGGCAAAGGGCTCGTCGTCAATCGCGTCACGGGCGCACCAAATGGCATGGCCGAGCCCGCGCGGTTGATCTTGAATAACTTGCTTCACCTGCGCGCCGGGTGGCAAGCCAGCGCTCAAAAGATCGGCCAAATCGGTTTTACCACTGGCCGTCAAATGAGCGTGTAAATCTGGGGTCGGGCTGAAATGCGCAGCGATCGAGGTTTTGTGAGCGGCGGTGACGAAAATAAAATGCTCAAAGCCAGCCGCCGCAGCTTCTTCAACCGTCCATTGAATCAGCGGCCGGTCAACGACTGGCAACATTTCTTTTGGGGTGACTTTTGTTGCTGGTAAAAACCGCGTGCCGAGTCCGGCGACGGGAAATACAACTTTGCGGGGACGTTGGGTCAGCGGAAACTCCTCTATTTCGCCCCGATTGTAATGGAATCGGCTATAGTATCAACAGTTAGCTGGCCAAAAGGTCATCCCTTATTTTAGAGGTCAAATTGATAAATAAAATGCGTGAATCAGCCAGTCAGTCGCGACTTGTTTTGTCTATATTTTTTACCTGCTTGTTGTTTGTCAGCGGGTTGGGCCTCAGCCAGGTTGAGGCCAAGGATGCGGCATTTGACGCCTTCCTTGATGAGATTCGCGTTGAAGCGGCGAACAAGGGCGTGCGCCCTGAATTTATTGCCGCCCTTGATGGCTTGCAACCGAACCCAGATGTGCAGCGTCTGGCCGCCCGTCAGCCGGAATATGTCAAACCCATTTGGTCGTATTTAACGCATTTGATTACCGATAAACGGCTGAGCTTGGGGCGCGAAAAACTGTTGGAAGAACAAGCGATTTTGGCGCAATTGGAAGAACAATATGGCGTGCCGCGCGGTATTTTGGTGGCGATATGGGGGGTTGAAACCAATTATGGTAGCAATAAGGGCTATTTTCCTGTGCTGCAGGCATTGGCGACATTGGGCTATCAAGGCAAGCGCGCCAAATTTGGCCGTCAGCAATTGCTCGCCGCCTTGGAGATTTTGCAAACCGGCGACGTGAAACTGGAAGATTTTAAGGGCAGTTGGGCCGGTGCCATGGGGCATACGCAATTCATCCCGACGACCTATCAGGGCTATGCCGCCGATGGCACTGGCGATGGTGTGCGCAATATTTGGACACAGCCGCATGACGCGCTGGCCTCGACCGCCAATTATCTGAAAGTGTCGGGCTGGAAACGCGGCCTGCCTTGGGGTTTTGAAGTGCGTGTGCCGGATGATTTTGATTTTGCTTTGGCCGATTTGAAGCGCCTCGAACCGGCCGCTTTTTGGCGCGCCCGCGGGGTGCAGGCATATCACGGGGAGCTTGGAGATGAGCTCGGTGATATGGCGATTTTCGCGCCCGGCGGTTTACGCGGCCCCGTGTTTTTGGTGACGGTAAATTTCAAGGCCTTGCTGCGTTATAATACGGCGCCCGCCTATGCCCTGGCGGTTGGCCATTTGAGCCAGCGGTTTACTGAGGCGGCAAGTTTTGACCGCCCTTGGCCGATGACCGACCGGCCGCTTTTGCCGGAAGAAATTAGTGTTTTACAAAATGCCCTCAATGCGGCCGGTTATCAGGCCGGTGAGGCGGATGGTATTTTGGGCACATCGACGCGCCGCGCCGTGCGAGATTATCAGCGCGACGCCAATTTAGTGGCCGATGGCTTTGCGACGCCGGGACTACTATCGCATTTGGGCGTGCGTTAACCCCTAGCCAGCCGGTAAGAATGTGCTATCTTCCGCCGCATGAATGAGATCGGTAAATCGGCGCGTGACGCCATTGATGCAATCCAGAGCGGCTATGAGCAGCTTGGATATGTAAGTGATGAACAAATTGCGACAGCATTGTTTTTGGCTCAAACCCTGGAAAAACCACTCTTGGTCGAAGGCCCCCCAGGGGTTGGCAAGACAGAATTGGCCAAGGCAACGGCGAGTTTTCTCGGCCTCGATATGATTCGCTTGCAATGCTATGAGGGCCTCGACGAAGCCAAGGCATTGTATGAATGGCAATATGGCAAGCAATTGCTTTATACGCAGGTGCTGAAAGAAAAGCTCGGCGATTTGATGCAGGGCGCCAACACGCTCGACGAGTCAATGGGCCGGTTAAATGATTTCGAAGATGTGTTTTTCTCCGAGCAATTTTTGCAAAGTCGGCCGCTCCTGCAAGCCTTGCGCGCCGATGAGGGCGTGGTGCTGCTGATTGATGAGATTGATAAATCAGACGATGAATTTGAAGCCTTTTTGCTGGAAATTTTGTCGGACTATCAAATTTCAATTCCGGAATTGGGCACGATTAAAGCCAAGAAGCCACCTTTGGTGTTTTTGACGTCAAATAATACTCGCGAAATTGGCGATGCATTGAAGCGACGGTGTTTGCATTTATATATTGCGTTTCCTGATGCGCCACGCGAGAACGCGATTTTGCAGGCCCGTGTGCCGGAACTCGACAATAAGCTGCGCACACATATTGTTGATTTCGTGCAAGCGGTTCGCCAGATGGATTTGAAAAAACCACCGGCCGTCAGCGAAACCATTGATTGGGCGCGCGCCATTGTGCTGCTCAACATGCAGGTTCTGGACGCTGATTTTGTACGTAATACATTGAATGTCTTGCTTAAATTCAAATCTGACATTGATAATGTCGAGACCGAAGTGACGCGGCTTTTGCGTGAAACCGAAAGCGCAGCAGCGCGCTAGATGCGGAGCTGGCGGTGATTGCAGACTTTATTCGCATTTTACGCGCCGCCGATGTGCGCGTGTCGCCGGCTGAGGCGATTGATGCGGTGGCGGTGATTGAAGCAATTGGTTTGCAAGACCGCAGTCTTTTGAAACATGCGCTGTCGCATAGTCTGGCCAAAACCGAAGCCGAAAAATTTGCCTTTGACGAATGTTTTGAGAGCTATTTTGTGCCGCCGCGCGAACAACCACCGCAAGCCGAACAGCCTTCTGACACAAATGATGAAGCGCCAGCTGACGAACAATCTGAGGCTGCGGCTGAAGATGATCAGGCGGGCGATGAAGAAAACCTTGACCAACAAGGCCTGCCAGCCGGTGGTGGTGAAGCTTCAGCTGCGGACGGCCCGCCGGCTAGCTTGACGCAAATGATTGAAACCAATGACCAGGCTGCTTTGCAAGCCGCCATGGCTGAAGCGGCCAGTGCGGCGGGTGTACAAGAGGCGCGGCTGTTTACTCAACAGGGCATGTTTAGCCGCCGCATTATTGAAGCCATGGGGCTAGATGATTTAGACGCCTCCATTCGTCAGGCGCGCGACGGTGGTGACGCTGAACGCGCTGAAAAATTGCAACAGGGGCGGGCGCAATTATTTGAGGATATTCATGATTTCGTCGAACGCCAAATTGCCATGCGGACGAAAAACGCTGGCCGTTTATTGCGCGAGGGGGCGCTGAGCCGCATTCGGCTGAGCAATCTCGACCGCAGTGATATGAATATTATGCGCAATTTAATTCGCAAATTGGCCAAACGCTTGGCCTCGCGCCATTCACGGCGGCGGCGCAAAGCCCAACGTGGCATGTTGGATGTGCGCCAGACCTTGCGGCGCAATCTGTCTTTTGATGGTGCTTTGTTTAATTTGGCGTGGCGGCGCACCAAAGTGGAGCGGCCAAAATTAATCGTTCTATGTGACGTATCAGGTTCGGTGGCGGCCGTGTCGCGGTTCTTTTTAATGTTTCTATATAGTCTCGACGAAGTGATGCCGCGTACCCGTAGTTTTGTGTTCTCCAATCGTGCTGGAGAGATTTCCGATATGATGCGCGAGGGCGATGTCGAACAGGTGATGGAGCAGGCTTTGCGCGCCTATGGCGGTGGCTCTACCGATTATGGGCAAGCCATGCAAGATTTGGCCGAAGCGGTGCTGGATAAGGTTGACCACCGCACCACGCTGATGATTTTGGGCGATGCACGGTCTAATTTTGGCGATCCAGGACATAAGGTGCTGAAGGAATTTCACGAGCGCGCGCGGCGGGTGATTTGGCTCAACCCAGAACCGGAAGCGACGTGGAATGGCGGCGATAGCGAAATGAAACGCTTGGGCGCCTATTGCACGCAAGTTCAAGTGTGTCATTCCATTCGCCATGTGGAGCGCGTGTTGGACGATTTGCTGCGGCAAAGCGTTTAGCGCGGTGCTTGGCGGTTAGCGCGGCCCTTGGCGGTTAGCGCGGTAAGACTGTCTCACCCATGAGGAATAAATCAACCTCGCGGGCGCATTGACGGCCCTCACGAATAGCCCAAACCACCAGAGACTGACCGCGGCGCATGTCGCCGCAAGCAAAAACCCCAGCCTGTGAACTTTCATAAGTCGCCGTATCGGCGGCGACATTACCGCGTGGGTCTTTTTGCAATTGCAATTGCTCGACCAAGCCGTCGTGCACCGGATGGATAAAGCCCATGGCCAGCAGAACCAAATCGGCCTTAAGCTCAAATTCAGAACCAGCAACCGGCTGCATAGTGTCGTCGACTTTGGTGCAGCTAATGGCGGTCACTTTACCGTCTTCACCTTTGACGCCTGTGGTCATTACTGAGAAGTCGCGAATGGCGCCTTCTTCTTGGCTTGATGAAGTGCGCATTTTCAATGGCCAATCGGGCCAAGTCAGACCTTTGTTTTCTTTCTCAGGCGGCATTGGCATAATTTCCAATTGTGTCACTGACAAAGCCCCTTGGCGGAAGCTGGTGCCAATACAGTCGGAGCCAGTATCACCGCCGCCAATGACAATCACATGTTTGCCTTCGGCAAGAATTTGTTCACCATCGCCCAATGGCTCTTGGCCAACACGGCGGTTTTGTTGCGGCAGAAAATCCATGGCGTAATGCACGCCGTCTAAGTCGCGGCCTTCGACCGGCAAATCGCGCGGCACTTCTGAGCCGCCTGATAAAATCAGCGCATCATGTTTGGTCTGCAAATCTTCAACCGACACATTAACCCCAATATGGGCGTCATAATGAAAGCTCACACCTTCGGCTTGCATTTGCTCAACCCGACGATCAATGCCGTGTTTTTCCATTTTGAAATCTGGAATGCCATAGCGCAGAAGACCACCAGCTTTGGCGTTTTTCTCGTAAATATGCACATCATGGCCGGCCCGCGCCAATTGCTGGGCTGCGGCCATGCCAGCCGGACCAGCGCCAACGACGCCGATTGACTTGCCCGTTTTATTTGGGTTGATATGCGGGACAATCCAGCCATTTTCCCAGCCGCGATCGACAATTGCGCATTCGATGGATTTAATGGTCACCGGATTGTCGTCAATATTCAGCGTGCATGAGGCTTCGCAAGGGGCTGGGCAGATACGGCCAGTAAATTCTGGAAAATTATTGGTCGAGTGCAAATTGCTCAGCGCGGCTTGCCAATCGGCCGTGTAGACCAAATCATTCCAGTCTGGGATTTGGTTGTTGACCGGGCAGCCATTGTGGCAATAGGGCACGCCGCAATCCATGCAGCGTGAGGCTTGCGCACGCAGGTCTTTTTCACCCAATGGCACGGTAAATTCGCGAAAGTTTTGCACCCGTTCTTCAGGCGGCAGATAGCTGCGGTCTTTGCGATCGAGTTCCAAAAATCCAGTTGCTTTTCCCATTTTACTCTCCTGCAGCAGGGCGCGCCTGCTCAGCTTCATTTGCAAGTTCATTCAAGGCACGACGATATTCGGTCGGCATGACTTTGAGGAATTTCGGCAAATAGTCTTGCCAATGAGCCAAAATATCTTTGGCGCGCTCAGAATTTGTGTAACGCGCATGATTTTCCAGCAATTTGTGCAGACGCTCAGCGTCGTGTTGCGTCATGTCTGTGTCCAAGCGGGTCAAGGCATTGCCAATCTCGCCGGTGACTGGTTCCAATTCAACCATGGCCATATTGCAACGGGCTTCGAAATCGCCGTTTTCGTCGAGCACATAGGCGATACCACCTGACATGCCAGCGGCGAAATTACGTCCTGTGGCGCCGAGTACGACGACACAGCCGCCGGTCATATATTCGCAGCAATGGTCGCCAGCACCTTCGACAACGGCCATGGCACCGGAGTTGCGCACGGCGAAACGTTCACCCGCAACGCCACGGAAATAGCATTCGCCTTCAATGGCGCCGTATAGCACCGTATTGCCGACAATGATGCTTTTCTCTGGCACAATGGCGCTTTCGGCTGGCGGATAAATAGCAATACGCCCACCAGACAGGCCTTTGCCGACATAGTCATTGGCTTCGCCATTGAGTTCTAATGAAATGCCGCGGGCCAAAAATGCGCCGAAGCTTTGGCCGGCCGTGCCGTTTAGTTTCACTGAAATCGTGTCATCTGGCAGTCCAGCATGACCATGGCGCTTGGCCAATTCGCCGGACAACATAGTGCCGGCTGAGCGGTCAATATTGCTGATGGCTGTTTCAATTTGCACTGATTTTTTATCCTCCAAAGCCGGCATGGCTTGGGCAATCAGCTTGCGATCGAGAATATCGTCAATCGGATGCTGCTGCTTCATACTACGGTAAACCGTGCTTTGGCTTTCGATTTTGGTAAACAGACGGGTGAAGTCCAAGCCTTTGGCTTTCCATTGTTGAATCGCTTGGCGCGTATCCAGCAAATCGGTTTGACCAATAATCTCATTCAGCGTGCTAAAGCCCATTTCGGCCAGCATTTCGCGCACTTCCTCAGCAATGAAGAAGAAGTAGTTAATGACATGCTCAGGCTGACCGGTGAAGCGCTTGCGCAATTCTTCGTTTTGCGTAGCAATGCCGACCGGGCACGTGTTGAGATGGCATTTGCGCATCATAATACAGCCGGCGGCAATCAGCGGTGCGGTTGAGAAACCAAACTCATCAGCGCCCAGCAAGGCACCGACGATAACGTCGCGACCGGTGCGCAAACCGCCATCAACTTGCACGGCAATGCGTGAGCGCAAATCATTTAGCACCAATGTTTGTTGGGTCTCGGCCAAACCGATTTCCCATGGGCTACCTGCGTGTTTGATTGAGGTCAGCGGGCTGGCACCCGTGCCACCTTCGAAACCAGAAATCGTCACATGGTCGGCGCGGGCTTTTGAAACACCAGCGGCAACTGTGCCGACACCAACTTCTGACACAAGTTTCACGGAAACATCTGCCGCAGGATTGGTGTTTTTCAAATCGAAAATCAGCTGTGCCAAATCTTCAATCGAGTAAATATCATGGTGAGGTGGCGGTGAAATTAGGCCAACGCCGGGGGTCGAATGGCGCACTGCGGCAATCCGACGGTCGACTTTATGGCCTGGCAATTGCCCGCCTTCGCCCGGCTTGGCGCCCTGTGCCATTTTGATTTGAATCATGTCCGAATTGGCCAAATATTCCGTGGTCACGCCAAACCGGCCAGAGGCCACTTGCTTGATGGCTGAACGGCGCGAGTCGCCATTGGCATCTGGGGTAAAGCGGGCTGCTTCTTCGCCGCCTTCGCCAGTGTTTGATTTGGCACCCATGCGGTTCATGGCAATCGCTAGTGTTTCATGCGCTTCTGGGCTGATTGAGCCCAAAGACATAGCGCCAGTGGCAAAACGTTTGACGATTTCCGTTACTGGCTCAACCTCGTCGATCGAAATCGCTTGTCGGCCAGTGTCCTCGGCGGTGCGGATTTTGAACAAGCCGCGCAGGGTCAGCAGGCTTTCGTCTTGCTGATTAATCAGACGGGCATATTCACGATATTGGTCACGACTATTGCCGCGCACAGCATGTTGCAAAGTACCGACAGTATCGGCGTTCCAGACGTGGTTTTCGCCACGCACGCGCACCGCATATTCACCACCGACGGCCAGCGCATCGCGCAAGACGATGGTGTCGCTAAAGGCGGCTTGGTGGCGCTCGACGGTTTCGCGGGCCACTTCAGCCAAGCCAACCCCTTCAATTGTGGTGGCTGTGCCGCGGAAATATTGGTCGACAAAGCTTTGCGCTAAACCAATGGCGTCAAAAATTTGCGCGCCGCAATAAGATTGATAGGTCGAAATGCCCATTTTTGACATGACCTTGCGCAAGCCCTTGCCAGCCGCTTTGACAAAATGCTTTTGGCCTTGTTCGCGGGTCAGGTCGAGTTCGAGTTTTTCGCGCAATTGGTCAATCGTATCAAACGCCAAATATGGGTTAATGGCTTCTGCACCATAACCTGCAAGGCAGGCAAAATGATGAATTTCGCGCGCTTCGCCGGTTTCAACAATCAAGCCAGCGGAAGTACGCAAATTGGCGCGAATGAGGTGGTGATGCACCGCCGCTGTCGCCAACAGCGCAGGAATCGCAACGCGCGTGGCACTCATGGCGCGGTCGGAGAGAATAATAATATTCTCATGGCCATTGCGAATGGCGTTTTCAGCTTCGGCACATAGCGCATCAATGCGGGTTTTGAGGCCATCTGCCCCGTCAGCCGCATCAAAGGTCATGTCCAAAGTGGCGGCATGGAAATCATTGTCGCCAATGTCGCTGATACAGCGGATTTTTTCCAAATCATCATTGCTCAAAATTGGCTGCGCCACTTCAAGGCGTTTTTGCCCCGATGTGCCCTCCAAGTCGAGCAGGTTTGGCCGCGGGCCAATGAAGGAGACCAATGACATCACCAATTCTTCGCGAATAGGGTCAATCGGTGGGTTGGTCACTTGCGCAAAGTTTTGTTTGAAATAGGCATATAGCGGCTTTGACTGGTCAGACAAAGCAGCCAGTGGCGTATCCGTGCCCATGGAGCCAGTGCCCTCTTCGCCATTTTGCAGCATTGGCGTCATCAGGAATTTCAAATCTTCTTGCGTATAACCAAAGGCTTTTTGTTGTGCCAAAAGCGGCAGCACAGAGCTGGCGTGCGGCTCACCTTTTGATACAGGCAATTCTTCCAATTTGATTTGCGCCCGCGCCAGCCACTCATCATAGGGGTGTGAGGCGGATAATTCGGCTTTGATCTCATCATCGGAAATAATCCGGCCTTGCTCCATATCAATAAGCAACATTTTGCCCGGCTGGAGACGCCATTTTTCGATAATTTTTTCTTCTGCGGCCGGTAACACACCCATTTCAGAGGCCATGACAACGCGATCGTCAGAGGTCACATAATAGCGCGCCGGACGCAGACCATTGCGATCAAGCGTGGCGCCAATTTGGCGACCATTGGAAAAAGCAACAGCAGCCGGGCCATCCCATGGCTCCATGAGGGCTGCATTATATTCGTAAAAGGCGCGGCGCTTTTCATCCATTAATGGATTGCCCGCCCAAGCTTCGGGAATCAGCATCATCATCGCATGTGCCATGGAATAACCGCCCATGACCAAAAGCTCGAGAGCGTTATCAAAACACGCCGAGTCAGATTGGCCTTCTTGAATCAGCGGCCAAAGTTTTTTCAAATCATCGCCGAACAGCGCTGTTTTCAAAGTCTCTTCGCGCGCTGCCATCCAATTGACATTGCCGCGAACCGTATTGATTTCACCATTATGGCAAATCATCCGGAAAGGTTGCGACAGCGACCATGTGGGGAAAGTGTTGGTTGAAAACCGCTGGTGAACCAGGGCCATGGCTGAGACCGTGTCAGGGTCGCGCAGGTCATGGTAAAACGGCCCAAGCTGGCTCGACAGCAAAAGCCCCTTATATAGAACCGTGTAGGACGACAAAGACGGAATATAGAAGAAATTCTTGGCTTCGGCCATTTTGGCTTTGGCCACATCAAGCTCAATCAAGCGGCGGATAACAAATAGATCGCGCTCAAATGCATTTTGTTCTGCGTCATTGCCCTGGGCGATGAAGAATTGGCGGATAACTGGCTCAGTTGGCACAATTGAATAGCCCAAATCACTATTGTCGACGGGCACATCGCGCCAGCCCAAAAGCACATGGCCCTCGGCCGCAATATGGCTGGCAACAAGCGCTTCAATTTTTGCCCGACACGCGTCATCTGGTGGCAGAAAAATCATGCCAACGCCATATTTGCCCTCGGCTGGCAGGTCGAAGCCAAGATCAGCCGTGACTTTGCGGAAAAACCCATCTGGAATTTGCAGCAACATGCCAACACCGTCGCCAGCTTTTGGGTCGGCGCCAACGGCACCGCGGTGCTCAAGATTTTCGAGAATGGTCAGACCATCGCGGACGATATCATGGCTTTTGACATTTTTAATATTGGCAACAAAACCAATACCGCAAGCGTCATGCTCATTGGCCGGATCATATAGACCTTGGCGTTCAGGCAAGCCGTTGCGCGCGGTTGACGCGGGCGATGACAAATTATTAAGGGGCTGCTTTTTCATGCTGCCGTCTCCACTCGTCGCAAAGCTTGGCTGGCTAGATATCCAACGTCGGCTTCATCATTCTCTAAAAACTCTGGTTTATCGTCAGAGCACTCATCTTCATCACGCCGCGACTAATCCGCGGTGGCGATGCCAAACGGCACTATAAGGGCAAGTGGGGTAAAAATTCAAGTAAATTGGTCAATGTTGTTGACCTAATTTGCTGAAAATAAATATCCAAACGCCGGAAAACTGGGGTTTTTTACCCCGCTGATAAAATCGCGCCGAGATGTCGCAGTTCAGTTTGGCGGTTTTTTGGCACTCTAAGCTTGCTGATGGCGGAAAAACCCCGCAATCGACTTCAGAGCCGCGCGCGATTCTGGCACCATTTTATGGCCGATTTGATGCACATGCGGCATGTCATGCCAAATTTCCAATTCTGCTGACACGCCCGCCGCCTTGGCATTATCGACCAGACGGGTGCTGTCATTGAACAATACTTCTTCCGTGCCAACCTGCACAAACATGGGCGGCAAGCCAGATAAGTCCGCATAGAGAGGCGAAATAAGCGGATGATCGGCAGCCGCGTCGCCGCGATAAAAATCAATCACCTCGCCAATGCGCGACACATCAATCATTGGGTCGCGGTCGGCGCGTTGGGTATGCGAGTCGCCGGTGACCAGCAGGTCAACCCATGGTGATAATAAGGCGACGGCTTTTGGTTGCGGCTTGCTCTTTTGTTTTAAGGTCAGCATTAAAGCCATGCTCAGCCCGCCGCCAGCACTATCACCAGCGAGGAAAATATTTTCTGGTGCAAACCCCTTATTGAGCAAAAAATCATAAGCAGCTTCAGCGTCTTCAACGGCTGCCGGAAACGGGTTTTCAGGCGCCAAACGATAATCTGGCACCAGAGCCTGGAAGCCACCATAAGCGCATAATTGACTGACCATGGAGCGGTGGGTTGCTGGGCTGCCCATCACATATCCGCCGCCATGTAGATATAATAAAACCGTCTTGGCCTGCGGGTCGCCGAGCCATTCGGTGTAACAGCCATTAATGGTCTCGGTTCGCGTCGGGGCCTTTGAGCGAGTCAGCGAGCCCAATAGGCCGCCGCCGCTCATTCTTTCGCGCGCCAAGCGCACGCCCTCTGGGCCATTTGGTAAAAGTCCACCGCGCAATAATTTACGCAATAAGGCGACATAAAGTTTTGATCTCAAACTAGCCATTGGCAACACCTCACGAGAATAGACGTTTACATTAGGACAAAAGCCAACGGCTGGCGATAAAAAACCCCGACCAGCGGGGAGGGGACTGGTCGGGGCAAAGGTTATCGGAGGGCCACGCCTTAAGCGGCTTTGAGGCTTTGTCCGATGGCGATTTTGCGCGGTTTCTCGGCTTCGGGAATCTCGCGCACCAGATCGATAAACAGCAATCCATTCACCATATCGGCGCCATTTACTTTAACGTCGTCAGCGAGATGAAACTGTCGCTCAAAATCACGATTTGTGAAGCCGCGATAAAGAATTTCGGTTTTCTCTGCGCTGGGTTCGGTCTTGCGAACACCTGATACGGTCAAAATATTGCCGCGTTGTTCGAGTTGGATTTCATCGCGGTCAAAACCGGCGACGGCCATTGAAATGCGATAATCCAATTCGCCAGTGCGCTCGACATTATAAGCCGGAAAAGAGGATTTCTTTTCTGAGCTATTCAAAGCGTCAAATACATGCGCCAGATGATCGAAGCCAATAGTGGATCGATAAAGCGGGGTTAAGTCAAAACGAGTCATAGTCATTCTCCTGTCTTCTCATTTTGGCGCAAAGCTGATTTGCGCCTGTGAACAACAGGTGGGAATAAAAAAACCAATTTCAAAGTCTTGAAAAATTTTTTGTTTTACCTAGGCCGACGATTTTTGAAAAAAAAATTAATTTAGGCCAAAAATAGCCGTTTTGAGCGGGTTTTAGCCTCAAAGATTGGCAGCAATAATCCAAATAATGCCAATGGGCGCGACATAACGCGAGGTGATAAGCCATAATTTGAACAATAGCGCACGGCTGCCCAATGCTTGGCGCGCGGCCTGCTGGGGCAGGGCCCAACCGGCAAACATAATGGCCCCCAAGCCGCCCAGCGGCATGATATAGGCGGTGACCAAATAATCTTTCACATCGAATAAAGTCTTATCAGCCAAGCGGCCAGTATCAGCAAGGCGCACATCCTGCCATAGGTTGAAAGAAAACACCGTCGCCAAGCCAACAATAAAGGTCAGACCCATCATGATGATGGCGGCGCGCGGGCGGGTCAGGGAAAACCGGTTTTCCGCCCAGCGAATAACCACCTCGGCTAGCGATAAGCCCGAGGTCAGAGCGGCGAAATAGACCAGAAAGAAAAACACCAAGGCGACCAATCCGCCGGCTGGAATTTGCGCAAAGGCCAATGGCAATGTGGTGAAAATCAGCCCCGGCCCAGCGGCGGCATCTAATGATTGGCCGAAGACGATGGAAAAAATACCAATACCGGCGAGCAGGGCAATCACTGTATCGGCGAGGGCGATGAGAATGGCGGTTTTGCCCAAATCAATTTTTTTGTCGATATAGGCACCATACGTAATCAGCATGGCGGCACCAACACCGACTGAGAAAAACCCGTGACCAATGGCTGATTGCACAACCTGTGGCGTGATTTTGCTGAAATCGGGGGTGAATAAGAATACCAAAGCGGCCGATAAATCACCAATGATGGCGCCATAAATGGCAATGGCGATGAGCATGAAAATTAAGCTCGGCATGAGCACTAAATTGGCGCGCTCTAAGCCGCTCGATAAATTGCGTACCAAAATCAGCCCGAGAAGCAGCAAAAATAAAATTTGATGAGCGATCATTTTTCCCGGCTCAGCCAGAAGGTCGGCAAAATGAGCACCACTGGATTGCGCATCCAGCGATGACAGGCCGCCCGATGCGGCGCTGATGATATAGGCGCTGACCCATCCGGCAATCACTGCATAAAAGGTTAAAAGCGTGAACGCGCCGAGCACAGCAATGCCGCCAATCCAGCCAAGCAATTCACTGCGCTGATGGTCACGGGCCAATTTGCGCACTGATGACACAGCATCACTTTGGCCGCTGCGACCAATTAATAATTCAGCCGCCGCAATTGGCGTGGCAATGGCAAAAATACTGGCGAGATAAATCAAAACAAAGGCGCCACCGCCCTGGGTGCCGGTCATATAGGGGAATTTCCAAATATTGCCGAGCCCGACCGCCGCCCCAATACAGGCCATGATGAAGCCGAGATTAGACGTCCAGAAGGAAGTGCTTGTTTTATGCATTGTGCTCACCTTTTCTCTTTGCACTAGTGTTCCAGATTCAAAATGAAAATCAAGCGGCGAATATATTGGCCTGTTGGCGAACCCCTGATAAGGTTATGGCAAATAGGAAGTTAATCATGACACAGCAAATCAAATGGGATGCCCCGGCCGAGGTCTACCTGATTGACGAAAACCCGATGCCAGCCAATGGCCAAGTCGGCTATTTGCGCAGCCGCGACGGCAAGCTTTTGCGCAATGGCGTGTTTATGCCGGAAGGGCCAGCGCGTGGCACGATTGTGTTGATGACGGGTTATTCGGAGTTTTTGGAAAAATATTTCGAAGCGATAGGTGATTTGACCGGCTTGGGCTATTGTGTGGCGCTTCTGGAATGGCGCGGGCATGGTTTGTCGGATCGCGAATCCAGCGTCAGCGAGCGTTTGCACTTAGACGATTTCGACCAGAATATTGAAGATTTAGAAGACCGCTATGAGCGTCTGGTGCGCGGCCATTGTCCGGCACCTTATTTTGGTCTGGCACATAGTATGGGCGGACAAATTTCGCTGCGGGCGGCACAAAAACACCCTGATTGGTTTACGGCTCTGGCGCAATCGGCGCCGATGTATGGCATTCGTATGCCGTTTATTTTCCGTCTCATTCACTGGGCTGTGACGTCAGTGTTGATAAGGCTGAAAGATGGCGATAGTTGGAGCCCCATTGACCCACCCATGCGCAAGCTTGATGGGCCGCCGGTCAATATTATTACCCATGATGAAAAACGTTTTGCGCGCGGCGAGAAATTATGGCGCACCGATACACGGCTATTGATCAGCGGCCGTAGTTTGGGTTGGAGCTATACGACCTTTAAGACGATGACAAAAACCATCAAGGCAAATTTTTTGCGTTCCGTCAGTGTGCCGCTATTTATCGGCACATCAGAAGACGAGCTGCTGGTTGACAATCGCGCCCATGCCATTGTTTTGGCGCATGTGCCAAATGCGCAGGGTAAATTTTACCCCAAGGCGCGGCATGAATTATTGATGGAAAAAGATGCCACGCGTGAGGCGTTTATCAAAGATGTTGATGATTTTTATCAGTCGGTGGTGGCCAGCCAATAGGCTTACGGCGACACTAAATGAGGCCGCAAAATTAGGCCAGAAGGGCTAGAATTTCGGCGTGGAGGGCGCGGTCACCACAGGCCAGCACATCGCCGCCATTGGCCGCATCACCGCCCTGCCAATTGCTCACAATGCCGCCAGCTTCCTCGACAATCGGGATAAGCGCCTGAATGTCATAGGCCTGCAAGCCGCTTTCCATAACCGCATCAATATGGCCAGCCGCGAGCATGGCATAGCCATAACAATCGCCGCCATAGCGCGCCAATTTGGCCTGGGCGGCTATTTTTTGCCATTTGCTGAGCGCCGCATCAGCCAAGTGTTCGACACTGGTGGTTGAAATAATCGCTTGGCTCAAACTTGGGCAAGCGCGGGTCGATAATTTATACAGGTCTTGATGATGGCGCAAAAAAGCGCCGCCGCCGTCAATCGCATAAAAGCGCTCGCCAGTGAACGGCTGATCCATCATGCCAATTTTCGGCACGCCTTTTTCATTCAAGGCAATCAAAGCGCCCCATGTCGGCAGACCAGAAATAAATGCTCGCGTGCCGTCAATCGGGTCGAGCACCCACTGAAAATTATCGCCCGCTTTGGCCCCCCATTCCTCGCCCAAAATGGCGTGGCTTGGGAATTTATCTTCTATCATTTGCCGCATCGCCAATTCGCTATCGCGGTCGGCCTGCGTCACCGGGTCAAAGCCAGATGTCTGCTTATTGTCAATCATTGTCGGCTGGCGAAACAGCGGCAGACTAATGGCCGCCGCGGCATCGGCCATTTCATGGGCGAAAGCGAGGAATTGGGAATAAACGGCGTTTGGCATTTATGACCCTCTATTCGGCGGCCGAGCGGTCGCCGTCATCGGCCCGCAAATCATCTGCCAGTGCTGGCAATTCGGCAATTAAATCGGCCAATAGGCGCGACATGTTTTCTTGCACGCGGGCATAGCCATCATGCGGTTGATAGCTGTCTTCATCCATATAAATGGCGCGGTTGATTTCAATTTGCAAAGCATGGCAGCCACGGTTTGGTTGGCCATAATTTTCGGTGATATAGCCGCCCGCATAAGGTTTGTTCAACATCACCACATAGCCTTGCGCTTGCAGATAATTTTTTACCCAATCGGTCAACCGCATATCGCAGGCCTTATTATGGCGATTGCCGAGGACAAAATCGACTGGCGGCGCGCTCAGGCTATTGCGCCCGAGACGGGTCGCTTGTGAGGGCATGGAATGGGCATCCAGCAGAATGGCAAATCCATATTGGCGCTGCATATTTTGCAAAAGGCTAGCAATTTGATGGTGGAACGGGCGGTATATATTTTCAATCCGCTGCTCGGCATCGGCATAGGTCAGCTTGCCGTCATAAATTGGCGCATTTTCTGCCACCAGACGCGGCACTGTGCCGAGACCGGAACTGGCACGCAGCGATTTTTTATCGACGTGGTCGGGCAGGCGATCTTCAAACAAAACCTGCTCTAACTCATAGGGCGCGCGGTTCAAATCGACATAGGCGCGCGGGTGAATGGCGCTCAACAGGCTGGCGCCATGGCGTGGGGCGGTGGCGAATAAATCATCGACAAACATGTCTTCTGATTGGCGAATGGCGTGCGCATCAAGTCGTGAGGCGGTTAAAAACGCATCAGAATAGCGCGCCCCGCTGTGCGGCGAGGTTACCAAAACCGGCTGCTGAGCCGTGCTGTCGGGGTGACGCAACAAAAAGGGCAGGTCAGACTTCATGCGAACATTTATATCACAGAGCTTTTGCGAGTGATATGCCAATTGAGAAAAACCGTCGGCAAGCGCACCAGTCGCTTGATTTTTCGTCTGCGACCTGTAATAAGCAAATCTCCGTTTGTGGAAACGGGCGATTAGCTCAGCGGGAGAGCACTACATTGACATTGTAGGGGTCACTGGTTCAATCCCAGTATCGCCCACCACCAGCCAGCCGGCGCGCTTCGGCTCAACCATCTCTTGTTTATGACAAATTAAGATTAGCCGTGGCCTTTGCTTGATAGGCAAAAAAGAGGGCGCATTGAAGCGCCCTCCTAACTATCACCATGTGATTAGGTTTTAGAAATTTCTAATCAGACCTAAACGGATAGTCTCAACGTCAAGCTCTACGTTTGTATCGTCGGTAAATTCGTCATAAGTCATTTCGAATCTCAAACCAAGATTTTCGCCCAAAGCATAGTCTAAGCCCACGCCATAGTAAAAACCATCATCATCAATTGAACCTGAGCCGCTGGCGCCGGAAAAATCGAAGTCAGTAGCTTCATAGCCTAAAAGGACGAAGGGTTTCGCAAAACCTACGTCATAGGCAAAGACGGCGGCAATCTCAGTTGATGTGGCTTCGCCATTCAATTGGGTTGAGCCATCATCACTCAAGAAATCATCATCGCCATGCTCGGCGTAAGTAATTTGAACCGCCGTGTCGACATTTGACAGAAGGTCAAGCTTGCGACCCACGGTAATGGCATAGCCGTTACTCTCGAGTGTCGAAACTTCAGAATCTACATAAGACAGACCAGCATAATATGGCCCGGCAATTGCTGAGGTCATGACACCCAGTGTGACGGCCCCGCTTAACATGAATTGTTTAATCATTTATCGCTCCAATACAGAAATACTCAATTTTACTAATATAAGAGGAAAATCTAATCCCCTAGCCAACACAGATTTTGTTCGTTATTTTTCAAGCCTGAAAAGAGGTTTGTTTTCTGGCCACAGCCCCGAATTGGTGCTGGCATTGCCGTCGGCTGTGGTCCTGCGCTTGCGGTAGGCGGCGTTGCCGATCTGAGTTTACTTATTGACGCTATTGCTGCAATTTACCAAAATAAGCCATTGCTCTCGGGAGTGTCGTTTATGCAAAATGGTTATGTTGAATTCGGACTTTACATGTTTGGCGTCTTTCTTATCGCTCAGACGATAAGGCACATTAAATATCTAAATTCCCTTTATGGGGGAAAATACCCTCTCCTGCTGCTCCTAGCTTCACTTATTTACCCGGTCTTTGCAGCTGGGAAGAGCGGATATTTTTCAAAGGTTTTTGATTATTTCATTATAAGCTTCTTCTTCTGGCTGGTTTACATTGCCGTCCGCCTGATAATCGCCTTCAGAAATAGTGAGATGTGGCAAAGTGCAAAGAGCGGATTCCAAAAGGGGCAGAATCTGGCCAACTATCAAATTGGAGGGGCCGCGTTCGGCAAATCTTCTTCTGGTGAGAAAAAGAAATCTGTTTTTGGCACGGCGGCTGCTCCTCCTCCGCCTAAAAAAGAGAAGAACATATCGGTTCAAAATACAACCGCCCAACAGCCTGCCCAACCGGCAAAAAAGGAAAAACCAAAACAATCCTCTCAAAAGACGGTTACCCCTTATTCCGCCTCGCATAAATTGTGTGCCACTTGTGCGTTGTGGGGGGGTGCTCGGGAGATTGATACCGGTCGAATTGTGGTCAGGACTGAAGGTCCTAACGTGAAAGGGAAATGTTTAGGCGGCGGTCACAACAACCAGCTGGTGCCGGCAACGGGACATTGTGCCCAACACCAAAAATGGAGTACTTTGCGTTAGGGCTGCCAATGCATGGGGCATTCTTTTAAGGGATAATCTAGTCTGTCTGCTGGCAATAGCTTTGACCGATCGCCGTGCCCTATCGCGTGTTGCGTGTGTGTTGAGCTTGGGTTTAGGATTGTGCATTGAGGAGATAGGCATGACCCGCTTCATTTATCGCATGGCCGTGAAAAGCATATGATTTCTGCATTGCAGGCCTATCATCCTTTGATCATCGAGGGAATGGGCGGCTATGACGCGCGCGATCCGGCGCTTGTCTGTCAGCAAATTATCAAAGATTTGCAGCAGGCATGGCGCAGGCGCGCCCCTGAAAAACCAGTTCTGCTTGTCACCCAAGGCGACCCTTATGAGGACAGGGGCATCGCGGCCATCACCCGCGGTGTTGCCGATGGTCTAAAGATTCCGCGCGGCTTGATTTTTCTAGATCGCCAAATTGCTGATTACCACGCCGCCAATGCGGACCGTTATAAGGTGATTGTCGAGATTGCTTATTCGCAGATGGCTGACCGCCTAGAGGCCGCACAGGCCGGGTGCCTCGAAGCGCTCTCGCAGCAGGTTCGCGCCCGTATAGCTGCCAAGAATGGTGAGCGTAAACAGCATCATAAGCCGGCATTACCGGCCTATTATTTCAATTTCGCCATGCTTCAGGAAACCACCAAAGCGGCCTGCAAACAGCTGTGTGGCGGCATCACCATTGCCCATACAAGCCGCGAGATAAACCAGTTTTCGGTGACGAGTTTTTATCAGGTCGGGCTGGCCTTGGGGCTGATTGACGCCGCCGACATGGTGCCCTTCGGCGGCTAAACATCATGCTTTGCGCTTGTTTTTTGAGGCCCCCAGCCGCAATTTATCACTGAATATTTCAGAGGCAGCGTTTTCCTAAGGCCCTACGATTGACGCCCCAATAAGGATTTGTTAGCCTCGAGACGTCAAAAAAACCAATAATAAGAAGATGAATCGATGCCTTTTTTTTACACGGAACTATGAAGTTTCTAGCTGACTTCCTGAACCAGGCGCATACTGGTGAGCAGAAGGTTGTTGGGCGCTATCCAACGGAATTCGCAGGCCTGCGGGTCAGGGTTTCTTTTGGTCGGGGGAGACCAGCGCGTATTCCATGGATCGCTTTCCTTGCAGGTGGCATGGAAGTCAGAGACGGATATTACCCCAATTATTTGTATTACAAGAAAAATAAAAAGTTGGTTTTGGTCTTTGGTATTAGCGAAGATAACCAACACCACAGGCAATGGAGGGCAGACATAGTAAAGGGTAAGCCGCGCGTGTGTGAGGTCATTCAAAACCCGTATCGTTATGGAGATAGCTATGTGTACAAAATTTATGACGTGCGTGAGCAAAACGGCGTCAGGCAAATTTGCTATGGGAATCAGCAAGTTTCGGAAGAAAAATTGAAGGACGACCTTGAACAAATTTGTATATATTACGAGCTAAGTCTGTCCCATTAGGGTGTGGGGGCTGCTTTCAAGGTTGCCATGCTTGCCGTAATTCGTGGTGCGGCTTAAGGTGGCTGACGCATCGTTTAGTGAGGTTTAAGTGGCTTTTTTTATTGTTAAAATAGTGCTCAGCGCGCTGGTGATCGCTGTCGTGACTGAGGTGGCTAAGCTCAGTGATAAATGGGGTGGGCTGATTGCGGCGCTGCCGACCACCACATTTTTAATCATCCTATGGATGTATGTCGAAGGCGCCTCAGATGAAAAAATCGCCCGCCATGTCGGCTTTACCATTTATTTCGTCCTGCCAACCCTGCCCTTGTTTTTCGCCCTGCCATTTATCATCAACCGTTTCGGCTTTCTGCCCGGGTTTTTTGTCAGCCTTGGGCTAACAGCACTGCTCATCTATTTATTCAATCTCGTCTATATGCGCTTTGGTGTGTCGATTATCTCCGGCTCGTAAGTGACACCACCTCTGCCCACTTGCCTGCGGGCCTTGGCCTGCGATAGGCTAGCATGAGCCAATTGCTGACAAATTTGGAGTTTGGGATATGAGCGCGCATGAAGAGATCGGTAATTTAATGAACGCTTATTGCTATGCCATTGATAGCGGCGATTTTTTAACCTTTGCGCAATTATTTGCCAATGCCGAATGGATTGCAGAAGGCCAGAAACCAAGCAAGGAATCGGCCGACAATCTCATCATTTATGACGACGGCACGCCGAAAACCAAACATGTGATATCGAATATTCGCATTGATATTGACGAGAATGAAACCAGCGCCAAGGCGCATTCCTATGTTACCGTTTGGCAGGCGACGGCGGATTTCCCGCTACAGGCAATTTTCGTTGGCGATTATTTCGACAGTTTTGAGAAGGTCGATGGGCGCTGGCGCTTTACCCGCCGCGAAATCCGCAATTCATTGGTCGGCGATATGACAGCCCATTTGAAAGTGCCATCTTTGACCATACCCTCAGCCTAGCTTGCGGCCATGATGTTGCTTTGGCGCGGTGCTTGCGTTTAGAATAATGAAAAATAAGAGGAGCTGACGATGAATTTATTCGACGATGAAAACCTGAAATGGCGCCGTTTTACGGGCGACGAAAGTTTTGATTACCCGATCGATTATGAAGCCGCACTATTGTCGATTCGCGATGACGGCCATGTCGATTTATTATATCGCTGGGCGCCCAATAGCTATTGCCATTTTCATCGCCATACGGCGGCCACCACCTCAACGGTTTTGGCCGGCGAATTGCACGTCGACACCATTGACCCGAGCACGGGCAAAGTGGTGCAGACGAAAATACGTCGAGCTGGTGACTATGCCCATAAAGAGCCAGGTGATGTGCATATGGAACGCGGCGGCCCCGAAGGCGCGCTGGTGCTGTTCAATCTTCTGGCGATGGATAATTCACTGGCCGAATCGCTGGCCAAAGACGGCACGATTATTGTCGAGTCAAAATTTGATGACATTCTCAACCGCCGCCGGCAAAAGCAATAATCCCGCGGTGGCTTAGGAATCTAGTCTATCCATTTGGCAAAGGGAGCGGTATCGACGCCGGCCGGAACGTACCATTTTTTGACGTCGCCATCCCAGCGCCCGCCTAATGATTTGCACTCATCCTTATCGCCAAACGGACAATTCAAATAAGTCTTTTCGCCTTGTGCTTCCTCTTCGGCGGCAGCGACCGGGGCAGGGCTTGTGTCGCCTTGCATCCATTTTTCAAAGGGTGCGGCCTCCATGTCATCGGTGATATACCATTTTCTGGCATCGCCATCCCATTTGCCGCCCAGCGATTTGCACTCATCCTTATCGTCAAAGGGACAGTTTAAGAATATTTTTTCTTCAGACATTGTTCCATCCTATATGTGCCAAGAGGCTTAGTGAATAGGATTGGCGGGAAAATTTCAAGGGCGCGATGGGCGGCGCAGTGTTTGGCGCTGGCGCCGGGCTCTTGACGGCTCGGCTAAATATGTGTCTTTTGAGAAGATGAGCGAGACACAACAACAGGCGACACATATTTTTGCCATTAATTGGCGCTGCAAGCACACATGGCGAACCGCCAGTGTGAATACGCTATGGTGCCTTTTAGGCTGTTCGATTGGCGATTTTGGGACAATTTTATATTTTCAGCTGACCGGCATTGCTTGGCCGGTTTGGGCAATTATGAGCTTGGCGATTGTTAATGGCCTGCTGACGTCGATTGCGCTGGAAACTGTCATTTTATCGCGGCAGATGGCGTTGAATCTGGCCTTTAAGACTGCCATTGGCATGTCGCTGATCTCAATGGTGTCAATGGAATTGGCGATGAATTTGGTGGATGTGGCGATGACTGGCGGGGCGATATTGACGCTTTGGGTGCTGCCATTCATGCTGCTGGCCGGTTTCATCACACCTTTACCATATAATTATTGGCGCCTGAAAGCGCTCGGCAAAGCCTGCCATTAGCGCAAAAAAAGGGCCCCCAGAAAACTGGGAGCCCTCAAATTTTAGACGTTTAGAGGCTTAGAATGAGCGGCCCCAAGAAACGACAGCGCGTGTGTCGTCGTCTTCGTCACCTGAAACGGTGAAAGTGACTTCGCCTTTTGACAGTGAGATAGCTGTATCTGTGTCGCTTGCGGCAATATCGAAGTCTTCTTCACCATAATGCAGGCCAAGTGACCAACCGTCGTTCAGCTCAAAGCCTGTGTCGATTGACAAATAAGTGCCTTTATTGTCGTTCTGGGTTGCATCTTCTGCATTGTCCAGACGGAAGTAAGAAACAGATACCAAGCCGAAATCAGCTGATACGAAATATTCTTCAAAGTCATTGCCTGAAGCAGCAACGCCAGGATATTGGTAAGCGATATAACCAACTTCCATGCCGATTGAACCGACGTCGAAGCTGTAGCTACCATAAAGATCAGTTTCGTAATCTGCGCTATCGCTGTCTTGGTTGCCGCCGAGTGAGGCTGTCCATACGCCAACCGCAAAACCACTGCCCAAATCTACGTCAATGCCGCCTGAAATGCTTGCATCGCCATTTGATTGGGTGTTGCCACGCCATACATAATCTGATGTTGCACCAATGTTACCTTTAATCGTTACCGCCAAAGCTGGTGTTGCCAGCATTGTGCCTGCCATAAGAGCAGCAGCTAGAGTTACTTTTTGCATAGTGAAATCCTTTTCTACAAATAATCAAACGCAATATGAAAACGCTATGGAGTGTTCGGAAAACGGTCAATCAGAGTTATGTTCAACTGTTTTTTCTGAATGTTACAAAAACATGTCATCAGCGTGATGAAACAGCTTATTTTTGAGGCTATGCTTGGTTTTTTGAGGGATAAGGCAAAAAAAGGGCCGGTTTTCATGAAAACCGGCCCTTTCATAGTCAATTTATGTTGTATTTATGCATCACTTTCCGTGACCGCCACGTGCCAGATAATCAGGCCAAAGGCGATTTTGTTCAACACATCGGCGAGGTTATAAACGATGTTCAGAGTGCCTGAATCAACGCCTGAGCCCATATAGCCGAGGTAATAACCAATTGGATAAATTGCCCAACCGAAAGTCACAATATTGCGCATCAGTTTAAAGGCTGACTGAACAGCCGGGCTCGCATCAGCTGAGCTAATGCGGCTTGCTTCACCCAGAAAGATTTCATACAGGACGACCAACCAGAAGAAGGTACCGATGATGAAACCAGCGGTTACATTGATGTAACCAGCTTCGCCCAAATAACCGAATACCAGCATTAGTGTTGTGCCGATCAGCAAACGCCAGAACACACCTGTTGGCACTTTGGTGATGGCGGCGAGAATCAAGAAAAACTCAACCATCAAAAGCGGCACAGTGATCAACCAGTCAATGTAACGATAAACTGTTGGGGTTTCGCCAGTCGAAATCCAAACGTCGCGCATATAGAAATAATGCACGGCGGCGACCAGTGTTACCAAACCTGAAACAGTCAGAGATGTTTTCCACTTTGCCTGAACGCGGTCACGTTCAATGAAGAAGAAAACAGTGGCGGCTACGAGAGCCATTGAAATGAGCCAAAATGAAATACCAACGAAATCATTTGGCTGTAAGTTGGCTTCAGCCGCGACGGCCATCGATGGCAAAGCAGTCAAACCCAATGCACCAAAAACAGCGATGCAACTATTACGCAAATTAAACATAAACATTCCTCCCGTTATGTTAGCTATGATAGTAACGTGCTAAAATGTCGCATCAAGCAAAAAATGAACGTTTTGTCAGCGCCAGCGTTTCGCGCGGCACTTAAATTAAATGAAAATTAGGGCAAAGCTGTGCTCTCGGCGTGCCGCCGACAGACGAGACGGGGCAAATATTAGCCAAAAAAAAGTGCGGTAGGACAGCCCACCGCACTTTAAACGTTCAACCTACAATTGTAGGTTCAGAAACTAATCCCGCAATTGCAGGTTAACCGCTGAATATTTACCGTTTTTGCCTTGCTCTTTTTCGAAAGAGACTTTTGAGTTTTCTGCAATCTGAATGCCAGATGCTTCAACTGCTGTGATGTGGACAAAAACATCGTCATGTCCATCAACTTCAATAAAACCATATCCTTTGGTTGCATTGAACCATTTCACTACGCCATCAATCATGACTTTTCCTTTATGTTTCGAACCGTCTGCGTTCTAAAATTTAATGTCGACAAGTTCAGGAAGTACCATGTAGATGTCGGCGCGCATCAAACGAAAATGCAAAGCATTATGCGCATATCTTTTGGATATAGAAAATATACGCAAGCGACAAGTAAAACTTTCGTGAATAATTTTTGATTCGTCGCTAGGCGTCGAAAATCTCGTCCAAGCGATAGGTCGCAACAGCTTGGGTTTGGTCCTCAAACACGCGCCACATTTTTTGTGCCACCACGTCACAATGTATCGGTCGGTACTTGCGCAAGCCGGGCAGCCAGGTGAATAAGGGCATAATTATTTGCCCAATGATTTCTCCTGTCCGGGCTGGCTGGCGTGGCCCCCGTAAAAGCGAAGGCTGCAAAATACTAATCCGCTGAAATGGCAATTGCTTGACGGCGTCTTCCAGCTCGCCCTTCATTTTCAGATAGGGATTGCTGCTTGCCGCATTGGCGCCGCTAGAGGACACAAGCACATAATGCGGCACCTTATTTTCAGCAGCGATTTTGGCAATGTTAAGCTGATAATCGACGTCGACGATTTTTTGCGCGGCAATTGATCCGGCCTGCGCCTTGGTGGTGCCCAGCGTTGAAAATAAAACATCGCCGGTAATATGCGCTGCATGGGCCGATAGATTGTCAAAGTCGATAATTTGCTCATCAACTTTGGCGAGGTCGGCAAAATGCTGGCGACGACCCAAGCTGGTCACCGCCGTGCACTCAGTCTGATCGGCCAATTGCCGTATCAGACTGGTGCCAATGAGGCCGGTTGCTCCAAGAACCACCGCCTTCATTGATTAGGCGTCCTTTTGAGCGGCGACGAGATATTTCTCGCCGGTTTTCTTCGGCAGGTAGCGAGCGATGTTTTTCGGATCCATGGCTTCCACCAAAGACAATTGATCCGTATAGGCGCTGGCGAAAGTTGTTTTCAGCTCGTCGGCAACTTTTTGGCGCAGCTCAGCCGCCCGCTCAAGCCCGATGCGGGCCAATAATAGCGGCATTAACCAACCGCCAACTGACCAGCTCATGCCATAGGCGCGTTTCAAAATAGTCGGGCCGACATCAAGGCCGCCATAGAGATAGACTTGTTTCAATTCGCTGGAGCCGTAAGTGTTCAGACCTTTGGCGTTTTTGCTCAAAGCCCGTTCCATGCAGGACAGAATAATATGCGCCAATTCACCACCACCGGTCGCATCAAAGCCCAGCGTGGCGCCAGTGGCTTCCAAAGTGTCGGTTAATTTTTCGGCAAAATCATCATCGGCTGAATTGCAAATATGCTTGGCGCCGACTGATTTCAAAATATCCACTTGCTGTTGTGAGCGCACAATATTGACCAATTCTACGCCTTCATTGGCGCAATGTTTGACCAACATTTGCCCAAGGTTGGAGGCCGCGGCCGTATGCACAAGCGCTGTGTGGTTTTCCAGCCGCATGGTCTCCAAAAAGCACAGCACGGTCAGCGGATTGACAAAAGACGAGGCGGCTTCAACAGAAGTCGTGCCTTCATTATGCGGCAAGCACATCATTGCTGGTACGACGACATATTTTGAGAATGAATGGCCAGACATCACCGCCACGACTTTGCCCTCAAGGGCTTTGGCGGCTGGGCTGTCGCCGGTGGCAACCACGACGCCAGCGCCTTCATTGCCAACTGGCAAAGTCTGGTCGAGGCGGGCCTGAACGGCGCCCAAAAAGGCTTCTGGAACCGGTGCTGTCAGCGTTGCTTCATTGCCATTAATGGCTAAATCAGCCTTGCTCATATCGGCGGGGCCGAAAAGCGGCCACATGTCGGATGGGTTAATTGGCGCCGCTTCCATGCGCACAACAACATCATCTGGGCCCGGTGTTGGCATGTCCGATTCTTTGAGGGTGAGTTTCAACTCGCCGCTGGCGGTAATGGTTGAATACATTTGTTGGTTTTTGCTCATATCAATCTCCTGAGAATAAATCTGTAATTTGTATATAGGCCTAGCCTATGGACGCATAGTGGTTAAATAGGGTTGCGGTGCCTGTGTGCGGTAAGCGGCCTGCGCGTTTTCCAACCAGGCAATCAGCTTGGGGCGGGTTTCACGCGGGTCGATAATCTCGTGCACGGAAAGCCCCTCCGCGCGTGGGAAGGGTGATTGGCTGGCTGCCAACATATCTTCCAGTTCTTTTTGTCGCGCGGCCGGGTCTTCGGCGGCGGCAATTTCGCGGGCAAAGGCAACGGCGACGCCGCCCTCTACCGGTAAAGCCCCGCTGGCGGCGCTGGGCCAAGATAAGACATAGGCGTCAGGGCCAAAATGCGCTTGCGCGGCGACGCCAAAGGCTTTCAAAACCTGCACACAAGCCCATGGCACGCGCGATTGCAGCACCGCAGAAATCGCCGATGTGCCGTGCCGTATGGTGCCCGCCATTTCGCTATCGGGGCCAATCATAAAGCCCGGTTCGTCGACAAAGCTGACAATTGGCAGGTGGAAACTATTGCAGAAATCAACAAAGCGTCGCAATTTTTGCGCCGCGCTGGCCGTCATGGCGCCAGCGTAAAACATACAATCATTGCCAATCACGCCGACGCTATGGCCATTCATGCGGGCCAATCCGGTGATCAGGCTGGGGCCGAACTTGCGACCCATTTCGAAAAAGCTCGACCCGTCATCAGCTTGCTGGTCGACCACCATGTCGATGATCTTGCGCATTTGAAAAGGCTGGCGCCGATTGCGTGGAACAATGCTGGCCAAAGCATCTTCGCAGCGGTCAATTTTATCATCGCTCGGCTGATGGGCCGGAAATGACCAAACATTGTCGGGCAGATAGGATAAAAACCGCGCAATCTGCTGCAAAGCGTCTTGCTCATCGCTGGCCAAATTATCAATCGCCCCGCTTTTCAAATGCACTTGCGGGCCGCCCAATTGCTCTTTGGTCAAATCATGGCCGAGGGCGCGTTTGACCACTTGCGGGCCAGCAATCAGCACGGCGGCATTTTCTGTCATTACCGAAAAATGCGACGCCACCAAACGTGCGGCCGGAAGCCCAGCTACCGGCCCAAGCGCCGCTGTTGCCACCGGCACGGCACCCAAGGTTTGCGCTAACGGCAAAAACCGCGAGGTTGAAAACACTGGCTCGCCGAGCGGACGACGATTTTTGTCTTGTCCGGTGCCGCCCACAGAGCCGCCGCCACCCTCATGCAGACGAATGAGCGGCAGCTTATATTGCAATGCCAATTCTTCCGTATAAACCGACTTGCGCAGCCCCGCCGGATTGGGCGAGCCGCCTTTGACGGTAAAGTCTTCGCCGCCAATAATTACTTTACGGCCGTTGAGCTTGCCAAAGCCGAGAATAAAATTGGCCGGTTGAAAATTGCTGAGATTGCCGTCGTTATCATATTCCGGCACGCCAGCGCCTTGGCCGATTTCGTCGAAACTATCGGCATCGACCAGCGCGTCAATGCGCTCACGAATGCTCTGCCGGCCTTTTTCATGATGTTTGGCCACCGCCTGTGCGCCGCCTTGTTGTTTGGCCAGCGCCCGGCGTTTGTTGATTTCATCAATTTCGTCTTGCCAACTCATCGCGCTTATCGGCTTTCTATAACGCAAATCAGCTGGCCTTCAGCGACCATATCTTCTTCTGCCACATGCAATTCGATAAGCTTGCCAGCGGTTGGCGCCAGAATTGGGATTTCCATTTTCATCGATTCCAAAATGACAATTGGCGCATCGGCGGCCACATCATCGCCCGGTTGGGCAACCAGTTTCCAAACCTGACCGGCAATTTCAGTGGTAATTTTTGACCGCATGGACCTCTCCCTATCTGCCGAGCCTAACCAATTCTATGACCAAGGCGCAAGGGGCCTTTGCCGGTTAGACTTACTCCGTGCCGCCGAGGGTTTTAAGGACGAAGGTGATGCCAATGCTGGTTTCCGGCTCGATATTGTCGATTTCAGCATAATCGCGGCTGAAGGAAACCCGTACCAATGTGCAAATATCTTCATAAACAAAATCAAGCGACGACAGCACGTCGCGGTCATTGCGCAAGTCGCGGCGATTGAGCGCTTCAACTTGCCAATAATCATTCATTTGCCAATTCATCGTCACCGTCTGCTCTTTTTTCGATTCCGCCGCGGTTTGTCCGGCGGCAAAAAATGAATAATCGACATTGGCGCCAAAGCCAGCGCGCTGGTAACTGGCATTGACCTGATTGCGCAAAGTGGAATTATCGCTCGGATCAATACGCAGGTTTTGCGTTAAAGCCATTTTGGCGTCCGCTGTTTGATAGGCAAGATTGCCTTGCACGACATAGGCCGAGCTGCTGTCGCCATAGCCCGAGGCCAGTGAATAATCGCTATCGGAAAGATTAAACGACTGGCCAATAAACAAGTCGGTTTCGACGCCCCGACTATGCAGCAGACCATGCGATACGCCAAGGTTTACACGACTGGCTTCATCATTTGGCGCGGCCAATTGGAACAGGCTTGCGCGCGTCAAATCTAATGTTGGCGAGGTAATATAGGGCACGTCTTGATAGCGGTCATTGTCAGTGGCCAACACGAGCTGCGCTTGCGGGGTCAATGTTTGGTTATGGCTTGGGGCCAATTTCTCCATTGGATAAGAGGCTTTTAAGCTGATTGAATTGGCCGCCAAAGCATGCGGTGCATTATCGCTTTGAATCGGGTCGCTGGCTTCTTCGTCATAGTGATAGGCATCAAATTGCAAAAGATTTTGCATTTCCCAAACCACCCCATGGCGCGGGGCAAATTCGCGCGTCCACTCAAAGCTTGATTTGGCCGAGGTGATATCAAGACCGAGCGCGCGGCGGTCATGGCTTAATTGATTGGTCATCGTTAGCTGACCGCCAGCAATCGGGTTGGCAAAATCCTGCTTATGGGTCACGCTGGGCAAAATGTCATCGACCGTTTCATCGGTTTGATCATTCAACACGCTACGATATTTGTGCGCCGCAATGCGAATATAACCATTTTCGATGTAACGCGTGGTCACCGCTTTGCTTTCCATCTGGTCTTTGTCGTCGATTTTATAGCGGCGGAAAAACAAATCATCATTGGCGTCTTTCACCACCAGCTCGGTTTGCCATTGGCCGAGCGCGAAATTACCTTTCGCTTCAAAGCCAAGATTCAGGTCTTCATCTGGATCTGATGTTAGCAATGGATCATCTGACTGATGGGCATAAGTGGTGATGTCATAAGTGCCTGCGGCGATTAAATGGCGCCAATGACCAACCAAATAAGGCTCTTGTTTTTCGCTGATGCGCGGTGTCAGCGTCACATCATAATTCGGCGCCAAGTCGAAATAATAGGGTGTCTCAAAGCCGAAACCAAAAGCTTTATTGGACTCAATGCGCGGGCTCAAAAAGCCGCTGCGCCGCACGACCTTTGGTCCCGGATGGGTGAAATATGGCATGTAAAACACCGGCGCACCGGCCACTTCCAGCCACATATGATTATAAATCACGTCTTGCTTGGCCTTGTCGTAATTGATCTTACGGGCCCTCAATTGCCAAAATGGTTTAGCATTTGGGTCTTCGCATTCGGGGCAGGCAGTGTAGCCGACGTTTTTTAATAAAAGCCCCTCATCTGACTGCACAGCACTGTCGGCTTGCAGTCGCGCTTGATTGGTTAAGGTGCGGCGGAAGGTATAAATTTCACCCTCTGATAATTGATTATCCAGCACCATACGCTGAGCTTGTGTCAACGTGCCGTCGGGTTCACGCAAGATGACATTGCCTTCGGCGTTCATCTCATCATCGGCTTGTTTCCATATGACTTTATCGGCTGATAGGGTTTGGCCGTTTTTCTCAATTTTCACATTGCCATCGGCCTTGATGGTGCTTTGTCCATCATCAAAAGATAATGTGTCGGCTTCCAAGGCATTATTTTGCGCTGTTGTTTGCGCATAGGCGGGCAGTGCGACGCAGAACATCAGCATGGCAACGATGAGGTTTGCGGAGCGTGAATAAAACATCGTGTACCTTTCGCCTGAGCTTTGAGCCTGAATAAACTAGGGCCAGCATAATGCAGTTTGCCCAGAACGAAATAGTTTTAACGCCTGTTTCATTGCGCCAGCAATCTGTTGCGCGAAAACCCGCGATTCAGCGTAAGATCGGAAGCTGGCGTTTCCTGGCGTCGCGGTTTAGTTTCGGGCGGAAAAGAGTGAGTGGAAATGACGGCACAAAAAACAGCCTTAATTACCGGCGTAACGGGCCAAGATGGCGCCTATTTGGCGGCCTTATTGGTGGCCAAAAATTACCGCGTGATTGGCGCCTCGCGGCGTGCGTCAACGCTCAACTTGCCGCGCCTTGCCGCATTGGATGTCGTCAAAGATATTGAACTGCGCACGCTTGATGTGTTGGACCCGACCAATGTGGCGCGGATTATTGAGGAGGTTGCCCCCGATGAGATTTACAATCTCGGCGGGCAAAGCTCGGTGCAGACCAGTTTTCAGCAGCCGATTTACACCAGTGAAGTGATCGGGCTGGGGGTGTTGCGCTTGCTGGAAATGGTGCGTTTGGTGAAGCCCGACACGCGCATTTATAATGCTTCGAGTAGTGAAATTTTTGGTCATGTCGATACGCTAATGGTGAGCGAAGACACGCCGTGTCAGCCGCGCTCGCCCTATGGTGTGGCCAAACTCTATGCCCATTGGGCGGTGATAAACTACCGCGAGGCCTATGATTTATTCGCCGCCTCGGGAATTTTGTTTAACCATGAAAGCCCGTTGCGCGGCATGGATTTTGTCACCCGTAAGATTACCGCCACATTGGCGCAAATTGCTTGTGGCGGTCAGCAAATCCTGTCGCTTGGCAATTTAGACAATGCCCGCGATTGGGGTTTTGCCGGTGATTATGTCGAGGCAATGTGGCGGATGCTGCAGCAAGATAAGGCCGAGGATTTCATTATTGCCAGCGGCCATAAACATAGTGTGCGCCAATTTGTTGAACAGGCGGGCCAAGCCGCCGGCCTTGATATTGTCTGGCAAGGCGAGGGCGTCAATGAAGTTGGGCTTGAACGCAAAACCGGCCGCCAATTGGTCGGCGTTGATGCCAAATTTTACCGCCCCAGCGAGCCTGACGCGCTGATTGGCGATATCACAAAAGCAAAAAACCAATTACAATGGCAACCAACGGTGAGTTTTGACAGGCTTGTCGAAATGATGATCGATGAGGATATGCGGCGCGCCCGCGATGGACAGGTCTGGTTCTAATGAAATTAGTCGCTTTTTTAATCCATGGCTTTACCGCATCAGGGATGATTGCCGTGCTACTGTCGCTGGACGCGATTTGGCAGGGCGATGCCAAGCTTGCCATGTTGTGGCTGTGGGCAGCGCTGCTGATTGATGGTCTCGACGGGCCTCTGGCGCGCTGGGCGAAAGTGTCTGAACGCTTGCCACATATTGATGGCGCCATTCTTGACCATGTCATTGATTATATGAGTTATTGCGTCTTGCCAGCGGTGATGATTTACCGCTTTGGGCTGGTACCGGAAGGCTTTGAACTGCCGATTGCAGGGCTGATATTAGTGGCGTCGCTGTATGTTTTCGCCAATCGCGATTTGAAAACTGCTGAAAATGATTTTCGCGGCTTTCCGGCGCTGTGGAATATTGTGGTGTTTTATCTCATCGTTTTTGACACGCCGGATATATTTAATGCAGTGCTCTGCGGGTTTTTATCGCTGATGATTTTTGCGCCGATTTTGGTGGTTCATCCGTTCCGCGTGGTCGCCTTGCGTCCCTATACAATCTTCGCCAGCATTGTCTGGCTGTCGCTTTCTCTGGCCTATTTATTGGTGCCCAATTTGACGCAGAACCTGATGGCTAATTTAGGCTTTGCGATTGCTTCACTCTATTTCGCCGTATTATGTCTGTGGCGTTCTCTGCGTTTGCCGCTTGGCAAATTATAATTGAAAGATTTCCATGTCGTCGCCACCTCGAACAACCACACCTAAAGAACGGACGCGCGGTTTAAGCCTTTTGTTCATCTGTCTTTTGTCATTGGGCATGGGGCAATCGCTTTTCTTTGCGCTGCTGCCACCAATTGCCCGCGACCTTGGGTTGAGCGAAGTGCAAGTCAGTGCGATTTTTACGCTTTCGGCGGTTTTGTGGGTGGTGATGAGCCCGTTTTGGGGTCGCCGCAGCGATATTTGGGGCCGCAAGCCGGTGATTTTGATGGGGCTGACGGGGTTTGGAATTTCCACCGGCGGCTTTGGCATTTTGCTGGTTCTGGGCCAGCAAGGTGTGATGCCGCTGATGACGCTCTACGCCATGATGATTTTTGTACGGGCGATTTTTGGGTTTTTTGGCTCTGGCACACCATCGGCGGCACAAGCCTATATTGCCGATAGAACCTCGCGCGAGGAACGCACATCTGGGGTGGCGGCGATTGGCGCAGCGTTTGGCATGGGCACGATTTTAGGCCCGGGCTTTGCCGCCGTGCTGGCCGCGTTTCACTTATTTGCGCCGTTTTTCGCCCTGTCAATTTTTGCATTGGGTGGGGCAATTACCATTGCTCTGTTTTTGCCGGAACGCCGTCGCCCGAAAGAAACTGAGGTTGAACGGCCGCGTTTGAAGATCAGCGATAAGCGCATTCGGCCGTTTTTATTCATGGGCGTTGCCGTGTCGATGATTCAAGCGGCGGTCATGCAAGTGGCGGCGTTTTTTGTTATGGATACTTTATTGCTGGATGGTGCCGAAACCGCGCAATTGGTGGGCGGCGGCATGATGAGCATGGCGATTGCCACATTATTTGCCCAATTGGTGATTATTCCGCGCGCAAATTTATCAGTGCGCGCACTTTTGACCTATGGCATTGGCTTTAACATTGTCGGCGTCGGTCTTTTGCTAATTCCGATGAGCATGGGGGTGTTTATTTGCGCTTTGACTTTGCAGGGTTTTGGCATGGGGCTGATGCGTCCGGCGGTGGCGGCTGGCGGGTCGCTGGCAGTGTCGCCGGAAGAGCAGGGGGCAGTGGCCGGACTCAATAGTTCAACCGCCGCAGTCGGCATTATTTTTGTTCCCGTGGTGGCCATGCCGCTTTATCTGATTTTGCCGACCGGCCCGTTTTGGATTGCCTTTGGCCTGTCAATTGCCATGCTCATGCTGGCCCGCTCACCGGCCCTCGATGTTCTCGAATCGCCAATTGATGTGGAAGAAGTCGAAGAAGAAACGCTGTCGCGGGTTGACCGGCACTAAAATTATTTATCGAAAGCACCGCCGGCGCGCCAGTTTTCCATTTGGGTAATGACCGAGGCGACAAAGCCGTGTGGCCGATCGAGCATAATATGATGGCGCGCACCGGCGACGTCAAAATGCGGCACATCAGGGCGCAAACTGCGCATGTGAGCGATTACATCGGTGCGGGTGACGGCGTCGAAATTATGGCTATCGGCGCCAAACATGGCGGTCAGCGGAATATCAATCTTGCGGTAAATTTCCGGCAAATCTGTGCCAACGACAAAGCCAGGGTAAATTGCTGGATCAAATTTCCATGTCCAACCCGCCTCATCGGAATGACCACGCCGCCCATTTTCGCCAATCTCAATCTGGCGAATAGAATGGGCGCCGATATATTCGACAATAAAATGGTTCTCGCACGGCTGTTCAGGGGCCAAACGGAAACGGGCTTCGGCCTCGTCGCGGCTGGCATAGACGCGGGTCGGGCGGGCCTGTTTAATATCGGCATACCATTCGTGATGGGTTTCAGGGGATTTGACGTGAAAATCACATATCATCAAAGCGGCCAGCTCATCGCCATAATGATGGGCCGTTAAAAGCCCAACCAAACCACCGAAACTATGGGCAATAAACGCCGGTTTGCTGGTAAAGCCAGCGTCACGTATCATGGTGATCATCGCCTCAGCCATAATCTCGCGCGAATAGCTCTGCAGCCAACCGCTTTCGCCCATGCCCGGCATGTCCAGCGCAATCACATTGTAATAGGGGGTCAGTAGCGGGGCGATAAAATCAAACCAATGGGCATGCGCGCCATCGCCGTGCAGCAGCACAATATTTGCCGCTTCAGCCGACGGGCCTTGCCATGCGCTATAATGAATTTCCGAGCCGCGAAAGGCGACAAAATGGTCTGTAGGCTTGTTTTCAATGGCTTTTTCAAACCATGTTGGGGCTTGTAAAATCAGCTCATGGGCTGGAATTAACCCTTGTTGACCGCCATTATCGGTTTTCATTACGCTTACTCCCTATTGGTGAGCGCACACTACATAAAATTTGTTTTATGCCAAGTCAAAATCGGCCGCTTGTGGTGCTTGACAGCGCCCCGCGTGTCGCGTAGTTTCCGCGCTTCTAGAGGGCGTTGCCCTTTTTCCTGCTCTTCGTTTGGAGAGTGTTTTACTGCCACCCATTGGGTGCCCATGGAGCCGTCGATGAAAGTCCGGAATTCGCTTAAGTCACTACGTGACCGTCATCAAAAAAACCAGCTGGTGCGCCGGCGCGGTCGTCTTTACGTGATCAACAAAGTCAATAAACGCTTCAAAGCCCGCCAAGGCTAAGGGTTGATTTGATTTGGCTTGGCCAAATGTTGATCATTGTTCTGCTGAGTTTACTCTTTATCTTTGCGCTTTTATGGGCGCACGATAGTTATCTGCGCCGCCAAATAACGGCGCAGCTACCGGCCGCTGGACAGTTTATTGAAACACCGCGCGCCGATTTACATTATCTGAAATCTGAAGCCGACACAGGCGCTGAAGAGCAGCCGGTATTTGTGCTAATCCATGGCTCGTCGGCCTCATGCTATGATGTGATGGCCTCAATGGGGGCAGCTTTGCAGCCGTTTGGCACGGTGTTGGCATTTGATCGCCCTGGACTTGGCCGCAGCCGCTTAAAAGTTTCGGCTGAGGCGATGGCGCATCCGGGCGAACAGGCTGATGAACTTCATCTAGCAATTGCCAAGCTTGGCTATAAAAACCCGATTATCATTGGCCATAGCTGGGGCGGCAGTGTGGCGATGGCCTATGCACAGCGGCACGGCGATGCGATGACCGGCGCGGTGATATTGGCGGCGCCGCTTTATCCGTGGGACAATAAACCAGCGTGGTATAATCGCATGGTCACATGGCCGCTGGTCGGGCGGTTATTGACACATAGTGTGGTGACCAAATATGGGCTTGGGCAATTGCAAGCTGGCGTGGCCGCGACCGCTTATCCGGAGCGTATTTTCGACGGCTATAGTGAGAAAGTCGGTCTGGCCGGCGTTTTGCTGCCGCGCAATTTCATTACCAATGCGATTTATTCTAATCAGTTGAGCGATCATTTGGCGAAGATGCAACATGGCTATGGGTCGGTGACCACGCCATTGATTTTAATCGGCGGCGACCGTGACCAAACGGTACACACCAAACGCAATTCGCACCGATTGCAGGAAACCTTACCGCAGACGGAACTGATTTACCTACGCGGTGTTGGGCATATGCTGCATCACACACAAATTGATAAAATCACCGACGCCGCCCGCCGACTGGCCAAGCGGCAGGTGCAGGCTGGTATTCATGAATTTGGCCAAAGGCAGGCTGACTGATGTATCAGCGCGCGTCACCGGCTCAAAATCTGCCCGCTTTCACCACCGCACATCTCACCGGCGACCAGAGGTTTTTGGTGATTTGCGACCACGCCAGCAATTATCTGCCGCCGGAATATGATAATCTGGGTCTGCCGCCGGAACAGCTTGACCGGCATATTGCCTCAGATTTGGGGGCGCTGGCGGTGGCTGGCAAAATTTCCGAGCGTCTTAATTGCCCGCTGATCGCGTCGCAATTTTCGCGCTTGCTGATTGACCCTAATCGTGGCCTCGACGACCCGACTTTGGTGATGAAATTATCTGACGGGGCGGTGATTCCGGGAAACCAGAATGTCGACCCTTATGGCGATAGGGCCGAATGGCAGCGGCGCATTGACTTATTCTATAAGCCTTATGACGCGGCCATTAAAAGCGCCCTGCAAGCCGCGAAAACCGCTGGTATCGCGCCGATTATTTTATCTGTTCACAGTTTCACACCGATTTGGCGCGGCACCAAACGACCTTGGCACGCTGGCGTTTTATGGGACAAAGACCCTCGGCTTGCCAAATTGATGATGTCATATATGGCGCAATTACCGGATTTGGTATTTGGCGATAATGAACCCTATGACGGGCAGTTGATTCACGACACTTTATATCGTCATGGCACCAGCAATGGCCTGCCGCATGCGATTATCGAACTGCGCCAAGACGAGATTGAAACAAATGCGCAGCAAGATGTGTGGGCGGCGCGATTGGTTGATTTTTTGCGACTGGCTGTCAGCCAAGCAGATATTGCCACTTATCAATATTTTGGTTCGGTAAATGATGCCCCAAATGGCTAATGGGAGCTTGCCAGCGAGGGCCTGTCTGCTATATTCCGAACAACTTTTACATCAGTAGGGAAAATAATGTTTGAAGAACAAAACTCACAAGAATGGGGCCAGGAAATGGACCGTTCAGAACATGAGCACACGTTTAACGCTTTCATCTCAATGTCTAAATGGGGCAGTGTTGCTGTCACCCTGATTTTGTTAGGCCTTTTGATCTTCGTTTATAATTAAACGACATTCTAATTCAGTTTGAAGGAGAACGACATGGCAGTCAGCCTGGTTGTAGTTAAAGAGCAGGGCGACGAAACGCGTGTCGCCGCGACACCGGAAACCGTCAAGAAACTGATTGCCCTCGGCTTTAGTTTGACGGTTCAAGCCGGTGCCGGTAAGGCTTCAGGTTTTAGCGACGAACTTTATCGAGACGAAGGCGCTAAGATTGCGAAGTCAGTCGCCAGCGCCATTGCGAAAGCCGATGTTGTGGTCGGTGTTAAAGCCCCTTCTAAGGCCACGGTGAAGGCGATGAAAACGGGTGCTTTGTTGATTGCCCAGCTCAATCCGTATCAAGATGCCAGTGGCGTTAAGAGCTATGCCGCGCAAGGTGTTGACGCCATGGCAATGGAGCTGATGCCGCGGATTACCCGGGCGCAGTCTATGGATGTTTTGTCATCGCAGTCTAATCTGTCTGGCTATAAGGCTGTGTTGGATGCAACCGCAGAATATAACCGTGCTTTGCCTATGATGATGACGGCGGCGGGTACTGTGCCCGCGGCGCGGGTTTTTGTTATGGGTGCGGGTGTAGCTGGTTTGCAAGCGATTGCCACCGCCAAACGTTTAGGCGCCATTGTTAGCGCGACAGACGTTCGGCGTGCGGCGGCTGAGCAAGTCCAAAGCCTCGGCGGCACATTTGTTATGGTTGAAGCTGATGAAGAAGACAGCGGCGAAACTGCCGGCGGCTATGCCAAGGAAATGAGCGCTGATTATCAAAAACGCCAAGCGGCTTTGGTCAGTGAGCATATTGCCAAGCAAGATATTGTGATTTGCACGGCACTTATTCCCGGGCGTCCCGCCCCTGAATTGGTGACCAAGGCGATGGTTGAGAAAATGAAACCCGGTTCTGTGATTGTTGATTTAGCGGCGGAGCAGGGCGGCAATTGTAAATTGTCAAAATTCGGCGAAGTGAGCGACCATAAGGGCGTCAAGATTGTTGCTCACGCAAATGTGCCGGGCCGTTTGGCCGGCAATGCGAGCGAGCTTTATTCACGCAATATTTTCAATTTCATCAGCGCTTTTTATGATGCCGAAGGCGCAAAATTGGCGATTGATTGGGACGATGAAATTATTGCAGGTATTGGCCTGACGCGCGATGGCGCCATTGTGCACCCTGCTTTGGCAGCCCCGGTTGCTAAAGGCAAAAATAATGGAGAAAAAAATGCAAGCTGATGTGTTTATTTACCTTTTGAGCATCTTCGTGATGGCCGTATTTGTCGGCTATTACGTTGTTTGGTCGGTAACGCCGGCGCTGCATACACCGCTGATGTCGGTGACCAATGCGATTTCTTCGGTGATTATCGTTGGTGCGCTTTTGGCCATTGGTGCCGAGACAGCGGCCAATAATGAAAATGCTGATTTGACCCGCTGGTTGAGCTTTGGCGCGGTCATTCTGGCCTCGATCAATATTTTTGGCGGATTTCTCGTAACCCAACGCATGCTTGCCATGTACCGTAAAAAAGACAAGTGAGGCTAGACCGATGAGCGCAAATATTTCTTCTCTTCTCTATCTCGTCTCCGGCGTGCTTTTTGTATTGGCACTGCGCGGGCTGAGTTCACCGACGACGGCCCGCCAAGGCAATTACTTCGGCATGGCCGGCATGTTGGTGGCTGTGGTCACAACTTTGACGGTGATGGACACGCAAAGCCTCGACACATGGGGCATTATCATCGCAGGTATTGCGATTGGTGGCATTATTGGCGCGGTGATTGCGCGTCGTATTGCGATGACTGATATGCCGCAATTGGTTGCTGCTTTCCACTCTTTGGTCGGCATGGCCGCCGTGCTCGTGGCATGGGCTGCCTTTTTGTCGCCAGATGCGTTTAACATTGCTGAAAACGGCGTTATTAAAGCCGCCAGCTTGGTTGAAATGTCACTTGGTGTAGCGATTGGTGCGATTACATTTTCTGGCTCAGTTATCGCCTTTGCCAAATTGCAGGGCACAATGTCTGGGGCGCCGATTATGTTGCCGCAGCGTCATGCGATTAACCTGCTTTTGGCCTTGAGCATTATTGCTGGCATTATTTATCTGTGCACTGGCGAGGGCGCCAGCCATCAAATTGGCGAAGCCTTCTTGTTTATTACCGTACTGTCTTTCGTCATCGGCTTCTTGATCATCATTCCAATTGGTGGCGCTGATATGCCTGTGGTTGTTTCCATGCTGAATTCATATTCAGGTTGGGCAGCGGCTGGTATCGGCTTTACCATGGGCAATCTGGCACTGATTATTACCGGTTCCCTGGTTGGCTCGTCGGGCGCGATTTTGTCTTACATTATGTGTAAGGGCATGAACCGCTCTTTCATCTCAGTTATTCTGGGTGGCTTTGGCGGCGAAACAGTGGCTGGCGCTGGCGGTGCTGTTGAAACCCGTCCGGTCAAACAAGGCAGTGCGGAAGATGCCGCCTTCATCATGAAAAACGCCTCATCTGTTATCATCGTGCCGGGCTATGGCATGGCGGTGGCGCAGGCGCAGCACGCTTTGCGTGAAATGGTTGATGAACTGAAAAAAGAAGGCGTCAAAGTGAGCTATGCGATTCACCCCGTGGCTGGCCGTATGCCGGGGCACATGAATGTTCTGCTAGCGGAAGCCAATGTGCCTTATGATGAAGTGTTTGAGTTGGAAGACATTAACAGCGAATTTGCGCAAGCCGATGTGGCATTCGTAATTGGCGCCAATGATGTGACCAACCCATCAGCTAAAACCGATCCGCAAAGCCCGATTTATGGCATGCCGATTCTCGATGTTGAGCGGGCCGGTACAGTGCTGTTCATCAAACGCGGCATGGGCTCTGGTTATGCTGGTGTGGAGAATGAATTATTCTTCCGCGATAACACGATGATGTTATTTGCTGACGCCAAGAAAATGGTCGAGAGCATTGTGAAATCGTTCTAAAGATTTGTTTCGGCAAAAGAAAAGCGCCCTCTCGGGGGCGCTTTTTTTATGCTCACTGCTTTTGGGCAGAGAAGAGTGGGGCAGTGCTTAATATTTGCGTTTGCCGATAACCAAACCTTCACGCTGCGCGGCTTTACGGGCCAGTTTACGCACACGACGCACTGACTCTGCCTTTTCACGGGCGCGCTTTTCAGATGGCTTTTCATAATGACCGCGCAGTTTCATTTCGCGGAAGACACCTTCGCGCTGCAGCTTTTTCTTCAGAACCTTATAGGCCTGGTCAACATTGTTATCACGAACGGAAACTAGCACGTTTCATCACTCCTTAAATATCGATTTTGACGCGCTGACCGCGTCGCTTACCCGTGGGTTTAGCAAACCAGCGACAGCTTGTCCAGTCTATCTGGCGTTTTGTCGCTTGTTTTTCGGGGGCATTATGGCCATTATCGGCAGATGGAAAACACCAATCCCTATGCCGAAATACAAGCGCAAATCCTCGCCGCCGCACTCGATGAAGTGAGTTTTAGCGGCTGGACACCTAAAACCTTACAGCTGGCTGTGCAAAATGCTGATGTCGACGCCGATATGGCGCTCTTAGCGTTTCCCGATGGCGTGGCCGGACTGATTAAATGTTTTTCTAAAGCCGGTGATCAGGCCATGCAGGCGCATTTGCCTGACGCCGAAGGGTTGAAAATCCGTGAGCGCATCAGCCGTGCTGTGATGGCGCGATTGCAGGCCGATGCGCCTCATCGCGACGCCGCGCGGCGGGCAGCGGCTTGGCTCAGCGTACCCGGTCGACAGGCTTTGGCGGGGCGGCTATTGTTCGCCAGCGCCCATCATATGTGGCATTGGGCCGGTGATACGGCGACCGACTATAATTACTATTCCAAACGAACCATTCTCAGCGGGGTGATTGCCACCACACGTGTGGTGTGGTTTGACGATGACAGCGAAGATTTGGCTGCAACGCGAGGGTTCCTCGACCGGCGCATTGATAATGTGATGCAATTTGAAAAAACCAAAGCCAAAGTCACCAAAATGACGGCGCAAATGCAGGCCGATGGCTCTGGTTTTGCTGATGTTTTGACGAAATTGGCGCAATGGCGGTTTGGCTCAAAAGCCGAGTAAGTCTGGTCGGCCTATTTGGCTTTTAATTGTGTGACATGACCCATTTTTCGTCCGGCTTTGGCGTGTTGCTTGCCATAGAGGTGAACCGCCGTATTGGCTTGCGCCGCCCAATCGGCCCATTGATTAATCTCATCGCCCAGTAAATTGGTCATCACCGCATGGCTATGGGCCTGCGTGTCGCCCAAGGGCCAACCGCTGATGGCGCGAATATGTTGTTCGAACTGACCGACGGTGCAGGCATCTTGCGTTAAATGGCCGGAATTATGCACACGCGGGGCGATTTCATTGACCACCAGCCCGTCGGCGGTGACAAAAGTTTCAATACTCAACACGCCGATATAATCCAGCGCTGCCGCCAGCTTTTCGGCCAATTGCGTGGCACTTTGCGCCACGCCCTCAGAAATTTGCGCTGGTAGCAGTGAGCGCCGCAAAATATGGTTTTCATGCTGGTTTTCAATCGGCGCATAGCAAGTGATTTGGCCGTTTAGATCGCGCGCCACAATCACTGATACTTCGCGTTCGAAATTGACCAGAGCCTCCAGAATGGCCGGTTGGCCGTCTAATTGCGCAACCACCTCGGCGAGGTCGCTGTCGGGTGACAAGCGCCACTGGCCTTTGCCGTCATAGCCAAAGCGGCGGGTCTTCAAAATACCGTGGCCACCCGTGTGCTGCAATGCTTGCGCCAAGGTCTCGGTGGTTGTGATGTCGTAAAAATCAGCCACGGCAATGCCGAGCTGGCTGATGAAGGTTTTCTCGTCAAGGCGGTCTTGCGAAACCGCCAGCGCTTTGGCTGATGGATATACTGGTTTGCTGGCGGCCAGCACGGCGACACTATCGGCCGGAATATTTTCAAATTCATAAGTGACGACATCGACATGGGCGGCGAATTCGGCCAGTGCTTGCAGGTCGTCATAGGCGGCAATGGTTGTGTGGTCGGCCACTTGGCTGGCCGGTGCGTTATCTTCGGGGCAGAATATATGGCATTTAAGGCCGAGGCGCGCCGCTGCTAAAGCCAACATACGGCCCAATTGGCCACCGCCAATAATACCAATAATATGGCCGGGTGCGAGCGCTTTAGGCGTCACGCGGGGTCTCTTCAACGGCTTGGCTGCGGGCGTCGCGCCAAGCTTCTAAACGCGTGCTCAGCGCCTCATCGCTGGTTGCCAAAATGGCGGCGGCGAGCAATGCGGCATTGGTAGCGCCAGCCTCGCCAATCGCCAATGTGCCAACCGGCACGCCAGCTGGCATTTGCACGATAGATAAAAGACTGTCTTGGCCGGATAGGGCTTTTGATTGAACCGGCACGCCGAGCACTGGCAGGCTGGTCATGGCGGCCACCATGCCGGGCAAATGCGCAGCTCCACCCGCGCCAGCAATCACCACTTTCAAACCGCGCTGTTTGGCGGTTTTGGCGTAATCATAAAGGCGGTCAGGCGTGCGGTGAGCCGAGACAATGCGGCTTTCAAAGCTCACACCAAGTTCGGTAAGAATATCGGCGGCAGCCTTCATGGTTGCCCAGTCAGACTGGCTACCCATAATAATTCCAACATCAATAGTCGAGGCCATAGGGCTTCCTCTCAAACGTTTCTCGACAATCACCCGCAGGAACGCGGAATCTTGAGAAGCGCGGAGTTAAACCTATTTGCGCACGCTTATCAAGCGCAATTCAGCAAAATACAGGCGATATTACTTGCTGCCGAAGACGTCATCGGCCGTCAGATTATCGTCATCTGCGTGATCATCGTCTGCCGCTGCATCGGAGGCGCTGCCCATATTGGCAAATACATCTGACGCCTTTGGCTCGGCGGCTGGCCGTGATGGCACATCGGCTTCAATGGCGGTTGTGGTGTCCGCGTCTTTCAACACATCACCTTCCGGCGTGCCATTTTCTTTCGCCAATTTTTTCAAACGACGCTCTTCGCGGCGGGCCGATTTGGCGACATAATCGTCGAGATCAATCTGCGAACACAGACCAAGTGTGACCGGATCGACCGGCGTAATTTGACCCATATTCCAATGTGTGCGCTCGCGAATGCTTTGAATGGTGGGCTTGGTGGTGCCAACCAGTCGGCCAATTTCCGCGTCATTGAGCTCTGGGTGATTGCGCACCAACCAAGCAATGGCGTCTGGGCGTTCTTGGCGTTTTGACAGCGGCGTATAGCGCGCGCCTTTGCGCGGCTTGGCGGCTGGAATATCGCGTTTGCTCTCGGCTATTTCAAGATAGGCGCTCGGGTCTTCTTGGCAGCGCTCTAATTCGGCGCGGGTCAATTGACCATTAGAAATCGGATCCAAGCCTTTGATGCCCTGGGCAACATCGCCATTGGCAATGCCTTTCACTTCCAAAGGATGCAAGCCGCAAAAAACGGCAATCTGGTCAAATGTAAGGGCGGTGTTATCAACCAACCAAACGGCGGTGGCTTTTGGCATTAATGGGGTTGTCATTTTCGTCTCCAACAGTGATGTCGCGCAAGGTTTTGATGCACGTCCATGCACCAATTCAAAACCTAAGAATTAAAGCTATGGCGTCTGTATAGCCGACAAAAGGCGTGGCTGTAAAACACTTTAATTGTCGCAAGTCAGAATGATTTTGCCAATATGCGCACTCGATTCCATTAATTGATGCGCTGCACCGGCTTGTGACAGGGCAAATGTCGTGTCGACAATGGGTTTCACCTGGTCACCAATATGCGGCCAAACATGCTTGGCAATGGCTTGCGTAAGGCGGGTTTTTTCTTCAATCGCCCGGGCCCGAAGGGTCGAGCCGGTCAAAGTCAGATTTTTTAGCATCACCGGCATCATGTCAATTTCAGCCTGGCTGCCTTGCAAATGGGCGATATTGATAATCCGTCCGCCGCGCGCCGCCGCTTGAATATTGCGTTGAAAATACGGCCCGCCAACCATATCGAGAATAATATCCATGCCGTGGCCATCGCTGAAACTTGCGCTTTGCGCGACAAAATCATCTTGCCGATAATTGACCGCTAGATCTGCGCCTAAATCGGTGCAGGCGGCGCATTTTTGCGCATTGCCGGCGGTGGTCATGACCTTGGCGCCGGCCATTTTTGCCATTTGAATGGCGGTGGTGCCAATGCCGCTAGAGCCGCCATGGATGAGCAGATAATCGTCTTTTTTCAGTTCGCCGAGTTCAAAGACATTGGCCCAAACGGTGAAAATGGTTTCCGGCAGGGCGGCCGCCTCGACAAAGCTCATATCATCGGGCACGGGAAGAATATGGTCTTGATGAACAACCGCATATTCGGCATAGCCGCCACCCGCGACAAGGGCGGCGATGCGGGCGCCGATTTGCCATTTGCTGACATTGGCGCCACAGGCGACGATGGTGCCGGAAAATTCCAGACCCATAATGTCGGAAGCGCCCGGAGGCGGTGGATAAAACCCCATGCGTTGATAGCAATCACCGCGATTAACACCGGCCGCTGCGACTTTCACAAGCACCTCATCGGCGCTAAAGGCTGGCAGCGGATAGGCGTCGCAGCTCAGGCTTTCTGCGGTTTTCTCGGGGCCTATTGTAATCGCTTGCATGGTTGCAGGTAAATTTCCACTCATTGTACTTATTTTCCTCTATATTTATGCCCAGACTATAGGCAGGAGGATGGCATGATGGAAGAGGAAATCAGGACAAGTCTTGGCTCTGCTCTACGCGATTTAGTGGCCGAGGATTTGGCTTTAATGAGTTTGGACGACTTATCGCTGCGGGTCGAGGTTTTGCAAGCCGAGATCGAGCGCGCTTTGGCGATGATAGAAAGCAAAAAGGGCTCCCACAGTGATGCAGAAGCCCTTTTCAAATAGTCTTGAGGAAACTGATTAGCCGATAAAGCTGTCAAATTTCTTGTTAAAGCGGCTAACGCGACCGGCACGGTCAACAAGCGTTTGCGAGCCTTTGGTCCAAGCCGGATGGGTTGTTGGATCAATGTCCAAAGTCAGCGTCGCGCCTTCTTCACCATAAGTCGAGCGCGTCTGATATGTGGTCCCATCTGTCATGGCCACGGTGATCATGTGATATTCTGGATGAATGTCCTTTTTCATAGGTGCATTCCTTTTCTATTGCGGTTTGAGGCTTATATAGCTGGAACCAAGGCTGGGTGCAAGCCTGTTTACGCACTGGCGTGAAGATGTTGACGCTGTTATAAAGCAGCCAATCTGAGGAATGGTAATTATGTCACGAGATGACGCCGCTGATGTGGTTGAACAAATTGAAGAAGACGCAAAACGCCGACCACGAGCCCGCAATATGCGGCCCTTGCGCGCTCTGATTCCGTTTATCGCGCAATATCCGCTGATGATTGCGGCCGCCTTTATGGCGCTGATTTTGGCGACAGCGGCAACGCTGGCAATGCCAGTGGCTGTGCGTTTCATGATCGATAATGGCTTTTCAAATGCTGATGCCAGCTCCATTGACCGTTATTTCCTAGCCATGTTGGTGGTCGCCATTGTACTTGGGCTCGCCAGTGCGACGCGGTTTTTCTTTGTTTCATGGCTTGGCGAACGGGTCACCGCTGATTTGCGCGCCGCCGTCTATAATCATATCACCAAATTGAGCCCAGCGTTTTTTGAAGTCACTCGCACTGGCGAGGTGTTATCGCGGCTGACGGCCGACACGACTTTGATTAAAACCGTCGTTGGTTCCTCTGCTTCAATTGCTTTGCGCAATGCTTTCATGTTTGTCGGCTCGGCCGCCATGCTGGTCTACACCAGCTCAACGCTGAGCGCGATGGCTGCTCTGACCTTGCCGGGGGTGATTATTCCGGTGATTTTATTCGGTCGCATGGTGCGCCGTTTGGCGCGCGCCAGCCAAGACCGCATTGCCGACACCAGCGCCCATGCGGCGGAGACCATCTCGGCCATGCAAACGGTGCAGTCCTTCACCCATGAAATTGAAGACCGGCGGGTGTTTGGGGCAGCGGTCGAGCAGTCATTTGAAACCGCTCGTTTGCGTATTCTGGCGCGGGCTGGCATGACCGCTATTGCCATTGTGCTGATTTTTGGCGGTGTTGTTGGTATTTTATGGGTCGGCGCGCAATATGTGCTGGAAGGCACGATGAGTGGCGGCACGCTAAGCCAGTTCATTCTTTATGCCGTCTTATGCGCCACCTCGATTGGTGCTTTGTCGGAAGTTTGGGGCGAGGTGCAATTGGCGGCTGGGGCGACTGAGCGCTTGATGGAGATTCTCGATGTCGAGCCAGAAATCCAAGCCCCTGCCAATCCGCAATTATTGCCGAAACCGGCGCGCGGTGATGTGAGTTTTGAGGCGGTGACATTCCAATATCCGTCGCGCCCAAGCGTGTCGGCGTTGCAGCAGGTTTCATTGCAGATTAACTCTGGTGAAACGGTTGCCTTGGTCGGTGCCTCAGGGGCTGGTAAGAGCACCATGTTCCAGCTTCTATTGCGGTTTTATGACCCGCAATCCGGGCGCATTACAATTGACGGCGTCGATATTAAAACAGCGGCCCCTGAAGATGTTCGCGAAGCCCTATCTATTGTGCCGCAAGAGACAGTTATTTTTGCCAAATCGGCGCTGGAAAACATTCGTTTCGGGCGTCCTGACGCCAGCCGCGAAGATGTCATCGCCGCCGCTCAAGCGGCGCAGGCCGACGAATTTTTAAGCCGCCTGCCAGAGGGCTATGACACGCAATTGGGTGAGCGCGGGGTGACCCTATCGGGTGGCCAGCGTCAGCGCTTGGCGATTGCGCGGGCGATTTTGCGCAATGCACCGGTATTGTTGCTGGATGAAGCGACAAGTGCGTTGGATGCAGAGAGTGAAGTTCTGGTGCAAAAAGCCTTGGGCACACTAATGGGCGGGCGCACCACTTTGGTGATTGCCCACCGTCTGGCTACTGTATTGAAAGCCGACCGTATTGTGGTGATGGAAGACGGGCAGATTATTGCCAGCGGCAAACACCATGAATTGCTGGCCGATGGCGGACTTTATGCGCGGCTCGCCGATTTGCAATTTGGTCAGGCCGCCGCCGAATAATTATTTTTCGAGATTTTTGAGCAGGGCTTCGTGAATGGCTTCATTGCCGGCGACCACTGTGCCGGTTTCCATAAAGCGATTACGGTTGGTCTCGTCCGAGACCATGCCACCAGCTTCACGCACCAACATAATCCCAGCCGCCATATCCCATGGTGCCAGACCACGTTCCCAGAAGCCGTCAAAACGCCCAGCAGCGACAAAAGCCAGATCAAGTGAGGCGGCGCCAAAGCGGCGAATGCCAGCGACTTTTGGCAATAGGGTTTGCATTTCAGTAATGAATTCAGGGCGACCAGCGCGTTCACCATGCGGGGCGCCGCAAGCCAGAACGGCGTCTGATAAGGCAGTGCGCCCAGCCACCCGTAGGCGGCCATGTTGGTAAAATGCACCTTGCCCACGTTCGGCGTGGAATAATTCATCGGTAATCGGATTATACACGACACCGGCGGTCAATTTTCTGTCACGTTCAAGAGCAATCGAAATGGCAAAATGCGGAATGCCGTGCATGAAATTAGTGGTGCCATCCAATGGGTCGATAATCCACCGGTGTGATTTATCGGTTCCTTCGATCTCACCAGCTTCTTCTAACAAAAACCCATAACCGGGGCGCGCTTCTTGCAATTCTTCGAAGATAATTTTTTCCGCCCGCAAATCGGCATTGGTAACAAAATCACCGGGCCCTTTGCGTGACACTTGTAGATTCTCAATTTCACCGAAATCGCGACGCAACGCCCGACCAGCTTTTTCAGCCGTGGCAATCATTACATTCAAAATAGGGGATAGAGCCATAAGTTATTCAGCCCTTTTGAGGTAAGTGACTTCAGTAGTATCAACGACAATTTTATCGCCAATCGAAATGAAAGGCGGCACACCGAGGCGCACGCCATTTTCTAAAACCGCGGGCTTATATGATGATGACACAGTCTGGCCTTTAACCACCGGCTCGGTGTCGGTGACTTCCAGCGTCACTTGATCGGGCAGGCGTACGCCAATGGCTTTTTCTTCGTGCATCTCAACAACCACCATCATGCCGTCTTGCAAAAACGCCGCGCGCTCGCCAACAAAATCACTCTGCAATTCAATTTGGTCGTAGCTCTCAGTGTCCATAAAGGTCAAAACGCCGTCGGCTTCATAAAGGAATTGATAATCACGCTGCTCCAAACGAACTTTCTCAATGGTCTCGGATGAGCGAAAACGCTCATTGAGTTTTGATCCAGTGACGAGGTTTTTTAACTCAACCTGCGCAAATGCTCCGCCTTTGCCGGGTTTGACGTGCTGCAATTTCACCGCAATCCACAGGCCGTCATTATGTTTAATGACATTGCCGGGGCGAATTTCGTTTCCGTTGATTTTCATGGCGACTACCTTTTTTCTCAGATGCGCTCTGATAGCACCCCTTGGCGTGTGAAACAAAGCCAAACTTTACTGCTGGGCGACTAATCGCGGTCTAATTTATCGAATAGGGTGGCAAATTGCCCGTCAATTAGCTGATTAAGCGCAGTCACCGCCGCTTCGGGCCCCTCAGCGTGGTTCCATATGCCAGAGGATATGGCGAGAAAATCAGCCCCTGCGGTGATTAAAGGCGCCGCATTATCAACTGTGATGCCACCAATGGCCAGGCACGGCGGCTCCATCATTTCTTGCCACCAGCTCAATAGGTCAAGCTCGGCAGTGGCTTCCACTTGTTTGGTTTGGGTCGGGTAAAAGGCGCCAAAGGCGACATAATCGGCGCCGGCCTCACCGGCGGTCATCGCCAAATGCCGCGAATTATGGCAAGTGACGCCAATAATTTTATCGGCGCCCAAAATTTCGCGGGCCTGTTTCACCGTGCCGTCTTGTTGGCCAATATGCACGCCGTCGCAATCATATTGCTTGGCAAGGGCCGCATAGTCATTGATCAAAAACGCCACATCATGGGCCAAAGCAATTGGTTTTAAGGCGTCAATCGCTTGGCCGATAATCTCATGATCTTGCGGGCCGCCGTCAGCGGCTTTCAAACGCAATTGCAAACAGGCGACATCGCCAGCCGCCAACGTCGTTTCCAAAATTGGGGCAAATTTTTCTAAGTCAATTTGCGGCGGGGTGATGAGATAAAGACGGGTCGGCGGGCGGGCCATTTTATTTGCCAGCACGCTGGCCAAAATGGCGCAATTTATGGTCGGCCAGAACACAGGCCATCATCGCCTCGCCAACTGGCACAGCGCGAATGCCGACGCAGGGATCATGGCGGCCTTTGGTGATGATTTCGGTTTCTTCACCAGCGCGTGAAATGGTTTTGCGCGGCGTCAAAATCGACGAGGTCGGTTTGACGGCAAAGCGCACGACAATATCTTGACCGGTTGAAATGCCGCCCAAAATGCCACCGGCGTGATTGCTGTCAAAACTGGCTTTTGCGCCATCGGCGTGCATTTCATCAGCATTGGCTTCGCCGGTCAGCGCAGCAGCGCCGAAACCTTCGCCGATTTCAACGCCTTTGACGGCATTTATGCTCATCATGGCGCCAGCTAAATCGGCGTCTAATTTGCCATAGACCGGGGCGCCCCAGCCGACCGGTACGCCGCTGGCGACAATTTCAATGACGGCACCGCAAGACGAGCCTGCCTTGCGCACGCCGTCGAGATAGTCTTCCCATTGCGCCGCCGCTTGTTTGTCGGGGCACCAGAAAGGATTGTTTTCAACTTCGGCCCAATCCCAATTGTCGCGGTTGATTTTATGCGGCCCCATTTGCACCAAAGCGCCACGAATGGTGACACCATCGAGGACTTTGCGGGCAATGCCGCCAGCTGCGACACGGGCGGCTGTTTCGCGTGCTGATTGACGGCCACCGCCGCGATAATCGCGCACGCCATATTTTTCCATATAGGTGTAATCGGCGTGGCCTGGGCGGTATTTATCTTTAATGTCGCCATAATCTTTTGAGCGTTGGTCGGTGTTTTCAATCAGCAATTGAATCGGCGTGCCCGTGGTCACTTGCGCGCCAGTATCAGGATCTTCAAACACGCCGGACAGGATTTTGACGGCATCGGGTTCTTGGCGTTGGGTGGTGAAACGATTTTGCCCGGGGCGGCGCCGATCGAGCCAGTGCTGCAAATCAGCCTCGCTTATTGGCAAACGCGCAGGCGCACCGTCGACCACGGCGCCAAGCGCTGGCCCGTGGCTTTCGCCCCATGTGGTGATGGTGAATAAATGCCCGAAACGATTATGCGACATTATGTGGCCTAAGCCCCTTCCTCGTCGGAAATCATGCGCATGCCAATGGCATTATAGCCAGCATCAACGTGATGATTTTCGCCGGTTACGCCAGTGCTCAAATCAGACAATAAATAAAGCGCTGAATTACCAACTTCCTCAATCGTCACATTTTTACGCATTGGTGCGTTTTCTTCATTCCATTTCAGCATCATCCGCAGACCGCCAATACCGGCGGCGGCGAGGGTTTTAATTGGCCCCGCTGAAACTGAGTTTACGCGAATATTTTGCTTGCCCAAATCTGCCGCCAAATAACGCACGCTGGCTTCCAGCGCTGCCTTGGCCACACCCATGACGTTATAATGCGGGATGACTTTTTCGGCCCCGAAATAGCTCAAGGTCAGCAGCGAGCCGCCATTGGGCATGAGTTTTTCGGCCCGATTGGCAACAGCGGTGAAGCTATAGCAAGAAATATTTAAGCTCATGGCAAAATTGCCCGGCGATGTATCAACATAACGGCCGGTCAATTCATCCTTATCGGCAAAGGCAATGGCGTGGACGACGAAATCGATCTCGCCCCATTGTTGTTTGAGCGTGTCAAACACCGCATCAATACTGGCTTCATCGGTGACGTCGCACGGCAGAACAAGGTTGGCGCCAATACTGTCGGCCAATGGTTTGACACGCCGCTCCAGCGCTTCGCCTTGATAGGTGAAGGCTAATTCAGCACCGGCATCGGCGCAGGCTTGGGCAATGCCCCAAGCGATTGAGCGCTGATTGGCGACCCCCATAATCAGGCCGCGTTTGCCTTTCATCAATCCATTTGTCATGAACCATATCCTTTGTTCGTTTATCTCTCATTTGTGTATAAACTGCTCTGCCGCGAAAGCCTAGAGGTGTCAGTGGCAAATTTCATGGCTATTGGTCGAAATTCTGCAGCGGCATATCTTGTATTTGCTGCAATTCAACAGCCGGTTGGTAGTTTTGCGCTGCCGCCAGCGCCAGCCATTTGCGGGCTTGCTCGCCATCATAACCAATGCCGTCAGCTTCGAAATACATCATGGCGAGGTTGAATTGGGCTGGCGCAAAACCTAATCGGGCGGCGCGATAATAATAGCCACGGGCTATTTCAGGGTTTTTTTCAACGCCCAAACCACGGCGGTATAAATGGCCGATATTGCGCAGGGCAGCGAGGTCGTAATTATCGGCCAAGGGCTGCCAATAGCTGCGCGCGGCCCGATAGTCACCGGCATCATAAGCGGCCGTGCCTTTGGCAAATAAATCATCGATTTTTTGCGCCGGAACATGCGCCGCGCAGCCAGCGACGGCAAGGCAGATAAAAACTGCAATAAATTTGGACGCACGGGTCATGCGCCTATATATAATACAGTTATTAGCAAAGAGGAACGCAGCAGATGAGTGGCTTTGACGAGATTTTTGATGCGCCAGCGGCCGATCCAATGGCAGTTTTTGACGCATGGTTGAGCCAAGCGGCGGCATCAGAACCCAATGACCCCAATGCCATGTCACTGGCGACAGTGGATGGTGATGGCATGCCGAATGCCCGCATGGTGTTGTTGAAAGGCCATGATCAACGCGGCTTTGTGTTCTATACAAATTTGAACAGCCAAAAGGGCGCTGAGCTCAATGATAATGCGCGCGCGGCGCTGTGTTTTCATTGGAAAAGCCTGCACCGGCAAGTGCGCGTGCAAGGGCCTGTGAGTGCTGTCAGCGAACAAGAAGCTGACGCTTATTTCACCTCGCGCGGGGCCGAAAGCCGCCTCGGCGCTTGGGCGTCGCAGCAATCGCAAACCTTGCAAAACCGAGCAACGCTGGACGCCGCCTATGATGCCGCATTGGCGCAATATGGCGAGGAAAATATTCCCCGCCCACCGCATTGGTCAGGGCGACGCATCATCCCATTGAAAATTGAGTTTTGGCAAGATGGAGCTCATCGCTTGCACAATCGTTTGGTCTATCATCGTGCGACGCCAGATGACGCTTGGTCGACCCGACTTTTATACCCGTAAGCGCATCATTGGTGCGTTGACGAATATCTGATACAACAAGCTATGACCCAGTCACATAATCATTTATCACACGATCACATCGGGCTTGAGCCCGGCAAGCGGGTGCGTGGCACGGCGCTGCTGGCGATTGTTGTCGCCAGCGTGTTGATTGTCATCAAAGCCGGCGCTTGGATGCTAACCGGCTCTGTGGCTTTGCTCGGCTCATTTCTCGATTCCGTGATGGATTTGTCTTTGTCGGTGATGAATTTTTTCGCCATTCGCCATGCGCAAACACCAGCTGATAAAGAACATCGGTTTGGCCATGGCAAGGCAGAAGCCTTAGCGGCGCTGGTGCAGGCCGCCATGTTGTTATCGGCGGCTTTGTTTTTGCTCTATGAAGCCTTGCAGGCGATTTTGGCGCCACAACCAATCGCCGCCAGCAATATTGGTATTGGCGTGATGGTGGTGTCGATTATTTTGACGCTTGGTTTGGTCTTCGTGCAACGCCGCGTGGCCAAAGCCACACAATCAGTGGCTATTTCCGCCGATAGCGCGCATTACACCGGCGATATTGTCATCAATCTTGGGGTGATTTTGGCGTTGGTGTTGTCAGGCCATTTTGGTTTGCCTTATGCCGACCCGACTCTTGGCATGGTGGTGGCGCTGATTTTGATCAACAGCTCGCGCCAGGTTTTCGTCAATGCCGCCGATCAATTGATGGACCGCGAATTTGACGATGCCGATCGGGCCGAAATCAAGCGGCTGATTTTATCGCATCCGCAGGTCTTGGGCCTGCATGATTTACGCACCCGCCGCGCTGGACTGACCAGTTTTATTCAGTGTCATATTGAGCTTGATGGCGCCATGTCATTGACTATGGCGCATCAAATTTCTGACGCGGTTGAGGCGTTGGTGCTGGCCAAATTCCCGCAATCGGAAGTGCTGTTGCATCAAGACCCTGAAGGCCAAGAGCCGATTACCCAGCTTGAAAAACACTAGCGCCCTGAAGGCTGTTTAATCATCAAATCCGGCGGGTGGCTGGAAGTGATGACCGTTTTGTTCCAACATGCGGGCCACGGCAATCGGTGTTTTGTCCTCATAGGCTGGGCCAATAATTTGCATGCCCATGGGAAGACCCGACGAATGGCGCGCCAAGGGAGCAATGGTCGAGGGCAGGCCGCATAAGGTGCTGACCCCGGGCCAGACGATGTTTTCCATATAATTGCGGGCCGCGCCATTAACCGAAAAAGCGCGACCATGAAAATCAGCGTCTTGCGTATGCGGCATGGCAGGCGTCGGCGTGACCGGACAGAATAAAACGTCGACTTGCTCAAATAGAGCCAGCCATTTTGCCGCCATTTGCGCCCGCACTTCGTTCCAATAAAGCCAATCTTTGTGCAATAGGCGCACGCCGCGAGCTTGCGACATGCGCAGTGATTTGTCGTCCTTATCAGCGGCATCAATCATCGCTTGCAGCGATTGATGCACAGGAGCTGGGAAATCAGCCCCCATAATGGAGCTGAGCAAAATCAAAAAAGTTTCGGTGTGATGGGCTAAATCGAAATCTGGCTTTATGTGCACGACACGGGCGCCTTGTTTTTCCAATGTGCGGGCGGCGGCTTCAATATTGCTGGCCATTTCGCTATCAACCGGACAATAGGGGTCGTCGGCCCATAGGCCAATGCGCAGGCCTTCAGGGCGCGTAAAACGCGGGCCCTGCAAACTTATCTGCATGGCCTGCGAGGCCGGACGCAAGAGACCAAGGGTCAGATCAAAGGCTAATTCCAGATCGTCGACACTGCGCGCCAAAGGCCCAACGACATTCAAATCTCCGGCGGCCAGCGCGCCATGCGGCGGCGGCACATGCCCGCGTGTTGGCACAATGCCATGGGTTGGCTTATGGCCAAATAAGCCGCAAAAATGCGCCGGCACACGAATCGAACCGCCAATATCAGAGCCATATTCAAGCGGCGTCAGGCCAGCCGCCAAAGCGGCAGCCGAGCCTCCCGATGAGCCGCCTGGCGTGTGTTGCAAATTATACGGATTATTTGTCGTGCCATGGATGTCATTAAAACTTTGCCAATCGCCGCACATAAAAGGGGTGTTGGTTTTGCCAAGAATAATCGCCCCTGCTGATTTAAGCCGCGCCGTAACATGCGAGTCGGATGTCGACACAGTGCCGGCAAATTGCGGTGCCCCAACATCACAACTCAAACCGTCGACTTCAAAAGCATCTTTAATGGTCATTGGCACGCCGTGCAGCGGCCCGAGGGTTTGACCAGACTGACGCGCCGCATCGGCTTTATCGGCATCTTTTAAGGCCTCGTCGAAGCGCTCGGCGACGACCGCATTCAAGGCCGGATTATGCTTTTTAATGCGGTCGATAAAAAACTGCGTCACTTCGCGTGCGCTGAGCACTCCTTTGGCGATATCTTGGCCTAATTGATGTGCATTTTTCTGGTTTATTGGCATTTTTCACTTTCCCCCTATGGACACAGACAACCAGTTTGCGGCAAGTTAAACTTCAAACCGATATGACGGGGAAAACTCTAGGGAGAAAAATATGTTCGGTCAAATGCAAGACGTGCCACTACTAGTCAACCGGATTTTAGACCATGCGCTGGTCAATCATGGCGAGCGCGAGATTGTCTCGCGCCTTGTCGAGGGAAATATTCATCGCGAAACTTATGCCGACGCGCATTTGCGGGCCCGCAAATTATCGCAAGCTCTGCAAGCTTTGGGCATGGGAGTTGGCGATGTCGTCGCCACTATGGCATGGAATACCCACCGCCATTTTGAGGCTTGGTATGGCATCACCGGTGTTGGCGGCATTTACCACACATTGAACCCGCGGCTGTTTCCTGAACAGCTGAGCTATATTATCAATCACGCAGAAGATAAAATCATTCTGACGGATTTGACCTTTGTGCCGGTTCTTGAGGGTATTGAAAAAGACATTCCCAATGTGAAGGCCATCATCATTATGACCGATGCCGCGCATATGCCAGAAACCAGCCTGAAAAATGTGCTGTGCTATGAAGATTTAATCGACAGCAATAATGGCGATTTTAATTGGGTGGAAGTCGATGAGCGGGCGCCATCGGGCATGTGCTACACATCTGGCACCACCGGTAATCCAAAAGGCGTTTGCTACACGCATCGGTCTAATGTGCTGCACACATTGACCAGCCTTTCAAATGACGTCATGGGGCTGAGCAGCATGGATAGTGTGATGCCAGTTGTGCCCATGTTCCACGCCAATGCTTGGGGCCTTGCCTTTAGTGCGCCAGCAGTGGGGTCTAAAATTGTTAACCCTGGCCCGAATATGGATGGCGAGAGCATTTATCAGCTATTGACCGAAGAAGAAGTGACCTTCTCGGCTGCCGTGCCGACGGTTTGGCTGATGCTTTTGCAGCATATGGAAGCCAATAATTTGAAACTGCCGAAATTAAATAATGTGACCATTGGCGGGTCAGCTGTGCCACGCATGATGCTTGAGAAATTCGAGCGTGATTATGGGGTGATGGTGAAACATGCTTGGGGGATGACAGAATTGTCGCCACTCGGTTCAATCGCCAGCTTCAAATCTGGCATGGAACATATGAGCTTTGACGAGCAAATGGACATTAAGGTTAAACAAGGCCGTCCGCCATATTTGGTAGAAATGAAAATCACCGATGATGAGGGCAATGAATTGCCGCGCGACGGTAAAGCCTTCGGCCATTTGATGGTGCGCGGGCCGTTTATTGTTGGCGAATATGTCAAAGGCGATGGCGGTCAAATTCTCGACAAAGACGGGTTTTTCGATACGGGCGATGTCGCCACACTCGACCCGCTCGGCTTTATGCAAATCACTGACCGCGCCAAAGATGTCATCAAATCAGGCGGCGAGTGGATTTCGTCTATTGAGATTGAAAATATCGCCGTTGGCTTTGATAAATTGCAGGAAACGGCGGTGATTGGCGTTGAGCATCCGAAATGGGATGAGCGGCCTTTGCTGATTGTCGTGAAAAACCCTGGTGTCGAGGTGACCAAGGAAGAGGTATTGGCCTATTTGGATGGCAAAATTGCTAAATGGTGGATGCCCGACGATGTTGTTTTTGTTGATGAAATTCCACATACAGCAACCGGTAAGATTCAAAAGCTGACGCTGCGTCAGCAATTTGCTGATTACACCTTACCAACAGCAGAAAAGGCGGCGGAATAATTATGCTTGGCATGAGTGTTGAATTTTTAGCTCACTGGGGTGCCCGCTTGGCGATCGCCTCGCCGATTGTCGCGGTCTCTGGTCTGGTGTTATTCCGCAGCGGCGTGATGGCCTTTGGTGGCCCCTTATTGATTGTCGCCGTGGCGACGATTATTGCGCTGATTGCGTTGCTGATGAGCGTCTTGGCGTTGGTCGGCGGCTTGGGCGGCGATGGGGCGCAAACCAATCGGGCCCTGCTCGGGCTTGTTGTGTCACTGGTCGTGGTATTCGCGCCGCTCAATGGTTTTCGTAAAGCCATGACGGTGCCGCCAATTCACGACATTAGCACTGATTTGGCCAATCCGCCGGTGTTCAGCCATGTGCCAACTTTGCGGGCTGATAGTGACAATAGTCTGGCGCTTGATAGCAAAGTCATGGACATGCAAAAAGCCCATTATACAAATCTACGGCCTGTAACTTTAGAAGTTGGCATGGCTGAGGCTTTTGCGCAGGCGGTTTTGACGGCTGAAGATATGGGCTGGGAGATTGTTCATAGCGATGCCGCAAGCGGCCAGATTGAAGCGGTTGTCAGCACCTTATTGTTTGGCTTCAAAGATGATGTGGCCATTCGTCTAACGGCTGTTGAGGGTGGCACGCAAGTTGATTTGCGCTCAGTGTCACGCGTCGGGCAAAGCGATTTGGGGGCCAATGCGGCCCGTATCCAAGAGTTTTTGGACGCCATTCAATAGGCTGATAAAGCGCCCAATTTAACCGACAAGTTCAGCCAACAAGGTGATAGCTTGCGTCAAGCGTCGGCTTGTCGGCGCAGCTTACTTTGCCGCGCTCGACCAAATCTTGCATATGGGCAAATACCGATAAGGCGGCTGCCGGATGCAGGCGCTTATCGACATCGACATACATGGTGGCGACCATTTGCCGAATATTGTCATCGCCAGCTTCGAGGCGGGCAATAATTTGCGCCTCGCGCCCCCGCCGGTGGCTGATATAGGCGCGGACAAAATTTTGCGGATCATCAATGCTGGTGCCATGGGTCGGCCAATAGATTTTATCATCACGGCTCAGCAGTAAATCCAGCGACGCCATATAGGCATTCATATTGCCATCTGGCGGGGCAATCACCGTGGTCGACCAGCCCATCACATGGTCGCCGGTAAATAGGGCTTTTTCTTCGCGTAGCGCATAGCACATATGATTGGCCATATGGCCAGGTGTGAACACGCATTCAAGCGTCCAATCATCGCCGGCAATAATATCGCCATGGCCGACAATATGGTCGGGGCGGAAATTATCATCAGCGTCTTCTTCCAGCCGAGGCCCATCAAATTGGTCTGGGCTGGGCGGGCTATAGCTGTAAATTTTCGCGCCCGTGCGCTGTTGCAGCGGGGTGCAGGCTGGCGAGTGATCAAGATGTGTGTGAGTGACAACAATATGGCTGACGCGCTCATCTGGGCCAAGAGCGGCCAGAATGGCGTCGACATGGGCATCAAGCAGCGGCCCGGGGTCAATGACTGCGACATTACCGGTGCCGATAATATAAGTGCCGGTGCCGGTGAAGGTAAACGGGCTGGGGTTATTGGCAATAACGCGCCGAATGAGCGGTGATAATTGATCGCACCGGCCATATTCAAAATAAAATTCAGTTACAAATGGGATACCCGCCATTGTCTCGCCTATCATTTTGCATTTACTTTTACTGTGCCCCCACCATAGCCATCTTGGGCTTTGTGCAAAGCAAAAACAGCGCTTCATGGGTGAGAAATAAATCATCGCTGGGTGCATCCGGCGCTTGTCAAGGCGGGGTCGCTGACATAGCCTTAGCTATCAAATGGGAGATATTTCAATGCAACGTGTTCTACAAATTCTTAGCGCTCTTACGGGCGTGTTTCTGGCTTATACGGCTTTCAATTGGATGTTTAATCCGCAAGCGGCGGCGGCTGGGCTGGGCATGGACTTGCTGACTGGCATGGGGCGTAATACGCAAATTGGCGATATGACGGCGTTTTTCACCACTAGCAGCATTTTTATTCTGCTGGGGGTTTGGCAAAAGCGGCCGGATTTTCTGCTGGTGCCAGCATTTTTGCTGCTCAGCGCGGCGCTTTTCCGCCTGACCTCGGCGCAGTTTTACGACGCCGAGCTGATCACGCAAGCGGTGGTTTTTGAAGTGGTTACAGGCGTCATTTTGCTGGCCTATCGCCGCGAAATCAGCCAGTAAAGGCACCAAATAAATACGGGAGTAGAGTAATGGATAATGTGAAAAAACGGCCAATTTTGGCGGGGTTTCTGGCCATTTTAGGTATTTTCTTCGGCTATTTATTGCTCTGGCCAGTGCCGTTTGATCCGGTAGCAGGCCCGCCGCGTGCGGCCAATCCGGCGGGCACTGGCATTTTCGCCAAAAACAACGCATTGGCAGCAGCCAAAATGGTTGAAATCGGCCATGGGCCAGAGGGCACAGCCTTTGACGCGCAGGGTCGGCTTTACACTGGCCTGACCGATGGCCGCATTTTGCGGGTCAATGTGGCGAGCGGCGCCATTGAGGAGTTGGCCAATACCGGCGGTCGGCCTTTGGGGCTCAATTTTGACGCCAATGGTGATTTGATTATTGCTGACGCCGTCAAAGGGCTGATTGCCATGTCTCCGGATGGTATAATACGCACGCTGGCGACTGATTTTGACGGTGTGCGCATGGTCTTCGTCGATGATCTGGCGATTGATAAAGACGGCATTATTTATTTCTCCGATGCCTCGCAACGCCATGCATTCGGCAATGATGATATTATCGAAATATTCGAACGCCGGCCTTCTGGGCGGTTGATTTCTTATAATCCGGCCAATGGCGAGATGAAGCTTTTGCTGGATGATTTATATTTCGCCAATGGGGTGGCGCTGTCAAAGGCGCAAGATTTTGTGTTGGTCAATGAAACCTTTGAGCACCGCATTATGCGCTATTGGCTGAAAGGCCCGAAGGCAGGCACGGCGGATGTGTTTGCCGAGAATTTACCCGGCTATATCGACAATATTACCGAAGCCCCAGATGGCGGCTTCTGGCTGGCTGTGGTGGCGCCGCGTGTCGACGAATTGGATAATCTGGTCGATAAGCCATTTATGCGCAAAGTCCTCTGGCGGGTGTTTCGGCTAACTGGCGACTCGCCGGTGCAAATGCATAGCTATGCGGTAAAATTTGATTCCGACGGCAATGTGCAGGCTTCTTTGGAAGATGACAGCGGGCATATTTTTATGATGACCAGTGTTTTGCAGCATAAAGGCCAGCTTTTCCTTGGAAGTTTGATAAATAATGCCATCGGCATAATTGACGCACCATAAAGTTAAAAAGAGGGCTAGACCGCGGGCCCTGCATTATGTATTTTCCGGCTCAGTTGGGGTGTGGCCAAGTGGTAAGGCACCGGTTTTTGGTATCGGCATGCGCAGGTTCGAATCCTGCCACCCCAGCCAGTTCTCTTAAAAAATAATCCCCCCTTTGGGGCCGCAAGGGGGCCGCGTTTTAGGTTTGCGGCTGGTTGGCAAACTTATCTTGCGCTTAATTGCGGGTGCTCCTAAGCTGAACAGGCGAGCAAAAATGCCTGCACCCCAATAAAAAAAAGGGTGGATGATGTCTAAACAACCAAAAAACAAGAACGTTTCCTATGATGACGCAAGAAAGCTAATCAAAGATGATGATTTGATTGGCTTCGAAAAAGAGCTGCACAGATGTCGAGAACCTTGCTACGAGGCCCTGTTGGAATTGCGGCGCGAATATGAAAAAGAAGAGCTAAAGACATATGAGCAGGTTCGCCCAGCGGTAGATGAAGCTGTCGAACATTTATCGCCAATGATTATTTTTGCTCTTGCAGGTGTTCAGTCGCAGCGGCCCTCATTTAATGACCAGCGCGCATTATTTGATGACATTTATCATCTGCGAGATTGGTCGTGGGACGGCCGGTCAATGATAAGGGGTTTGCCAGATGCGCTTTGCTTTTTATATCAAAGTTTGCATGGAGCCGTGGCCTGTAAAACTGGGCAAACTCATGTTGCCTTAAATTTGGCGCGTATGTTGGTCGTAGACCGATTTAATGAAGCGAAACCTTTATGGCAACGATATGAGTTCACTCGTTCACCCGAAACCTTAGATAATAATTTTAGGGGGTCATGGGAATATTTATTGGAATCACACACTAAGTGGAATTGGCTGCAATTTTTTTTCAATGATGAGGAGGATTTTAAAATATCTCTTGTGACCTATTACATGCTTCTCAATTTTAACGAGTATATCTTTCATCTAAACCAAGGAAAATTTTCGGACGAAACACCCCTCGAACTTGAGAAAGTTTATATTCCGCTGACTTTTTCCCTTATGGGTATAGATATTTGTTCAAAAGCCTTTTCGCGTCTTTCGCGCGAAGAAACCGCACTTTTAGAAATCATGGAAAGAAAGGGCGTTACTGCTCAAGAGGTAAAGGACTCATGGAATCATTGGATTGAGGTCTGTGCGAACTGGATAGAGCAATATCTGCAAGAGAATAATAAGAGGGTACCGCACCATGACCTCATAAAAATTTTCGACTAAACCGCGCCGGTCTCAGCGAGGCGGTTTGGGTTTTTATTTATCAGTTATAAACCCGACATCGCGCAGGTCTTGCAGGCTGCTGCGGTGGATGCCCTTGGCGTAATTTTCAGCATTGCGGGCGTAAAAGGCGGCGTTCATTGCATTGGCTTGGCCGCTGTCGCGGGTTTTGATGAGCTTGGCAGGCGCCCCGGCAATGATTGAGTTTTCCGGAAAATGGCTGTTCTCAGAAACAATCGAATGACCGGCAACAATCGAATTAGCGCCAATCGTCGCGCCATCCATAATCGTTGCATTAATGCCAATCAGGCAGCGGTCGCCAATGGTGCAGCCGTGTAAGGTCACATGATGGGTGATGGAGCAATCAGCGCCAACAATCGTCGGTGTGGCGCCGCCAACATGCACCATGACAAAATCTTGAATATTGCTGCGCGGGCCAATTTCAATATGGTGCATTTCGCTGCGCATCACCACATAGGGCCAGACCGAGGCGTTCTCAGCGATTTTAATATGCCCATAAAGCCGCGCCGTATCGTGAATCCAGACGCTCTCATGAGTTTCAATTTTTGACTGACGATCATCCATGCTCAGTTTCCTTTAGGGCAATAACACTGGTCCATAAACGGCCAATGACGGATAAATATACCAGAGCCGCAAAACCATATGCGGCCGGTATGAAATAAGCTGGCGCGACCATAACAAAGACAAAAAACCCAATCGTTTCCGTGCCTTCGGCGAGGCCCGCCATATAGAAAAAACTCTTTTTTCCTTGGCTTTCTGTGCTGACGCCGCGTTTCTCAGCCATAATGGCAAAGGCTAGAAACACCACCATCGACATGGCAAAGCTAGATAATAAAACGGCGGCGGAGACGGCATTTTGCGGCGTCCCAATAATGAAGGCCAAGGGCAAAAGCGACCATAAAAGAAAATCGGCAACAATATCTAAATAGGCGCCTAAATCTGTCGCCCCATTGCGCCGCGCTAAGGCGCCATCCAAGCCATCGCCTAGACGATTGATTATTAACAGCAGCAAAGCCAGCTCATAGGCATGGCTGGCCACGGCCCAGCAGGCGGCCAAGCCGACGCCAAAACCGATAATGGTGATTTGATTGGCAGTAATAACCGATGGCCAATAGCCCGCCGCCTTATTCAGCGGCGGGTCTATGAGACGGCGCATCAGCGGGTCAAGCATGGTCTCTAAGAGGCGCGCGACACGAGGTTGCTGACGGCGGCTTTATAGTCGCGTTCCAGCTCGCTGACCACGGTTTCAACCGTGTCGACTTTGGCGATTGCGCCAATGCCTTGGCCTGAACCCCAAATATCTTTCCAAGCTTTGGTTTTCATATTGCCGCCCGACCCGAAGTTCATTTTTGACTTATCGGCATCTGGCAGATTATTTGGGTCGAGACCGGCAGCGGCGATGGAGGGTTTGAGATAATTGCCATCAACACCGGTGAACAGCGATGAATAGACAATGTCATCCGCCGCTGAGGCGACCAGCATGTCTTTATAGCCTTGGTCGGCATTGGCTTCTTCTGTGGCGATAAAGCGCGAGCCCATATAGGCCAAATCAGCGCCCATGGCCAAAGCCGAAGCAACGCAATAGCCGTCGCCAATGGCGCCGGATAGCAAAATTGTGCCGTCGAACCATTCTTTCACTTCGCGCACCAAAGCAAATGGGCTGAGCGCGCCAGCGTGGCCGCCAGCACCAGCGCAGACCAAAATCAGGCCATCGACGCCTTGCTCGGCGGCTTTTTTGGCATGTTTCACGCTAATTACATCATGGAACACAAGACCACCATAACTATGCGCCGCCTCTACCACTTCGGCTGGTGGGCGCAAGCTGGTGATGATAATCGGCACTTTGTGCTTCACACATGTTTCCATGTCTTGCATCAGACGGTCATTGGAGGCATGGCAAATTTGATTAACCGCATAAGGCGCAACATAGGCGTCTGGGTTGGCGGCTTTATAGGCCTCCAACTCGGTGCTGATGCGGGTCAACCATTCGTCGAGCACTTCAGCCGGACGCGCGTTCAGGGCTGGGAATGACCCAACAATGCCGGCCTTGCACTGGGCAATGACCAGTTCCGGGCCAGAGACCAGAAATAGCGGCGAACCAACAACCGGTACGCGTAGGTTGTTTTTCAAAATATCAGGAAGGGCCATATGTATAACTCCGTTAAACGATGGGTAAGAATTCAAACAAGATAATAGGTCGATGACGCCGCAAAGCAAGTGTTTCTCATGCTTTTTGGCCGTAAAACAGGCTTAATCGCAGGCCGCGTAGACCAATTGTGACAATTGCGGACGCAAAGGATAGCAGCCCGATGGCATCATTTGGGTCATTAAAATCACCGTGATATCTTCCACCGGATCGACCCAGAAAATCGTGCTCGCCAGTCCGCCCCATGAGTAATTGCCCTTGGAGCTGACAGTTGAGGTTTGCGCTGGATCGACAACCACGGAAAAGCCAAGGCCAAAGCCGGTGCCGAGGTAAGTGACTTCAGAAAAACTTCCAAGCGCGCGATTCACCAGCGTGTCATTGTCTGGTAAATGATTGCTGGTCATATAGGCAACGGTTTTGCGGCTCAAAATGCGGGCCGTTGGCGTAGAGCCGCCACGGCGCATCATATCGGCGAATTTATGATAATCACTAACCGTCGAAAGCAAGCCACCACCGCCGGATAGGAATTGCCGGCCCGGCGCATAAATGGTTCTCTCGGGACTGTCGGCGAGGGTAATTTTGCCGTCAATCGGCGAGCGCGAATAATTATGCATCATGCGGTGGCGCTTATCATCGCTAATGGTGAAGCTGGTGTCATGCATGCCCAAGGGCTTGAAAATATTTTCTTCAAAAAACACGTCCAGCGGCTTGCCGGAAATCACTTCCACCAAACGACCAACGACATCGGTGGAAACCGAATAATTCCAATTGCTGCCCGGTGAAAACACCAATGGCAATTCCGGTAATTTATCGACCAATTGCTCAAGCGTTTGCTTTTCAGAGCGCGCGCCATTGATTTTATGATTGCGATAAAGCGCGTCAACCGGATGCGATAGCATGAAATCATAGGTCAGCCCCGATTGGTGGGTCAGAAGATCATGCACAGTAATCATCCGCTCTGGCTCGCGGGTGGTGTAGTCTTGCGGCGTGCCTTTATCGAACACGCGCACGTCTTTGAACTTAGGGAAAAATTTAGTGATGGGGTCTTGCAATTGCACCAGACCTTGCTCGTAAAGCATCATCAGCGCCACGGAGGTGATTGGCTTAGTCATTGAATAAATGCGGAAAATCGCCTCATCATTGACCGCAAAGCCGCCGTCAAAAGCGCTGTTTCCCAAATGCGATAAATGCGCAACTTTACCCTCGCGGGCGACCATAAGGCTGATGCCGGCCAGCCGCTGTTTTTCGATATAGCTGTTAAAAAACGCCGGTATGGCGTCGAGCCGCTGGCGGTTGAAACCTAATTTCTCAGCATCTTCAAAGGTAAATTCACTCATGATCGTTCTCCCTAATCGTAACTTCTTTATAGGCTATTTTCACCCTGATGAATGGCCAAAACAAAGGCGTAAACAAAGGCGATTTCGTGCAATTGATTATAGCGTCCGGCTTTGCCACCATGGCCAGCGGTCATTTCTGTGCGCAATAGGGTCAGCCCGTCATCTGTGCGCCTGTCGCGCAGACGCGCGACCCATTTGGCTGGCTCCCAATAGGTCACGCGCGGGTCGGTCAATCCGGCGGTGGCGAGAATATGCGGATAGGCGGTGGCGGTGATGTTTTCGTATGGCGCATAGCCAGCTATTAGGTCATAGGCCTCGGCACTGGCGATCGGATTGCCCCATTCGGGCCATTCGGGCGGCGTCAGCGGCAAGGAGGCGTCGAGCATAGTGGTCAGCACATCGACAAACGGCACTTCAGCAACGGCGCCGCAAAACAGCGATGGTGCCATATTAACACTGGCCCCCACCAGCAGCCCACCGGCGCTGCCGCCATGAATGGTGATTTGCCTTTCGCGCGTCCATCCACGCGCAATCAGATCACGGGCGACGCTGATAAAATCATGGAATGTATTGGTTTTTTTGGCCCCGCGGCCCTGCATGAACCAATCATGGCCACGCGCTTTGCCGCCCCGAATATGGGCAATCGCATAAATAAACCCACGGTTGACTAGGCTCAGCCGGGTGACTGAGAAGCTGGCCGGGATGGTAATGCCATAAGAGCCATAGCCGTACAGCAGAACCGGCGCGCTGCCATCAAGCTTGGTGTTTTTGTGATATACAACCGATACTGGAATTTCCGCCCCGTCATGGCCAATGGCGGTCAACCGTCTTGTGATATAATCGCTTGGCTGATGACCGCTGGGCACGATTTGTGTTTTGCGCAAAACCCGCTCGCCGCTGGCCATATCGAAATCATAGGTGGCGGTCGGCGAGGTCATGGAGGCATAGGTGAAACGCAAAATTGTCGTGTCATATTCAGCCATGGCGCCGAGCGCTAAATCATAGGCTTCTTCATCAAAGCCAATCGGCTGACTAGCGCCACTTTGCCAGCTGACGATTTCAATATGCGGCAAAGCGTTTTGCCGCACTAAAACCACCAGATGGTCGGCAAAGGGCAGGGCATCAAGCACCAAACAACCGGCTTGGTGCGGGCGCAGAACCTGCCAATTTTGCATCGCATCATCGGTATCAGCATCGGCATCGGCGGCTTTGTCTGATAGCGGCAGTGGGTGGGTGACGATTTGAAAATCATCAGCTTTTGTGTCTGCTTTTCCATTAGCTGGCCAATTGGTAACAATAATCAGCTGCTCGCGCTGGGCGTCATCGTCAACGCTATATTCAATGCCGGGACGGCGCTTGGCGACACATATCGGCGTTGCCAGAGGTGCGTCTGTTGGTATGAGCCAGGCTTCGCTGGTTTCGTGGTCATGCGCTGAAATCACCAGAAACCGGCCACTGCGCGTTGCTGAGAGGCCGATAAAGAAACCAGCGTCGGTTTCTTCATAGACGCATATGTCCGCGCTTTGTTGGCTGCCAAGCGCGTGGCGCATAATCCGATTGGGACGATGGTTGTCGTCGACCATGACATAGAATAAATAATCGCCACATGCCGACCAGGCCATTGCGCCAGTGGTGTCTAGCAATCGGTTTGGCGTGTCTTCACCGGTGGCCAAATCGCGCACGCATATGGTGAAATATTCCGAACCCTTATCGTCAAAACTCCATGCCAGATAACGGCCTTGGCGATCGGCTTCATAGCCAGCTAATTTGAAAAAATCGCGGCCGTGCGCTTCGGCGTCGCCGTCAATGACCAGCTTCATGGCGTCAATATCTGCGTCGCGGGCCCCCATGCAAATATGCGGATGTTCGCCGCCGACGGCATAGCGTGAGGCCCAGGCAAAAGCCCCGTCATTGACTGGCACGCTGGCTTCGTCTTCTTGCAAGCGGGCGCGCATTTCGTCGAATAATTGTTTTTGCAAATCTTGTGTCGGCGCTAAAAGCTCATCTGTATAGGCGTTTTCGGCTTCTAAATGGGCGCGAATATTGGCCTTCAAGAGTTCCGGCTGTTTCATCACCGCTTGCCAATTATCGTCGCTCAGCCAAGCGAATTCGTCTTGGCGGGTGATGCCGTGGTGGCTATCTTCGGCGATTATTTTTTCTGCAATCGGCGCCGGTTTGGAATTATCAGCTCGCATCCGCCCCTAATTGTCGTCTGTATCGTCGGCTTTGCGGAAATCCAGCGCGTGGCCATTCATGCAAAACCGCAGACCGGTTGGGGCAGGGCCATCTGGAAACACATGACCCAAATGAGCGCCGCAAGAGCTGCAAACAACTTCCGTGCGGCGCATGAAAAGCGTGTTATCGGCGCGTTCGGTGACCGCGCCTTCTTTAACCGCTGCGTAAAAGCTCGGCCAGCCGGTGCCACTATCATATTTGGTAGCGGCATCGAATAATGGCTCATGGCAGCAGATGCAATGATAGACACCGTCATCTTTGGCGTCCCAATTGGGGCCGGTAAAGGCCCGCTCAGTGCCGGCCTGACGTGTCACGTAGAACTGCTCATCGGTGAGTTGTTCACGCCACACGTCATCCGGTTTCATGACCGGCCAAATGGTATCGTCTTTTTTTCGACCCATAGGCCTCAGTCCTATTCGAACAAAAGGGTCAGGTTTTCGCTGACCAAGGCAGGCATTTCGGCGCCTTCAATTTCAACCGAAACTTCTGCTGTAAACAACATGCCACCGGCTTTTGGCTCGGCAGATTTGAGTTTGGCGCGAGCGCGAACTTTTGAGTTCACGGGCACCATGCTGGTGAAGCGGGTTTTGTTGGAGCCATAGTTAATGCCCCGCGTAACACTTTTGACGCCAGAAATCTGCGCCATCAAAACCGGCAAAAGTGACAAGGTCAAAAACCCATGAGCAATGGTTGGCATGCCCAATTCTTTTTGCGTGCGTTCACCATCAAGGTGAATCCACTGGTGATCACCGGTTGCGTCGGCAAATAGGTTAATCCGGTCTTGGTCGATTTCCATCCACTCGCTGACACCGATTTCTTCGCCAACGGCAGCGGCATAGTCAGCCAAATTTTCAAATAAACGCATCGTTTTTCTCCTTTATGCTTTTGTTAGAATAGGTCGCGCGGGGCGGCTATACAATCTTTGAATCTTGATTTCCCCAATAACGGTCGCGCACCAAGCGTTTGTAGAGTTTACCGGTCGGGTGGCGCGGCAATTCCTTGTCGAAATCAACCGAGCGCGGGCATTTAATGGCCGACAGGTTTTCTTTGCAAAAGGCAATCAGCTCTGCCGCTAGTTCGTCACCGACTTGGTTCCAATCCATTGGCTGAACCACGGCTTTGACTTCCTCGCCAAAATCCTCATTGGGCACACCAATGACCGCCACATCGGCGACTTTCGGATGGGTAATCAGTAGGTTTTCGGTTTCCTGCGGGTAAATATTCACGCCGCCAGAAATAATCATAAAGGCTTTGCGGTCGGTGAGATATAAATAGCCGTCCTCATCAACCTTGCCGACATCGCCCAAAGTAGACCAATTCTTTTTGCTCGGGTGACGGCTTTCAGCGGTTTTCTTCGGGTCATTGTAATATTCGAAAGAGGCGGCGCCCTCTTCACCTTCGAAATAGATCGAACCTGACTCGCCGATTGGCAGCTCATTGCCCTCGTCGTCACAAATGTGAATAATGCCCATCAAGGCCTTACCCACCGAGCCCTTATGGCCCAGCCATTCTTCTGAATTCAGCTGGGTGAAGCCATTGCCCTCACTGCCGGCGTAATATTCATAGATTACCGGCCCCCACCAATCGATCATTTGTTCCTTCACTGGAATCGGGCATGGGGCGGCCGCGTGAATGGCATATTGCATGCTTGAGGTGTCATATTTGCTGCGCACATCTTCAGGTAGTTTCAGCATGCGCACAAACATGGTCGGCACCCATTGACTATGCGTCGCCTGATATTTTTCCAATAGCGCCAAGCTTTCCTCAGGGTCGAAATTTTCCATAATAATGCAGGTCGCGCCCAGATGCTGGGCCGCCATATTATAACGCAGCGGGGCGGCGTGATAGAGCGGTGCTGGCGACAGATAAATGCTGGTTTCGGTAAAGCCATAAAGAATCGTGACCAGGCCGAGCAGGCTGTCAGCCCCTTCAATCGGGCCTTCTGGCAATGCCCGACGAATGCCCTTTGGGCGGCCAGTGGTGCCGGATGAATATAGCATATCAAGGCCACGGCACTCATCAGCAACCGGTTCGGCTGGCTGCGCATCGCGGCTTGGCAAATAGGCTTCATAGCCATCAATCGCTTGCCCGACCATAAACATTCCAGCCATTTCTGGCAGCATATCGACCAGCTTAGCGGCTTCGGCTTTCATATAATCAGAGGTGAATAAAATTTTGGCGCCGCAATCGCGCACAATATAATCGACCTCACCGGCCGTCAGGCGCGATGAGACAGCGGTGAAATACAATCCGGCGCGTTGCGCTGCCCAGCAGATTTCAAGAAAATGAACGTTGTTTTCCATAAAAATGGCAATACCGTCGCCCGGCTTCAAGCCACGGGCGCGTGCCAATTGCGCAATCTGGTTCGATCTATCGTTCAGCTGCTTATAGGTGACCACTTCTTCGGTCGCTGCCATAATATAGGCTGGATGATCTGGACGCTGTTGAGCGTGAATAAAAGGATGCATTTCTTCCTCCCCGATGACAATGTTCCTTGACGCAAACTATAGAGATATGAGAGCTTTCGGCAACAATAGATAGACGATAGGGAGAAGAAATATGTCGACTTATGAACAAATTAACACGCAGGTGGATGAAAACGGGTTGATGATTATCACCCTCGATCGCCCACAGGCGATGAATGCTTTTACCGCCCGCATGATGCATGAAATGTGCGATGCACTGGATAAGGCAGACGAGGATGACAATGTTCGCGCGATTATTATCACCGGCCAAGGCGAGCGCGCTTTCTGCGCTGGCGCTGATTTGTCAGAGGGTGACAAAACTTTTAATTACGAAGCACGCCAAGACGCCGGCGGCAAAGCATCTGCGCGCCGCGACGATGGCTCGATTGACTGGAGCGCAGAGCAAGTACGTGACAGCGGCGGTATTCTGACGCTGCGCATTTATGAGAGCATCAAACCAGTGATTGGCGCGATTAATGGCGCAGCGGTTGGCATTGGCGTGACCATGCAATTGCCAATGGATGTGCGCATTGCCTCTGACAATGCCCGCTTTGGTTTTGTATTTGCCCGCCGTGGCATTGTGCCAGAAGCGTGTTCGAGCTGGTTCTTGCCGCGTATTGTCGGCATTTCGCAAGCCCTGCAATGGTGCTACTCAGGCGAAGTTTTCGGAGCCGAAGAAGCCTTGGCTGGTGGGCTTGTTTCGGAAGTCGTGCCGCAGGCTGAATTGCTTAATCGGGCCAAGGAAATTGCCTTGTCAATGACCGCGCAAAGCTCGCCTGTGTCAGTTTCTATGACCCGCCAAATGTTGTGGCGCATGCTGGGTGCTGACCATCCAATGGAAGCCCATAAGGTTGATAGTAAGGCAATTTATGGCCGTGGTCGCCAAAGCGACGCTAAAGAGGGTGTGATGTCATTCCTCGAAAAACGGGCGCCAGACTTCAAAGATAGCCCAAGCCAAGATATGCCAGATTTTTATCCTTGGTGGGAAAAGCGCGAATATAAATAAGCCTGTTGGCTGATTTATCAGGCTTCATCTTCATGCCGGTCTATTTTTAGGACCGGTGTGAAGATGCTCAGCCAGGCGGTGACGCAGAGCATACAGACAGCAAAAATAATTGAGGCGGTTTGCGCACCAACCCATTCGGAAACAAAACCGGTAATCATCGCCCCCATGGGCGCGGCGCCAAGGAAACCCAGATTATATAAAGCCATGACTCGCGCCTTGGCTTGCACTGGCGCTTCGATTTGCACAATAGTGCGGCTCATCGCCATATTCACCCCTGCCGCCAAGCCCCAGCATGTCACAAAAATGCATACGGCGGTGAAACTGGGGGCAAAACCAACACAAATCAGCGATATGGAGCCGACCACCAAGGCTAGTGTCATGGCCCGCCCGCGCCGCCGAATAGGGCGCCGATTCAGCATCACCAGCGTGGTGAAAATCGTGCCACCCCAAAAGCAGACATTCATAATGGCGATTTCTAATTGCCCGCCGCCAAACACATTGCGGACAATCAGCGGCAGGGCGACCATGAAAATACCGATGAAAAACACACCAACTGAAATGGTTGATAAGACCACCGGATACAGCCGATCGGACTCGGCAACAATATGATAGCCGGTGCGCCAACCGCGATCTTGCACATGGCCGGGGTCACCAATCGACGTCTGATGTTTTATGGCTGGCAGGCTGGGCAGAAAAAAGGCCGCGAAAAGGCCAAAGATAATGGCGATAAACTGCAAGGCCAGCAAAGCCCATGGGCCTGCAATCGGGGCCGCCAGGCCAGCTAAAACAAAGCCAGAAAGCTGCGCAATAAATTGTGTCACCAGCGCCATCATCACGGCGCTTTGAATGTTGCGACTGGTAACGCGAGTTAAAATGCCGTCGCGTGTCGGTGACGAAAAGGCCGATATAATGCCCATGGAAATGGCGAAAACAATCAAGTGCCAATAGCTCAGCGCATTGAAATAAACCAGCCAACCCAGAGCCGCCACCGGCATAGCAGCGAGCAAGTGGATGAGCATTAACACCAGACGCGAATTGGATTTATCAGCGACCGAACCGGCGTATAGCAGCAGAAATAATTGCGGTAATGAAAACATCATTTGCACAATCGCTAGTTCGCTGGCCGAGGTCTTTAGGGTGATAATCGACAAAGTCGGCACCAAAACAAATTGCAAGCCGAGAGAGGCAAACCATGAGCTGACGCCGCCGAGATAGGCGACAAGCGGGCTGATTAGAGGAGTAGCAGTTTGGTCTTGATGTATCGACATGTAGTTTTCCCAATTGAGCGCCACTATAAGCGCGCCTCAAGAGGAAATCTATGGGCCTTTTGAGAGCTTTTCGCTTTGCCTTCGCAAGGTCTCAATAAATGGCCAAAACTCAAGGGCATATTGATTAATAGTTTGTTTTAACAAGGCGGTCGGCACATAGAGTTCGGAGCGGCCAATGCGTTGTACCGGCTCAATATAGCCAAGTTTTTCAAAACGGTGCAGGGAGCTGCGAACCGTGCCATAGGCGCGCCCAGTTAACTCAACAATATTTTTGGTCACCGTCGCGCGACCAGCCGCTTCATTTTCCATAATCACAAACATCATAATCCAGTCTTCATGATGTGGCGTGGTGGTATCAAAAGCGCTCATGCCGAAATTATAGCCGAAAAGCAAAGTATTGATGAAGTCATGCCCGTCACGATCAAGTCCGCTAATCGGATCTTTTACCGGCGTTAGCAGAGGTCTTGAGTACGGCTCGAAACCTTTCGTTGTTTTCATGAGTTTGTTGTTTTGTCGGCGGGCCATATTATACCTCTTATTTTTCTTTCTCAGTAAATTAGACGTAAACCGGCTCTAAGGCTAGCCACTGTTTGCCATTAAGTGAGTGAGATTATTTAATAAAAAGTAACTAATTGATTTAATATAATATTCCGGAACTTATCCTCGTCCGTTTTAAAGCAGGCAAAATTTAGTGGCCTATAAAAAAGGGGGATGTACATGCCAGCCCAAGCAATAAAGCCCCGGTGCCTCAGAAGACATCAGATTCTAGGAGCAAGCCTCCCGCAAAATGAGCTTCACACGGCTTGCAAGATTCGGTTGGTGCTATCTAGCGTTCAGCTCATCTATCATGCGCACGCCACTCATTTGCTCGGCCCTAGTCGTGGCGGGCGGCATTTGGCAAGGGCGCGTCAAACCATGCATTATCTAGCGCATTGTTGTTTCAGCATTTCCTATAGCGAGCTGGCGCGGCTGACCGGGCGCGATCGAACCACGGTCGCCCACGCATGTCGGCGGGTAGAAGACTCACGCGATGATCCTCGCATTGATAAGGGGCTTTACTTTCTGGAGTCGTCTCTGACCAGTATGGCCCTTATGAATTTGCGTACACCCTATCATTTTGGGGAGGCCGACGATGACTCCAGCGGATGAACGCATATTGCGTCAATATGGCAAAAAATTAAGTCAGCCGGATATTTTCCTACAAGCCTCGAAAGATGAGCGGTTTCAAATTACGTCAAAGCGCAAGCCGGCAGCCAAAAAAACCGCCATTATGATTGATGCGAAATATGTCCGTTGTTGGCAAAGGGCGGATTTATTGGAAGATCAAGGGGCCGGCAAGCTGGTGCTATCCGATCAGGGGCGCTCTTGGTTGCGTCGACAGCAGGCGTCAGACACGCCGTATATGGAGCAACATCAAGCGCGCGGCAAACAGCGATTGCCCGATGTGGGCCTTGTGGAGCGCAATGTCAGCATTTCGCCTCTGATTTGGTTGCGGTCGCGCGAGAAAACCAAAAGGTTCGGTATCGGCGAGCTTGAATTTGAGGCCGGTGAACGTTTTGCGAGGGATTTTCATCTTGGACAATTTTATGAAAAACTGTCGATAAATTGGCAGCACCCTATAGGCGTTACCAATATGGCCAAAGATCATGGCGCAAATGAACCAGCCCATGTTCTCGACGCGCGGCGGCGACTAAATGAAGCCCTCGACCATCTTGGCCCCGGACTTGATGAAATGATGCTGGCTATATGCTGTTATGAACAGGGCTTGGAGGCTTGCGAAAATGTTTTTTCCCTGCCGCGTCGGTCGGCGAAAATGATCTTAAAGCTCGGGCTGTTGCGCCTGTCGGTATTTTATGGGCTTCAATCGACCAAAGCGGCAGCCGCGTCTTTTCGGATGCGTTGAACCATGGCTTGAAAACCATTTGAGCGCTGCGGCGTCAAATGTTCGCTGAGGCCGAGTTGTTCAAAGGCGCCTTTGGCATCAACGTCCAAAATATCAGCCGCGGTTTTGTTGGAGAATAAGTCCAAAACAATAGCCACCAAGCCGCGCACAATATGAGCGTCGCTGTCGCCGCGAAACACCAGCTTATCGCCGTGTAACTCGCTGACTAGCCAGACTTGGCTGACACAGCCGGGCACTTTATGGGTGTCGCTATGCTCAGCTTCACTCAGCGGCGCCAAATTGCCGCCCAATTCAATAATATAGCGATAGCGGTCTTCCCAGTCATCAAATAGGGAAAAATCATCTAATAGGCTTTCTAACGACATCATCACTCCTAATATTCGGCAAACTAGGCGTTGCGTCGGATTTGTGCAAGCCTCGGCTGTGGCGCGAAATGCCGCGCATATAGGCAGCGGCGCTCGTTCCTGCTATAGCGGAAATATGAGTTGGCGGATTAAATCAGAAATTTTCATTCAAGCCTTGGTGCGTCGCGTCTATGCCGCACAGGCCGCGGCCTATATTATTCGCCGTGGTGACAGCGACGCTGGCAATGTTATGATCCGGATAAATCGACTTGACGGTTGCTCCGGAGTTTTGACAATGTTTACCGATATGTCGGGCGAGCGATGTTGGCGCGTCGCTCATGCTCCGGCAACGCGGGATGAAGACGTCGATGAATTTTTGAGCCGTGAGATTAATCGCGATCCAGATGTTTGGGTGGTTGAAATTGAGGATAGACAGGGTCGCCATTTTCTTGAAGAAAGAATCGATGGCAAATGGGATGAGAACTAATGAATAAAAAGGTTTTGATATGCAAGAAATGGTAAACAATTTTCTCCAATTGGTCGGCGAAGTCTGGCAGGTCGGTTCGCTTGGCGTTGGGGCTGGCAATATGCTCGGCGCGCTCGCAGTATTCTTGTTTTTCGCTATATTGCGCGGTTTGTTTACACGTTTCGTCTTAAGCGCTTTTCAGCGGCTTACCGATCGAACAAAAACCAAAGTTGACGATATGCTGCGCGAGGCGATTGAGCGGCCACTGAAATTCTTCTTTCTCGTCTTGGGCGCGTTTTTTGCCAAAGAGACAATGGTTTTATCCGGTTTAGCTCTGGAGCTCGCGGATAATACGGTACGTAGCTTAATTGCCGTAGCGCTTTTTTGGACCATTCACGCTGCGAGCACGCCAGTCGCTTATAGTTTGCAAAGCGTCAAGGACGTGTTGTCGTCAGAAATTATTTCATGGCTGGTGGCGATTTTGCGCTGGGGCGTTATTTTGACAGGCTTGGCTACCATCTTGCAAATTTGGGGCATTCAGATTGCCCCGATTATTGCGGGCTTTGGCCTATTTGGTGTGGCCGTCGCTTTGGGGGCGCAGGATTTGTTCAAAAACCTCTTGGGTGGTGTATCGATTTTGGTCGAGCGTCGTTTCAAAATTGGCGATTGGGTGGCAGTGCCGGATGTTGTCGAGGGGGTTGTCGAGCATATCGGCTTCCGCTCAACCCGTGTGCGTCGGTTCGATAAGGTGCCTGCCATTGTGCCAAATAATATGTTTTCGGATCATGCGCTAATTAATTATTCCGAAATGACCCATCGGCGGATTTATTGGACGATTGGCCTGGAATACAGAACCACGAAGGAACAATTGCAAAAAGTGCGCGACGATATTTTGGCGTGGATTGAGGGCAATGATAATTTCGTCTCAAGCGATGAGCTGCCGTGTTTGGTCTATGTCGATAGTTTCAACAGCAGCTCGATTGACATGATGGTCTATTGTTTCACCCGTGAAACCCTGTGGGCCAACTGGCTGAAAAATAAGCAAGATTTGGCTTATGCGATTAAGCAGATTGTCGAAGAAGCCGGTTCGGCCTTCGCCTTCCCAAGTCGTTCAGTGTATCACGAGGTGACCAATGGCGAGACAGCAGAATTATTCGAGCCGCCGAAAGGCAAAGAATAATTATTTGCCGTGGCGCTGCCATAATATGCCACGGCGGCCGTCGCTGGCAGGTTGATAGGCTTGGCTAAATTCGCCTAAGGCTTGATTGAACTGGTCGAGTGAGATAGAGGCGTCGACTTCAAATGCATTAATGCCGCAACGCGCCATTGGCTGCCATTGGTCGAATAAAACCTCGCCCATGGCACGCACTTCGCCGTCAAATTTCAGCTCCTCGCGCAAAATACGCGCCGAGCTAAAGCCGCGACCATTGCGATAGACGGGAAACTCAATGGCGACCAATTGAATCATGTCGAGAAACGGTGCCAGACGGCGCACGTCCTCGCCTTGTTTCTCGCTAGCCCGTAAAATGACGCCCAAAGGCGCATTGCGGGAACGCAATGTGTCGGCGTCGTCCTCAAGGCGCTGCAATGAAATAATGCTTGCCGCATCACTCAGCGCTGCGTCGTCTTCGACATAGCTCCAGAGGTTTTCAGCCATGGCGCCATCTTTGATTAATTGTCGATTACTCTGCATAGAGACGTTCCTTAAATGGCTGCATGCCGACACGTCGATAAGTGTCGATAAAACGCTCGCCGTTGTGGCGCAAATCAACATAGCTGGCGACGAGGTTTTCAATCGCGTCAACAATGTCATCTTCGGTGAAAGCGCGGCCTGTAATGTCGCCAAGGCTGGCGTTCTCATCGGCTGAGCCACCCAGCGAGATTTGGTAAAACTCGGTGCCCTTTTTGTCGACGCCGAGAATACCAATATGGCCGACATGGTGGTGGCCACAGGCGTTAATGCAGCCGGAAATTTTAATTTTCAATTCGCCAATATCATATTGCCGGTCGAGATCGGCAAAGCGGTTGGAGATTTCTTGCGCCAAGGGAATAGAGCGGGCATTGGCGAGATTGCAATAATCCAAACCGGGGCAGGCGATGGTGTCGGAAATCATCCCCAGATTAGGGGTCGCTAAGCCATGCGCCAAAAGCGTGTCATAAACGGTTTTCAAATCATCCAGTTTGACGTGCGGCAAAACCAGATTTTGTTCATGCGTCACCCGCACTTCGTCTTGCGCATAGGCTTCGGCTAAATCGGCAATCACATCCATTTGCGCGTCGCTGGCGTCGCCGGGAATGCCGCCAATTGGCTTTAGCGATATATTGACAATGCCATAGCCTGATTTGACATGGCTGACGACATTAGTGGTCACCCAATGGTCAAAGGCGCTGTCGCTGGCCCGCGCGCTGTCGAGGCTGGCGCTGGTGGCGGGAAGCTCTTGCAGCACGGGCGGGGCGAAATAAGCGGCAATACGGTCAATCTCTTCTTGCGGCACGGTCAGCATTTGGCTGGCATCAATTTTGGCAAATTCGGCGTCGACGAGGCGGCGCATTTCTTCTTCGCCGGTTTCATGCACTAGAATTTTAATCCGCGCTTTATATGAATTGTCGCGTCGACCCAGCATATTATAGACCCGCATCACCGCCTCCAAATAGGCGAGCAATTGGGCAGCTGGCACAAAGTCCGACATTTTTTTGGCGATGAAAGGCGTACGGCCCTGGCCGCCGCCGACGTGGACTTCATAGCCAATCTCGCCAGCGGCATTTTTGACAATTACAATGCCAATGTCGTGCAGCTTAATGGCAGCGCGGTCATTCTTATGACCGGTGACGGCGATTTTGAATTTGCGCGGCAGATAAGAAAACTCTGGATGAAAGGTTGACCACTGGCGAATGATTTCAGAGATAATCCGCGGATCTTCAACCTCATCAGCAATGGCGCCGGCATATTGGTCGGACGTCACATTGCGAATGCAATTGCCTGAGGTTTGGATGGCGTGCATCTCAACACTGGCCAATTCTTGCAAAAGATCGGGAATGCGATCGAGCGCTGGCCAATTATATTGAATGTTCTGGCGGGTGGTAAAATGGCCATAGCCGCGGTCATATTTGCGCGCCAAATGAGCCAGCATCCGCATTTGCTTGGAAGAGAGTGTGCCATAGGGTATGGCGACGCGCAGCATATAGGCGTGTAATTGCAAATAGACACCATTCATCAGCCGCAGGGGCTTGAAGGCGTCTTCGGTAATTTCACCCGCCACCCGACGCGCCACTTGGCCACGGAATTGCTCAACCCGCTCGGCGACTAATTGGTGATCAAATTCATCATAACGATACATATCTACTCCAATCAGCCGGGCTTAGCTGGCGATCGCTTGTTTGCCGAGATCCAACCGAATGGTTGGGCCCTTGGCGCGAATGGTTTCGCGCACGCTGGCCGGTTGAAAGCCAGTCTGCGCGTCTTGCAAAACTTCAAATAAATAGGGGTCAAGAACATGGGCTTCAAAATCAGCCGGCATGGCACGGGCTAAAACAGCCTCAGCAGCGTCGGCGCCATCAGCAATGGCAGCCTCGCTAAAGCTTAACGACCAGTGCCCCGCATCGGTGAAATAAACCACTTCGCCATCAGTGAGGCGGTTGGCAGTGACGGCCTGAAAGCGGGCCCCTTTTGCGCTATGTTGCGCCATATCAAGTCTCCTGAGATTCAGCCGGATAATGCATATTTTCGCGTATAGGGTCAAGCTCTTGTAAAACTGTATAAACCACAAAAATTATACGTAATTTAGTCCTGAAAACTCTCGTGCCAGCGGCGCAGTGCCAGCCATTCAACAAAGCTGAGCAGATAAAAAATCCCAATGCCAAGCACCGATAGCAAAAATAGGGCGGCGAACATGGTGGCGATTTCTAACCGATTACCGGCTTCAATAATGCGCCATGCAAGCCCCGTGCTGGCCCCTGAACCGGCAACGAATTCAGCAACCACAGCGCCGATAAGCGCCAGTCCGGCGGATATTTTAGCGCCGGTTAAAATCGCCGGTAGCGCGGCAGGGATTTCCAAATAGAGCAAACGCTGCCAGCCATTGGCGCGGCTCAGTGTCATCAGATCGTGCAATTGCCCGTCAATACTGCGCAGGCCCTGCACGCTATTGGACAAAACCGGAAAAAACGCAACAATCCAAGCAATAATCACCATGGCCGTTTCGACATTGTCAAAACCGACCCAGATGAGAATTAGCGGCGCAATGGCCACCACTGGGGTGACTTGCAGGGTCACCACATAGGGGTAAAACGCCAGTTCAACGGCGCGCGCGCGGGTGAATAAAACCGCCAAGCCAAGGCCGCTGACCATGGCCCAGAAAAACGCAAAACCAGTGATACGCAAAGTTACCAAACTGGCGTCAATCAATCCGGCAAAATTGTCGACGAGAGCCGCCCCAATGGCTGACGGCGGCGGCAGGACGAATTTAGGAATCTCGGCATAGGCGACATAAAACTCCCAAAATCCAAGCAGGGCGCAACCAACGATGAGGGGCAAAAAATAACGCATCACAAATAGGCCGCCGCATGATGGCCGAGCGCTTCGGAAATGGCGGCGCAGGCTTGATGGTAGGCCGGTGCCGCGCGAAAGTTCTGAGCGTCTTGCCGCATTGGCATGGCAATTTCTTGGGCAATGTCGCCATTTTTATTCATCACCAAAACATTTTGTGCCAAATAGGCGGCTTCTGTGACCGAATGAGTGACAAAAATAATGGTCGGTTTTTCTTGCTGCCAAATATGGCGCAAATCATCGTCGAGGCGAAACCGTGTCAGCTCATCAAGCGCCGCGAAAGGTTCATCTAAAAGCAGGGTCTGTGGGCGGCCAGCCAGCGCGCGGGCCAGCGACACACGCATTTTCATGCCGCCAGATAAGTGCCGTGGCAAGGCGCTTGCCCTGTCGGCTAGGCCGACCATTTCGAGCGCATGGGTGACGCGCGATTGAATTTCGGCGCTTGAAAGCTTGGCGAATTTTAACGGCAGGGCGACATTGTCATAAACACTGCGCCATGCCAGCAATGTCGGCTCTTGAAACACCAGACCAATGTCGCCCTTGCCATGATTTTCAATGGTTCCAGCGCTGGCCGGTAAAAGCCCGGCGACGGCGCGCAGCAAAGTGCTTTTGCCGCACCCTGATGGGCCGACCAAAGCGGTAAAACTGCCAGCTTCAAACGCATGCGAGAGGTGACGCAGCGCCTGATAGCCATTGTCATAGCCAATGGTGACATTATCGAGTTTCAGCGCGGGAGCGGGTTTGGTGGCCATTAGCGTGGGTCACCGCGATTGATAAATTGTGTGGTGAAGGCCGATTGCCACGCCAAGTCACGCGGATAAACCCCGCTTTGCAACATGGTGTCAAAGAAGTCGCGCCAGCGTTTTTCAGTCATCGCCCCAAGGCCAAGAGCTTGCGTATCGGCCGAACGCATCATCTCGCGAGCCCGTATTTGGCTGATGGCATTGGCAATAATATCATCAGTCATTTCAGGATTGGCTTGTTTGATCAGCTGATTGCCCGGTGTCGGGTCGCCATAAATATAACGGCGCCAGCCCTCTATTGATGCGGTGACAAAAGCCTGGACCACCTCCGGCTTGCTCTCAATCCAATCGGTGCGGGCCAGCACCATAGAGGCATAGCTCGGGTAATCATAATCGGCTAAGAGAAAAACCTGCGGCTTAAAATTACCGCGCGTTTCAATCGTATAGGGTTCGGAGGTGACATAGCCTTGTTGAATGGCCTTGGGGTCAACCAGAAATGGCGCAAGGTTGAAAGTGTATTTGCGTATCTGCCGATTTTCAAAACCATATTTGACGCGCAGCCAAGCCCAAAACGCATTGACGGTGGCGTCGGCGACCATTATCGGCTGACCGCGCATATCGGCCAGCGATTGAATATCATCGCGCGGATGGGTGATTAGCACTTGCGGATCTTTTTGAAATGCCGCCATGACCGCTTTGGCGGGCACGCCCGCTTTGACCATATTCAGCGGAATGAAACTATTCGAGCCCATGCCAAAATCAATTGCTCCAGCGCCGAGCAATTGCGGAATATTAACCCCTGGCCCGCCAGATCGGATGGTGACATCAAGTCCGGCTTTTTCATACAGACCTAGCGCCTTGGCTTGGTAAAACCCGCCTTGTTCGGCTTGCGCCTTCCAATCAGTGGCGAAACTAACGGGCTCAAGGGCATGCGCCATGGCGCTGCTGGCTAGCCATAGGACACAAAGGTGGAGAAATTGACGGAACTGTTTCATGGATATCTTTCGCGCTCATTATGGCCTAAAACTGACAGACAGTGAAGTGAGCGTCAATCACCCTTAGCGGGGCAATTGCAAAGAGAGTTAGAATTATGTCGCAGGATGATTTTTGGAGAACCACCGCCCTGCAAGATATGAGCGAAGCACAATGGGAGTCTTTGTGCGATGGATGCGGTAAATGTTGCTTGATTAAATTACAAGATGAAGACACGAATGATATTGTCTTTACCGATATTGTGTGTGATTTGCTCGACCAGAATAATTGCCAGTGTTCGGACTACCAAAACCGCACCGTGCGGGTGCCTGACTGCGTTAAGCTGACGCCTGAAAATTTGCAACAAGTTAATTTCATGCCGCCGAGTTGCGCCTATCGGCTTTTGCACGAGGGCCATGATTTGCCTGATTGGCACCCGCTTCGCAGCGGCGGGCGCACCGCCATGATCAATGCGCGGATGAGTGTGCAAGGGCGCGTCATTGCCGAAAGCCTGTATCACGACGACATAGAAGAGCGCGTCGTTGCGTGGCCTTTAGAGCTCTAAAGATCGCTAGTTTTATTGCTCCCTAACATATTAAAAAATAATAATTTTTTATTCTGAGTCCCCGTAGAAATTCGAATAAACCATTGAAAACAATAACAAATTTATTGACGGGCGTGACGCTTTAATATATCTTTTAGGCATCGTTGAGAAACCTGTTAGCGCATTTTGTGCTGGCGGGTTTTTTTATTTGGTAATCATAATAACAAGCTAAAATTTCACAATGACGCGCGAAAAAGAAGAAAAATTAAATCGGGTTCATTGTGGCTTATTGGACGAAATCGAAAGCGCACAACGCAATCTTCCCAGTGATGTCGAATGTGTCAGTGAGGCCTTCGAACGTCATGCGCGAATCATTTCGCTTTTGGTGCGTGCACTGGAAACAATGATGCGCCTGGAAAAACAAAAACATCAGGAGCAATTCAAACAAAGTGACCCGCAAGCGCGTTTTGCCCTCCTCGCAGGCATTGAAAAACGCTTCGCCAAACTGGCATCTCAGCGAACAGAATTATCACCTGATAAAGGAGCTGAGCAATGAAGAGATTCAAGCACTCCACTGGCACTGGCCATTTTGGGCATAGTCTATTTTTCGGCGTCACCGGGCTGATTACCCAATCGATCAGCAGCCCGACGGTTTGGCAATTGGGCACCAGCGATGGCCTTAATCGTTTTGGCACAGATTTACCGCTGGCTTCTGGCGCGACGATTAACGGGCCAGCCAATCCGCCCTCGGTTTATTGGCAAGACACGCCGCTGGTGTTAACCCCTGAGGGTGGGGCTTTTGCTGCTGGCCAATTGGTGTTGGATATTTTTTTCTTTAGCCTGCCGATTCCCGCATTATAGGCGGCGCAATGCTTGCCATGTTGGGGCGACCTGCTATGTTTCTCGCATTCGCTGCGGCGTTACATGATGAGGGAGGCTTTCATGTCAAGATTAACCACTGCTTCAACCAGTGTCACTGAGGCGCTGCAATCACGATTTTCATGTCGCGCATTTCTCGACACGCCGGTGCCCGAGAGCGATGTTAAATATCTCATTGAAACCGCTACGCGGGCACCATCTGGCGGCAATTTGCAGCCTTGGCATATGTGGGCTGTGCAGGGTGAAGCGCTGAAAGAATTTGTCGCTGATATTAAAACCAAAATGGCCGATAAGCCCGGTGGTGAAGGCTCTGAATATCATATTTATCCGCCGGAGCTGAAACAACCCTATGACACGCGGCGCCGCGACATTGGCGAACGCATGTATGAAACACTCGGCATTGCGCGCGAAGATAGGCTTGGCCGACTGGGTCAAATGGCGCGAAATTTTGAATTTTTTGGCGCCCCCTGTGCGGTGTTTTTCGCGCTCGATAAAACCATGCAAGAAGGCCAATGGTCAGACATGGGTATGATTATTCAATCAATCATGCTTTTGGCTCGCGAACGCGGTTTGCATTCGTGCCCGCAAGAGGCTTGGGCCCTATGGAGCCCGAGCATTAAAAGCTTCCTCAATATTCCCGATCATATGACTTTTTTCTGCGCCATGGCGCTTGGTTATGCTGATCCCGATGCGGCGATTAACCAATTGGAATCGCCGCGCGCGCCGCTTGATGAAGTCGCCAGTTTTGTTGGTTTTTAATTAATGTCCACGCAGTTACTTACTGTCAGCATGGCGGCTTTGATTGGTTTTTTTGGCCTCTGGTGGTTGAGTGCGCCGTTACGCCAGCAGCCGCAAGCACATCAGCGGCGGGTGATCTTGCTGCTGGCCTTGGTCACTTTGGCCAGCGGCGGCGTATATTTGATTTTGGGTTCGCCCGAAGAAGCCGACCAACCGCTGGCGCCACGGCTTGAGGGTGCATTAACCGACTTGCCGCCAGCCGCTATTTTGGTGCGCTTGGAACAACAATTGCGGGTCACACCCGATGACGCCCAAGGCTGGCGCTTGATGGCGCGCTTGCGCGGACAGGTGAAACAATATCCGCAAGCGGCTGATGCATGGCGTCGGGTGTTGACACTCACCGAGGGCGACGCTGAGGCTTATGCTGGGCTGGCGCAAGCCTTGATTGAGGTTGATGCGGGAGTGGTCAGTGATCCGGCGGTTGCGCTGCTCGACAAGGCCTTGGAACTTGACCCGAGCAATATGAGCGCGCGTTTCTGGCGCGGCATGGCGGGGCAGCAGCAGAATCAACCGCAAAAAGCAGCCAGCCTTTGGCAGGCCATGCGCGACGACTTGCCGGATAATATCCCCCTTGCGCGGATACTCGACGAACGTCTTCAGTCGTTGAAATAAGGGTTTTTGCCCTGCGGCATCAGGGCATGGCCAGATATTGTAACTTCGCGCTATAGTTAGCTGTAATTTTGGAGTTCCGATGACCCCTAAACAAACCAGAATGGCGGCGATTTTTGCAGGCCTTGGCTTTTTATTGATTGCCGCCACTGTCGCCTTGACGGCCCTGGAAGACAATATTGTGTTCTTCCGGTCGCCAAGCGAATTGGCAGCAAAGCCGGTTGCGCCGGGTACGGTTTTGCGCATTGGCGGTCTGGTCAGCGAGGGCAGCGTCACGCGCGATGGTTTGCGCGCCGCTTTCGAGGTTACTGATTTGTCTGAAACGATTGCCGTGACCTATGAAGGCATGTTGCCTGATCTGTTTCGTGAAGGCCAAGGTGTGGTCACTGAGGGCCGGTTTGATGGCAATGGCATGTTTATTGCCGACACGGTATTGGCCAAACATGACGAAACCTACATGCCGCCAGAAGTCGCTGATGCGTTAAAGGCATCTGGCAAATGGGTGCCCGCCACTGAAACAGGGGGCGTCCAGTGATTGCAGAGATTGGTCATTTTGTTTTGGTCATGGCGTTTGGCGTGGCGTTGGTGCAAGCCTTTATACCGCTATGGGCATTATATCGCGGGCAATCATATGGTCGCGACTTGGCCAAGCGGGCGGCGCAACTACAAGTTATTCTGCTGGCCATTTCATTTGCTGCACTAACCTATGGGTTTTTGCGCTCTGACTTTTCGCTCCTGATTGTTTATGCCAATAGCCATGAAGCCAAGCCGTGGATTTATAAATTCGCTGGCGTGTGGGGCAATCACGAGGGCTCTATGTTATTGTGGACGCTCATTCTTGCCGCCTATGGCGCGTTTTTCGCGCAGCGCGCCGTGGCTTTACCAGACCGTTTTGCGACCATGGTATTGGTGGTGCAGGGCTGGCTTGGCTCAGCCTTTTTGGCGTTTTTGCTTTTTACCTCCAACCCCTTCGCCCGCCTTTTGCCCGCCCCCTTTGCCGGACGCGGCCTGACGCCAATTTTGCAAGATCCAGCGCTGGCGGCGCACCCGCCATTGCTTTACGCTGGTTATGTTGGTTTTTCGATGAGCTTTGCTTTTGCCATTGCCGTGTTGACCACTGATCAGCCAAGCCGTGATTGGGCCAAATGGATGCGGCCATGGATTTTGGCAGCGTGGATTTTTCTAACCCTCGGCATCGCGCTTGGCTCCTTTTGGGCCTATTACGAGCTTGGTTGGGGCGGCTTTTGGTTCTGGGATCCGGTAGAAAATGCCTCGCTGATGCCCTGGCTTTCGGGCACGGCTTTGTTGCATTCGGCCTTGGTGGCTGAGCGCCGCGACACGCTGAAACGTTGGACTTTATTATTAGCCATTTTGACCTTCTCATTGTCATTGGCCGGTACATTTCTCGTCCGCTCCGGCGTGCTGACCTCCGTGCATGCTTTTGCCAATGACCCCGAGCGCGGGATTTTCATATTAGCGATTTTGGCGCTGTTCACCGGTGGCGCTTTGGCACTTTACGGGCGCTATCTGCCGCGCCTGTCGGAAGATAGAAGTTTCGCACCGGTAAGCCGCGAAGGACTTTTATTGGCCAATAATATTTTCCTCGCTGCCGCCACCATGACCGTATTCATCGGCACAATTTATCCGCTGGTTCTCGACGCCCTTGATTTGGGAAAAATTTCCGTTGGGGCGCCATATTTCAACACTGTCTTCGGCCCTCTGACCCTGCCATTTATCATTCTATTGCCGCTCGGCCCGTTGCTGACATGGCAGGCTGGACGCCTAATCGCGCCGCTCAATGCTTTATTGATTGCTGCTTTGGCGTCATTGCTGCTGGTTTTGGGGCTTTGGATTACGCAAGCCGGTGTGCCGTTGATTGCGCTTTTATTAATCGGTGGCGCGGTTTGGTTGAGCCTCGGGGCTTTGGCTGATCTGGCGCAGCGTTTGCGGCCCTATGGCTGGCAGCTTGTGCGCCAACCCTGGCGGTTACCGGCGACGGCATTTTCGGCGCCGCTGGCCCATGCTGGTTTGGCAATTATGATTATTGGCGTGATTGCGGCGTCGATGTGGCAATCAGAAACCGTGGTCGCGGCCAAGGCTGGCGAAACCATGGAAGTGGCGGGGCGGCAATTGCGCTTTGACGGCGTGCGCGAGGTTGAGGGGCCAAATTATCAGGCCGAGCAGGGACAAATTAGCTATTTATCTCGCCCGCATCAGGGCAAGGTTTTATTGCCCGAGCGGCGCTTCTACCAAGCCGAACGCGGACAGACGACGGAAGCGGCCATCACCTCGGACATTAGCGGTCATTTATATGCGGTGATTGGTGAGGCGGTGGCTGAGAAGCGGGTTTTGCGCCTGTGGTTCCACCCGCTGGTGGCGCTGATTTGGATTGGTGCTTTACTAATGGCGCTTGGTGGTGGTTTTGCCCTGCGCGCCCGCATGTCTAAGACTGGTCAAGGCGCCGCATGATTGGGCTGAAAAGAATTTTTGTGACGTTGGCTATGGCGTTGGGCCTGACTTTTGGCCTGACTTTTGCCGCCCATGCGATTGCCCCGGGCGAAGCCTTGAACGACCCGCAATTGGAAACCCGGGCGCGCGCGCTGTCGGCTGAATTGCGCTGTCTGGTGTGTCAGAACCAGTCGATTGACGATAGTGATGCGGATTTGGCCCGCGATTTACGCCAATTGGTGCGCGGCCGCCTGCAGGCCGGTGAAACTGATGATGAGATCCGCACGGCCGTTGTCGCTCGCTATGGCGAGTTTGTCTTATTTCGTCCCCAATTTGGTGGGCATACTTTTTTGCTATGGATGACACCGCTGATTATTCTGCTATTGGGCGGATTTTGGGCCCATCGACTTTTGCGCAATCCCCCTTCTAAGCCGGTCGAATAACAGTTAGAGTGAAGCCAAAGGACAAATGATGCGGCTTTTACTTGTTGAAGATGACCCAATGGCAGCTGATTTGCTGATTGACCGTCTGCGTTGCGATGGCGACATTGTCGCTTATGCGGAAAACGGCGAAGCGGGTTTGGCACAGGCGACGCAAGACGCGTTTGACGTGCTGATTGTCGACCGGTTAATGCCGAAATTAGATGGTCTGACAATGGTGCGCCAATTGCGTGAACAAGGCGCCGACACGCCGGTTTTATTTCTAACAGCGCTTGATAGTGTTGATGATCGGGTGGCCGGTTTTGCGGCCGGTGGCGATGATTATTTGGTTAAGCCTTTTGCCTATGAGGAATTGCGGGCGCGGCTTGAGGCCTTGATGCGGCGCAAACAACTGGCGCAAGATACCATGCTGACGCTGGCTGATTTAACCATGGATGTGATTGCCCGTCGGGTCACGCGCGGGGCGCAAGAAATCACCCTGCAAGCGCGCGAGTTTTCCTTATTGGAATATTTATTGCGCCATAAAGGGCAAGTGGTCACGCGCTCAATGTTGCTCGAAAATGTTTGGCACTATAATTTTGACACTCAGACAAATGTCATTGATGTGCATATTTCGCGGCTGCGCAATAAGCTCGATAAAGAGTTTTCTGCGCCGCTTTTGCACACATTGCGTGGTCGTGGATTTGTGCTGCAAAGCGCCGATAAATTGGGCGATTTATAATGCGTCGGCTTTTGCGGGTCTCAAGCTTTCGTGCCGTGCTGGTATATCTTGGCCTGTTTCTCGCCTCAACCGGCATTGTCTTATTGTTTCTGCATGGCCAAATTAATCGGGCTTTGACCAGCAATAATGACAAAGCCGTGTGGCGCGATGCGGCGATGATGAACCAGAGCTATGCGCTCGGCGGCCTATCGGAAGTTGAAAAATTAGTCGCCCAGCAAAGCCAGTTGAGCGGTGTCGGCGTCTATCTTTTAGCCGATGGGCTGGGCCGCTATATCGCCGGTAATGTGCCAGCTTTTCCGGCCCCAGCTGACACGCAAATGCAAGAAGAGGGTTGGCTGCATTTGCGCCTGCAAGCCCCCTTTGCCGAGGCACGGGCGCGTTTGGTGCGGTTTGACGATAATCTTGTTTTGCTGATTGGCCGCGATTTATCAGCCCAGCAGGCGACAATGGCTGATTTGGCGCGTAGTTTCTTCATCGCGCTATTATTATTGGCGGTTTTTGGGGTCATCGGTGGCGGCCTGATGGGGCGGCAAGCCTTGGCCCGGGTTGAAAACATAAACCAGAGCCTTCGCGCCATTATCAGCGGTGATTTTTCCGCCCGTATTGCGCCATCATCAAGCCAAGATGAGCTGGCCGATTTGGAAGCGCAAATCAATCAAATGCTGGCCCGTATTGAAAGTTTAATGCTGGCCATGCGTGAAGTGACCGATAATCTGGCGCATGATTTACGCAGCCCGCTGACGCGTTTGCGCGCGCGGTTGGAAAAATTATCGCTGAGCGCTCAGAAAACCGGACAGGCTGACGATATTGAACAGGGGCTGGCGGATATTGATCAATTGCTCAGCCTGTTTACGGCCGTCTTAAATCTGTCGCGCATGGAAGCTGGCACTGGCGACATGCAGCAACAAAAAATCGCCGTCAAACCACTGGCCGATGAGGTGATGGAGCTTTATCAGGCGGTGTTTGAAGAGGCCGGTTGGACGCTCGATTATGTGGTCGATAAAGCGGCGACGACGGCGCATATTATCGGCGACCGGCATTTATTGGCGCAGGCGCTGATTAATTTATTGGAAAATGCGCTGGTTCATGGCGTCGGCTCACCACCGCATTTGACCCTTAGCCTCACCCGTCGTGATCAGCAGATTATCATTGCTGTCACCGATACGGGTAGCGGCGTCGATGACCATCAATTGGCTCATATTCGCCAGCGTTTTGTGCGCCTTGATGAGAGCCGTTCGCGGCCCGGCAATGGCTTGGGCCTATCATTGGTTGATGCGATTTGTCGCCGCCATGGTGGCCAGTTGCATCTGTCCAATCATCGGCCTTCGGGGCTGCGTTGTGAGATCTGTTTAATGGTTCGGGAATAGGCCAATGGAGGCACTTTTCTTTCAGCATTTGCCGAAAACCCATAAGCCAATGGATGCGCAGCACGCTGCTGATTTGCTGCTTGATGTCAGTGAGAATTTATCACCCGCGGCCCGCCAAGCGCTGGCTGATAATCAAGAATTTTTCCTTTGGGTGGTTGAAGGCAGTTCGTTTTTATTGCGCCTGATGCGGCGCTATCCTGATGTGCTCGAAAGCCTTTTGGAAACGCCGCCACGGGCTTATTTAGACGCCCAATTAGCGGCTTTGCCAACGACGGTTGCTGCCGCTGCCTCGCGTGATGAGGCGATGAAAATTTTGCGTGTGGCGCGCAATCATCTGGCCTTGGTCACGGCGCTGGCTGATTTGGCCGATCAATGGGATGTCGAAACCGTTACCGCTTATTTGAGTGCGCTGGCTGATAAAGCGGTCGCCACTTGCGTTGATTTTTTGCTGGCCGAGGCGGTCAGTGCGGGCCATTTAGCGGCGTTTTCGCGGCAAGGTTTGGTGGTTTTGGCGCTCGGTAAACATGGCGGGCAAGAGCTCAATTATTCGTCCGATATTGACATTGTGATGTATTACACGCCCGAGGCTTTGCCGCTGGCGGCGGCGCAAGATGAGGGCAAGTTTTATGTCACCATGGCGCGCAATGTAACCGCCATGCTGCAAAACCCGACGGCTGATGGCTTTGTTTTCCGCGTCGATATGCGCCTGCGCCCAGACCCCGGCGCCACCCAGCTGACCATTCCAGTGCCGGCGGCGTTGAGCTATTATGAGTCCATGGGGCAAAATTGGGAACGTGCGGTTTATATTAAAGCGCGCCCGATTGCCGGCGATATTGAGGCGGCGCGAGGGTTTTTGAAGGAGCTTCAGCCGTATATTTGGCGCCGTTACTATGACTTTGCGGCGATTGAAGATGTGCATTCGATGAAGCGGCAAATCCACGCCGTGCGCGGCCATGCAAAATTGGCGACCAGCGGTCACAACCTCAAATTGGGCCGCGGCGGGATTCGCGAAATTGAGTTTTTTGTCCAGACCCAGCAATTGATTGCCGGCGGGCGCGACAGTGACTTACGCGGCCATCGTACGGTCGGTATGCTGCAAATTTTGGCCGCCAAACAATGGATTAATCAGCAAGCAGCCGATGGGCTAACCGAGTCTTATTATTTTCTGCGCCGCATGGAACATCGTTTGCAAATGCGGCTCGACGAGCAGACCCAAACCCTGCCTGTGGCTGGTGAGGATTTCGACCGCTTCGCTCGTTTCGCTGGCTATGGCGAGACGGCCGCTTTTGAAGCCGATTTAATGCACCATTTGGTTTATGTGACGCAAGAATATGGCATGTTGTTTGAGCGTGCCGAAAGCTTGTCAGCTGAGACCGGTAATTTAGTGTTCACCGGAGCCGAGAATGATCCGGAAACGCTGCAAACATTGACCAATATGGGGTTCCGCCGCGCCGCTGATATTTCAACCCTTATTCGCGGTTGGCATGCCGGCCGCTTAAAGGCCACGCGGACGGCGCGGAGCCGTGAAATACTGACCCGTTTGCAACCGAAAATTCTCACCATATTGTCGCAAGCCGCCGACCCTGATGATAGTTTTGTGCGCTTCCACAATCTGCTGGAAAGCCTGCCGACCGGCGTGCAAATTTTTTCTCTTTTCCAATCCAATCCGCAGATTTTGGCGCTATTGGGCGATATTGTGTCACTGGCACCGCGGCTGATTGCTTTTCTGTCCAGCAATGGCCGTTTGGTGGATATGCTGATTTCGCACACACCAGCTTCTGAGGAGCTAGCGGTGGCGGTGCGCGATGAAGCGGCGCCTTTTGAAGATGTGATGGAAGAACTACGCCTGCAAGTGCATGAGGGCATGTTCAGCACGGGCACTAAAGTGCTGGCGGATCCGGTGATGGCGGCCGATCATGGCGTCGCTTATACGCGCTTAGCTGAACAGGCGATTGCCGGGCTTTTGCCCGCGGCCATTAAAGATATGCAGCGCCAATATGGCGCTGTCGAGGGCGCGGAATTTGCGCTTTTGGGGATGGGTAAGTTGGGCAGTTGCGAAATGACCCTACAGTCTGACCTCGATATGATTATGATTTGTGATTGCGATGACTTTTCGCGCTATTCCGATGGCGCAAAATCAATCGACGCCGACACATGGTTCAGCCGGGCAGCGCGGCGTTTCATCAGCGGCCTGTCGGCACCAACGGCGCAGGGTCGCCTTTATGAGGTAGATATGCGCTTGCGTCCATCGGGCAATGCGGGCGCTTTGGTGAGTAAAATATCTGGCTTTATTGATTATCAAAACAATCAGGCGTGGAGCTGGGAACATTTGGCGCTAACGCGGGCCCGTGTGCTGAGCGGTGACAAGCGCTTGGCCGATAAATTAAATGCCGCGCTTTATGAGATTTTATCTTTGCCGCGCAATGGTGCCTCTCTGGCCAAAGACATTGAGGATATGCGGGCCCGCTTGTTGCAACACAATCCGATGCTCGGGCCCTATGATATTCGTCGCGGCAAGGGTGGTTTAGTGGAACTGGAATTTGCCTGCCAGTCTTTGCAAATGGCTTGGGGGTGTCAGCATGATGAACTCATCGGCGCCCGCAGTTTGCCGCAATTGATTGCTGATTTGCATCAAGCCGACATATTGGGCGTGGCGCAATATGACGGGGCGCGGGCTGCGGCGCAGTATTTTGCCACACTGCGGCAAATTGCCAGCCTGTGTTTGGAAGATAATGAAGAAAAGCCAGCCATAGGCATTGAGAACCTGCTGCTGGAGGCGGTAAATGAACCAGATATGGGACGTTTGCAGGCTAGTCTAGCGGCCCATCGCGGCTTTGTTGATGGGCTTTTATCCGATAGTTTGGCGGCCATTGCGGCGACCAATCAGCATTGACCGGCCTGTTAACAAGCTGTAGCTTTTTGGTTCACAAAATGGGGAGGAGTTTCGGATATGAATTTTGATTTTTCCGATGATCAAAAAATGCTCAAAGACCAAGCGCGCAAGTTTCTTGATGATAAATGCACGCTTGCCGATGTGCGCAAAATTTTGGAGAGCGATGCCAGCCATGACGACGCCGTATGGCAAGGTCTGTGCGAGCTTGGCTTTGCCGGTGCTGCCGTGCCAGAAGCCTATGGCGGACTTGGCTTAGGCGCGTTGGAACTTTGCGTTTTGGCCGAAGAGCTGGGCCGTTGCGTAGCCCCTGTCCCGTTTAGTTCATCAATTTATTTGGCGGCAGAAGCGCTGAAACTTTTCGGCTCAGAAGAGCAGAAGTTGACATGGTTGCCGAAAATCGCCAGCGGCGAAATCATTGGCACCATTGCGGCTACCGAGGGTGCGCAAGCGCCATCGCCAAATAGTGTCAAAACCAAATTGTCTAATGGTAAATTAAACGGCACAAAAATTCCTGTTGCTGATGGCGAAACCGCCAGCGTCGCGATCGTGCTGGTCAATACCGGCGGCAGTGGCGAGCAGGCTTTGTCTTTGGCCGTAGTTGATTTGACCGATGCCAGCGTGACCCGTAGTCCGGTGAACACAATTGACCCGACACGTGGCCACGCCGAAATTATTTTCGACAACACGCCAGCCGAATTGCTGGGCAATGAGGGCGAGGGCTGGTCAGCCTATAAGCGGGTTGAAGCGGGGGCTGCTGTTTTAGTGGCTTTTGAGCAAGTTGGTGGGGCTGAAGCTGCCCTGAATATGGCAAAGGAATATGCCCTTGATCGCTATGCTTTTGGCCGTCAAATCGGCTCTTATCAGGCGATTAAGCACAAATTGGCTGACATGTATGTGAAGCTCGAATTGGCGCGCTCTAACTGCTATTATGGTGCCATGGCTTTGTCCAGCGATGCCAGTGATTTAGAAATTGCTGCTGCGACGGCGCGCATTGCCGCCACTGAAGCTTATCGCTTTGCGGCGCAAGAAAATATTCAAACCCATGGTGGTATTGGTTTTACCTGGGAAGCCAACCCGCAATTCCACTATCGGCGTTCGAAACTTTTGGCCTTGTCGCTTGGCAGCGCAAGCCGATGGAAAGACAGGCTCATTAGCGAGCTTGAGAAAAGTAATGTGGCGTGAGCTGAACATCTGCTGCAGCCAGCACATGAATGAGTATATGAGAGGAAGTTTAAATGGATTTTAACGATACACCCGAAGAAGCCAAATTCCGCAGCGAAGTTCGGACATGGCTTGAACAAAATGCAAAATTACGCGATCCGGCATCAGTCAAAGCCGGGCGTTCTGAGAAATCAGAAGCTGAGCGCTTGGTGCGGGCCAAAGAATGGCAGGCCAAGAAAGCCGCCGCTGGTTATGCCGCCATCACTTGGCCAACCGAATTTGGTGGCCTTGGTGGCACGCCAATTCAATCGGTAATTTACGCGCAAGAGGAAGCCGCTTTTGAAGTGCCGCGCGGGTTTTTTGAAATTGGCCTTGGCATGTGCATTCCAACAATGATGAAATGGGCCACCCCTGAGCAAAATGAGCGCTATGTCAAACCGGCGCTTTATGGCGAAGAAATATGGTGCCAATTATTTTCAGAGCCAGCCGCTGGTTCAGACGTTGCGGGCCTGCGCACCAAAGCCGAAAAAGATGGTGATGAGTGGGTTATTAATGGTCAAAAAGTTTGGACTTCGGGGGCGCATTTTTGCGATTACGGCATTATCGTCACCCGTTCAGACCCAACTGTGCCAAAGCACAAGGGCCTGACCTTTTTCTTCCTCGACATGAAAACACCGGGCATTGAAATTCGTCCGATTAAGCAAATGTCGGGCGATTCTGGGTTTAATGAAGTGTTCTTTAATGATGTGCGTATTCCTGATAGCCAGCGTCTGGGTGACGTTGGCGAGGGCTGGAAAGTTTCGCTGACGACATTGATGAATGAGCGTCTGGCGATTGGCCAAGGGGCTGGCGTTGATTATGAAGAATTGCTGAAATTGGCCCGTGACACTGAATTGGAAAATGGCCCAGCCATTAAAGATTCCAATGTGCGTGAAAAACTGGCTGATTGGTATGTGCAATCACAGGGTTTGAAATACACCAAATTCCGCACATTGACGGCTTTGTCAAAAGGCCAAGTGCCGGGGGCGGAAAGCTCCATTGGTAAGATTGTGTCGGGTCCGAAAATGCAGGATTTGGCATCATTTGCCATGGATATTCAGGGTCAGGGCGGCATTATGCAAGATGTCGACGAAAGCCCAATGGCGGGGGCTTTCCAAAACCAATGGATTGGCGCTGCTGGTTACCGGATTGCTGGTGGCACGGATGAAATTTTGCGTAATATTGTGTCCGAGCAAGTGCTTGGCCTGCCGCAAGACATCCGCGTTGACAAGACTGTGCCATTTAATGAATTGGCGAGCAGCAAAAAGTCATAAGCTGAGCCGAGCGATCAACAAGCGCCCGCCGTGTCCGCACGGCGGGCGTTTTTGTTTGGGGTAAGGGGGGCTCTAAAGGCTGAGCAGGATTGGGTTTTCGATATAATCGGCGAGGGCGGTGAGGAATTGGGCGCCGAGGGCGCCGTCTATCGCGCGGTGGTCGCATGATAGGGTCACCCGCATATGCGTCGTCTCCATCGGCACACCCTCATCGTCGAGGCGCAGATGTTTGACCGGCCCACCAACCGCCAATATCGCCGCTTGCGGCGGGTTGATGACAGCAGTGAAATGCTCAATGCCAAACATGCCAAGATTGGAAATCGAAAAACTCCCGCCTTCATATTCCGACGGCTTTAACCGCTTATCCGCAGCACGTGCCGCCAAATCTCGGATTTCAGCGCTGATGACACGAATCGATTTCTCATCGCATCGCGCCACAATCGGCGTTATCAGCCCATCGGGCAGGGCCACGGCGACGCCAATATCAGCATGGTGATGCTGCAAAATCGCGTCGCCAGCAAAAGACACATTGACCTCGGGCACATCCATTAACGCCAAGGCGGCGGCGCGAACCAGTAAATCATTCAGCGAAACCTTCTCGCCATAATCGGCCAATGCCTGATTAATCCGCCCGCGATAGGCCATCAGCTGATCAATCTCAAGGGCACGGGTCAGGTAAAAATGCGGAATCTGTTGCGTCGACTGGGTCAGCCGCGTGGCAATCGCCGTGCGCATCATATCCAGCGGCTTTTCATCATAATCGCTCGGCTGATAATAGGCCCGCGCGGCGGCAAGCGGCGGCATAATGGCGGCTGACTGGGTCGGCTGAGGCGCTGATGCAGAGGCTGATGTCGGCGCAGATATAGGCGCTGGTGCAGGGTTGGCCAGCGCCGCTTCAATGTCGCGCTTAATGACCCGTCCCTTGGGGCCAGAACCAGCGATTTGGCTTATGTCCAAACCGGCCTGTTCGGCCAAATGCCGCGCCAAGGGGGAGGCAATGGTGCGATTGGCGCTCATTCGGCAGCATCTGTGAGATAGGCAGCGCGCTTGGCGGCGGCGACAATTTGCGCTACCTGCGGCAAGGCCAGCTGCTCAAGATTGGCGGCATAGGGCATTGGCACATCGACCCCATTGACCGCTTCAATTGGCGCATCAAGCGCGTCAAAGGCGAGGCGTTGAACTGTGGCGGCAATATGCCCGCCAACCGAACACACCGGCCAGCCCTCTTCAATGGTCACCAGACGATGGGTTTTTTCAACCGAGGCAATCACCGTATCCATATCCAAGGGGCGCAGGCTCCGCAAATCAATGACTTCGGCCTGCACACCAGATTCGGCTAATTCTTCGGCTGCTTGCAGGGCCATGGCAACACCGCGCGCATAGCTGACTAAAGTCACGTCAGCGCCAGCCCGGGCAATGCGGGCGCGGCCAATTGGCAAGACGAAATCGTCATAATCAGGCACGCTGGCAATGTCGCCATAGAGCAGTTCATGCTCTAAAAACACCACCGGATTGGGATCACGAATGGCCGCTTTCAAAAGCCCTTTGGCCTCTGAGGCATTGGCCGGCGAGAGCACAATCAGCCCCGGAATATGGGCGTACCAGCTGGAATAATCTTGGCTGTGTTGGGCGGCCACCCGCGAAGCGACGCCATTGGGGCCACGGAAAACAATCGAACAATTGACCTGACCGCCTGACATATAGCGGGTTTTAGCGGCGCTATTGACGATTTGGTCAATCGCTTGCATGGCGAAATTAAAGGTCATGAATTCGACCACCGGCTTCAAGCCAGCAAAGGCGGCGCCAACGCCCAATCCGGCAATGGCGTGTTCGGTAATCGGTGTATCAATGACGCGTTTGCCGCCAAATTCTTTGAACAGGCCTTGTGTTACTTTATAGGCGCCCTCATATTCGGCGACTTCCTCGCCCATGATGAAGACATCGGCGTCGCGGCGCATTTCTTCGGCCAAAGCGTCGCGCAAGGCTTCGCGCATGGCAATATCACGATAGCTGGTATCGGCCGGCAAAACCATGTCAGCAACCGGCTCTGGCGCCGCTAAGGGCGGTTGATTGCTGCTGTCGGTTTCGGCTGGTGCGGCCCCAGTCTCAGCCCCTGTCTCTTGGGCGAGGCCAGTTTCAGTCTCAGTTTCAGTCTCAGCCGCCGTATTGGAATCAGTGTCAGCGTTCGTGTCATTGAGGGCTGCTTCTATGGCGTTGGCGTCTTCGCCATCGATCAGTAAAACGGCAATTGGCCGGTTAACCTCGATTTGGTCGGGGCCGGCTTCAAATAATATTTTGCCGACCACCCCATCATCAATCGCTTCTAATTCGACGATTGCCTTATCAGTTTCAATCTCGGCCAAAATATCGCCGGAGGAAACGGTTTCATTTTCTTTCACCAGCCATTGGGCGATTTTACCGCTTTCCATGGTTGGCGAAAGGGCGGGCATGAGGATTTTAACGGCCATGAGTGTCTCCGCTATCAGCTAAAATATCGACCATGAGCTCGGTTTCTGGCGGCAGTGGCGCGGCGAGGGCAAAATCAACAGCTTGCTCAATTTTTTCTTTAATGTCGTTGCGCCGCGCCGCTATTTGCCCTTCATCGATCAGCCCATCGGCAAGCAGGCGCGCTTCCAACAGTTTTATTGGGTCGGTTTCATTGCGCACTTTGTCGACTTCTTCGCGTTTGCGATATTTGGCCGGGTCTGACATCGAATGGCCACGATAGCGATAGGTTAGCATTTCCAAAATAAACGGCCCCTTGCCAGAGCGTACATGGGCGACGGCTTTTTTGCCTGCCGCATAGACCGCTTCGACATCCATGCCGTCAACTTGCGCGCCGGGAATGTCAAAACTGGCACCGCGATGCGATAAATCGGTTTGCGATGAGGCGCGCGAAACCGATGTGCCCATGGCATAGCGATTATTCTCAATCACATAGAGACACGGCAGGTTCCATAGTTTCGCCATATTGAAACTCTCATAGACTTGCCCCTGATTGGCGGCGCCGTCGCCAAAGTAAATAAACGCAATGTTATTATTGTCGCGATATTTATTGGCAAAGGCCAAGCCGGTGCCGAGCGGCACTTGGGCACCAACAATGCCGTGGCCGCCAAAGAAGTTTTTCTCAATTGAGAACATATGCATGGAGCCGCCTTTACCCTTGGAATAGCCATCCATGCGTCCGGTTAATTCGGCCATTACGCGGTTGGGATCCATGCCGCAGGCCAACATATGCGCGTGGTCGCGATAACCCGTGATGACTTGATCGCCGTCTTGCGCCGTCGCCTGCAAGCCAACCACAACCGCTTCTTGGCCGATATATAAATGGCAAAAGCCGCCGATTTGGCCCATGGCATAAATTTGACCGCAGCGTTCTTCAAACCGACGTATTAATGCCATGTCTGTCCAAAATTCAATGGCTTGCTGCTTTGGCAATTTGGTTTTTTTCTTCGTGGCTTTGCTCACCATACCCTCACCGTAAAATTGGAGACCCATAATTTATTGCCAATGCATTTTGTGAATACCAGTGAAAACCGTCAGGCTGACGAAAAAAGCAGTATTCCAAAACGTCACTCAGAAAATATGAAATATTACGTCGCTGGGCGGCCTGCAAACGATAAGAAATTACCAGCGCACAAAAGGCAAAAAATAAGCTTAATGAATAAAAATGACAGCGTTAGACAAAAATTGTTTTACGCGCCGTAAAACCGACGTCGGATTTTTTTCTTGGGTGGCAAATTGGCAACAGATATAGGCACGGCCCTATTTATTATAAGTCCCTAGGCTAACGTGGGGACTGGTTCTTAGTCAAGCATGACGCCCCACTATTTATTGCCCCCTGACGGCATACGCCCCGCTCGCCATAGTTAGACGCCCATCAAGCCTAACACTTGCCGAAAAACGTAAAACAGGCGACAAAAGGCCATGCAGCCTGATTTAACATTTTGCGTGGCACCGATGATGGATTGGACAGACCGGCATGACCGGTTTTTCCTGCGGCTCATCACCCGTCATGCGCGTCTTTATACGGAAATGGTGACCGCCGATGCGATCCGCCACGGTGACCGGCACCGGC
>JAHEGN010000033.1 GCA_024645085.1 Rhodobiaceae bacterium
TTCGAACCTCTGACCTCTGCCTTCGGAGGGCAGCGCTCTATCCAGCTGAGCTACGGGTGCTTACTTGGCTGTTATAGCGGCAAATAACTCAGCTGACTATCTCTAGTTGCGTGTTTGCTAGGTAACCTGCCGTTTTTGGCTAATGTAACCTCCACACTTACGCCTTGAAAATATGCTGATTTGCACTCAAGTTTCAATATGTAACAGGCTTACATAACTTGTTTAAATGTCCAATGGAGCCAGATTGGAGCCACTTTATGTTGTTGAGGGCTAAATTATGCATGATGACAGACTTGCGGAAGAGATTGACCGCCTCTACGAGAGCTTTCTTCATACGGGTGACCTAGAGTATTTTTATGAATGCCTCAAATTGGCTTGCGCAAATGACATAGTCTCACAGGCGGCTATCGAGCTCATTAAAACGAGGTTCGTAGATGATGCAGACGGCAAGGCCGCTATTATCGCCACAAATCGTCATCAATCGTTAGATGCTGAAAAACAATTTCAATATGACTTGTGGCGAAGTCGCGGGATGAGTGAGGGAAAGATTTGGCGAGCTTTTGCGACGATATATGGCGGAGACCCTGAAAGCCATAAGAAGCGCTTGAAGCGTAAATTCAAAACAGATTCAAAAGGGTGACATTACAAAAAACTTTGTCCTCTCCCTCGATGAATTTCTCTCCATAGGTTGGAGAGCATTCCAATTTTACAAAAGGAGATGATGGAATGTTTAAAACCTATAGTGTCCAAGAAATCCGCGACAAGGCCGACGAGATGTTCGGCGCAAGCAATTACAACCGGAAAACCTCGACACCGACTGTGGCGCGGTACGGCAGCAAATCAGGAAGTATCAAAGTTGAGCTGACTGGCGAGAAGGCTGGCCTCTGGTTCGACTTCGCCAAAAGCGAGGGCGGTACGGTCTTCGGTCAACGATATGACAGTATCTACGAATACAAGGAAGGCTTTGTCTCGCGAAGCGCGAATAAACAAATACGACCGCATACGCTTGGCCCCGACGGGTGGCAAAACAAGGCGCCTGCTGGTGGCTTTTCTCTCTATCGTTTGGAGTGCTTGGCCGAAACTGGGCCGGTACTTCTCGTCGAAGGTGAAAAGACCTGCGATAAAGCTGCCAGCTTGCTCCCCGAATTCTCCGTGCTCACTTGGCAAGGAGGCACAGGCAATGTCGCCAAAGTTGATTTAGCGCCACTTGCAATTCGTAGTGTTAGCATATGGCCCGACGCCGACGATGCGGGGAAAAAGTGGTACCGCGTCCAAATCAAGTAAATTCATCGCCTGTAAAAGTCCCAGCGGCAAGTTTTGTAACGTCACTCAAGGCGCTTTTAAGCGACAAAGCATTTATGAGGCGAACTGAGGGAAACCAAGCTACTTGTTTAATCGCATATTGGGAGGGGATTGAGAAGGTCATACCTGAGGCATTTCCAAATAGTTCCAATGCAGAAAATAAAAAACATGAACCCAAGGACTTTGCACTACTAAAAGGCATTGGGGTAAGTGTCCTAAATGAATTTTTTGTGAGCGTCCTTCATTATTTAAGAGAAGAGGGCTTACCCGAAACCAGCCCCTCATCTTACGTTAAGGTTATGAGGAAGTGCTTCAATGATTTAGAGGAATATAATAAAGACGGAGAGTTGGTGGGCGGCAATAAATTTTGGATGGTTGCCGGCAAGGGCGGAGCTGTCGGCTCTTTTTCTTCAGGCGCCGGCAAAAAAGCTTTAGTGCATAAGCTTGAAAATACTTTGCCGAAAAGAAAAAATTGAAGAAGTGGACCAAGAGATGAAAGTTGATCTTTTAAGCAACTTGGAGTTAGAGCAGGTTTTGGGGGGGCCAACCTATCAGAGATTGAATGCCGCCGTATAATCGACGAATTAAAATTTAGGGGTAAGGTCAGCAAAGGCTTTCATTCGGCCGAAATCCAGAGGTTGATCCGGTTGGCGAATGGTAAATTGATGGTTATTGAGGCTATCAGCTCTTTAGGTGATGTATTAGAGTCAATTACAGAAAAGGAGCGTGGCATAATTGCTCAGTTGGTGATGACCTACTCTGAAAAACAAAAGCGGTTTGAAGCCAACTGCGATAACACGTTGAAGGAAATTACAGCGCAAATTGGAGACTACGTTTGCTTAGAACAGAATGCACGGCAACTAACCTTTCACCTCCTTGAGATTGCCGATCCAAGCGCCAAGTCTATTCAGGGAGATTTTGTTTCTCTACCTAAAAACGACATAGTATTTAATGAGATCATAGGTGCAAGAGTGGGTGACGACGTGGAGCTTAACGGCAATTCTCTCTGGAAAGTTATATCGATAGATAAGCAGACGTACACTATTGTAAGGCGAGGGCACAATGACATTGCTTGAGTATTTAGACATATATGAGGTATCGACATACAGGTTCGGGAAAAATATTGGGGTTCCCCAATCGGTAGTTTATCGATGGGCTACTGGTGAAACCTTGCCAGCGTGGAAGAATATTCCTTTAATAGTTTGGGCAACTGGTGGAGAAGTAATGGCAGAAGATTTTGTGCCGTATCACTTGTACTCATTCGAAGGTGGCGAAGACCAAGCTTCTTCGTTGATCTCGGCTTTAAGCGTCGTCTTCAGGCGTTTGAACGGGTCAGTGCCACCGCCTGAGAAATAGGCGTGGCGGACGAAAAAGGCCTCATCATTGTAGTCTGTGTCAACAAACCAACAGGCAATGTCATCCGGCCCGTTTTCAGTGCCGATTGAATTTACGCTTAAAGATGCGTGACGGCTGATTGCCTGCCGGAGATGTCTATCTCAAGGCTCAGCCGTGGCGCACACTGCGGCTGGCCAGAGCCGGTGACAGGCGATTGATGAGCTGCAATAGGCCGGCTTTTCCAACATAAATATTCTCTTTATTGGCACGCCAGCCGCGCCAGAAAATATCGGCCAGCTTATCCGTGGTTATTTTGCCAGTGCCGCGCCCGCGGGTCATATCCGTATCGACCAAAGGCGGCACCACATCGATCACACGAATAGGGCTGCCGGCCAGCTGATAGCGCAAGCTCTTGGTAAAGGAGCGGATAAATGCCTTGCTGGCACAATAAATCGGCGCATCTTGTTTCGGCTGAATGGCCAATGCTGAAGAAATATTAACAATCGCCGCTTCCTTGCGGGCTTTCAGCAATGGCAGCAAGCCATCGGTAAGCGCCACCACCGCATTGATATTGGTCGCCAGCTCTGGCGCATAATCATCATAATGCCAATCTGTGGCAAACACGCCTTCATGCTGTAAACCAGCATTATTGATGAGCACGGATAAATCAGCATGGTCTTTGGTGATATGGGCGATCAAATCCTGTCGGGCTTTTTGGTCGGCCAAATCGCAAGCGATAAATATCGCTTGATCGGGCAGGTTATCCGGCTGGCTGCGTCCGACAATCAATAGCTGATTGCCGGCTGCGGCAAAGCGGTCGGCCAAAGCGCGACCAATGCCGCGCCCGCCGCCAGTTATCAAAACCTTATGCCCTGTCTCTTGCATGATTATGCCGCCTCCTGTGCGTCCCAATCGCTAACCAAATCGGAGAACATTTGCCCCCATAGCTGATAGGTAATGCGCGCCGTATCAATAATGATGGCTTGCTTTTCCTCATCATCAATTTGGTTTACCAGATTTTCGAAAAACTGCACATGGTGTTGGTCGACCGCGCCATGCGAGGTCAGATAGCTGAAACCTTTGGTGGTTGGAATGCCGAGCCTTTTGGCAATGGAATCTGCGGCCAGTGAGGCAATGTCCACTGATGTGCCTTCCAGCACATGCACCATGCCGAGCATGGCATAGGGGCTGATGCGGTCAATGGCGTAATAAACATAGCCGACCATCATCCGCACGGCCCGATCGCCCTCATAGCTCAAGGCGCGCTCAACGGCGGCATCACCGCCAATGGCGCGAATATCATTGAGAATCCATTTCTCATGGCCTTTTTCATCATCAATATATTCAATCAAAGCCGTCCGCAGCACTTCGTCTTGTGCGCCGCAACGGCCCAAAGCGGCGGCCAGTAGCGGGCAAGTATGGCGCACATGGTGATAGGCTTGTGTCAGATAATTAATATAAAGACCGGCCTCAACGCCGTTTTCAGCCGCGTCCAGCAACATGGGTGTTGAAAAAAATGACTGCCTTGCAGCTTCGGTTTGGTTTTGCAGGACTTGGTAAAAACTTTGTTTAGACATTTTGTGTCTCCTTTAATTTTGACATCACATATTCATTTATGACGCGGCGTCTCGGACGTCCGCTGGCAGTAAATAGCTGAGCTTCGCTGGCGGCTTCTGCATTGATACAGATAAAATCATCGGGCCGCGCATAAGCTGGCGCCTCGGCGCAAAGCGCGCGCAGGCTCTCAAGGTTTTGTTCATATTGGTCGTTATTGTATAGCGCCTCACCCAGAAGGGTTGGGTTGATCAGGGCGCAAAATTTACCGTCGCGACCATGCGCCAGCACAGCGCGGCCAATACGGAAGTCATTGCTCATCATCGCCTCTACCCATTCCGGCGAGACATTGCGACCAAAGCCATTGACCAGCACACTGTCTTTGCGGCCATGCACGATTAAAAACCCGTCTTCGTCAATGGTGCCCAAATCGCCGGTCGCCCACGGCCCATCATGCGGCGTCTGGCCGAGATAGCCCGACATCACATTGGCACCCGCCACAGTGATTTCGCCGTCGATGATTTTGACATCAAGGCCTGGCAAAGGACGCCCGACTGTATTGGCGCGCGACGCGCCCGGCAGATTAAGCGCGACCACTGAGCCGCATTCCGACAAGCCGTAACCTTCAAAAGCCGGCAGGCCCAAATCGCGCGCCAAGGCCAAGGCCTCGGGCGGGGTTTTGGCGCCACCAACGGCCAAAAAGCGCAGGCTTTCCGGTGCTTTGTCGCCGCTTAACATAAGCGCCGCCGTCCACGCGCGCAGCAATTCGGGCACCAGCACCATGACGCTAGGTTGTGCGACCATGGCCGATTCTTGCAGAGCCGAGACATGACCATTGCCAACCGCCTCAGCCGCCGCCGCATCAATGATACAGCTACCGCCGACCATGAGCGGCACGTGCAGGCCGCATAATTCTTCCAACAGCAAGGCAAAAGGCAGAACTGATAAATAACGGTCATCAGCGCAGGCTGAAATGGCATCGGTCAAAGCCTGCATGGTGAAGTTTAATTGCGCCTCGCCCAAACGCACGCCTTTCGGTGTGCCAGTAGTGCCAGAGGTATAAATCACCCGCGTGGCATTGGGTTTTGGTGTCAGCACTGCCTCGCTTGTGGTGACCGGACGGGTCAGTAAAGTCGTGGTCGCACCGATATTTTGCAAGCTTTGCTGGTAGCTCTCATCGCATAGAAACAGGCCGATATCGGCGTCTTGCATAACATGGCGCATTTGGTCGGCGGAAAAAAAGCCGGGCATTGGCACCAGTGTTTTACCAGCCGCGGTTATTGCCAAATCGGCAATCACCCATTCAACGCTATTTTTGGCGCATAAGCCGATGGTCGGCGGCGCATCTGCCAAACGCGCGGCCAAATCGGCAATGGCGGCATAAAGCTCGCCATAGCTGAGCTGGGTCTGGCTGTCTTGAAAAGCCGGCGCGTCAGATGATTGGCGCTCGATTAAAGCGGCGAGAGATAAAAGCATGATTTAGTGGCCCTTGTTTGCCTGTAAGAATAAATCACCGGCATAGGCCTGATCGTCGGGCAGCACATAAACATTGGTGCCGGGGCCGTAATAATCGCCCCATGGGCCTTCGCCTGGCGCGCAGGTTTCATCGGCATTGGCGAGAAATATGGTTTTGACTTTTTGACGCCGCAAAATTCTGCTGATCAATTCCGTCGTTGTGAAAATCGCTAGGCTCTTGCCGCGCCGACGTGCCTCATCGCGCGCCGCTTGTAATACGTGCATCAAGCTGTCCAATCGATTGGCCGCTAAAGAGGTGAACTCAATCAAATCTGACGCTTGGCCCCGGCGACCCAGCGCCCGCGATACGCAAGTGGCCGGATCATCTGGCAAATAAGCGGCGGAGATAAGCCCCTCTTCATGAGAGCGCAAGCCGCAGGCGGCGGCCAATGTTTTAGTGTTGTCATAATAGGCGATCAAAACATCGGGGAAATGATTGATATGAGCGCCATAGCAATCCAAATAGCGTTTGGCAATAAATGCCTCAACTTCGGCGCGTGTGGCGTCAGTGCGGGGGACGAGTCTGTAGAAACCATGTGTCATAAGCATTTCCTTTCAAAAAGGAAATTAACCCAAACGTCTTACAACTGGCTTACAGCCGAGAGCGAAAATGCCAATCTGATTTCCAGCCCACCCATGTCGGCATGATGAGCGCTGACGCTGGCGTTTTGCGCATCGGCAAGGGCGCGCACAATGGCGAGGCCGAGACCGGCATGGCCATCTGTTGTGCTGTCGGAAAGGCGCACAAAGCGATCGAAAATCTTGCTTAATTTATCATCTGGCACGCCCGGGCCATTATCGGCAATAAATACCGAACCTGTCGCATCATAAGAAATGGTGACGGTGCTATAGGCACCACCGGCGGCGGCGGCATTGTCCAAAAGATTGCGTAGCATTACTTCCAGCATGGCCTGATCGGCATTGATGTGTACGGGCTGCGGCAATCTGGTCAAAGAAAGCTGCATGCCGTCGCGAATAAGTGCGCCGCCAATCTCCGATAAAATCTCGCCCAGCGTCTCGCCCAATTCAAGGCTTTGATGGGCGCCGACCATGGCTGATTCAGAGCGCGATAATTGCATCAGCCGCGTCAGCACTTGTTCCATATTGCCGATGTCATCGAGCAGCATATTTTTTTCTGCACTGTCGGCCAATGCCTCGGCTTGGCAGCGCACAATGGCCAAAGGGCTGCGCAATTCATGTGCCGCCATATCGCTGTAATTTTTCTGCATGACATAGGCTTCATTGAGACGTCTCAACGCCTCATTGATTTGGCTGACCAGCGGCACTAATTCGCTAGGCACACGCGCCACTTGCAGTTTTTGATCTTGCGCCCCGGGACGAATGGTGATGGCTTGTTTTTCCAATTGGCGCAAAGAGCCGGTTAATTGGTTAACGATGAATATCACCCCACCAATCAGCGAGGCAATTAGCCCGCCGATTAGCAGACCGTTTCGTTCAAACATTTCAAACAATATTTCATCGGCCAACACATCCTCATGCGCTGGGCCTTGGCCGACTTGAATATTGACCCATTTATCGGGGCCGATGGTGAACCATTTTTCGGCGGCGAAAAACTTCGACTCATTGCCGCCCAGTTCGCGCAATGTTGAAAAGAGCTGCATATTATCATTCAGCCCTTTGGCCGAAATGTCTAGCGGGCGCAAATGTTGGGTGCTGCCGAAACTGTCGAGAATACGGCCATTTTCATCGCTAACAATATAAATGAATTGACCAGCACCAGTGCGATAATCGCGGCGCAAGGAGACCGGCACGTCAACGGCGATGCGCCCGTCTTGCCATGAAAGGGCGGCGGCAATATCGCCCATTTGTTCGCTCAGCGATAAATCTTCCAGCGAGGCCATGCGCGAGCTTACGGCCAGTGAAAACACCATTAAGCTGCCGATAAAAGTAATGCCGACCGTTAGCACCACCATGACGATAAGTTTGATGCGTAGCGAACTCATGGGTTCGGCCCATCTGCCATATAACCGATGCCGCGCACGGTTTTCACCTCGCAAGTGCTGCCACCAGCTTGTAATTTTTTGCGCAAGCGATGAATGGAGACTTCCAAAGCATTATCGCTGAGGGCATCGCCGGTTTCGTGCATGGCTTCCATCAGCGCTTGTTTGGTCACAATATGGCCGCTGCGCCGTAACATGATTTCCAGCACATCGACTTCGCGGCGGCTTAAGGAAAGCGGTTGCTCACTAATTTCAACTTTGCGCTCATTGGCATTGAGCGAGAGATTGCCGCAGCGCAGGCTATGGCCAAGAAAATTTTCCGGCCGGCGCAAAAGCGCCCGCAGGCGGGCGGCCAATTCATCATTGTGAAACGGTTTTAAGAGATAATCATCGGCGCCCAAATCCAGCCCCTTTATGCGGCTGTCAATGCCGTCACGCGCCGTCAATATTAAGATTGGCACGCTGTCGCCGGACCGGCGCAAGTCAGCGAGGAAGGAAAAGCCATCGCCATCGGGCAGGCCGAGATCAAGAACAATCACATCATAGGATGCGACGGCGCAAAAATCATGGGCCATGGCCAAGCTCTCTGCACGGTCGACCCGATAGCCGCTTTTATCGAGATAGTCGGCCAGTAAATCGGCCAGGCGGCGATTATCCTCAATTAGTAAAAGACGCAAAAAAACTTCCTATTGCAATTCATACTCAATGGTCGAGCCGTCTTCACCAAAAAATTTGACCCGCACCAAACGCTCATCAGCATACCACAATTCGCGTTGTAATTCGCCGCTCATAATGAAATGCCGCGCCTCGATATTCTTGCCCGCGGCTTTGATTGTCTGAAGACCGGCATCCTCAATGGAAACCGCCATATTATGACCATCCAACGTGTTCATCAGCTGCTCTTGCGTGGCTGTGGCCTTATGCCAAAGGCTGGCCGGCAAGGCCATATCGGCGGCTTCTAAACGTCCAGCGCTGCCATCAACGGTGTAAGTATTTCCGGCCAAGCTCAGATTGAGAAATTTATCCGTGCCATTATCGTCGGTTTTTGAATGATAAGAGGTCAGCTTGCCGTTCTGCCATTGCTCTTCGGCTTCATGGGCAAAGCGATAAACCGTCAAAAAGGCGATTTTCACCCGCACATCGGTTTCAACTTCAACTGTCAGACGCTCACCTTTGCGCTCAAATCCAACCTCATGCGTGCCGATAGGTTTGCCATTGCGCTGCACCTCATAACGCAGCGTTTCTTCGTCGGCAAAAGCCGCCATATTCAGGCTCATAAGGGCAATTAGGGCGATCAGGAATTTTTTGTGCAACATGCGAAACCTCCAAGTTTTCTCTTACTTAGCGGCCGCGCCTTACATTTGCCTTACGCTTTTGAAACGAAATATTTTGGCGGATTTGAGTTTAATCGTTTTGAAACAGCCGTAGCCGTGCGCCCCGTGGGCTAGGTGTTTTATGCTCATCCGGCAATTGGCAAATGCGGTT
>JAHEGN010000005.1:0-34725 GCA_024645085.1 Rhodobiaceae bacterium
TTTATGCACCATTGTCTGCTGTTTGACAAGCCTGTTTCCATACTATATCGCAGCAAAAACCAGTTAAAGCGCGTCTGGGGTTGGCAATTGGCTTGAAAGACACCATGTTAGGTCAAAGGAAGTATCAATGAGCAATAATCTTGACGATATCATGGCTGCCAATGGCGCGGGTGAAGCCGCTACAACTGGCGCTGCCGCTGACATTTTGGATGTGACAACAGAGAATTTTATGGCCGAGGTCATCGAAGCCTCGAAAAGCCAGCTGGTGTTGCTTGACCTCTGGGCCCCTTGGTGCGGCCCGTGCAAGCAATTGACCCCGGTGTTGGAAAAAGTAATTGGCCTGTCGCAAGGTCAGGTGCGCTTGGCGAAAATGAATATTGATGAGCACCCAGCGGTGGCGCAGCAATTGCAAGTGCAGTCGATTCCGGCGGTTTTTGCTTTCAAAAACGGCCAGCCGGTTGACGGCTTTATGGGCGCCCTGCCAGAGAGCGAGGTCAAAGCCTTTGTCGAAAAAAACCTTGGTGCCGAAATGGGGCCGTCGCCAGTTGACCAGCTGATGCAGGCGGCACAAGAAGCGTTGGCGCAAAATGATATTGCCAGCGCCGGGCAAGCCTTTGCCAATATTCTGGGTATGGAGCCGACGCATGTCGGCGCTATTGCGGGGCTGGCGCAATGTCATTTGCAAATGGACAATTTACCCGCGGCACAACAAGCCCTTGAGATGGCCCCGCCGACCAGCAATGACCCAGATATTTTGGCCGCTCGGGCGGCGCTGGCGCTGGCTGAAAAAATGGCCGACAAAGCGGCCGAGCTGGTCGATGATAGCGCGCTTCTGGCGGCGCTCGAGGCCGATGCCAATAATCATCAGGCGCGGTTTGACTTGGCGCTGGCCTATCACGGGGCGGGACGTCGCGAAGAAGCGATTGCCGCTTTGTTAGAAATTATCGCCCGTAATCGCGATTGGGATGATAATGCCGCGCGTCGCCAATTATTAGAATTCTTTGACGCCTATGGCGCCGCTGATGAAGCTGTCGTCGCCGGGCGGCGGCAATTATCATCTTTATTATTTAGCTAGGAAGTCCATGAGCCAGAAATTCAAATCCATTGATGAGCTACCAGCCACAATTCCGGTGTTTCCGCTCGAAGGCGTGCTATTGCTGCCGCGCGGACAATTGCCGCTGAATATTTTTGAGCCGCGCTATTTGAAAATGTTCGAAGACAGTCTGGCCCACGGTCGCTTTCTCGGCATTATTCAACCGGCGCCGCCAAAGACAGTGGAAGAAGCCAGCGGCCCGGCAAAATTAATGCAGACCGGTTGCTTGGGTCGCATCACGTCGTTTAGCGAAACCGATGATGGCCGCATGGTGGTAAGCTTAACCGGTATTTGCCGCTTCAATGTTGAAGAAGAATTGCCGGTGACCACGGCCTATCGGCAAGTGCGGACCAATTACCGGCCGTTTGATAGCGATCTGATTGCTGATATTGGCGCCCTTGATGTCGACCGCGATAGTTTGCTGGATGTCGTGCGCCGCTATCTCGACGCCAATGGTATGACCGCCGATTGGGATGGGATTGAGCAATCAGGCAATGAGGCTTTGGTCAATTCGCTGTCCATCATCAGCCCCTATGGGCCGCAGGAAAAACAGGCGTTGCTGGAAGCCGATAGTCTAGCCCAGCGGGCCGATATTTTGATTGCTTTGACCGAAATGGTGTTGGCGCAAATGGCCTCAGCCAATGGCAGCAATGATAATGCAATGCAATAGGAATGAAAATGACATCGCAAGAAAATACGACGGATAGTCAAGAGCCCTTGTGGCCAGACGCGCATTTGCTGGAGCTCTTGGTGTGTCCGGTTAGTCGCGGGCCGCTGACCCTTGACAAGACGACCAGCGAATTAATCTCCAAGGACGCCGGGCTGGCTTATCCTGTGCGCGACGGCATTCCGATTATGTTGCCGGAAGAAGCGCGCAAGCTCGAAGGATAATTAATCGGTAAAATTTTCGCCGCGCATGAGGCGTGGCGGCGGGCTGGTGCCATAATCGGCTTGTCCGGCGAAAGCGCTGCGCAATTGCGGAAACCGGCGCACCAAACCATCACTCACCCCAAGCCCAAGACTGGCCAAACCGCTCAACAGGCTGTGACCAGTGGAAAAAATCCGGTTTAAGCCATCGGTGGCGGCGACGGTCAGACCGGCATCGCTGCGGCGGCGGGTTTGATAGCTCTGTAAAATAGTAAAATCATCGCTGGCCAATCCCAAGCTTCGGCCATGGTGCAGACAATCGGCCAATTCGGCAATATCGCGCAGGGTCAGGTTAAAGCCCTGACCGGCCAGCGGGTGAATAATATGCGCCGCATCGCCAATAAGCACATGCCCCGGCCCCACGAAATCATGCGCTAAATGCAGCAAAAGCGGCTGCTTGGCGGGTTTTCCGACAATCTCAAGCGGGCCAAAGAAGTCTGCCGTCGCGCGGCTCAATTCGTGGTTGAAAATAGCCGTATCAGCCTTGGCCAAAGCCTGCCCACGCGGCTTTGGTAGCGACCAAATGAGAGCCAAACGGTGCGCATCGGCCAAGGGTAAAAGCGCCAATGGCCCCTCAGCGGTGAAAATTTGCTGTGCCATATGGCCGTGCGGCTGCTGGCTGGCGATTTCAGCGGTAATCGCCAGCGCTTGATAATCTGCCTGATGGGCGGCGGCGGCGTCGCGCCAAGGCCGCGCCGCGCGGGTGGCGTCGACCAAAAGTCCGCAAGACCGCTGGTCGCCATTTTCAAGCTCTATGGTTTTGTTGCCCGGGTCATGGCTGGTAATCACATCCGGTAACAGCGTGATGTGTTGGCTGGCCGCAAAGCTGGCGTCGATCGCCCGGCTAAGGCTGGCCAAGCTGACAATATGCGCCATCACATCAACCGCCGCGGCGTCACCGCTTGGATTATGGGCAAAGCCCAAAGAATGCGGCAGTAAGGCCGATTGCCGCTGCGGCTTTTGCCCATGCACAATAAGATTTGTAACGGCGGTGCTGGGCAGGTCTAAATGCGCCCAAACACCCAAGGTTTCGAGCATTAAACGGGCGGCTGGGCTGAGCGCCAGCACATTTTGCCAATCCGGCATATCGGCCAGCGGCCGTGGCGGCTCGATTTGCACGCGAAACCCTGCCGCCGCCAACGCAAGGGCGGCGACTTTGGCGCCATTACCTTGTCCGGCAATGATAAGAGCTGGGGTTGTCTGCTGTGTCTTCATGGGCCGACACTGCCTTAATATTTCTAACCCGTCTAGACCCAAGCGCGCTGCGGCGGCTGATTAAGCAAAAATTGCACAAATATTGTGCACAAACATTGGGGCCGATTAACAAACAGGCATATTTGCCAATTTCATGGCGCCCTTGCTGTGGCGCGGCGTGAAAAATGACGCAAGCCGGCCGGTTGTGGTTAAGGCAATTGTGGCACGTAACTTGCATATCTTTATTTTTTGTAATGGGGGTTCAAATGACACATACATTAGTAGGCGGCGACGTCTTTTTCATTCTCATGGGTGCCATTCTGGTTTTTGCCATGCACGCGGGCTTTGCGTTTCTCGAAGTCGGCACGGTGCGCAGCAAAAACCAAGTCAATGCGATGGTCAAAATCATTTCCGATTTTGGCGTCTCGACTGTGGCTTATTTCTTTGTCGGTTATTCGGTTGCCTATGGCGTTGACTTTTTATCGTCGGCCAGTGTGATCAGCGGCGCCGCCGGTGGCGAAACATATGGCCCGCAAGGTATTTCGCTGATTAAATTCTTTTTCTTGCTGACTTTTGCTGCGGCCATTCCGGCGATTATTTCCGGTGGCATTGCCGAGCGCGTGCGCTTCGGCCCGCAATTGCTAGCCTCGGCTGTGATTGTCGGTTTGGTTTATCCATTTTTTGAAGGCATTGTGTGGAACGGCAATTTTGGTTTCCAAAGCTGGTTGGAAGAAAGCTTCGGCGCCAGCTTCCATGATTTCGCCGGTTCCGTGGTGGTGCACGGTGTTGGCGGCTGGTTGGCCCTGTCAGCTGTTGTAATGCTCGGCGCCCGCCTCGGACGTTATGGCCCCCGTGGTTCGGCTTTCCCGCCATCGTCTATTCCATGGTTGTCATTGGGCAGCTGGCTCCTGTGTATTGGCTGGTTCGGTTTCAATGTGGTCAGTGCGCAATCGCTCGAAGGTGTCTCTGGCCTGGTCGCGGTCAACTCTTTGATGGCGATGGTTGGCGGGCTTTTGGCGGCACTGTTGTTCGGTAAGTCTGACCCGGGCTTTGTGCACAATGGTGCTTTGGCAGGATTGGTTGCGGTCTGCGCCGGCTCTGATGTGATGCACCCAATTGGTGCCCTGGTCACCGGTGCCATTGCGGGTATTTTATTCGTCTATCTGTTCATCTATTGCCAAGAAAAACTGAAAGTTGATGACGTGTTGGGTGTCTGGCCGCTGCATGGTTTGGCCGGTGCTTGGGGTGGCATTGCTTGTGGTATTTTCGGCCAACAGGCGCTCGGCGGTCTGGGCGGCGTTAGCTTGACCAGTCAAATTATTGGCACGGTGGCCGGTTGTGGCTTTGCGGCGATAAGCGGGCTGATTATCTATGGCCTGCTGAAACGCACAATTGGTATTCGCCTGAGCGAAGAAGAAGAGCGTCAAGGCGCAGATTTATCAATCCACAAAATTGCCGCCAATCCAGAAACCGGTTTGGGTGGTTGAGACAAAATGTGAATGCTGCTTTGACCGTGGCGCCAACTCCGCGTTAATGTAGGTCAGGCTGATTCGATAAACCCGCGAGGGGCGTAAAGCCCTTTGCGGGTTTATTTTTAGGAGACACACATGCCACACCGGCGAGCTGATGCCATGCCCCAATCCCCGTTTGCGCGGCTGCGTGGCTTATTGGACGCGCATCAACCGGGGCGTCCAGCAATATCGCTGGCCATTGGCGAGCCGCGTCATCCGGCGCCCGCCTTTGTTTTGCAAGCGCTGGCAGCCGAAACCGATAGCTATATGCGCTATCCGCCGATCGCCGGCCTGCCGGCTTGGCGCGAGGCGGTGGCTGGCTGGTTGCACCGCCGGTTCGGCATTACCGCCGACAGTTTGGCTGAGGCGTCGCAAATTTTGCCGCTCAACGGCACGCGCGAGGGCTTGTTTTTGGCCGCGCAATTGGCACCGCCGAAAGTCGATGGGCTGATGGCCATGCCCAATCCGTTTTACCAAGTCTATGCCAGTGCCGTTACCGCCGCTGGGGCGACGCCGGTTTATCTCGATGCCAGCGAAACGACCGGCTTTTTGCCGGACCTCGAGGCGCTTGATGAGGCTACATTGGTGCGCTTGCGGGCCTTATATTTATGTTCTCCGGCCAATCCGCAGGGCACGATTGCCGATCTTGATTATTTGCAAAAAGCCTATGATTTAGCCAAGCGCTATGGCTTTATTCTTTTGGTCGATGAGTGTTACGCGGAAATTTACGACCGCGCCTATGAGGCCACGCCGCCGCCGTCGATTTTGCAAATCATGCAGCAGCAGCAAGATGCCGAAGCGCCGGTAATCGCGTTTCATTCTTTGTCTAAGCGCAGTAATTTGCCAGGCCTGCGCAGCGGCTTTTGCGCTGGAGGGGCTGCGTTGATGCAACAGTTTTTTGACCTGCGCATGATTGCCGCGCCGCAATCGCCAATTGCCGTGCAAAATGCCGCCGCCCTCGCATGGGCCGATGACGCGCATGTCAGCGATAATCGGGCGCTCTATCAGCGAAAATTCGACGTGGCGGAAAACATATTTGCCAATTGGCCCGGTTTCTTCCGGCCGCCGGGCGGGTTTTTTCTTTGGTTGCCGGTCGACAATGGCGAGGCGGCGGCTTTGCAGCTGTGGCAGCAAGTGGGTCTTCGGGTTTTGCCCGGCGCCTATTTAACGCGGCCGAATGCCGACGGACACAATATTGGCGATGGCTATATTCGCATTGCGCTGGTCGGCGATTTGCAAGAAACCGAAACCGCGCTGAAAGATATTGCCGCGCAGCTCTCGCCGCCAATGGCTGATGTGCAAGAGGTGGCGTCATGAGTTGGCGCGATCGGGCAGATAAAGTGGGGCGCTTGCTCGGCCACCAAATTTCTGCCGGTGTGTCGAAATTGGCGGCCGTCGTCATGCTGGCGTTAATCGCGCTAATGGCCGGCGCTTTGATAAGCTTTAACCCAGCCGACCCGAGTTGGAACACCACGAGCCTTGATGCCACGCGCAATTGGCTGGGTGCGCCGGGGGCTATTTTTGCTGATGCGGTTTATCAGATCATGGGCCATGGCGTTTGGCTGGCGCTGTTGCCCATGCTGGCCTTTGCCCTGCGTCGTTTGCGGCGCCAGCCGGTCAGCCATCCGAATTGGCGGCTCATCGCTGGCGTCTTTGGGGTTTTATTGACCAGCATGGCGCTGGCGATCTACGGCTTGGCGGCTTCGCCTTATGCACCATTTCCCGGCGGCGCCATTGGGCAGGAATTAGCCGAAGGTCTGGACGCGGTTTTGGGCGCCTGGTCGATTTATCCTAGCCGTGTCAGCGAACAATTGATTGCTGTCGCTTTGGCGTTGATAGGCTTGACCTTGGCGCTGATCTCGGCGGCATGGTTGCGCGCCAGCTTGGCTGCCATATGGCGCGGGCTACAAAACTTGCGCTATACGCGCCAAGCCATTCAGGCCATTAGCGGGTTGTTCGCGCGCGCCTCATGGGCGGCGCCGCTACAGCGTGTCGGGAAAATTTTACGCCTGCGCCGCCAGCCAGTTAGTGATGTTGAGGCGGCGGCAGATGAGCGCGCCGATGTGATGCCCGCTACGCCATCACCAGCCGCCCCCTTGGCTGGGGTGACGGTCGAGGCGAAAAAGACAACACCGAAAGCCGGGCGCCGCGCCGCCCGCGAAGCGCAACCCAGCCTTGGTTTTGACTCCAACGGCAAATTTGAATTGCCGCCGCTGCGCCTGTTGAATGAAATTCGCGCCAAAAAGCCAGCCAATGTTTTGAGCAAAGATGCGCTGGAAGCCAATGCGCGTTTGCTGGAATCGGTTTTGGAAGATTTTGGGGTGCGCGGCACGGTCGGCAAAGTGCGCCCCGGCCCGGTGGTGACCCTTTATGAATTAGAACCAGCCGCCGGCGTGCGCTCCTCGCGGGTGGTCGGCCTGTCTGATGATATTGCCCGCTCAATGAGTGCGGTGAGCTGCCGGGTGGCGCCGGTACCAGGGGCCAATGTCATTGGTATTGAATTGCCAAATGCGACGCGTGAGATTGTGTCTTTGCGCGAGCTTCTGGCCAGTGCCGATTTTGAAAGCGGCAAGAGCAAATTGACCATGGCGCTGGGCAAAGATATTGGCGGCGGGCCGGTGATGGCTGATCTAACAAAAATGCCTCACCTTTTGGTCGCTGGCACCACGGGCTCTGGTAAGTCAGTGGGCATTAATACGATGATCTTATCTCTGCTCTATCGGATGACGCCGGATCAATGCCGGTTGATTTTGGTCGATCCGAAAATGTTGGAATTGTCAGTTTATGACGGCATTCCGCATTTATTGGCGCCAGTGGTGACCGAGCCCAAAAAAGCCGTGGTGGCGCTGAAATGGGTGGTTCAGGAAATGGAAAACCGCTATCGCAAAATGGCCAAAATTGGCGTGCGTAATATTGAAGGCTTTAACGAGCGCATGGCCGAGGCGCAGCGTTCGGGTGAGACATTGAGCCGTCGTGTGCAAACCGGTTTTGACCCCGATAGCGGGGCGCCGATGTTTGAAGAAGAAATTGTTGAAACCGAAGTGCTGCCTTTCATTGTGGTGGTGATTGATGAAATGGCTGATTTGATGATGGTCGCCGGTAAAGATATTGAAGCAGCGGTGCAGCGCTTGGCGCAAATGGCGCGGGCCGCTGGCGTGCATTTGATTACCGCAACCCAGCGCCCATCGGTCGATGTGATTACCGGCACGATTAAGGCCAATTTTCCAAGTCGGATTTCGTTTCAAGTGACGTCGAAAATCGACAGCCGCACGGTGCTCGGCGAACAAGGCTCGGAGCAATTATTGGGACAGGGCGATATGTTGTTCATGGGCGGCGGCGGGCGGATCCAACGTGTGCATGGGCCGTTTGTATCTGATGAAGAAGTCGAAAAAGTCGTCAGCTTTTTGAAAAAACAAGCGGCGCCAAATTATATTGAACAAGTCACCGAAGCGCCGCCCGAGGAGATTGCTGATTTGCTTGGCGGCGGTGGTGAGAGCGATAGTCTTTATGATCAAGCGGTGGCGATTGTTACCCGCGATGGCCGCGCTTCAACCAGTTATGTCCAGCGTCGTTTGCAAATTGGCTATAATCGCGCTGCGCGGCTAATTGAGCAAATGGAAGAACAGGGCGTTATCAGCCCGCCCAACCATGCTGGCAAGCGCGAGATTTTGGCAGGCAAACATTGATTTCTTTTAACCGTTTTTTCGGCCAGCTCAGCGCCATATTGATGGTCGTGTCTGGGCTCATTATCGGCCCAGCCCAAGCAGCTGAGCCACAACCTGAACTCAGCCTAACGCAATTGCGCCAAGCGCTGTTGGCGCTACCGCCGCAGACTGGCCGATTTTTACAACGCGCGCCCAATGGCGGGCTGTTGCGCGGCACATTCGCCCTCGCCCTGCCCGATAAAATGCGTTTTGCCTATGAGGGCGAGGCGCAAAGCATCATCACCGTGTCGGGGCCATGGATTAGCGTGCAAGAGGCGCCGGGCGCTGAGGCCAATCGTTTTCCGGTTTCGGCGACGCCGCTGCAGCTGATGCGTGAGGTCTGGGACAAGCCGATTTCACCGGCCAATGTGAAAGATATTTTAATTGAGAGTGGTCGCGCCGAAGTGACATTGGTCGATGGCGATGATGGCGAGACCGCAGGTTTGATGACGCTGGTTTTTGACCACCCGAAAATGCGATTGCGCGGCTGGCAAATTACCGACGCGCAAAATTTGGTGACACAATTTGCCCTCACTGAGGTGCGTGTGGTCGATACTCTGCCTAATTCAAGGTTTTTTGTGCAAGAAGATGAAAGTGATGAGTAGATGAATGACTATGGCAATGGTTCCGACTGGGACGATAGCGCGGAAAACCTGTTAGCCCTCGAGGCCGAAATACCGGTTTTGTCGGCTTTGCGCGAATTTGCGCAAGAGGCTGTGCGGGCGCCGTGGTTTGCCTCATTAGGCGAGCCATTTGGCGAGGAGACCCAGCAAATCGCCCGCGCCTATCTGGATACGCTGGGCTATCCGCATGCCGATGCGGTGGCGGTGCTGAATTGGGATGATGCGCTGGATGCCTCGGAGACCCTTGATATGAACACGCAAGCTTGGGAGGCCGAAGAACAATTGCGGGCCGCCTTGCTTGATCAAGCGCTGCGCGGCGTCAGCGAGGAAGGGCTTGGCGTGATGCTGTCGCATTTGGCCGCTCAGCTCAGCGAAGTGCTGCGCGAAATGGCCGAGGAGGCGCTTTATATGGCCGATGAATTGCCTGACCATATTATTGATTTAGCCGTCGGCGCTGGTCAGCAAGCGGCGCATGGGGCGGCGCTGGTGTTGGCGGCAGCGGCGGTTGAGGCGGCGCAGAACGACGATATGGAATTGGGCGAGGAAGCATTGCATCATCCGCTGATGCTGAAATATCGCTTGTTCGAATATGGCCATTGGCCCTTGGCTTTGACCGGCCAGACATTGAATTTATTTTAATCGCGGCGCCGAGGAGATAGCCATGCGTATTGTATCTTGGAATATTAATTCGGTTCGCTTGCGCGCGCCTTTGGTGGAAAAACTAGTGGCCGAAATTTCGCCGGATGTGATTTGCCTGCAAGAAACCAAATGTCCGAATGATAGTTTTCCGGAAAAAATTATGCATAAGCTCGGCTATCCGCATATCGCCAAAAATGGCGTGAAGGGCTATCACGGCGTGGCGACGCTGTCGCGTGTGCCGATTGTGGAAAGCCATATTGTCGACTATTGCAAGAAAGGCGATGGCCGCCATATTGAAACAATTTTTGATACAGCGTCGGGGCCGTTGAGCGTTCACAATTTTTATGTGCCGGCCGGTGGCGATGAGCCGGACCCGGAGATCAATGAAAAATTCGCTCATAAAATGGCGTTTCTGGCGCAAATGACAAAAATTTTCAAAGCCCAAGCCAAGCAAAAGACCAAACTGCAATCGGTGATTTTGGGGGACTTTAATATCGCCCCGGGCGAACATGATGTGTGGTCGTCTAAGGCGCTGAAAAATACGGTTAGCCACACGCCGATTGAGATTGAAAAATTGGCCGCCCTGCAAGCAACATTAGATTGGGATGATGTGGCGCGCCGGTTTGTGCCGCCGGAAGAAAAACTTTACAGCTGGTGGAGTTATCGGGCGCGCGATTGGGCGGCGTCAAATCGTGGCCGTCGGCTGGATCATATTTGGGTGACGCCGAAGCTGACCGACAAGGTCAAGGATTATCAAATACTCACCGACGGGCGCGGCTGGGAACGGCCGTCGGACCATGCGCCTTTATGGATTGATCTCGACGTCGGTTAGCGCTTTGCAAACCACAGCTTCTTGTCATAAGCTTTTGGCAAAAGGAGAAGTCCCATGCAAGAACAAGCCATGACCACGAAACAGTTTGATGACGTTTGCCTGCAAGCTGCTAGCCTATCGGATGAGATTGAGGCAGCGCGTCGTTTGCCGGCCGAGTTTGCCCGTCAGTTAGCGGCGCAAGGTATGTTTTCTATGTTTGTGCCGCGTGATTTGGGTGGCCATGAGCTATCGCCGGTCGACGGCATGGCGCGTCTCGAGCAATTGGCGCAACATGACGCGGCCAGCGCCTGGGTTTGTATGATTGGCTCGACGGCAGCGCTCGGCTCGGCGTTTATTAAGGCGGATATTGCGCAACCCATGTTTGCCGCTGAAAATCGCATTACCTGCGGGATTTTCGCCCCAAACGGCCGTGGCTATCGCGATGGCGATGATTATGTCGTTTCGGGCCGCTGGGCGTGGGCTTCAGGGTCGGCCAATGCGGATTATATTGGCCTTGGCTGTTTGCTGACTGAAAACCCCGATGATGACCCAAAAACCGCAGAAATGCGGCTAGTTATGGCCCCTCGCGAGCTTATCGAGTTCCACGACACATGGCACACTTTAGGGCTGAAAGGCACGTCTTCGGGCGATGTTGAACTGAGCCAAGCGCGGATTCCAGTGGCCCATAGCTATGCCATTGGCAAAGATTTGCCTTGGCATGACGGGCCATTATATCAAATGCCGTATTTTGCTTTTTTGGCAGCTGGTGTTGGCGCTGTTGCGCTGGGCAATGCACGGGCGGCAATTGATGATTTCACCGGTTTTGTTGGGGTCAAGAAAGGTGCCGGCGAGCGCCGCACTTTGGCCGAGAAAAGTGGTGTGCAGAGCCAATTGGCGCAAGCCGAAGCGACCTTGCGCGCGGCCCGGCTATTATATCGCGACACATTGGCGACAATTTGGCAAGATGTTTGCGCTGGGGTTGAAATGACACCGGAAAAAAGGGCTGATTTGCGGCTAGTTTCGACCCATGCGGTACGTCAGTCAGTGGCCGTTGTGCGGATTATTCATGACCTCGCCGGCGGCACATCTGTGTATTTAAGCTCGCCGATTCAGCGGCGCCTGCGCGATGCTGAAACCATGACCCAACATATGATTGCTAATGCCAGCACTTATGAGCTGGTCGGGCGGGTGATGTTGGGCGGTTATAATGAGACCATGCAATTATAGCGGGGGGGGGCGATGAGCCACGGATTTAAGGCCAAATATCAGACGCTAACGATTGAGCGCCACGCCGATTTGGCGCGCGGCAATGTGGCGACCATTCGCATTGACCGGCCAGAGGCGTTTAATGCGGTGAACGAACAAATGCATGAGGATTTGGCGCATGTGTTTCGCGCCGCGCAATATGACAGCGCCGATGTGTTTGTGCTGACCGGCACGGGCGGCGCGTTTTGCGCTGGTGGCGATATTGATTGGTTCCAAGAAATGATTGATGAGCCGAAAAAATTCGCCGCCATTGGTGCTGATGCCAAAGCTATTGTCATGGGTCTTTTGGAGTTGGAAAAGCCAATTATTAGCGCCGTTAATGGGCCTGCGGCGGGCCTTGGCGCGTCGATTGCTTTGCTGTGCGATGTGGTAATGCTATCGGAGACGGCGAAAATTGGCGACCCGCATGTCGCCATGGGACTGGTGGCTGGTGATGGCGGGGCGCTGATTTGGCCGCAGCTCATCGGCTTTAATCGGGCTAAGGAATATTTAATGACCGGCGATATGATACCGGCTGCTGAAGCCTATCGGCTGGGCTTGGTCAATCATCTCTTAGCGCCGGACGATTTATTGCCGCGCGCCTATGAGCTGGCGGAACGTCTGGCCAATGGTGCCACTCAGTCGATTAATTGGACCAAAACCATTGTCAATATGCCGTTGCGGCAAATGGCGGTGCAGGCCATGGAAACCGCCATGGGCTATGAGGCGCTGACCAATATGAGCGCCGACCACCAAGAAGCGGTGACCGCTTTTCAAGCCAAACGGCGGCCAAAATTTACCGGCAAATAGGCACAACATGTCGCGCCCTTACTTCTTGCCCGCCCTTTCGTCTGCGCCTATAGTCGAGGACTGTTAGGGAGTAACACACATGCTTGATACATATAATCCACCGTGGATGACTGAAGATTTGGAGATTTTCAAAGACGCGGTCAATAAATTTTATACTCGTGAATTTGCACCGCATTCTGAAAAATGGACCAAACAAGGCATGGTCGATCGCGACGCTTGGAACAAAGCAGGCGCCGCAGGTTTATTGTGCGCCTCTATTCCGGAAGAATTTGGCGGCGCCGGTGGCGACTATCGCCATGAAGCAATTTTGGCGGAAGAAATGGAACGCACTGGGGTTGTCGGTTTCGGCAATACGGTGCACTCACTGATTTGCGCCCATTATCTCAATGCCTATGGCACAGATGAGCAAAAGGCACATATTCTGCCGAAAATGGCTAGTGGTGAAATGGTATGTGCCATTGCCATGACCGAGCCGGGCACAGGCTCTGACTTGCAATCGGTGAAAACCACGGCGCTGAAAGAGGGCAATCAATATGTCATTAACGGGTCGAAAACATTCATCAGCAATGGCCAGCACGCTGACTTGGTGATTGTTGTCGCCAAAACCGACCCAAGCCAAGGCGCTAAAGGTATTTCGCTCATGCTCGTCGAAACCAATGGCACCGAAGGTTTTGCCCGTGGTCGTAATCTCGACAAAATGGGCCAACATGCCGCCGACACATCTGAATTGTTTTTTGACAATGTCAAAGTGCCAGCGACCAGCGTTTTGGGTGGTGAGGAAGGCCGCGGCTTTTATCAGCTAATGCAGCAACTGCCAGCCGAGCGTTTGATTATTGCCGCCCAAGGGCTTGGCGCCATGGAACGGGCGATTGATATTACCGTTGAGTACACGCGCGAACGCAAGACCTTCGGCAATGCGATTTTCGATTATCAAAACACGCAATATAAATTGGCCGAATGCAAAGCCACATGGATGGCGGCACGGGCCATGGTCGATCAATTGACCATGCAATTGCTGAAGGGTGAGCTTGATGCCAATTCAGCTGCGGCGGCGAAATTCTGGGTAACCGAACGCCAGTGCGAAGTGATTGATACGTGTCTGCAATTCTTCGGCGGCTATGGCTATATGGATGAATATCCGATCAGCCGCATGTATACCGATGCCCGTGTGCAGCGGATTTACGGCGGTTCGAATGAGATTATGCGGATGCTGGTCGCCCGCTCATTATAGTCTTCGCTCAGACCTGAGAAAAATTAAAACGCCGTCAGAATTTACTGGCGGCGTTTTTTTTTCGCTCTAATATTTAGCTTTCATGCGGAGGTTTTTATGCTGTTGTCTCGTTATTTTCTAAAGTCGGCCGGATTGGCCGCGGTCATTTTCTGCGCTTCTATTCCTGCCGCTTTTGCCCAAGAGGCGACCGCCGAGCCAGGGTTTTGGACGCTGTTGTTTGACAAGGGCGGTGTGGTGACATGGGTGATTGCTCTGTTGTCAGCTATTGGCCTGCCAATTGCCGGTGTGAAGCTTTATCAATTTTACCGCATGGATATTTGGCGGCCAAAACAAGTGACCGAGGCCCTATCTGTCTATCGAAACGGTGAAGCAGCGGCGCCGACACTATCAGCATTGACGCATCCAGCGGCGGCGCTTCTGGCCTTTGCCATAAGCCAAGCGCAAAGCGGCGCCATGACACCGGCTTTGTTGCGCGAGGAATTAAGCCGTCGGGCACAATATTTATTGCGCCATTTGAGCCGCAATATTTGGGTCCTCGAATTGATTGCTGCATCGGCGCCTTTGTTTGGCCTTTTGGGCACTGTCTTGGGCATGATTGTCGCGTTCCAAGGGGTTGGTCAGGGTGGTGGTGGCGCTGACACGGCGATTTTGGCATCTGGCATTTGGGAAGCGCTTTTGACCACCGCCTTTGGTCTGGCGGTGGCTTTGCCCTTTTCTATGTTGTCGGCGATTTTGAATAATGCGGTAGATGATGTGCGCGATTTGGTTGAGGACGCGCTGTCGGATATTTTGGTGCGCAGTGAGAGCGCAAACCAGCAGTGAACATTACGACCGCCCGCCGCAAACCCGCCATCATGGGATTGACGCCGCTGATTGACATGATCTTTCTGCTGCTATTGTTCTTTTTATTGGGCTCTGATTTTGTGCAGTTTTCGCAAGCACAATTGGCCCCGCCGCGCGGCAGTGGCGGCGCTCAGGGAAGCAGCCAACCGGCGATTATTTCCCTCGCCGCCGATGGCGCCCTGCAACTCAATGGCGCGCTTAGTGACACCCAGCAAATCAGTTCTTTTGTCGGCCAGCGGGTGGCGCAAGATGCCGAGCAATTATTTGTTGTTATGCCAGCCGGACAGGCTGATGTGCAAATGGTCATGGATACAATGGATGTGCTGACCAAAGCTGGCGCCACATCGGTGACCATAGAGCGCGATGTTTTCGACATTGATTTAGCTGATTTCTAGGGCTCGAAATGAAACTGCAACACACACGCCGCGAAATTAAATCGATTGATCTGCTGCCGCTGATCAATGTGGTGTTTCTTTTGATCCTATTCGTTCTGGTCGCCGGACGCCCAACGACCAATCACCCGCAGCAAATTGAAGTGGCGCGCTCCAAGGTTGACATGCCCTATGAGGCGACCGGCCTGTCGGTTTGGTTGCGCAGCGATGATCAATTTTATTTGACCGGCGAGACGCCCCTGACGCTTGGTGAATTGGCGGCGCATTTTTCTAAAAAGCAAGTCGGTGGGCAGGGCTTGACCATTGAATTGGTCGCTGACCGCCGCGCCCATGCCAAGGCGCTGTTAGATTTTCGGCAAGCCATGGCGCGGGCGGGGGTTGGCGAAATACGCATTAAGACAGAGTTTTACGATAATGGTGAGGGGCCGCAATAATGTCTGAGACCGGGTTGTTTCAAACCATGCGGCGACGGCTTTTGGGCCTGTCGCGGCGCTGGTGGCTGACATTTTTTGCCCTGTCGCTTGTGGCGCATTTCATTGCTGTGGCGCTCGTTCTTGTGCTGTTGTTTGGCGGCGAACGCGGCGGCGGCTCTGAGACTGAAAGCGTTGTCGTCTCGGCGGCCAGTGACGGCCCGCAAGAGGTTGACCTTGATTTATCGCAGCAACAGCCGATTGATGAAATCCGCGAGGCCGAGGCTGAATTGGATTTGTCGGAATTGCTGGAAGTGCCACTCGACACAGATTTCAACGATATGATGATGGATAATGCAACCATGGCAGCAATTGCGCCGGCCATGCCGCAGCCGTCGCAAGCGGTGACGCAGAGGGCCTTGCCGGGCGGCGGAGTGATTTCCGGCGTGCCGCAGAGTTTCGCCGATTATATCGAACATTTGCAAAAAACTGGCATTGATGTGGTGTTCGCCATTGATGCCACAGGGTCGATGGTGTGGGTGCACCGTAGCGTGCGAGAACGCATGCAGCAATTGGCCAGCTATGTTCGCAATCTGGTGCCTTTGGCGCGGTTCGGCATTATCGCCTATCGCGATTATAGCGATCATGAATTTGTGACCCGTGTCTCGCAGCCAAGCTTTGACATTTTGAAAGCGCGCCAATTTATGGCCGGTATTGATGCGGTCGGCGGCGGCGATATTCCCGAAGCTGTGGTCGAAGCTTTGCGGGTGGCTGAGAGTAAAATCGCCTGGCGGGTCGGGGCCCAGCGGGTGGTGATTATTATTGGCGATGCCCCGCCACACCGCAGCGAAGCCAATGAGGGGGCGCAAATTGTCGAACGGATGAAAAGCCGAGGCGGTCGGGTTTCTTTGCTCGATAGTCGGGTCGAGGCCAATCGCGCTTATCTCGGCCGGGTGGCGCCGACCGAAGACCGTATCGACCTCAATCAGCAGGGGGCGATGGCGTCATTTCGCCGTCTTGCCAAATTGGGCGGCGGCACAGCGGCGACTTTATCGGATGAGCGCCAGTTGATGAAAACTCTGGCCTTGTTAATTTTTGATGACCGGTTCCATGATGAGCTGGCGCCGTTTCTGGCCAATTTGGAGTAGCTGATATGCGGTATCTGCCAAATGGTAAAAACTGGCGCGCCTGTTTCGGCGGCTTGGTTTGTATTGTGCTGATGCTGTCGGCGGTGCCGGCACGGGCCGACTGCCCTGCTGTGCCGGGCCTATTTGAGGCGCAGCCAGACAAGCTTTTGACCGATTTATCGGCGACGTCAGAAAAGGCGCGGGCTTTGTTACAAGCGATGGACACATATTCTGTCGCCATGGAGTCGTGCTATGACAGCCCGATGGGGCCGCTGGAAATAGCCCCCTTTGCTCAACAAGCGGCGCTTTTGGCCGAGAAAATGCACATCATGCGCGATTTGGCTGAAGCCAATGTGCGCGGCGATGAATTTGCCTTTGAGGATTTATTGTCATCTGATTTATGGCGCGATATTGAAAGCTTGCGCGTCGCTAGTGCCTATGCCGCCGCTTGGGGGCAATTGGCGCGCGCGGTGCGCCATATTAGTGCCAATGAAAAACGCCAAGCACTGATTGCGGCGCGGGCTGATTTGCAAAAATTAACCTTTGAATTCAAACATCCGGTATTGGTGCAACGCGCCATGTATGGCATGGCCGTGGCGCAGGTTGAAAATGGCGATGTGGCGTTGGCGCAAGCGACGCTTGAGCGGCTTTTATCTTCTCTCAAGCGCAATGACGCAGGCCAGTTTCAAGCGGCTGTGCAGGCATTTTTCGACGATATTTCAGCCCCCGGCTTTCAACCGCCGCTCCCCGCTTTACTTGCCGATGCTGCCGGTGCTGACAGCAGCGATGGACAAGCGCCGCCTTTGGTGGCGAGTGGCGCTGCGGGAAATGCCGCCCTGCAAGCGGCGATTAGCGCCATTCAAGCGGCCCGCCCCGCCGATGAAATTGCAATGATTTTGCAACCAGCCATGCAGGCAGAGCCGATAATTTTGCGTCAGGCACTGGCCTTGGTGGCGGGTGACCGAAGCTTGCTGGAGGCATTGGATTATCAGCCGGGAACCGGCCTGCGGCAGATGCGCACTGGTTTTGCGACGCAAAAATATACGGTTGTGCGCGAAGGCTGGCGTGGCGTTAAACCCTATTATCCGCATTTACCAGCGGCGCTGAAACGGCAGGTGGATTATCAAATGGGGGCCAGTCAAATCGGCCTTGGTGACTTGACTTTAGCCCTCACGCATTTGCGCGCGGCGCTGGTCGGGCTGGCCGATGGACCGGAACGCACACGCATTGAACAGCTGATTGTGTTGGCGCAATTGTCGAGCGAGGAGCCGCCCAATGCGGCGCGGTTGGCTTTGGCCAAAAGCTATCAGAATGCGCCATTGACGTCGCCAGACCCTAGCGCTCTGGCGTCCGTATTGGCGATGCGGGCGCGCATTGTTTTGGCCCGGCAAGCAGCAGCGGAGCGGCAATGGGCAGCCGCCGATCGCTTGCTGTCGGGGTTTGGGCCAGAGATGCCAGCCTATCAATTATTCCTGGGCATGCGGGTGCGTTTATTGGCCCAGGCGGTGGCGGATGGCGCGGAAAATGCGCCACCGAGCGGCAGCCTGCGCAAGCAAGCACAAGGCGGGCAGGTGCTCTATGGCTTGTGGCTGAGCAGTCAATGCCCGCCGGGTTGCCTATCTGGCGACCGTCTGGCGGTGCATCGGGCGGCGATTGATTTGGCGCTTAAAGGCGACTTAGACGGCGATAAATTTGGCATTGCCTGGGGCACATTTGAGGCCGAGGGCGGCGATACGCGCCCGCTGGTGCCGCAAGCCTTGATCTATTTGGTGAGGAAAAATGACGCCGACCGGCTGACCGCCTTGCTTGACCCGGCCGATGAAGGCCGCGCCGCTTTGGTGCTTGGGCAATGGAAGAAGCGGCTTGATGATATGCAGGCTGACGGCAGTCTCGCCGATTATTATGATTTTCTTGACTTGGGGTTGGACGGTTTGCAGGGCCGCCCGCGGGCGGTGCTATTGGAGGCGCTGATCGAATTTAATCTGAACACCGACCGGGCGCAGCGGGCGCTGGATTTGGCCGATGCTTTGGCCAAGGATTTTCCGCGTCGACCCAATGCATGGTTTTTGCGCGCCGCCGCTTTGACCGCCTTAGAAAGAGGATTGGAGGCAGCGCGCGCTTTGGCCAGTTTGGCGCGGCGTACGCCAGCCGATGATCCGGTTGGCATGGGCGCGCGTATTGGTTTGGCGGCGGTTTTTCTGACGCTAGATAAAGCGCAAAGCGCCTGCGCCATGCAAGCCAAAGTATTTTCACGCCCGCAAGCGCCGGCCAATTGGAAAAAGGCAGTCGAGGCGTTTCCGCAATTACACGCTTGGGGCTTGGCAACGCAAAGCCAATGCGCCAGCGCAACGAACTAATTATCTAGTGGCGGAAATGGCGCATGCCGGTAAACACCATGGCCAGACCCGCGTCATCGGCAGCGGCAATCACCTCATCATCGCGTATCGACCCGCCCGGCTGAATAACCGCTGTGGCGCCCGCTTCAGCGGCGCTTAAAAGCCCGTCAGCAAACGGGAAGAAGGCGTCTGAGGCGACCACTGAGCCGAGGGCCAGAGTGGCGTCGGCGCCGCTGGCGTCTGCCGCATCCTGGGCTTTGCGCGCGGCAATGCGCGAACTATCGAGGCGGCTCATTTGTCCAGCCCCTATGCCAACAGTGGCGCCGTCTTTGGCATAAATAATGGCGTTGGATTTGACATGTTTGGCAACCCGCCATGCGAAGAGTAAATCCTGCATTTCGGTGGCGCTGGGTTGGCGCTTGGTGACACATGTCAGCGCGGTTTCGGTGAGCTGGCCATTGTCGCGATTTTGCACAAGGAAGCCGCCAGCAACATTGCGAATGGTCATGCCGCGGTCACCCGGATTGGGTAAGCTGCCGGCCAATAGTAAGCGTAAATTCTTTTTGCCCGCGATAATCTCGCGGGCCGCCGCATCGGCGTCCGGCGCGATGATGACTTCGGTGAAAATTTCGGTAATGGCTTTGGCCGTGGTTTCATCTAAGGTCTGGTTCATGGCGATAATGCCACCAAAGGCGGAAACCGGATCACAACGCAAGGCTTTGGCGAAAGCGTCGGGCAATGAACTGCCAAGCGCCACGCCGCACGGATTGGCGTGTTTGATAATGGCGCAAGCTGGGCCAATGTCGGCGCCAAATTCGGCGACCAATTCATAGGCGGCGTCTGTGTCATTGATATTATTATAAGATAATTCCTTGCCTTGCACTTGCTGGGCAGTGGCCACACCAGCGCGGGCTGGGCCGCCGACATAGAAACCGGCTTGCTGATGCGGGTTTTCGCCATAGCGCAAGGATTGCTGTAGCTGTCCGCCAAAGGCCCGATAGGCTGGCATGGCAACGTCAAGCTGCGCTGCCATCCAATTGGAAATCTCGGCATCATAGGCGGCGGTGCGGGCATAGGCTTTTTGCGCTAAACGCTGGCGTTGCGCCAAATCTGTGCCGCCATTGGCGAGACCGTCGATAATCGCTTGATAATCATCATTGTCGACGACAACCGCCACATCATTGTGATTTTTGGCGGCGGCGCGGATCATTGCCGGGCCGCCAATGTCGATATTTTCAATACATGTCTCAGCATCGGCGCCGCTGGCGACAGTGGCTTCAAATGGGTATAAATTCACCACTAATAAATCAATGGCGACAATATTATGGGCGTGCATGGCCGCGACATGGGCGTCATTGTCGCGAATGGCCAAAAGGCCGCCGTGAACATTCGGGTGCAGGGTTTTCACCCGGCCATCCATCATTTCAGGAAAACCAGTCAGCTCGGAAACATCGCGGCACGCTAAGCCGGCGTCTTGTAATAATTTGGCCGTGCCGCCAGTGGAGACAAGCTCCACACCATGATCTGCTAAGGCGCTGGCAAAATCGACAATGCCGGTTTTATCGGAAACTGATAATAAGGCGCGGGTGATGGGTTTTTTATCAGACATGGTGGGTTCCTCTTTGCTAACCAAGCTTACAATACGCTTTATGTTGACGCTTTGCGTCTTCTGCCAGTGCGGCCCGCATAGCGCAAGCCCCATCTAATTAATGTGTCGTTTTCGCTCAACGCGCCGCCGATTGCAATCTGTTGGCACCGCATGGGCACGTCACTTTCGCCCATATAGACACTGTCTTCAATCTGCAGGCTAGTATTTTCTTCGCCGGCCATGCGAAATTGCCAGCCGTGCCCGCTGGCGGTGATTAATAAGACGGATTGGCCGCCACCTTGCAGGCTGGCGCGCACGCTGGGGTGGAGGTGAAAGCGCAAATGAAACGGCGCGCCACGGCGTATGGTTGAGGCTTTGTCGGGCAAGAGTAAATCTTCGCCGCGAATATCCTCGCCCTGCGCATCCATGAAAAGCCGCCGGTTGTGACGCACCCCATGGCTGGCCGCAAAAAGACCGTGACTGGCTTCGAGCCAGACACCGGTTGGGTCTTCAACTCTGCGATTGCTGGCCCGCCAATCATCGGCCAATAGGCGCGGCCCAAGTCGCCGCGCGGCAAGGCCGGTTTCAAGAAACACGGCCTCAGCGCCATCGTCAAAGGCCAGCGTCGAATGGGCGCTGGCGGCACGGGCGGCTAATGACCATGCTTCGCCCCGGGTTTTGCTGGGGCCGCAATTGACAATCACCCGCTGCTTATCGTGGCTCATTTCAAAAGCCAGCGGCGCCGCATGGGCAGCAATACTATCGGCCCCGCTCACCGCATCGCCAACGTCAACCAGCACAGTGGTTTTTTGGGCCGTCAATTTCTGATATCCGCTACGCCGGGCAAAACCAATGGCGGGGGCTTTATGGCCCTTCAGAAGCGGTGCAAGGGTTTGGCCGCCGACATGTTGGCCACCATGAAAACATGCCAAGCCGCCATCTTCATGGCGCAGCATGGCGAGCATTGTTTTCATGCGCGCAAGGGTTTCTTGAAAGCCATTGGGTGGGGTGATATTGCGCCGCGCGAGGCCGACGTCAAGCGCCATAAAATCGGCCAAAAGCGCGGCAATGGCTTGCGGCGAGCGACTAATATGACCACCATCGGCGAGAATTTGACGGCGCATTTCGCGGCTCACTTGCTCCATGCCCGCCCGCAAAATATCGCCGCGTTGTGGCAGAATAAGACCGGCAAAGGCTAGGCCAGCAGCGGCATGGAGGCGGTCAATACCATCACTCACCTGACCCATGGTAAGATAGAGCCAGCGCGCTTGATTGGCCATGGAAAGCTCAATACTGGCCCATTGGCGCCGGTCACCATAAGGGCGCAAGGCCGGTATATGAGCGCTCCATGACATTAAGCGACGGGCTGTCACGGCTGGTGCCATTGGCTGTTTTTTCCAGATGAAATCAGCCTGTGTCCAAGCCAGAATATGCTGCAGAGCTTGCTCGCGCGCCGCGTCATCATCGATTGCCATGAGGTCTTGCAGCCAATCAAAGCCATGCAAAGCATTGGCCCATTGGCGGTTCGGTGCGGTGAGAGAAAAGGCCGGCGCATCGGCCTCGCGCATGAGCCCACCAGGCAGGCTATAATCGCCAGCCAACCAGGCTTCGCCGCGCGCCGCATTGCCGGGGCGCAAATGCGGCGGATAGTCGAAAGACACCTCGTCTTTTACTGCACCATTGGGTTGCTGATGGTGCCAGATCCCGCGACCAAGGGCACTACGATAAAATTGATTTTCGAGAGCGGCGCGAAATTGGCGGCTTACCGATGTCAGCACATCTATGGTCAGGGCCAGCTTGCGGGTTCGGCGCATCAGCTATCAGAGCAAGCTTTCAGCGCCGCGATATTATCGGCATAGGCGCTTGGCCCACCGGTGAATGTGGCGGTGCCAGCGACCAGCACATCAGCGCCAGCCGCAATGGCGGCGCCGGCCGTTTCGCGGTTGATGCCACCATCGACTTCTAATTCAATAGCCCGTCCGCTGGCAGTGATACGGCTACGAATGTCGCGGATTTTATCAAGCTGGCTGGCAATGAAAGATTGGCCGCCAAAACCTGGGTTGACCGACATCACCAAAACCAGATCAATGTCATTGAGCAAATGATCGAGGACGCTCACCGGTGTTGCCGGGTTCAGCGACACGCCGACTTTGCAGCCAGCCGCTTTAATAGCCTGTGCCGTGCGGTGCGCATGCGGACCAGCCTCTGGGTGAAAGGTGATAATATCAGCCCCAGCGGCGGCAAAAGCCTCAATATACGGATCGACTGGTGAAATCATCAAATGCACATCCAGCGGCTTGCTGGCGTGTGGTTTAATGGCTTTCACAACATCTGGGCCAATGGTGATATTGGGCACGAAATGCCCGTCCATCACATCAACGTGGACATAGTCGCATCCGGCGGCGCAAATAGCGGCGACTTCTTCGCCCAATTTGGCAAAATCAGCGGACAGAATGGACGGCGATATTTTTACAGAGCTCATAGATTGTAACTATGCTTATTTGCCACTCGGCGCAAGATGTGGCGTGCTTAAGCGTCGGCTTTTTTGTGGAAACAGGCGGCGAAAAATCCGTCGCAACCGCCAGCCTCGGGCAGCATGGCTGGCGTTGTGCGTAGCCAGCCTTCAGCGCTTATCGCCGTGGCGAAACCAGCCGGTAAATTTTCGGCTTGCAGCGGTGCCGCTTGAAAACGCGGATTGCGCTGCAAAAATGCCGCCGCCGCCGCCTCGCCCTCTTCGGGTTCTAGCGAGCAAACGCAAAACATCAGGGCGCCGCCAGCTTTGGTGAGGGCGGCCGCTTTGTCCAACATATCGGCTTGCTGTTTGGCCATATAGGCGCCACTGCCAGCGCGTCGGTGCAATTTTAAATCTGGGTGGCGGCGCAAAGTGCCGGTCGCTGAACATGGCGCGTCGAGCAAAATATGCGACCATTGCCGGCCCGGTTGCCAGTCGAGAAAATCGCCTGTTTGGCAGTCCGCTTCCAGCTTGGTGCGGGTCAAGTTCTCTTGCAAACGGCGCATCCGGCTGGCGGAGATGTCGAGCGCCGTGACGCGGCCACCACGGGCTGCCAATTGCAAGGTCTTGCCACCGGGCGCGGCGCATATATCAAGCACTTCATCGCCGGCTTCGACCGGAAATAAACGCACGGCGAGACTGGCGGCAATGTCTTGCACCCACCATGTGCCATCGGCAAAAAACGGCAAATGTTCGACGGCGCCAGCGTTTTCAAGGCGCAAACAGTCGGCGCTCAACACATGTTGGCGGGCCGGACTATCGCTGGCCTCATTGCGCGCCTGTATGGCGGCGGTGAACTCGGTCATGGCCGCAGCTGAGGTGAATTGTAAATCTAAGGCCGGTAGCTGTTGGATGTTTTCGGCAATGGCGGCGCAGGCGGTTTCGCCATAGGCAGCTTGCCAGCTATTGATCATCCATTCGGGCAGAGACGCCAGCGGGTCGGCGGCGATCGGCACGGCTTCGGCGACGCGTCGTAATACAGCGTTAATCAGCCCCCGGAACGGCTGCTCGCGACGCCCCGTGGCGCCGACGGTCTCATTAATCGCGGCATGTGGGGCGACCTGCATATAAACGATTTGTGCCACGCCAATATATAAAAGCGCGCGCGCCAAATGCGACCGTCCGGGAATCGGGCGTTTCATAAATGGCTGCAAAAGAATTTCGATTTCGCCGTAGTGGCGCAAGGCCGACAATACCATGGCATTGGCAAAGGCGCGGTCATTATCGGCCAGGCCGTCGAGCTTGTCGCGCGCTTCGTCGAGGGTTTTACCACGCTCAATGGCGGCCAGCATAGAGGCGGCAGCACGGCGACTGGCGTTGACGCCGCGGCCGCGACCCGTGGATTTAGATTGCGTATTCATGTCGCGGTTAGACCATCTTGGCAAATGGCTTGCAAGCATCCATATTAGGCAAATGGAAAAAACAACGGCACAGCAAAAGCAACAACAGGCGGCGGCGCGCGCTTTGCAGGAAGCGCAAGCACGGCGGGCGGCGCATATTGTTCAGAAACGGGCATCGGAAAGCGGTGGCCAAGAAGGCCCTGAACCGACCCGCTATGGCGATTGGGAAAAAGCCGGTATTGTCTCTGACTTCTAAAGCCTTGGCTTTTTGAGTGAGACTGAATTGGTCGATTCAGGCGCTGGACACTCAACCAATAGTTGGTGGCATATTTCCAATACACATAATAGTTTAGACGTTAGGCGCGGCGCGCCCAACCCTTCGCCTTTTGCGTGTGGTTGTAAAAACAATTCGCCCGTTACGGGCTTGGAGGGTGTATGTCACGTTTTGGTTTTTCGTTGTTCTTCTTGCTTGTCCTTATCGGCGTGCCGCTTCAAGGGCGGGCGGCGCAGACATTGCCCGGCCCGTTTAGCTTTGAGGTTTTGCAGGTCATTGACGGCGACACATTTCGCGCCCGTGTGCCAATCTGGCTTGACCAGACGGTGACAGTAAAAATTCGTTTATCGGGTGTCGACACGCCAGAGATGAAAGGCAAATGTCCGGCTGAAACGGCACGCGCCAAATTAGCCCGCGACTTTGCCGTCACTTGGTTGCAACAAGATGATTTGCGCTTGGTCAATGTGCGTTATGGCACTTACGCCGGTCGTGTGCTGGCCACCGCCCAAACGGCCGAGGGGGTCACATTATCGCAGGCCTTATTGCAAGCCGAGCTGGCGCAGCCCTATCGCGGGCGACGCGCGCAATGGTGTGGGGCGGCGCAATAGCTAGCGGTTTTGCCGGTTCTCAATCAAATCTTCGACAACCCCAGGGTCGGCCAAAGTTGATGTGTCGCCGAGATTGGAAAAATCATCCTCGGCGATTTTGCGCAAAATCCGGCGCATGATTTTGCCCGATCGGGTTTTTGGTAGGCCCGGGGCAAATTGAATCAAATCCGGCGAGGCGATGGGGCCAATTTCTTTGCGCACCCATTGCACTAAGGCTTTTTTCAGCTCATCATCGCCCGACAGTCCGGCATTGAGGGTGACATAGCAATATATCCCCTGCCCTTTAATGTCGTGCGGATAGCCCACCACTGCTGCTTCAGCGACATCATCATGTGCCACTAAAGCGCTTTCGACTTCTGCTGTGCCCAATCGGTGGCCAGAAATGTTCAACACATCATCAACCCGACCGGTTATCCAATAATAGCCGTCTTCATCGCGACGGCAGCCATCGCCGGTGAAATAATTGCCGGGGTATTGAATGAAATAGGTCTCGATGAAACGCTTATGGTCGCCATAGACCGAACGCATTTGCCCTGGCCAGCTATCGGTGATGCATAAATTGCCAGAGGCGGCACCGGTTAGCTCATTGCCATCAGCGTCGACCAACATCGGTTTGATGCCGAAGAAAGGCCGCGTCGCTGAGCCTGGTTTCAGGGCCGTCGCGCCGGGTAGCGGGGTAATTAAAATGCCGCCGGTTTCGGTTTGCCACCAAGTGTCGACAATCGGGCAACGGCTGTCACCAACTTCGCGGTGATACCACAGCCAAGCCTCTGGGTTAATTGGCTCGCCGACCGAACCGAGCAAACGCAAAGAGGCGCGACTGGTTGATTTCACCGGCCCAGTGCCCTCGCGCATCAGCGCCCGCAAGGCGGTGGGTGCGGTGTAGAAAATATTCACCTGATGTTTGTCGCAGACCTGCCAGAAGCGCGAATTATCAGGATAATTGGGCACGCCCTCAAACATGAGCGTGGTGGCGCCATTGGCCAATGGCCCATAGACGATATAGGAGTGACCAGTGACCCAGCCGACATCTGCCGTGCACCAATAAATATCGCCGTCTTTATAATCAAAGACATATTCATGGGTCATTGAGGCATACACCATATAGCCGCCTGTCGTGTGCAAAACGCCCTTTGGTTTGCCGGTTGAGCCCGAGGTGTACAGAATGAACAGCGGGTCTTCGGCGTTCATTTCCTCGGCTGGGCAATCGGCTGAAACGGCGGCTTTTTCCTCGTGATACCAAATATCGCGGCCGTCTTGCATGGCCACACCATTGGCTGTGCGCTGCACCACAACAACGGTTTTAACGTCGGGGCATTGTGCCAAGGCGGCGTCTGTATTGGCTTTCAGCGGAATGATTTTGCCGCCGCGCACACCCTCATCGGCGGTGATGATACAGGTGCTTTCGCAATCCAAAATGCGACCAGCTAAAGCATCGGGGGAGAAGCCGCCGAAGACCACAGAATGCACGGCGCCAATGCGCGCGCAAGCCAGCATGGCATAGGTCGCCTCGGGGATCATTGGCATGTAAATGGTGACCCGATCACCTTTTTTCACCTGCCGCGCTTTCAGCACATTGGCGAAACGACAAACTTCTTCATGCAATTGACGATAGGTTATTTTGGCGTCATCGCTGGGCTCATCGCCCTCCCAAATAATCGCCACTTGGTCGCCGCGCTTTTGCAAATGCCGATCTATGCAATTGACCGAGGCATTGAGCGTGCCGTCTTCATACCATTTAATAGAGACATCCTCTTTGCCGTAATGGGTGTTTTTGACTTTGCTATAAGGGCTCATCCAGTCCAGACGTTTGCCGTGGGCGCCCCAAAATTGCTCCGGGTCGTCAATTGAGGCGGCGTACATTTGCTGATATTTGGCATCATCGACCAGCGCATTGGCGCTTATCTCGGCGGGAACATCAAAAATTAAATCATCAGACATGGGCTTCCTCATTATTTTTGTATGGGGCCTTTGACGGCTCGCATTTGGTAATTGGCCGCGCTCGGGCGGGTTTATCGGCTCAGCTTACCCAAGCGGCTCATCGCCCGCAAGCTCTAGCCGGCCGTTGAGCACAATGTTTTTCACCACATGGCCAGCCGCATTGGTGGCTTCGACAATGGCGACATCGAGGCGCTTTAAGCGGTCGCCAGCACAAGGGCCGACGAAACAATGGCCGGTGCGGTCAAATTGCGCCCCATGGGCCGAACATAAAAGCGCTGTTTGCGCCCGATTGAGCAAACGGTCGGGCATGGTTTCCAAAGGTAAATGTAAATGCGGGCATTGATTGACATAGGCCAAAACACTGTCGTCAGCGCGCCATAAAATAAGATCGATTTCTTGCGTCTCTTGGTCGCCGCGCAGAATAAAACTACGGGCCGGTTTTTCATCCAAAGCGCTGAGCGGGCAAATCAGCGTGCCGCGAGCAGGCAGCCACATTGGCTCTAGGCGGTACGGTCTGGGTCAAGGCCCGCCATTTTGCAAACCAATTGCCATTCCTTGGCCAGCACTGGCTGCACTGATAGGCGCGAATTATTAACCAACACCATATTCTCCAATTTTGGCTCGGCTTTGATTTCCGCCAAAGTGACGTGATAGGCGGCGGTTTCAATGGCCATAATATCGACCATGCCAAAACGCCCTTTTGGGTCTGTGTGGTCGGGGTAATGTTCTTTAATGATTTGCACCGTGCCCATAATGCGTTTTTCATTGACCGAATGATAAAAGAAGCCGCGATCACCAAGGCGCATTTGCTTCATGTTTTTATTGGCCAGAAAATTGCGCACGCCATCCCAATGCTCGCCCTTGGCACCGCGTTTGAGTTGGTCGTCCCAGCCCCAAGTGTTAGGTTCAGATTTGAAAAGCCAAAAAGCCATAATCTTGCCTAAGCCTTATTCGGGTCTTCGAGCCCGCCAATCAAATGTTTCCATGGAAACACTTCGACACTGTCAAACAGACCGGCTTGGGCATAGGGGTCATTGGCGGCAAATTCTTCAGCTGCGGCGCGGCTGTCCACATTGAGCAGCATCATGGTGCCAATCATCGTCTCATTATCATCTGAGGTGAAGGGCCCAGCGGCGGCAACAATGCCAGCCGATAAAACATACTCAATATGGGCCGGACGATTGTCCATGCGCAGCTGCACATGGTTGGGCTTATCTTTGCAAATTAAACAAAACATTTCAGATCCTAACTTAGTTTGTGCCTTCGGCGGTGAAGGGCCGCGCCAGCAAGTTTTCAATGGCCGTGTCGACGCTTTCGCGGCCAGCTAAAATATTGTCAACAGCCAAGCAAATGGGCATGTCGAGACCGTGTTTTTCAGCTAATAGGCGCACCGCTTCGGCGCTCATAGCCCCCTCGCTGACGGAGGCGCGTTGGCCAAGAATATCTTCCGCCTTTTGCCCTTCACCCAAAGCATGGCCGAGCGAGAAATTACGCGAGGTCAGGCTAGCGCAGGTCAAAATTAAATCTCCCAAACCCGACAGGCCAGCCAAGGTTTCAGCCTGCGCTCCCATGGCAATACCGAGGCGTTGCATCTCAACAAAGCCGCGGGCGGTGGTGGCGGCGCGGGCGCTTTCGCCCAGCCCCTTGCCCATCACAATACCGCAGGCAATGGCCAGCACATTTTTAATGGCGCCACCAATTTCGGCGCCAATGATATCGCCCGATAGATAGGGTCGGAAACCAGCTGAGCCAATCGCTTGACACAGGGCTTGGCCGCGCGCCGCATCGGCGCAGGCGAGGGTGACGGCGGTTGGCATGCCGCGCGCCACATCGGCGGCAAAACTGGGGCCCGACAAAACCGCAATTTGTGCGGCCGGCACATATTCTTCAGCCATTTGCGACAAGAATTTCAAACTGCCGCGCTCCACCCCTTTGGCGCATAGCACTAAAGATGTGTCTGGGCTCAGCAACGGTGCCAGCTCGGCAATAATCGGGCGGGCAAATTGGGCCGGGGCGACCATTAAAATAATATTGCAATTGGCCAAGGCCGTCAGATCGCTGGTCGCTATGATGTTTTCCGGCAGGCGAATATCGGCCAGAAAGGGACGGTTTTCATGGTGATGATTAATTGCCTCAACCGTCTCGGCTTCACGGGCCCATAGGGTTACCGGCTGGGGGGTGTCGCCGCGTCGGGCCAAAACACTGGCCAATGCGGTGCCCCATGCGCCGCCGCCAATTACCCCATATGTGAAGGTTTTTTCCATAGTTTCTGAATAACCATCTCAGGCTCTAGATGCAAGCCAGCAAAATCAATTGTCAAAGTCTATTATACAAAGAGCCGTGTGAATATTTTATTGATTGTTCAGTATTTCATGCTAGATTGCGCCGATGAGCGAGACAGATACGACACGCGAACAAATCATTGAAGCCGCTGAACAGCGCTTTCGTCACTACGGTTATCCGAAGACAACGATTGCTGAAGTGGCGTGCGATTGCAGCATGTCGCCTGGCAATATTTACCGTTTTTTCAAAGGTAAAATTGACATTGCCGCAGAGATTGCCCGCCGCCAAGCTTTAAGCGCTATTGAGACCATTGAGGCGGTGCTGGAATGCCCGCATCGAAGCTCGCGCCAACGCCTTGAAGAGATTGTTTTTGCCGATCTGCGCTATACTTTCCACCTGCTGGAAAACAGCGCAAAAGTGCTGGAATTGGCGCAAATCGTCATTCGCGAACGGCCGCAATTTCAGGTCGAAAGCTTCCGCCGCGAGCGCCGCGCCTTTCAGCGTATTTTGCGCGAGGGTCAAGCCACGGGCGAGTTTACCATTGATAATCTGGCGCAGACGACAATCGCCATTCAGGCGGCGACGCTGAAATATCGCTATGCGCAATTATTCACCAATCAAACGCTGGAAGAATTAGAACAAGAGCTGGCTGGCGTGCTGACTTTGATTATTCGCGGCCTGATTATCCGCAGTGACGGCAAGTTAGTGGCGCCAACGATTATTCCCGGCGATATTGTCGGCCAGAAAATGCCGCAGGCGCTGTAAAACTGGCAAAATTTGGCAAAATGTCGAAAAATTATTGGCCTTTCAAACAAAAATCCCTGCGTTTTGCGTGTTCTTGCGCCTATGTGAAAAAAACAAGTAATAAAAACAGTAGCTTGAGCGCGATTGTGACAATTTCATTAAATAATGAATAATTTTCAATTTATTCATTGTTTTTTGGTTCAACATGCCCTATATACTGATTGTAACGTAATCGCGTAAGCAATTTTGAAACGAACAGTGAGACTGATATGAGCAATTTATTGAAACCAACACGGAAAGCCTTCACCGGCGTGACCGTTGTGAAAGGTCTTCTCGCGCTCTACGGCGTGGCCTTGGTCACCCAAGGGGTCGCTGGGATTACAATCATCTAAAAGCCTCCTCCCGGCTTTTAGAAAAATATGAGTGCTTCTCCCTCCCTTATGCACTCAATATGGCCACCCTCCCGGCCAAAATAGAGCACCGATGGACCCTCCCCCATCGGTGCTTTTTCTTTGCTCTTAATTTAATCGGTTAAATCAGCCAGCGGCCAGCGGGCGCGAGCTGGTGCCGCCATCGGCTGCTCTGTCAATTGCCCGGCGGCGAGACGCTCGGCGCCAGCCCAAGCAATCATCGCCGCATTATCGGTGCATAAGGCGGGTGGCGCCACTTGCAATATAAATCCATCTTGTTCGGCAATATCGGCCAGCCGCTTGCGCAGCGCCTGATTGGCCGCCACCCCACCGGCAATGACGAATGGCAAAGCTATTCTCTCTTTGGGCGCATGACGGGCGCTGAATAAGCCCATGGCTTTGGCGCTGCGCTCGGCCAAACAATCCATCACCGCTGCCTGGAAACTGGCAGCCAAATCATCAATATGCTGATCGCTCAGCGGTTGAAGTTTTTCAGCCTGCTGGCGCAGGGCGGTTTTCAAGCCGGAAAAAGAAAAGTCGCAGTCGTCGTCTTCTTGTGGTCCATTGATCAGTGGCCTTGGCAAGGCATAGGCTTTGGCGTCGCCGTTTTTGGCCCGCGCTTCAATCTCTGGCCCGCCGGGATAGCCAAGCCGCAATAATTTGGCGGCCTTGTCAAAGGCTTCGCCGACCGCATCATCGCGAGTTGTGCCCAGACAATGATAAGCGCCCAAGCCTTCAACGCTGATCAATTGGCAATGGCCGCCGGACACTAATAATAGCAAATAGGGAAAGCGGGTGGCATCGGTCAGCCGCACGGTTAGGGCGTGGCCCTCTAAATGATTGACCGCGATGAATGGTTTGCCGGCCGCTAAGGCTAAGGCTTTGGCGGTTGTCAGGCCGATGAGCACGCCGCCGATTAAGCCGGGACCGGCGGTGGCGGCAATGGCGTCTAGCGCGTCCAATGACATATCGGCTTCTTGCAAGGCCTGCGCTATCAAATGATCAAGCTGGCTCAAATGCGCCCGCGCCGCCAGCTCGGGCACCACACCGCCATAGGGAGCATGCATATCAATTTGGCTGAGCACAACATTGGATAAGATGTCGCCGGCGCCGCAAATCGCCCCGCTGGCATCAATGGGCGCACGAATAATCGCCGCCGCAGTTTCGTCGCAACTGGTCTCAATACCCAAAACGATTTTGTACTGCGTCATAAAACCTCTCTGCAACTGCTTGCCTGCGACCATCGGTATGATAGCGAACCCTTTGACGCGACTTTATATATGCGCTAGGCAAATTGCCAAGTTATTATAGGACCGCGTATGAAACGGCAGATCACAATCGGAACAAGAGCATCGCCTTTAGCCTTGGTGCAAACGCAAAAAGTGCGTGACGCGCTACTGGCCGCGCATGGCTGGTCGGCCGAGGCGATTAAAGCGCGGGAAATCATTACCCGTGGCGATGCGATTCTCGATAAGCCGCTGGCAGATATTGGCGGCAAGGGATTGTTCACCCAAGAATTGGATGATGGTCTGCGCCAAGCGACCCTTGATTTGGCGGTGCATAGTCTAAAGGATATGCCAACCGAGGATGAGCCCGGTTTGGTAATTGCCGCAATATTGCCGCGCGAAGATGCCCGCGATGTCTTGGTGCCACGGGCCGGATTGCAGCTCAAAAACGGCCTTGCCGATTTGCCGCAAGGTGCGAAAATTGGCACCGCTTCGCTGCGTCGCAAAGCGCAAATCTTACATGCACGGCCGGATATTAACATCACCAGCTTGCGCGGCAATGTCGGCACGCGGCTGAGTAAAATAGCGGCTGATGGGCTCGATGGCACGATTTTGGCACTGGCCGGTCTCAAACGTCTTGGCCTGTCGCCCGATGGCGCTGTGCCCATTGCCCCACAAGTCATGGTGCCAGCCGCCGGACAGGGCGCTTTGGCGGTGCAATGCCGGGCCGATGATGATGAGATGCAGCATTGGCTGAGCGCGCTACATTGCGCCGCGACCGCCGCTTGCGTGACGGCTGAACGTTGTTTTCTCAATGCTTTGGATGGCTCGTGCCGCACACCGATTGCGGCGTATGCGGAAATTGCTGGCGACCAGCTGCTTCTAACCGGACGCTTATTATCAGATGAAGGCGACGACTGCGCCGAAGGGCAAATGCGCGGGCCGATTGCTGACGCGGCTGCTTTGGGGGCTGAATTGGCGGCGCAACTGAAAGCCGAAAAACCACATTTGGTGCGAGGGCGCTAACATGCGCCTGCTGATTACCCGGCCGCAAGATGATGCGCTGAAATTGGCGCAGCAAGTGAGCGCGCAGGGCCATGACTGTGTGATGGCGCCGGTCATATATATTGTCGCGCGAGATGTGGTTTTGCCATCGCCAGAAAACATCCAAGGCTTGGCCTTCACCAGCGCCAATGGGGTGCGGGCATTGTCGCAACAGCTCGGGCCAAACGCCGCTGATTGGCTGCGTTTGCCAGCCTATACAGTGGGACCGCAAACCCAACAGGCGGCGTTGGCGGCCGGGTTTGGCGGCGCGCAGCAGGCCGCAGGCGATGTCGAAAGCCTGGCCGATTTAATTGCTAGCCGACAACCAGCCGATGCCGACAAGCCAATTTTACATATTGCTGGGAGCCATTTGGCGGGCAATCTGCAAGCGCTTTTGGCGGCGCATCATATAAGTGTCGAAAAAGCCGTGCTATATGAGGCGGTGGCGGCTACAGCTTTTGAGGCGCCAGTGGCGACCGCCCTGCAGCAAGCGACAATTGATGGGGTGGTGATTTACTCGCAGCGCAGCGCACGGATTTTCATCGACTTATTTAACGCGCTGAAGGCCCCCGCGGGTAAAAAGCCAGTGGCCTTTTGTCTGGCTCCAGCGATTGCCCAATTGATGCAGGCGGCTGATTTTGAAACCCGCATTGCCGCCGCTGCTGACGAGCCGGCCATGCTGGCGCTGTTGCAAGAAAATGCCTAAACAGCATTTCTGCTAATTGCTTTGAATTTCAAATAAGCTCATGATGCGGCATGGCAAAAACTGGTCGCGATGCACAAGATGATGATGAGATTATGCCGCCAGAAAGCGGCGGTGCCGATGCGGCGCGTGGGGCCGATGGCGCCCGCCAATTGCCTCCGCTGATTGATCAAGCCGATGGCGGGGTAATTGAGATTTATCTCATTCGACCGGTTCAAGAATTTGTCGCCCGCATCATATTCTGGCTGCAGCGTCTGCTACGGGCGACGCTTTGGTCGGGCTTGGCGATTGCCTTTATATATGCCGGCTTGCTGATATGGCAGATCAATCGACCGGCTGGCGATTGGGGGGCCGGCAAGCGCGACTGGCGGGCCTTGTTGAGCTTGGCCGAAATACAAATTTTGGTCGGGCTAAAAACAGCCGATGGTGACGTGCTTTCAGAACCCGAGACCGAGATTGCCGAAATACCGGATGCAATATCTGTTGATGAGGGCATTGTCGCGGCGTCAGATTTACCGAAAGCCCCTGATGCGATGGTCACCGCGCCGGCCAAGGAAGAAGCCAACGGCGATGCGGTGGCGCCTACCGATGCGGCGCCAATAAATAATGACGCCGCTTTGATGGCCGAACAGGCGGCGCATCAAGCAACCAAGGCGGCGCTTTTGGCGGCGCAGGAAAAACTTTCGCAATTGCGCGACCAGCAAGAAGATCGTGGCGTGGCACAAAAACGCACAAGCGCGCGGGCCAATTTGGCCGAGCTGATTTTGCGGCTCGACAGTGGCGCAGATTTTTCTGCCTTGCTGGCCAATATGCGGGCTGATGGGTTGCTAACCGCCAATGAAGTGACGGCCCTAGTGCCATTTGCTGAAACAGGCGTCAATTGGTCAGCCCTCATCATGGCCGATTATCACCGGCTTAAAGGCCAGCTGACGCTGGCCGAGCAAACACCGCCACCTGTTACTGTGCCCGACAGTCCACCGCCAGTGTTGAGCTGGCTGCATGAATGGTCGCGCGGATTGGTAAGCCTGCAGCGCTTGCCAGAGACGGCACCCGCCGTGGCCAGTGAGCCAGTGATTGGGCAAATTGATTTGGCCTTGGCGCAGCAACAATATGAAGCGGCATTGGCCCTATTGGCACAGCCGGAAATTTTGACGCT
>JAHEGN010000005.1:34825-39026 GCA_024645085.1 Rhodobiaceae bacterium
CTGCCAGATGAGGCCGAGCGCGAATATCAACATATGATGTCCGATACGGCGACGCCGGAACAACAAGCGCTTGGGCTGGAAGGCCTATATTATAGCGCCCGTCGGCGCGGCGATGATGTTGCGGCCGGTGCCTATGCAGCGCAGGTTTTGCAATTGGCGCCGAATAGTCTGTGGGCTTTGGATGGGTTGACGGCGCTGGCGGTTAAGGGTGGCGATTGGCCAGCGGTAGAAAATTGGATGCGCCGTTGGGCGCGCGCTGGCGTCAAGCGCGATGTGGTGCGGGCACGCCGCGCCATTGTGTATATGGCACAAGCGCAGGCACAACTTATTGATGACACGCAACATGCTCGCGCTGCCGCTTTGCGTCTGGCGGAAAAAGCCGTGGCGCAAAAATCAGGTCTGGTGCCAGCTATTGCTTTGGCCGCACGGCTTAGCGCGGCGGCTGGACATTTGCCCAAGGCGCGGCGTCTTTTGGCGCAAGCGTGGAGCCGACAGCCGCATGCCGAGTTGGCGCAAGCCTGGCTTGATTGCTATGCCGACCAATCGAGCAGCAAAAGAATGCGTGCCGTGTCTTCTTTAACCGGCAAAAATAGCGCCCATGAAGAAAGCCATATTTTGCGCGCTCGGGTTGCCTTGGCCGGTCAACGCTGGTCATTGGCGCAAACATTATTAGAGAAATTGCGCGAGCCCCATGAAGAGACGTCGCAAGTGCCGCGTCGCTTGTGCTTGCTTTTGGCGCAGGCCGAGGCTGGTGCTGGCGACAAAGCGGCGGCGCAATTATGGCAAGACCGCGCATCGCGCGCGCCGCTTGAGGCGGGATGGATGGCGGCCGGTTTGCGGCTGGAAAATTGGCAAGCAATCTGTCCGGTGACCGGCGACCTTGGCACGGTGACATGGGGGCATGCGCTGTCGACGTCGCCAGCTTTGGCTGTCAACACCGAGCGCCCGACCATCAGCCTGCCGGCTCATCAGTAAATGGATAATGTTTAACAATTGCGCCATGGTGCCGCCTAGGTGATTTGAACACCTGACCCCATCATTACGAATGATGTGCTCTACCAACTGAGCTAAGGCGGCCCATTGGCGCTGCCATTATATAAAGCGCGCGGGGAAAAAGAAAGTAACGCGTCGCCACATAGAGCAAATACAGTGTTTTTCAGCGGTGTGACATTTTTGCATCAAAAATATTCTTCTAATGAAAATAAACCTTTTATTGAATTTCATCGTTGACGAAGGCAATTTCTGCAATGCAAGCTCATGATGTAAAAAAGCGTATTCGTGTTTTGCGTGTGGAGGCACGTTCGGATGCGCTTGTGTGAGGGAGCGTATAAGGAGGGCTTCTATGTTTAAAAATAAATTGCGATTACTCGGAATGAGTGCGCTTGTCGGTGCGGGGCTAATAGCCTCGGGTCCAGCGAGCGCTTATAATATGCGACTGGGGGGTATCGATGTTCAGATTGATACGATCGTCTCAGTCGGTCTTGAAATGCGCGTGGAAGACCGCAACAAAAATCTGTTGCCGGCTGCCAATGGCGGTAACCCAGATTTGTCCCCAGGGTTTGACCTCGCCATGGGTGTTGGTGGGGGATCGGACTATGAAACTCTGATCAATGGTGGCACTAATTTCGCCACTGCTCTTTTGACCGCTTCGGCGGCACAGTGTGCGACGACATTCACTGCTGGTTCATGTCAGTATGACACCAATGATGGCAATTACAACTATGACACAGGTATCAATGGCGACGATGGCCGCTTGAACTTTGACAATGGTGATTTGACCGGTGGTACGCTGAAATTCACTTCAGATATTGAAGCGACCTTTAGCCGTGATCTGAAAGCATTTGTTCGCGTTCAAGGTTTCTATGACGCCGTTTTGGACAGCGACTCTTCATATGAGCGCGTTGCACCAACGGATCGTGCGAAACGCGATGCGATTGAAAACATCAATATTCTTGATGCCTATCTTGACTACACAACAGAAATTGCTGGCAACCCGCTGCAATTGCGTGCTGGTCGTCAAGTGATCAACTGGGGTGAGTCAACCTTCTTCATTGGCGGTAACTCTGTGTTCAGCCCAATCGACGTACCTGCTATTCGTCGTCCAGGCGCTGAAATCAAAGAAGCTCTGTTGCCAGTAGAGGCCATCTACGGCTCATTGTCATTGCCTTATGATTTGACTCTTGAAGCCTATGTTGGCGGCTGGGACCACTTCAAACTTGATGTTGGTGGTACACCAAATGCAACATCTGACGCCGCGAACCTCGGTTCAGGCGCTCAGCCAACTGACTTCTTGATTGGCACGGGCCCATTCGGCGGCAATCGTCGTAACTGTGACGCTGCTAACTCAAGTAATCTCACAACGGCCGCTTTGGGTGGCATGCTTGACACGGCTCTTGGCACTTGCGCGGCAACCGATGTTGAAAGCCACATTCGTGCTTTGACCGTTGGTAAAGCCGAACTTGAGCGTAACACCATCAAGTTGACTTCAGCTGCTGGTTCTTTGGGCGACGCTAACCGTATGCGTCGTGGCGTAGATTTGGTCAATGATGAATTCGATGATTATGGTATTGCTGTTCGTTGGTATGCAGAAAATCTGAACTCTACCGAGTTTGGTTTCTACTACCAGAACTACACAAGCCGTGTTCCTTACGTATCTAGCCGTGCAGGTGCTCCAATTCTGGGTGTCGGCGCGATTGGTCCAAAAGACGGCGCCTTTACGCGTCAATATGGTATCGCCGGTTGTGCGTCGCAGGATTGGTCAGCAGCTCCGACTGCCGCAGACGCCGTGGTCTTTGAAGACCCGCTTGGCCTGGCTGCAAGCTACAATGCCATTGGTGCATCTATCCAAGCTAACGCGGCTGCCCTTGACGGTGCATTCAGCACCAACTTTGCTGCCGCTGACCCGATCAACACAACAAACCCAACAACTTTGGGTGATTTGGCTCTGTCAGGTTGCTTGTTAACCATGAGTCAATTGTCGGTTAGCGCGTCTTTGAACGAACATCTCGCACAGTGTAAAGCGACCTTCGCTGATGGCACTATTACCTCAGCAAATGTTGCGACGGCTGGAGCTCTTGGTTGTAGCCGCGGTAATGGCGGCGTGACTGGCTCAGCGTTTAATGCGACTGGTGCTGGTCTGTATCTGCCAACCGGTGCTATTACGCCGGCTCTGCGTTACCAAGGCGATATCTTCTTAGAATATCCTGATGATATCGAAGTTATTGGTATGAGCTTTAACACCACAGTTCTCGGTTGGGGTGTACAAGGTGAGGTCGCTTATCGTCCAAACATGCCTCTACAGCAAGACACAGACATGGTCACTATTTCGGCCATTGCTGGTGCATGTACGTGGGAGCAGTTCACGGGCGTGAAGGGTCTTCTCTATGGTCAGCAGCTGACATCTACCCAGTGCGGTGATTACAGTGACTATAAAGGTTATAGCGAAGAACGTGTCACCACTTATGATATTGGTACAACAGCGACGTTTACACGGTCTAACCCGTTTGTAAGCTTCCTTGGTGCTGATATGGCTGTACTTTTGACCGAATTCCAGGTTATCGATGCCCCAGGCATTGAGAAGTACAACTATGATTATAAGGCTGACCGTGATCCAACCAATGATGTAGCAGACTCAACCGAACTGGTTATTTCAGTATTGACCAACCGCGCGCCTCGTTTGGCTAGCCGTTGCACATCTGGCTCTGACTTGCCATTGGGTGGCGTGTTGTCAATTGACCCACGTGACATCGGAGTTTGTCGTCCAACTGAACATTCTTCAGGTGGTCTGTTGTTTGCCCAACTGCAGTATAACAACGTCTTTGGTACGCCTTACAGCGCCAAGCCGACTGTTGTTTATACACGCGGTATCTCAGGCATGTCTCCGTCTCCAGCTGCTAGCTGGGTCGAAGATCAGTACACAACTGGTCTGTCTCTCGAAATCGAGAAACAGGGTGGCATCAAGGCACGCCTTGGCTACACAATGTATGAGGGCGATGATTTGTACAATCCAAACATCGACCGCGACAATGTGAGCTTGGCTGTATCTTACGCTTACTAATCAGTGTCTTTGGGGGCGGGTTCGCCCGCCCCTAATAACCAATTCTTTTGGAGGGAAATGAAATGAAAACCCAATTGTTAACAACAGCCCTGACACTGAGCCTCGTGGCCAGTGCGGCTATGGCAGATGTTCCTGCCAATGTAG